>NZ_CP123229.1:614375-1228750 GCF_029855125.1 Methylocapsa sp. D3K7
ACGTCTCCGTTCAAGGGTCCCGCGGCGGCACGTCGGGCCAAGGAGCTTCCACGGCGCTCCAATCCTCGATGGGAGGCTCATGATCGGGCGCAAGGCGGCGCATTTCGGCGACCAAATCCTCAATTCGATAAACAAAACGGGGCTTCACCGGCGTCATTCGCACCTCTTTGCCCTCGACGGTGAGATCGATTTCCTGCCCGGGTTTTAGTGCCAGTTCGTCGACGAGCGGCTTCGGCAAGCGAATGGCCGAGGAATTCCCCCATTTGGCAATCTGCACACGCATAATCATCTCCGCATTGGATATACAATGTATATCCATGGGCGCCAATTGTCGAGGAGTTGTTCTCAGTGAGATCGGCGCAAGGTTTAAGTTGGATTTGGGCCGCGCGACATGGCGGCAACCCCGGTGCGCGACACTTCGACGAGACCGATCGGCCGCATGAGCTCGATGAACTGATCGATCTTGCCGACCGCGCCTGTCAGCTCGAACACAAAACTCTCGATGGAGGCATCGATCACCCGGGCACGAAAAGCGTCGGCAAGCCGCAAGGCCTCGTCACGGTCTTGACCGGTGCCGGCGACCTTGATCATCGCGAGTTCGCGCTCGACCGCATTGCCCCGCAAGGTGAGATCCGTGACTTTATGGATCGGCACCAGCCGTTCCAGCTGATGGCCGATTTGCTCGATCGCTTCGGGCGTGCCCGAGGTGACGATGGTGATGCGCGAGAGATGTTCCGCATGCGCCACTTCGGCGACCGTCAGGCTCTCGATATTGTAACCGCGACCGGAAAAAAGTCCGACGACGCGGGCGAGCACACCCGGCTCGTTATCCACCAGGACCGAAAGCGTATGCACTTCGATGTTGGGTTTACCGATGGCCGAGGAATAGGGCGACAGCGGCGGCGCGGGAGCGTTCATGTCATTACACCAGCATCTTGCCGGCGGCATCGATCGCGGCTTCGAGGTCCGCGTCATGGCCCGGCAGAATCATCTCATTATGCGCCTTGCCGGACGGTATCATCGGCAGGCAATTTTCGGTTTTGTCGACGACGCAATCGAAGATGACCGTGTTCGGGGTCTCGATCATCTCGACGATCGCATCATCGAGTTTGGCAGGGTCCGAACAGCGGATTCCATGCGCGCCATACGCGTCCGCAAGCTTGACGAAATCCGGCAGCGCTTCTGAATAGCTCTCGGAATAGCGGCCATCGTGCAAGAGTTCCTGCCATTGCCGCACCATCCCCATATATTCATTATTGAGGATGAAGACCTTGACCGGCAGGCGGTATTGCGCGGCCGTCGAGAGTTCTTGGATATTCATCAGGATCGAGGCCTCGCCGGCGATGTCGATGACGAGCGCATCGGGATGCGCCATCTGCGCGCCGATCGCCGCCGGAAGCCCGTAGCCCATGGTGCCGAGGCCACCCGATGTCATCCAGCGGTTCGGCGCCTCGAAGTGATAGTGCTGCGCCGCCCACATCTGATGCTGGCCGACTTCCGTCGTGATATAGGTGTCGCGCGCCTTCGTCAGCTCGTAGAGACGCTGCACCGCATATTGCGGCTTGATGACATCCTTCGAGTTCTTGAAGGACAGCGATTTGCGTGACCGCCATTTGTCGATTTGCGCCCACCATTTTGCGAGCGCGGCCTTGTCGGGTGCAAGGTCGCGCGCCCGCCAGGCGTCAAGAAGCTGGCGCAGCACATGCGCGCAATCCCCGACAATGCCGAGATCGACCTTCACATTCTTGTTGATCGAGGAGGGATCGATGTCGATATGAATCTTCTTCGAGCCAGGCGAGAAAGCGTCGAGCCGCCCGGTGATACGATCATCGAAGCGGGCACCGATGGCGATCATCAAATCGCAATCATGCATCGCATTGTTGGCCTCGTAGGTGCCGTGCATGCCAAGCATCCCGAGCCAATTTTTGCCCGACGCCGGATAAGCGCCGAGCCCCATCAAGGTCGAGGTGAGCGGAAACCCCGTGAGGTCAGCCAGTTCGCGCAGCAGCCGCGAGGCCTTGGGGCCGGCGTTGATGACGCCGCCGCCGGTATATAAAATCGGCCGCCGTGCCGCCGCCATCAGGGTGACGGCCTGCTGGAGCTTGTCCAGATCGCCATCGAGTTTCGGCCGGTAGGTCTTGTGCTCGATATTGCGCGGCCCGATATACGTGCCGATCGCAAATTGCACGTCCTTGGGAATATCGATCACGACCGGACCCGGACGCCCGTTTTGCGCCACATAAAAAGCCTCGTGCAGAATTCGCGGCAGATCCTCGATCTGGCGGACGAGGTAATTGTGCTTGGTGCAATGACGGGTGATACCGACGGTGTCGCATTCCTGAAAGGCGTCGGACCCGATGAGATGGGTCGGCACCTGGCCGGTGATGCAGACCACCGGGATCGAATCCATGAGCGCATCGGTCAAACCGGTCACCGCATTGGTGGCGCCAGGCCCCGAGGTCACCAACAACACACCCGCTTTGCCGCTCGAACGGGCAAAGCCTTCGGCCGCATGGGCGGCGCCTTGTTCGTGGCGCACCAGCACATGCTTGATGTGTTTTTGATGAAACAAGGCATCGTAAATCGGCAGGACGGCGCCGCCCGGATAGCCGAAAATCGTGTCGACTCCCTGATCCCGCAACGCGCGGACAACCATCTCCGCGCCGCTCATCACATTGGTCATCGTTGGCTCCAAGGCTCCCCGCGAGAGAGAGTGTTCGCGATTTCCAGCATTTGGGCAATAAAAAAGGCCCCTGAGGGCCTCGGATATGCGCCAGTCGAGGCTGCGGAAGTTAATTCCGGCCCTTCTCCAGCGCGCAGTCTACGATAAGCTTGGTCAAAAGACTCTCCCGTCGCTTTGACGTTTTGAATAGCTAGCCGAAGCTGGCGCGAGGGTCAAGCGCGAAAACCTCGAGCCCCGCGATGTGGGCGGGGCCCGGCGGTGTGCCTTCTCAATTGTCCAAAAAGCTTCGCAGCTTCCGCGAGCGCGACGGATGTTTCAGCTTGCGCAGCGCCTTGGCTTCGATCTGGCGGATACGCTCGCGGGTCACCGAGAACTGCTGGCCAACTTCCTCAAGCGTGTGATCGGTGTTCATGCCGATTCCAAACCGCATCCGCAGCACGCGTTCCTCGCGTGCCGTCAACGAGGCGAGCACCCGTGTCGTCGTCTCGCGCAGATTCGACTGGATCGCCGCGTCGATCGGCAGAATGGCGTTTTTGTCCTCGATGAAATCGCCGAGATGTGAATCTTCCTCGTCGCCGATTGGGGTTTCGAGCGAAATCGGCTCCTTGGCGATCTTGAGCACTTTGCGCACTTTTTCGAGCGGCATGGCAAGCTTTTCCGCAAGCTCCTCGGGAGTTGGCTCCCGGCCAATCTCATGCAGCATCTGCCGCGACGTGCGCACGATCTTGTTGATCGTCTCGATCATATGCACCGGAATGCGGATCGTTCTTGCTTGATCGGCGATACTGCGGGTGATCGCCTGCCGTATCCACCAAGTGGCATAGGTCGAGAATTTATAGCCGCGCCGGTACTCGAATTTATCGACGGCTTTCATCAAGCCGATATTGCCTTCCTGAATCAAATCCAGGAATTGCAAACCGCGATTGGTGTATTTCTTGGCGATCGAGATGACAAGGCGCAGGTTCGCCTCCACCATTTCCTTCTTGGCCTGCCGCGCTTCCCGCTCGCCTTTTTGCACGAGATGAACGATCCGGCGGAATTCCTGAATCTCAAGCCCAGTCTCGGTGGCGAGGTTATGAATTTCCGACAGGAGATCCTTGATCTGCTCCTTCGCCCGGGCGACGAAATCCTTCCAGCCACGGCCGCCGAGTTTTGACACCCGCAAAAGCCATTTCGGGTCGAGCTCGGAGTTCTGATAATTTTTGAGAAAATCCTCGCGAGTGACCCCTGAGCCTTCGGCGAGGCGCAACAGCTTCGTCTCAAGCCCGATCAAGCGCCGGTTGATGTCGTAAAGCTGATCGACCAGCGCCTCGATCCGGTTCGGATTGAGGGAGAGCGATTTGACATCGACAACGATTTCCTTCTTGAGCGCTTTGTACTTGCGCTCCTGCGACGGGGTCAGCGTTTCATTCTTCAATTTGTTGACGACGTTCTGATCCTGCAGACGCCGGAGCTTCTTATAGGTCCCGGCGATCCGGTCAAAGGTATCGACCACCTTGGGTTTGAGTTCGGCTTCCATCGCCGACAGCGAGACCGAATTTTCCATGTCGTCTTCATCGTCAAAGGCGTCCTCTGGAATTGGCGCGTCGCCGCCATCTTCCCCTGCGGGACGCAGGCGCGCGGGCGGGTCGATCGGCGCGATCGCCGGAGCCTGCTGTTGCTGCTGCTGCAAGGCGAGCGCCTCGGCGGCGCCCGGCGCCGTCATATCGATCTTCGGCGTATTCTTACCATCGGGGCCGGCATAGGTCGCTTCAAGATCGATGATGTCGCGCAGCAGAACTTTGCTTTCGTTCAGTTCGTCACGCCATATAATAATCGCCTGAAACGTCAGCGGGCTCTCGCAGAGCCCGGCGATCATCGCCTCGCGGCCCGCCTCGATGCGCTTGGCAATGGCGATCTCGCCCTCGCGCGACAGGAGTTCGACCGAACCCATTTCGCGCAAATACATCCTGACGGGATCGTCGGTGCGATCGGCGGGCTCGGACGAACGCGTCGTAACCGCCTTGGACTGCACGGCCTCGACCAGATCGCCGCCCTGCGGCTCTTCCTCTTCCTCGCCAGCCTCGTCGGCGGCCGCTTCGTCCTGCTCTTCGTTCTCGACGACGTTGATGCCCATTTCATTCAGCATCGACAAAATATCTTCGATCTGCTCGGAATTCACTTCCTCCGACGGAAGCACGGCATTCAATTCGGCATAGGTGACAAAGCCCCGCTTTTTGGCGAGCTTGATCATCCGCTTGACGGCGGCATCGGTGAGATCGAGCAAAGGGCCGTCGGCGACTTCGACCGTGCCGCGCTCCGCCTCGGTTGTCTCACTGTCCTTTTTCGCCATCAATGGCCTCCAAATTCGAGGATTTATGTATTTGCCGGAAGTTTACCGGTCACGAACCTTGCCGGTTAATCTGCCACTATGAGTTAATGACTGACCGCCACGAATGATCGCCACTCCTGGCCGGTAAAAGACTTTCCTTCGCGACGTGCTGCAACCGTTTATCATCCACAATCCCGCACCGCGATCAGGCTTTCAACGCCGCCGGTTGGCCCGCACACACTTATAATGACCCGCCAGGCCGACCAGATTGAACGCCAAAACCATCTATCGCGGCCTCGATCCCCCCGAGTGCCGACAATTGCGCCTGAATATCCTTGAGACGGCCGAGATTAGCTTCGCTGGAATCCTTACCTAGCGCCAATTCCGCCAATTGCAACTCCTTATGTAACGCCCTGGCGCGGCGATGCAAGCTTAAGGCTTGCTTCAAAACCTCCCCGGCGTCAGCCTCGGCGGCCTCGGGTTTGAGATACCAGTGCGATGCATGCGCCGCCATGGCGTCCAGCTTTCGCAGAACAGGCGCGAAACCCTGATGCTCTACGGCACTGCGAAGGCTTGCCGCAGCGTCGCCCGGCTGGCCCTCCCCGGCGGCCGCCGACGAAGAGTAGGCAATGAGCGCATCGCGCAAAGCTCCCGCTTCGGAGCTGGAAAAACCAATCTCGGCCAAATCCTCGACATATGAGCCAATCAGTCCCGGGTGACTGAGAAGAAGCAATAAAATCAATCCTTCACGCGCTGGAAGGCGCGACTGTCCAGGCCGGAACAAGGGGGAGGTCATGAGATTTCGGCTCACCTGCGGCGGGAGAGTCAAATCGGTTTGGAGCCCGCCAACCCTTTGCCAGGAGGGTCTGGATCCGGGGGTCCTGGCGGCCCCCCTGAACGGGCGGGAGGGGTCTCTCGTAAAGAACGGCCGGCCAAACAACCGCGGCAGGCGCGCCTTGAATTCCGCCTGATAATAGCGGTGCAGCGTCTCGTCCCTGATGTCCCGGACGATCTCGCCAAAACGCCGCTCGAGCCCGGCGCGGCGTTCGGGTGTCGCGAAGATTTTGTTTTCGGTCTCCCGGATCCAGATCAAATCCGCGAGCGGCTGTGCCTGGGCCAGCAGCTGCGAAACCGCCTCACGCCCCCCCGCGCGGGCGAGATCATCCGGATCTTCGCCTTCGGGCAAAAGCGCGAAGCTCAAAGACCGGCCCGGCCCGATCAGCGGCAGCGCCATGTCGATGGCCCGGTATGCGGCCTTGCGGCCCGCCCGGTCGCCATCGAAACAAAGCACGGGCTCTTCCGCCATTTTCCATAAAAGTTCGCATTGCTCGGCGCTCAAGGCGGTGCCAAGCGGCGCGACCGTGGCTTCAAACCCCACCGATGCCATCGCAATCACATCGATATAGCCCTCGACAACAATGAGAGGCGTTCCATCATGCGCGGCCTTGCGGGCGCGATGATGATTAAAAAGGATGGCGCCTTTGTGGAAGAGCGCCGTTTCCGGCGAATTGAGATATTTTGCCTGGGCGTCCTTGGCGAGCGCCCGGCCGCCAAAGGCGATGACCTTGCCGCCCGCATCATGGATCGGAAACATGATGCGGTCGCGGAAACGGTCATAGGGGACCGCGATCTCCTCGCCATGGATCAAAAGCCCGGCCTCGATCATCGCTGGCACGGGGATTCCCCGGGCCGCGAGGGCATCCCGCAAGGCATATTTTTCCGGCAAGGCGTAGCCCAGCTGAAACCGGCCCTGCGTTTCGGAATCGAGGCCGCGCCCGGCGAGATAAGCGCGGGCGGCGCTCCCGTGCCCTCCAGCAAGTTGCGTGCAAAAATACGCCGCCGCGAGCGCCAACACTTCATGCAGGCTTGTGCGGGCTTTCTCTTCCGCCTCGGCCTCAGGCGAAACGCGCGGCAGGGCGAGCCCCGCCTCATGGGCAAGCTGTTTGACCGCCTCCGGAAAACTCAGCCCCTCGGTTTCCATCAGAAAATCGAAGATATTGCCATTTTTGCCGGCCGAATGATCAAACCAGGCCATTTTCTGGTCATTAACGAAGAACGAGGGTGTCTTTTCGGAGTTGAAGGGGGAGAGGCCCTTCCATTCCCGCCCTGCCCTTAACAATTTGACGCGGTGGCGCACAACCTCCGATACCGGAAGCCGGGCTTTGATCTCATCGAGAAAGGACGGCGGAAATCGCATGGTCGCACCACCGAATCAAAGGCGCGGCGAACCGTAAAGAACTATCATACTTATCCCGCCAATTCACAGGCAGGCCGGACGTCATCTGTGATGCAGCTGGTCATTCTCGGCGATATGCGCTTGCCAATCGTGGCGCTCAAGCTCTGGATCGAGATGCTCCTCCAGCGGCCGCCCCACGCAAAGGTATGCGACAAGCTTCCAGGCTGGCGGAACCGCGAGGGCGCGGCAAACCTCCACGGGATCGAGGATGGAGACCCAGCCGACGCCAAGACCTTCGGCCCGCGCCGCGAGCCATAAGGTGTGCACCGCCGCAACCACGGAATAGTCCAGCATCTCCGGCATGGTTTTGCGGCCAAGGCCGGCGCCTGCGTCCGTCGCATGGTCGCAGAAGACCGCGAGGTGGACAGGCGCTTCGCGCAGCCCCGAGAGTTTGAGATTGGCATAGCGCGCCGCCCGCTCCCCTTCATAGCAGGCCAGCGCCGCCGCGTTGCAGGCTTGGAAATTGGCCAGCACCACGTTCCGCGCGGACGGCGTTTCGACGCTGACGAAGCGCCAGGGCTGGCTGTTGCCGACCGATGGGCCGCGGGCCGCCGTGCGCACCAGCGCCTCAATGATCGACGGCTCCACAAGGTCCGGCTTGAAACGGCGCACGTCCCGCCGCCATGCGAAAAGGTCAGCCAAGCGGGCGCGAAAAACTTCGTCGAATTGCGGCGGATCGCCCTGCCCTGCCCCGCGCTGCACCGCCGCCTCCGCTGAAAAGTTTCTTTTCTTAAAGCATCCGCTCAGTTCGCGAAGCGGAAATGCAGCACGTCGCCGTCCTCGACACTATACTCTTTCCCCTCAAGGCGGAATTTGCCCGCCTCGCGCGCCCCGGCCTCACCGTTGCAGGCCACATAATCCGCGTAGGAGATGGTCTCGGAGCGGATAAATCCCTTTTCGAAATCGGTGTGGATCACGCCCGCCGCTTGCGGCGCCCTGGTGCCTTGCGGGATCGTCCAGGCGCGCGCTTCCTTCGGCCCCACCGTGAAAAATGTGATCAGCCGCAACAGCCCATAGCCCGCCCGGATGACACGGTTGAGCCCCGGCTCCTTGAGACCCACGGCTTCGAGATAGTCCTTGCGCTCCTCCTCGGCCAGGACCGCGATCTCGCTCTCGATCTTCGCTGACACGATCACCGCGCTCGCGCCTTCTTCCGCCGCTCGCCCCTGCACGGCTTTGGAGAACTTATTGCCGTCGGCGGCGGCGGCTTCCTCGACATTGCAGACATAGAGCACCGGCTTCGACGACAGCAGCCCGAGACCGTCAAAGAGCTTTTGCTCCTCGGGTTTGACTTGCGCGAGCCGCGCCGGTTTGCCCTCCCGCAGCAGGACAAGACAGCGCGTCGCAAGGTCAAGCAGCTCCTTGGCTTCCTTGTCGCTGCCCTTGGCTTTCTTTTCCCAGGCGCTCGCCCGCTTCTCCAAGCTTTCGAGATCGGCGAGCATCAATTCGGTTTCGATCGTCTCGATATCATCGATGGGCGAAATCTTGCCTTCGACATGGGTGATGTCGCTATCCTCGAAGCAGCGGACGATATGGGCAATCGCGTCGCATTCGCGGATATTCGCCAAAAACTGATTGCCGAGCCCCTCCCCCTTCGAGGCGCCGCGCACCAGGCCCGCAATATCGACAAAGGTCAGCCGCGTCGGAATGATCTCCTTGGAGCCGGCAATTTTGGTGAGTGTTTCAAGCCGCGCGTCCGGCACCGCGACATCGCCGACATTCGGCTCGATGGTGCAAAAAGGATAGTTCGCCGCCTGCGCCGCCGCCGTCTGCGTCAGCGCATTGAAGAGAGTCGATTTGCCGACATTGGGCAGACCGACGATGCCGCATTTGAAACCCATGGTGAGATTGCCTTATGGTGCCGCGAGGCGTTTGGAAAATTCGGGGTTGAAGGGATTGGCGATCCGCATGCCGGAAATCACACGGCCGTCTTGGAGGTCCTCGGAAATGAACAGCTTGCAGCCCGCCATGAGAGCCGAGGCGACCAGCAAGGCATCCCACCATTCAAGGCCCGCTTCGTCCTGAACCGCCCACGCCTTTGCTGTCGTTTTCGCATCGAGGGGAGCGATGCACCATGGCATGAGATGCGTCAAATAGCTTCGCGCCGCATCCAAGGGCACGAGCCGCCGCCGCTGGGTGAGAACCTGATAACATTCATTTAGATTTTGCGGGCTCAGGGCCAAGGTATGGCTGGCGATCGCCTGTCTCAGCACATTCGCCGCCGTGCCGCGCTTCACGGGATCGGCCGGATCGAGGGCGTAAATCAGAATGTTCGTGTCGATCAAGAGCCGCGCGGTCATAAAGCTCGTCCCGTTTGGGCAAACCAGCGGAAAGCCCAGGAAACCCCGGACCGCTCAAGAACACTTCGAGACCGGCGATCTGATCCTTGCCGCGCCCCATGCGGGTTTCCAAGAGAGCGCTCACAAAAGCCGACATGCTTGATCCCGCCTTGGCGGCCTCGATCCGCAGCCATTCGGCGACATCCTCGGGCAATGTGATGGTGACATTTTTCATGACACGGATATCGTGTGACACAGGTTCTGTGTCAAGCTCCGAGATGTGTTCTGAAAAAGTCGCCCGAAAATTTGCCCCAGTTTAGAAACATGTCGATGACTCCGAAGGCGAAGAGGCCGTAGCCCCAATATTCCAGCGGGAGCCCGAAGAACATGCTCTTTTTTCCGGGATGATCGAGGGTCCGGCCATAGTAGACGCAAGGCGGCCCCCAGAACAAAAACAATAAAACGCTGGTTGTTTCCCGGCTCAGATGGAATGCGGTGCCGACGCCCCCCGCGATGAATACGGCCACGAGAAAGAAAACGGCGACCAAATATCCAAAACGAGAAAAGAATTCCATGATTTGCCCCGCGTCCACCCATGCAAAATTGTGCTTCGTCATATCGCCAAAAGGCGTGCCGCCGCCAGCGGCGATTTCAACGCCGCAAAAGAAAGTCCGAAGCGCCGCAGGCAAAGCTTGCCTTAAACCGAACGGCCGCCGTCAAGCGTGAAGGGGTTTTGAAGTCAAGGACGGCCAAAAGGCCGAGATGAACCCTTCACTGGACTACAGACCGAGGTGCCCCCTCAGCCATGTGATAATAGGCGCCACATGAGGTCCCAAGGTCTCTATAATCTTTGACCAACCTTCGTAGCCTGCGTAGGCAGTCGGGCCAAATTTTACCGCTTTCCAAAGTGCGTTGGTGCCGCTAGCCACAATAAAGCGCCATTCCCGAACGGGATCGAGAGGGCCGAGTGGGTCAGGAGGCGGCGATGGCGGCGCAGTGTTGAAACTTGCTGCGTCTGTATCAATGGTCGAGCCTGGGGGAAGAGGCTGTGCGATAGCACCGAGCGATTCTGAGACACTTGGCTCGAACAGTGTAGGAGTATTATCCTCCACAACCTTAATAATATTTTCAATCGCATCCATTGGCAGTGGGGCTTCCAAATGCCCACTGCGCACGGACTCGTAGAAATCTTCCGTTGCGGGATAATAGGCACGAAGCCCGATATGTTGTTCGAGAAGAACCTTGAGTTTTGCGGCGAAAGGCACTGGAAGCATGTCCAAGTCGCCGGCAAACATTGAACGGATGATACGAGCCTCGGCATCCGCCAGAAGAAAATTTCCATCTTGAAGTTGAAGCGGAAGATATGCGACGTATAGATCAAGCGTTTCCGCATAATCGATTCGTGCATTCCATCTTCCACTTCTAAGCAATCGTGCGGTATCGGTTGCTAGAACCCGGCAAGCTTCGAGCCTATTCTTGTGATCTTGCTCACCGCCTTTGAACGGAAACACCGGCCAATTTTCTGGAGAAGCGACAACGGTGATCGTAGCTTTTGATGTCCATCCGAAAGAAACCGCAGAGGGAACGTTTTCAATCGGAGCGGGCTGCGTAGGCTCCTCGACACTCAGTGCAGACCGCGACGAGCTAATTGCTGTACTCGCGGCGGGGGGGGAGGCCTGCCCAGGCCACTTCGCTAGTAAGCGCGGCTATATCCGGCGCCTCTGTGGCGGCAAGGGCTCCAGTCCGATCGGCCAGCCCTTTTTTGATCGCAGCGTTGACGGCAGCCGGTCCTTGGCTCCAAAGGGCTTCGTCGATCTTGACATAGACGAGTTCGCGTTCTTCTTTTCGGTGGTGGCCCTTGAGACGATCCTCGTACCAATCTGTCCAGACTTCCCAGTCTTGATCAGTGCGTAGGAGCGTTTCTTTCATTTCTAGCCACAAAGACCGTAGTTGTGCTGGCTGGCCCTGGCTCATAGGCGGTGGACCCTTAGGCCATAGTTCTGTACCCGCCATTACGGAAGCTGCAATGTCCTCCTCGATACGACGAGCATCGATGGAAACCGCAAACCAAAACGCGTCCGCTGCGATGATGGGAATATCGCCGTTGTCGAAGGCGAGCATGGCTCGGCTGCAAGCGTAGGAGGCAAATTCGACATCGTCGGCCCCCCCATAGGCGGAACCTGAGGTTGTCTGGGCAGCTGTGATGGCGGCTTCGATGGCAGGGACCGCGTCATCAATTGCGAAAACACCGGTTTGCATCGTTAAGCCGCCGCCAAAATTGGCAGCGTCGTAGGGATTTGAACCGCTTAGCCGGCCTGGAAATCTGGCTACAGCCCAGGAGGCACCTGCCATGCGGAAGACCCGCAACATGACATCGGCGAAGAATTCCGGGTCGGAATTTCGGCGTTGAACCGACTGAACAACCGGTAGAACACGCAAGGCTATCCGCACAGTGAAAGCAGTCGCCACCTCAGACGGCCGCGTTCGCAGCCACACCTCCAATTCCTTTCTGTTCTTAATATTGGGAAAAGGCTCGTCCTGTACGGGTGAGGGTTCCGGTGGTGGATCTTGCTCTACTGCCAGCCGTAAGATCTCGGCGTTAACAGCTGCAGGGCCTTGCTTCCATAGGGCGGCGTCGATGCGCACATAAGCGAGTTCGCATTCATCGTCCTTTACATTTCCATTAAGACGGTCACGGTACCAATTGGTCCAGACGCCCCAGTCCTGCTTCGCGGCGAGAAGCGCAGCTTCCATATCTTGCCATAATGACATGAGAGGTTCCGGCCCAACCAGATGCAGCGGCCATAGCGGCGAACCGGCGATGTCGGACGCTGTCGCGCCCCTTTCTACGCCCGTCGCATCTGAGGATACGGCTGACCAAAAATCGAGTTCTGCATTGGTGACTATTCCCTCGCTAACCATGACACCTGTGGTCGAGATAGCAGCCTTCGCTAAGGCAAAGATGTCCTCAGCACAGTAAAAGACCTCATCAGCAAGAGATGGTTTAGAAACACTAACACGGGCAGCTTGGGCGGCCATGCCAGCGCTTCTTGCGATAGATGACGCGCTGCCAAATGCGCCGAGGTTGACCGGCGGCCCGGCGTATCCCTTGGTTGAGATGGAATATCTTGCCACAGTCCATGCAAAAGCCAACGCGCTAAATACAGGTAGAGCGATATCAGTTGGTTTGTAGCGCAATGTCTCCTGCACAAAAGGCAAGAGGCGCAAAGCCGCGCGCGCGGCGAGCGCCACCACGACATCATGCGGCTGTTTTTGTCGCCACGAGACCCAGTCGTCGCGATCGCTTATCTTGGCCAGCAGCCTCTCCTACGAAAACATTTCGCTGCGCGTAGCATGGCGTCCCGGCCAAGATTCAGCAAGAGATCCTCACTTAATTTCCCGCGAAAACCCCCGATCTTACATCTTCAAAGTGGATCGTACTTGACATAGGAGAGGCCGCTGTCCGCGCGGTTGCGATTTTTTTTGGTGCCATCGTACCAAAGTGTTTCACGTGAAACGTTTTGGTACGATTGGCACGTCAAATCGGACATTCCGGCTACCCTCGCGCGGCGACACTCCGCGTGCCTTGCACGATGGCGAGCGCGGCCTTGAAGGCGGCCTGCGCGTCCAGCGCCGTCGTATCGAGGACGATGGCGTCCTTGGCCGGAACCAAGGGCGCCGTGGCGCGGTTTTTGTCGCGTGCGTCGCGCCGCAAGATTTCTTCCAACACGGCGGCGTAATCCGTGCGTCCGCCTTGCGCGCTCAATTCCAAGGCGCGGCGCGTGGCCCGCGCCTCAGCGCTCGCGGTGACAAATATTTTCGTGCAGGCTTCCGGGCAAATCACGGTGCCGATGTCGCGGCCATCGAGCACCGCGCCTCCAGGCCGCCGGGCGAAGGCGCGCTGCAATTCGACAAGCGCTGCGCGCACCTCCGGGATCGCCGCGACGATCGACGCCGCTTCCGCCATCTCGCGCCCGCGCAGCGATGCTTCATCGAAATCGGTCAGCGCCAACCCCCGCGCGGCGGCGATCGCGGCGGCTTTGTCGGCAAGGTTGCGGCCCTGCTCCATCAGCGCCCGCGCGGTGGCCCGGTACAGGAGCCCCGTGTCGAGATGCGGCAAATCAAAATGCCGCGCCAGATTGCGCGCCAGCGTGCCCTTCCCAGACGCCGCCGGGCCATCGATGGCGATGATCATGAAAAGCGCGCCCCCAGCTGCTCCATGAGACTTTGAAATTTTGGAAAGCTCGTCGCGATCATGCTCGAATCGTCGATCCCCATCGACCTGCGCGAGGCAAGGCCAAGACACAGAAAACTCATCGCGATGCGGTGGTCGAGATGGGTTGCGACCATGCCGCCGCCTTCGACATCGCCCGCACGGCCCTCGACGATCAGATCGTCATCGACGATGTGATTGGAAACCCCCGCCTCGCGCAAGCCCTCCGCCACCGCTGCGAGGCGGTCGGATTCCTTGACCCTCAATTCGGCAAGGCCACGCATACGCGTCTCGCCCGAGGCAAAGGCGGCGGCGACCGCGAGGATCGGATATTCGTCGATCATCGAAGGCGCCCGTGACTCCGGCACATCCACGCCTCTCAAAGGCGCCGCACGCACGCGCAGATCCGCGACCTCCTCACCGCCTTCGTCGCGGCGATCGAGGATTTCGATGTCGGCGCCCATGTCGAGCAATGTCGTAAGAAGACCTATGCGCAAGGGATTCATCATCATGCCTTCGATGATGATGTCGGACCCCGGCACAATCGTCGCGGCGACCAAGGAAAACGCGGCGGAGGACGGATCCGACGGCACCATCACATGCGCCGGGCGTAATTCGGGACGCCCCTCGAGACTGATCTTTTTTCCATGATCCCCGAAAGGCTCGACGGAAAGGGACGCGCCAAAATGCTTCAGCATGCGCTCGGTGTGATCGCGGGTGGCCGACGCCTCGATCACCACAGTACGGCCCGGCGAGTTGAGACCGGCGAGCAGCACCGCCGATTTGATCTGCGCCGAAGCGACCGGCGGCGAAAATTCGATGGGCAGCGGCTCGCTCGTGCCCTTCAGAACGACCGGGCAGCGGCCACCCTCCGACTGCGACAAGACCTCGGCGCCCATCAGGCAAAGCGGATCGAGAATCCGCCGCATGGGGCGTTTGCGCAAGGACGCATCGCCATCGAAACAAGCGGTGATCGCATGGCCGCCGGCGACGCCCATCATCAAGCGCATGCCAGTACCCGAATTGCCGAAATCGAGGGGTTCGCGCGGCGCGAGCAGCGAGCCGATGCCGCAGCCCTGCACGCGCCAGTGCCCCTCACCAAGCCGTTCCACCTTGGCGCCAAGCGCCGCGCAGGCGGCGGCAGTGCGAAGAACGTCGTCGCCTTCGAGCAGGCCCTCGATTTTGGTCTCGCCTATGCAGAGAAGCCCGAGAATCAGGGCGCGATGCGAAATCGACTTGTCCCCCGGCGGTTTGACTCTTCCGCGCAATGGCCCCGCAGCCCGCGCCTGGAGGGCCGGCGCTAACGCCTCCATGGGAGCCCCCAATGCGAATAATCGTGCATAAACAAGCTCATCCCCCGGTTCCGGCCGCTTTCGCGCTTTTGGTACCATGGTGGCGGGGCTTCTGTCATCAAAACGGTGCCGCAATGCAACTTCCATTTGACAGCCGGGCTTTGCACCACTAACCGGACCGCAAAGTCGTCTTCAAGAGGTAGGTTCCGTGGCCAAGCCCGAACTCGGTAATAAGCATCACTGCCAAAATTGCGGTGCGCGTTTTTTCGATCTCAACCGATCGCCCGCCACCTGTCCAAAATGCGGGACGGTTTCTCAGGCCTTGCCATTGGCGCGGGCGGCCCATCACGCTTCGGCCGCCGATGAGGACGAGGCCGAAGTGGCGCCGGTGGCGGAACTGGTATCGCTCGAGGAAGCCGATGCCGGCGATGAGAAAGCCGTGGTCGCGGCGGACGACGACGTCGAGATCGAACCCGCCGATGATCCTTTCCTCGAAGAGGAAGAGGAAGACAACGACGATGTCGGGGATCTCATCGACGGCGAAATCGGCGATGAAGAAGAACGCTAGGCTTGTGAAGCTCGGCGGGTAAGGCTATATAGCCGCCCTGCGTCCTGCCGGCGGCGCGGATCGCACCATTCAGCCCAACTGAATGTTGTTACTATCCGCGCTTCGCGTGATTTCTAACGGTTCGGGGTCATAGCTCAGTTGGGAGAGCGCTTCAATGGCATTGAAGAGGTCGGCGGTTCGATTCCGCCTGGCTCCACCACGCACTGTATAGACTCCGTATAGTTTGGCTGATTTTCGAAAAATCGCGGGTGTACCGAAGGTTACAACTGCAACTTTGAATGTCTTCCGGTCTCCAAAAGGCTTTTTGACCCACACACGGCAAATTATACCTTGGGTCTCCGCTCTCAAAATTTCTTTTCCGTGCTGCGATGCCTTTCGTCATGCGGAGACGGGTTCGAGACTCTACGAGACGGGTTCGCATCCAACGGACTTCACATCGCGGCCCGCGAATGCAATGACCCTTTCGACCATCGATGAGAGTCCGAAAATTGCTTGGCTATTTGGCCACGATTAGGTTCTCGGATGGCCTGATTTGGCGGCGGGACGTTTGGGTGCGTTGATCAGGATCGCGCGGGAAGTCCGAGCTTTTGGCGCTGTTTTGCCCAACTGATGGGCAGATCGGTGAGGCGCGAAAGGCCGAAGCCGCGTGGCAAAGTCCCGTTGGCCACCGCCTCGACAATGTCGGGCGCGATGAAGGCGAGCGACAAGGTCATCCGTGCCGCTCGCTCGCTCATGTTTTCGCGCTGTGAGATCGTCTCGATATCGGGAACGGACCCGGCGAGGATTTCGCCGAGCCAATGCCGGGCTTTGGCGATGCCATTCAGCAGCCTGATCCGCGATTCGGCCCGTATATGTCGCGTTCCCGTGCTGTCGGTCGGCTGGATCACATCGCGCTTGCGGCGGAACGCGTGCGGTGACCATGGCACGACAATCGGATTCGTCGTAGAAACATTCGGTTTGAGCAACAGAATCTCGATCGCCTGACGGCCGACGGTGATCCGCTCGACCAACCGTTCGACTCGCTCACACTCCGAGGCTTGGTCGGCGTCTTGCTCCGATGGTAGCAGCGCCGCCAGCGTATTCATGACGATGCCTTCAACATCCTGCGCAGCAACGCGCGGGACTGAGCCTGCCTCTTCCTTGCGGCCTTGCTGCACAACACAGGAAATGTAGTAGCGGTAGCGGGCGCCCTTTTTGATCGCATAGCTCGGGCTCATGCGGTTGCCGCGGTCGTCATAGATACGGCCAAGCAGCAGGGCTTCAGAGCGCGTTCGTCGCATCCTTCGTGCGGTGCGGTTTTCGTTCAGTTTGGTCTGAACTTTCTCGAACAGGTCGCGATCGATGATCGGTGCGTGCTCGCCCGGATAACTGCACTCTCGATGATTGATCTCGCCGAGATAGATCCGGTTGCGGAGCATATGGTTGAGCGGACCATTGGTGAGCGAGACGCCGCCGCGAGTTCCCCCCGAGGCCATCGGGCGCGCGCGTGTCACAATGTTCCGGTCGCGGAGATCGCGTTGCAGAAACGACAAGGATCCGAGGGCGAGATACCGCTCAAACACGAGCCGCACCGTCGCGGCTTCGGCCGCGTCGATGACAAGCTTGCGATCGTGCAGCGCGTAGCCCAGCGGCACGACGCCCCCGACCCAAATGCCCTTCTTCTTGGAGGCCGCGATCTTGTCGCGAATGCGCTCGCCCGTCACCTCCCGCTCGAACTGGGCGAAGGACAGCAGGACATTCAGCGTCAATCGCCCCATGCTGGTGGTCGTGTTGAAGGATTGCGTCACCGAGACAAACGAGACGCTATGCGCGTCGAAGAGCTCAACCAGCTTGGCAAAATCGGTGAGCGACCGGGTGAGCCGATCGACCTTGTAAACGACCACGATATCGATCCGGTGCGCCCGGATATCCTCGAGCAATTTGTGTAAGGCGGGGCGTTCCAGGCTGCCGCCGGAAAAGCCGCCATCGTCGTAGCGATCGCGGATCAGACGCCAACCTTCCTGCGCCTGGCTTTTGACATAGGCCTGGGCGGCCTCGCGCTGGTTGTCGAGCGAATTAAACTCCTGCTCGAGCCCATGATCGCTCGACACGCGCGTATAGATCGCGCACCGAAGCGGTTCTGCGGCCACACCCTTCATGGCCGATCTCCGACCGAGGAAGGCGCCGGGCAAGACGTGGGTTCGACCGCCGGCAGACACCGTTGTGCGCCGGGCGCACGGCATCGCGACCGGGCCTCTTCCCCTTCATCCGTATTCTGTTGCGCGACGCTTTTCGCCGCGGCTCCGGACGCCCTTGGGATCTTCCGGGGGATCTTGCGGCCATTGCGCAGGCCGAAGAAGCGGTAGCCGTTCCACTTTGTCCTCGTGATGGCAAAGGCCACCGCCGACAGGCTCGCGTAGGATGTGCCGTTCCAGGCAAAGCCATCCTCGCGCACCATCACGCGTTCCATCCGGCCCTGCCATTCGCGATCGAGCCGCGTGCCCGGCTTAAGGCTCCACTGGGACGCGGGCGGAATGGCGGCCGGCGTGGTGGTCTCTGGGCCGCCTCCCATCCCTGAACCCAAACGATCGAGCAAACGCTGTGTATCGCGCGAGACATCCCCGAAGGCATCCACCTGAATCCGATAGGCGAGCACACGCAGGAGGAGAGCCCGCGAGATCCGGGCTGGGGCAATCCGGCCCGAGCGGTTGCGATAGTGCATCCTCAGCTCACCGAGCTCGAGTCGTTCCAGCTGATCGAGCTCGATGGTGAGGGCATCCGCGGCGGCGGGCGACGGGCTGAGCCCCAGCCCGGTCGGAGTCTTGCGGGGCGACTCCAACGTCCTACGCAGCCTGCGCGTGAGGCTCTGAGAGGATTCGGTAAATCGTGTCCGCGCCCTCCCGGCGTTCACGCCCCAGGACATAGCCGCGCTTGCGCAGGCCTGTCAGCGCAGCCCGGGTCGTGTGCGGCAACCAACCGGTTGCAGCCGTAAGTTCCTCGATGCCCGCCCCTTGCTCGCGCGAAAGCAAAATGATCACCCCAGCGAGTTTGCTGCCGGGCCGGGGGGCATTGGCCTCCCTCAGCGCATTTTTCAACGGCCGGTCGACATCTGTATGCGAGGTATTGCCGGTGCGGCCGCTTGTTTCAGAGGGTCTTACGCGCGACTTGGTCGTCCTTGCGCGAGGCGTCGCGTCATCCGACGGCTCTTTGGGGCTGTCGCCCTTCATGGTGCCGCCAGACTTTTTCGCTGGGATCGCATGTGAATTCTGGTGCGTCGTCTCGATCGGGATCGCCTTACACCCAACCGCCGTGATCACCAAGGCATAGGTTTTCCCGGTCTCCACATTGCGGCGCCAAACCGGCATGCCCGTCTTGGACCGGACCTCGCGGACCAACCCTTTGCCGATGAGCGTGCGCACAAAACTTTCGGCGGCCTTGCCCTTCAATTGCTCGGGGATGACAACGACGCCGCTGTCCCGTCCGGCAGCCTCCGAAAGCACGAGAAATTGCGCATCGGTGAGATGGCGGGATTTGCGAATACCGCTGAGCTGGGTCATTGTTGCCTCCATGGCAGGTGAGACGCGGCAACATCGCCCCGTCACCACGCCGACCCCGCTCAGGCGCAACGGCCAGCGGGGCTCATCACGGAGGCGCCATCGGCCGCTTTCGGCCGTGCGTCACGCTCATAGGAACGCTCTCTTCAAAGAAGAAGTCCAGTCCATTTTTGCCAGGTCGAGCCGAAAATCGACCACCTCCGATCTAAATTCACGCGTGACATTGTCTACGGTCTACTGATTTGTAATCAGTAGGTCGCGGGTTCGACTCCTGCAAATCACATCAGGCGCCCGCTTTCTCAATCTTCAGCAAGCTATGCAGGAAAAACGCTATTTAAAATGCTTGCAATCACAGGAGCAGCCAGCCGCCCCGCGCCCGAGCGCAGCGGTCAAAGCCGGGACCTTCATCACGTTTGATGTCCCGGGCTCCACATGCCTCCCCCGCTTCTTCAACTGCACTCATCCCATCGCCATCAACGCAGCGGGGGCGGTCACGGGAATCTACGCTGACGCAATCGGCGCGATGCATGGCTTCCTGCGCGGCCCCACCGGCACCTTCACCAATATTGATCCCCCGGGCTCCACATGCCCCAGGTTCTTCGCCTCTTGCTTCCAGCCCGCCGCCATCAACTCAGCGGGAGCGATCACGGGAACCTCCTCCTGGTCGTCGAGTAGCGGCTTCCTGCGGAGGCGATCACGGGACAATACTGTGACGCCAACACCTGTCACGGCTTCCTCCGCACTCGCGGCGGCACCTTCACCACGATCGATCCACCGGGCTCCAATTTCACCTACGCCAACGCGATTAATCCGCCAGGAGCGATCGTGGGAACGTACCAATCTTTTACCCACGGCTATCTGCGGTCCCGCGACGGCACCTTCACAACAGTCGATCCCTCTGGCCCGCCCTACGTCATGCACGAATGCATGTACCACGCGTCAAGTTTCGTCTGCCACCTCGGTAAGGCGAGAATTATGGTCGCGGTCCTCGCGGTAACGTTCTCCGCCGCGTGCTTGTGGGAGAAGCATCGTTCGCGGTAATTTTCATGGCAGCGCCTTTCTTGCGCGGTATCCGGCCCTTATCCACGAGCGTGGGTCTATTTGCAATTTTGTTTGATCCTTATTCCCTCGTCGTCAAACTCAGTTTTGCATTGGCATCGACTTCCAACGCCTTGCGAAAATTCACCATGCATTTTTTGAAGTTTTGTTCTTTACGCCACTGCGGTGTATTGGTGCGGACTTCGCGCGCGTTTTCCGGCTCATTGCGGAGGGCCTGCAATGCTTGTGGTCCAAGTCGTTGCACGCAGCCACCTTGCCCGGACTTAGAAAACGCGACCAGTTTGCCTCGTGCCACAGCGGCAAGCGACTCAAGGCGCAAAACTTCATCCGCGAGACTTTCGCCAGCATCCATTGTAATCGGATTTATGGCCTCAATCCCACGGTCATGCGCCGCCGCCAAATCCTTGGCGCGCAATGCCAAGTCAGCCCGAAGCCGCGCAAGTCCACCTTCAGCGAATTCAATTTCCGCAAGCGCCCTTTCATGCCGTTGTTTCGTGACGGCAAGTTCTGGCGGCGTCACCAACTCGGCACCATCGCGCAAAGCGATGGATGCGGCTTCGGCCAAGCGAGACATGATCGATGTGAATTCGGCCAGCCCTTCACGAAGTTCCGCCATGCGCCTTTCGGCATTGGCAACCGCCGCCTTCAATTCCTCGACGGCCTTTGCTGTTTTGCGATGGTCTTTGATGGCGTGGGCGAGCGTTAAGCGGGCGGCATCAGCATCGGATGTTGCTTCGGTTTTAAGGGCGAGATTCATTTCCATTTCTCTTTCATTGCGCCATCGATTTGATTTTTCATTGTGCGCACAAGCGCATATTGATTTTGATGGAAAGCTTTGTTGGTCGCGGCTTCCCGCAAGAATGCTTTTTGCTCGGCTTGGCGCTGGGCGTCTCTTGCGGCGAACATGGCTTTCGCTTGTTGCGGAGTCACAAAGTTGGAATCGCCCATAGGAAATTGCTCACTCTTTTGCGCATGTTGGCCGGATGATGGATCGAGTTTCATGCGTTGTCTGTCCAAGGAAACTGGTTTTCATCGACGAGACGGGAGCTTCCACAAATCTCGCGCGAAAAAGCGGACGTTGCCGGCGCGGGCGACGGTTGCGCGCCTTTGTCCCGCACGGCCACTACAAGACGGTCACGCTGGTCTCCGGCGTCCGACTTTCCGGGCTGACGGCGCCGAAAGTCCACGACCGGCCGATCAACGCCGCTTTGTTCGAGGAATGGGTAGAAAAATGCCTGTTTCCCAGGCTCGCTGAAGGCTATATTGTCGTCATGGACAATCTCTCGAGCCGCAAGGGACCAAAGGTCGAGCAACTTATAAAAGCCGCCGGCGCCGACCTGCGCTATCTGCCGCCCTACAGCCCGGACATGAACCCGATCGAAAAAGCCTTCTCCAAACTGAAAGCCTTCTTACGGAAAATCGCCGAGAGGACTGTCGCGGGTTTGATAAGGGCGCTCGAAACCTGCGCCGACATCTTCAAACTCGCAGAATGCGAAAATTACTTCAACGCCTGCGGCTATGACACAGGTTGATCGGATTCCGCTCTAAACAGTAATCCCCTCTACAAACTTCCCTTAGACCGACTGATTATTAGAGCGGGCTCCGAACGATTTGAATGGAATTGAGATTCCCGAATCGGCTGAAATCTGATTCATGATTCCCGCCGCGGAAGGGAGGCAGCGGGCATGGCGCTTTCCGACGATCTTCGCAAACGAGTGGTGGAGGCCGTCGTCTCGGGCGGGCTGTCGCGCAATTCGGCGGCGAAGCGTTTCGAAGTCGGCATTGCGAGCGCCGTGCGCTGGGTCAAGCAATTCGAAGCGACGGGAGAACTGTCGCCGAAGCCCTTGGGAGGCGATCGCCGCTCTGGCCGCATCGAAGCCCATCACGACTACCTCATGGGGCTGATCCGGCGCACGCCGGACATCACCCTGCTGGAGATCCAGGAGCGTCTGATCAGGAATTGCGGCGAGCATTTTTCGCGTTCCGTGCTTTGGCGCTTCTTCGACCGTCACGGCGTCACGTTCAAAAAAAGACCGCGCACGCCACGGAGCAGCAGCGCCCAGACGTGCTGAAGAAACGCCTCGAATGGTTCGAGGGACAGCTCGATCTCGACCCCGACAAGCTCGTCTTCATCGACGAAACGGGCGCCTCGACCAACTTGGCGCGCAAAGGCGGGCGTTGCCAGCACGGGCGGCGGTTGCGCATCGGCGTGCCGCACGGCCACTACAAGACGGTTACGCTCGTCGCCGGCATACGCCTTCGTGGGCTCGTGGCGGCGAAGACCTACGATCGTCCGATCAACGCCGCCCTCTTCGAGGAATGGGTGGAAAACTACCTTATTCCCACGCTTTCGAAAGGTGACGTCGTTGTCATGGACAATCTGCCCGTCCAGAAGGGGCCGCGGGTCGAGGAGATGATCAAAGCCGTGGGCGCCAAGCTGCGCTACCTCCCGCCCTATAGCCCCGACATGAACCCGATCGAGAAGGCGTTTTCAAAACTGAAAGCGCATTTGCGCAAAATCGCCGAGCGAACCGTCGCCGAGCTGATGCGCGCCCTCGAAACCTGCGCCCGACATCTTCAAACCCGCCGAATGTGCAAACTACTTCGCCGCTTGCGGATATGATCCACCTTGATTGGAGCCCGCTCTAATCATTTACCAGGCTAAATCAAAGTATTCGATTGCCGTACCAATATCAATAGTAATCGTTCCCCTCGTAATTTCCGACACTTGATTTTCAAAACGGTTCCGCGCGTCTTTTTAAACAGCCTCTGAGAGAACTTGCTATTTAGTAAACGTAATCCTACCCTTGTTTGTAACAATTTCCATCCTAATAACATTGTTTGAACAACCAACTGTAGTCATATCACATGTAGGACTGTACGGACTGGCGAGACATCTTTCATAGTGCCCATTGTTGGCGATGAGGATGTTTCAAATGACCGATCAAGAACGAGACGTACAGCGCAAGCTCAAGGTGTTGCGACATGCTGAGCAGACGGGTAACATCGCTAAAACTTGCCGCTACTTTGGTATAGGTCGAGCCAGTTTCTATCGGTGGAAAACAGAGTATCAGCCACGTGGCGAAGCTGGGCTCGTCAATGCAAAGCCAATCCCAAAGAACCCGGCCAATCAGACTCCGCCAGAAATCATGGAGAAAATCCTTTATTTGCGAGCCAAATACCACCTCGGACCAATCCGCATTGTTTGGTATCTAGCGCGCTATCACAGCATCAAAATATCCGAGGCGGGCGTTAGCCGGATCTTGAAGCGCAATGGCGTCAGCCGATTGCCGCGCGGAACGCGGGTGCGTAAAGTGCACACGATACGTTACAGCAAACAGGTCCCGGGTCATCACATCCAGATGGATGTCAAATTCCTCACCTTCGCGAATAAACGCGGCGAGAAAGTTCGCCGTTTTCAATATACGGCTATCGACGACGCGACGCGCGTTCGAGCGCTCAAAATCTACGACAAGCATACGCAAACGAACGCCATTGATTTCGTCGATCACGTCATCGAGAAATTTCCGTTCCGCATCAAAGAAATCAGAACCGACAATGGACATGAGTTCCAAGCCAAGTTTCATAGACAAAGGCATCCGGCACGCCTACATCAAAAAAGGAACGCCGCAGCTCAATAGAAAGGTGGAACGATCGCGGAATTCTACCAGCTGTTGTCCTACAAGGACGATATAGACCTTCGCTCGAGGAGTGGGAAAATTTCTACAACTTCAATCGCCAACACGGCGGAAAAACACCTTACGAAGCGCTCCGAGAAAAGCTATGATTCAGCGCTGACCAACTGTCTCGCCGGTTCGGCTGCCTCACACCTTTGCACCTTGCGGGACGCGGCCACTGCTATCAATGAGGCTCTTGGATATCAGGGATATTTGTTTTCGAGGACGAGATTGATAAAAAATGCCAAGCGCCTGCTCAATGTTGGCAGGCGCTCGGGTAAATACATCAATCGTCGTCGTGGCGTTCGATAATGACGGGGGCGCGATGATGACGCTCGACAACGACCGGAGCACGATCGTGCTCAATCACAACGCTGCGATGGTCGCGGTCGTTGTCGCGATCGTAAGGCCGCTCAGAAGGTGTGGGAATGCCGATACAGCCGTCGCCTACTGAGCCGCCGATGCAACCGGCGAAAGCAGGTGATGTGGCTAGGCCGCGAACCCATAAAGCTACTGGATAGACGACCTGTCATGGCCGTTATGCGCCAACTGCGGACAAAAATCCGGCCGACACGCATATCCTGAGGGAACCTCGCGATTCTGGACTATCGCGCTTATGCGGCTTATTCTCCAGCCCATTGCCGACCGGGATTAGGGCGTCGGCAGCAGAGAGACGCTACCGCGCTCCCGCCCCGAAGGCAGGGGAGTGTATTGTGCAGGTCAAGCTCAAAGTCCTCATCGCGGAAGACAACTTCATGATCGCCGATATGGCGGAGGAAGTTCTCGTCGAGCATGGGTTCGAAGTGTGTGGCATTGCCGGGACGGTCGAAGAAACGGTCGCCCTTGGAAAACTCCATAAGCCCGATCTTGCCATAATTGATTACCAGTTGGCTGACGGCGGGCTTGGAACGGAGGCAGCGACCCGATTGCTCGCCAACGGCGATGTTGGCATTCTTTACGCTACGGGAAATTACTCGACCGGCGCTCTGAAGGACGCCGACGGGCATGCGACTATCGGCAAGCCTTACCGCCCCGAGGACCTCATCTGCGCGTTGGAAATCGTCGCGGATTTAAAGGCAAACGGCGCGACGGTCCGGGCGTTCCCTCATGGGTTCCAGGTACTGAAGAAGAAAAGTCTCAATCCGGCCGAGTTTTCCCATGGGTGATGCAGAAGAAGTCAAGAAGCTGCTTCGACAGCAGTCCGCGATTGCCGCCTTCGGCAGTTTCGCTCTCGCGCAAAGCGATTTGCAGACCGTCCTTTCGGAAGCGGCGAGGGTCTGCGCCAGTGGGCTCGGCGTGCGTTTCTGCAAGGTCTGCAAGTACCGGCCCGATGAGAACGACCTTTTGATTGTGGCTGGATTCGGCTGGCAAGCTGGTGTGGTTGGCAACGTTGTCTCACGGGCCGACGCAAGCTCGCCGCAGGGGCGCGCCCTTTCCACCGGCGAGCCATCCATTTGCAATGACTTGCGCAAGGACACTCAATTTGTCTTGCCGCCCTTCTACGCCGAGCACGGGATCATTGCGACCATCGACGTTCTGATTAAGGGCGCGCACGAGCCATATGGCGTCCTTGAAATCGATAGCGACAAGCCGCAGGACTACAACCAGCAGGACATCATTTTCCTCACCGGTTTCGCGAATGTTCTCGCCGAAGCCGTCGCCACTGCGTCGCGCACAGCCCTACTGCAAACAACGATCAGACAGATGGAGGTTCTCGTCGAAGACAAGAACCGGCTGCTGGAGCAGAAGGTGGTTCTCGCGGAAGAGCTGCAACACCGGGTGCGCAACAATCTGCAATTGATATATGGAATGCTGACAAGGCAGCTGGGCGAGACCACCGACGAAAGCGGTCAGCGCGGCATCAGGGCGATTGCCCGGCGCGTGTCAACTCTGGCGCAGGTGTATGACCATTTGCTCGGCGCGGAGATGACACGCACGACCGATTTCGGAACCTATGTGAAGTCCCTTTGCCGCAGTCTCGGCGAAGTTCAAGCATTGCCTGCGAAGGTGACGCTGACCTGCGACAGCGAGGTTCTCATGCTCGACCTCGATGTGGTGACGGCGTTGGGAATTGTCGTAGCTGAACTGGTCACCAACAGCTACGATCACGCGTTTCCGAAGGGCGAGGGAGCGATTGAAGTTTCTGTCCGGCGCGATCCGGATAATGCGAATATGGCCACGCTGGTGATCCGGGACGATGGCCACGGCTTCGAGCCGCAGTCCGGAAGCAAGCGCCACGGGCTCGGTCTTGTCAGGCGGCTCGCGGAACAGGTGCGTGGGACGGCGTCGGTCGCTGCAAACAAGGGAACAGTCTGGACGATTACATTCCCTTTGGCCGACAAATTCGATCAAGACGCGGAAATTTCCGCGAAGCTTTGAGGCTCTGCCTGAGATTTCGCATCGAAAGAGCAACGATCCAAGGATTCGCAACCACCGCAAGGCAAGATTACTACTGCAGTTTGCGGCACGAGGATCGCCTATTCGCACATCGGCCTGCTATTCTGCTTCGGGTCATTTCCGACCGGGTCGCGTCGCTGGTAAATCCGGCCATATCCGCGGTGCCCCCAAAAGCGGAAGTAAAATCAGGTTGCTGGTAGTCGCCGGGACGGGCCGCTACGGGTTGATGTTGTCGCCCAACCCGTGATTCAAACTTCCAAACCGGAGCCTCGAATCATGCGGTATGAACTCACGGACTTTGAATGGGCTGCCATCAGCTCGTTTCTGCCGGACAAGCCGCGTGGCATTCCCTGTGTTGACGACCGGCGCGTGCTCAATGGCATCTTTTGGGTTCTGCGCTCAGGCGCTCCCTGGCGCGACCTGCCATTGTCCTATGGTCCCCGCACCACTTGCTATAATCGCTTCGTTCGGTGGCGGAGGGCTGGCGTTTGGGACCGGATCATGGATGCGCTGGCTGCTGGTCACGACGCGGCGGTGCAGATGATTGAAACCTCGGTCGTGCGGGTGCACCAGCACGGAGCCTGCATCGCGGACAACAATCACCAAGATATGGGGCGCTCGCGAGGGGGCCTAACGAGCAAGATCCACGCAGTAGTGGACACCCATGGTCTACCGGTCCACCTCGCCCTCACGCCCGGTGAAGCGCATGATAATCGGCTGTGTTCGGTTCTCCTCAGCGCCTTGCTCCCACAAACGATGTTACTCGCGGATCGTGGATACGACGCGAACTGGATCAGGGAGCTTGCCCGACAACAAGGAGCTTGGGCGAACATTCCGCCCAAACGAAATCGCAAAGACCCGATCTGCTTCAGTCCGCATTTGTATCGGGCGCGTAACTTGATCGAACGGTTCTTCAACAAGATCAAGCAATGTCGGCGTGTCGCGACCCGATACGACAAACTTGCGGCTAACTATCTGGCGTTCATCAAACTCGCATCAATCCGTATTTGGCTCCGAGCTAATGAGTCCACGCCCTAGTAAGAGCGATGTCCCAAGAAGGATGCGTTTAATCATTTAGGAACTCCTATCGAGCTTGATTAAGAGATATTTGAAGGCTGGGGTCCCAGCCAAGCAGCGAACGGTGTGGAGGAGTGTTGGTTCCCTTTCAGTCCCGCGCCCCAGCCACAGCCCATAGCAACAGCCTGAGACCGAGCCGCATGTGGCCATGCGGACCATCCTTAAAATCTGAAATAAAAAGCACCCGCCGAACGTGATTCACCTCGATTGTAGAGGCTTCCGTCAAAACCCTGGTCGAGCATTGGAAATATCACGGTCTCATAGCGATAGTCGGAGGAGATGTTTCAAGCTACGGAGAGCGCAAGCGGTAGATTGAACAGCCATTTCGGTATGAAGCCATTTAAACTGGAACCTTTCAGATCGCCGACTCTTCAGCATAGGTCGGAAAGCGCCCTTCGGTGCCGCTCACGCAAAAACCAAGGAACGAAGTAATGCCAATGAAAACTAATGACGTGATCAAGACAATGAACGATTTAATAGAAACCAGCAGAGATGGAGAGCAAGGCTTCCGCACATGTGCCCAGGGGGTTAGTAGTCCGAATCTCAAGACGCTGTTCGAAACAGCTGCCCGACGCTGTGCCGAGGGCGCTGCGGAACTGGAAGCCAAGGTTCGCGGTCTCGGTGGGCAGCCCGCCCAGGGCGGTTCAGTTAGTGGGTCGATGCATCGTGCTTGGATCAACATAGAGTCCACCATTACCGGCATGAATGAACATGCGGTGCTTGCCGAATGCGAGCGTGGTGAAGACACCGGAAAGCACGTCTATGAGGCGGCTCTCAAAGAGGATTTGCCGACGGACGTGCGAACGATTATCGAGCGGCAATACCAAGGAGTGAAAGCAAATCACGATCGCGTCCGCGATCTTCGGAATGCCGCCGCCTGACAAACGCAATGTTGTTTGGGTGGACGCACCAGGTGCGTCCACTCAGGAGAACTCAATGCCAAACACCACTCGCACGGAAACCACTCGATCAACGGGGTGGCGCGCGAATCATATCGAAGAGACTATCCGGTCTGTAGCTCGGCTCCACGCCGAACATTACGAGAATGCTACGCGGCTTCAGCGCGCGGCCGATCGCATAACAGCTTTGCTGGGCCGCCCTCGATTTATCGGAGCGCTAACCATCATTGCGGCCAGCTGGATTACCTTGAATCTGCTCGCCGCTGCGCTTGGCTATCACCCTATCGATCCACCTCCCTTCTCATGGCTGGAAGGCGCGGTTTCGCTGGTGTCGCTCTACATGGTCATCTTGATCCTGGCCACCCAGCAGCGTGAGTACCAGCTTGCCCAACACCGCGAGCAGCTCACCTTGGAGCTAGCCATCTTGAGCGAGCAGAAGACGGCGAAGGTCATACAGCTACTGGAAGAGTCCCGTCGGGACAATCCACTCATTCGTAACCGGGTCGATCAGGAAGCAGAAGCCATGGCTCAGCCTGCCGACCCGCAATCGGTGCTCGATGCGATCAAAGATACTCACGCCGACGTGGCGCCAGCGATTGCGCCTTTAGGCGTGAGTTAGCCGCAAGCTTCACACCGACGGTCCATCCGTCCAAGCTTACACTTCGGCATTGCGAGTTCTGATTGGATGCCCGGGATAGCGTCATTTTTGCATGTGGAGATGATGAACCAATGTTCGCCATCCATGAAAAAGTTGATTCTCGTTCCGACAATCCTTGGCTTTGCCGCCGTTGTTTTCACATGTCAAGCGGATGCGCGGCCGGGCGATTGCGTCAGGGGTGCGATCGTTGTTGGAATTGTTGGCCACTTTGTTGGGCATGGCGGCATTGGGGCCGCCGCTGATTGTGCCTATGGAGTACACCGGGTGAATGAAATAACTCCGGGTGTAGTCGGGATCAACTTATGCTCATTACATACGGCTATGAATTGACGTTGAATTGCCCGTACCCGACCATGGTTGTCTGCCTCCTCGACGCGCATCGTGAGCGTTCGGAGGAGCTCCACTACGAAATCCCGCCGACGACGAGCCCGGCGATTCCGACAACAACCTATCTCGACGCATTCGGCAATACCGTGCGGAGGTTCACGGCGCCATCCGGCGACCTCGCGATTATGTCTGACGCCGTCATCGATGGATCAGATCGAACTGGACGCAGGCGAGAGTCCTCTCGAACAATTGCCAAACGAAACTTTGGTGTTTTTGCTCGGCAGCCGCTATTGCGAAACCGATAAGCTCGCCGACATCGCCTGGCTCATTTTGGATCAAGCCCAAGCGGCTGGCGCCGGGTTTAGGCGATTTGTGATTTCGTCTGCGGTCATTTGGCCTTCGGCTACGAACACGCCCGCGCGACCCGCACCGCTTTTGAAGCCTATCAAGAGCGTATCGGCGTCTGCCGCGATTTCGCCCATCTCGCGGTCGCTTTCTGCCGCTGCATGAATATTCAGGCGCGGTACGCGAATGGATTCCTGGGCGACATTGGCGTGCCACCGGACCCGGCACCGATGGACTATAATGCCTGGTTCGAGGTGTTGCTCGATGGGCGCTGATTCACTTTCGACGCGCGCCACAATACGCCGCGCATCGGCCGCATCGCCCGCGGGCGCGACGCGGCGGATATCTCGCTCGTTACGTCGTTTGGCACTCACACATTGAAGAAATTCCGGGTGTGGACGGATGAAGTGGGCGCTGCGACGCTGCAGGACCTCAATCGCCGCAGCGCGGTAACGACACCTCAAATGAGGAGAAGCGCTTAAACAGCGCCTCAATTCGGTGAAGCTTTCTGACCCATTCTTTCTTCAAGATCTGAAATCTCTGCTGGCGTGGCCGGACGGCCAGTCAAGCTCTGATGAAGCGCTAGAAGGTCATCAATCTTCAGCCTATTATTCCGACCGCTTGCCTGGCTGCACCTCGGCAGACGCTGCCTAATGCCCTGCATGTGCCACTAACTCCACCGCAAAAACTCAACCACTAGGGAACTTAATGAGGATCGCGATGTTCTCGTTGCTCCTCTTACAGGCGGATGGAAGATATGGACGGTATCATTTATCTCGTTGGCCTTGTCGTGGTTGTGCTGGCGGTCTTATCCTTTTTGGGGCTACATTGAAGGAAGAGCGGTAATGACTTTGATTGAACGGGAAAGCAAGCCATCGGCGGTGACTAATCGGGAAAGCGAGCCATCGGCGGCTGATTGCCACGATAGCAGCTACGTTGCCTGGCAAGCTATTGTCGGTGGCGCCGTGGTAGCGGTCGTTATTTTTACGACGATGACGGCATTTGGATCGGCGGTGGGGCTTTCGCTGACGTCGGCAGAGCCGGGGCAAGGGATATCGGTCAGGCTCGCTGCAATCGCAATTGGCCTATGGACGGCATGGATGGCGACATCGAGTTTCGCCGCAGGCGGATATATTTCGGGTCGCATGAGGCATCGAATTGCTGACGCGCTCGATCACGAGGTGCGGATACGTGATGGAGTACATGGTCTCATCGCGTGGTCCATAGCCGCCATAATTTCTGGGCTCGTGCTGGCGTCTTCCCTCGGGTCAACAGCGAATTCTGCGGCAAAGGAAGCTGCGAAGACCACGCAGGATTATCAGCTTGGTCTGCTTTTCCGTGGAGAAGAAACAACCGCCGCCGACCTGACCGCGCGCCTGGACGCGGAAACCGTGCTGAAGACGATCACATCGCGAAAGAGCCTCAGCCAAAATGATGAGACGTATTTGGCGCAGCTCATCAGCAAAGCAACTTCGATATCTCCGGCGGACGCGAAATCGCGCGTTGTTAGCGTCGAACACAATATTCAGAATTCGCTCGATAATGCTCGCCGTATCGCTGTGCTCGCGGCGTTTCTCACCGCAGCCTCACTTGCGATCGGCGCCGCTGCCGCTTGGGGTGCAGCGATCGCCGGCGGCAAACACAGGGATCAGGGGACGCTGTTAAGTCCCCTCACCAAATGGTTTTAACAAACACCAACACCGGGAGAACGTCGATGGGCAGAGGAATTCTACTATAGATGCTAGGTGTGCCGCTGCCGATAATCATTCTACTGGCGCTTTTGCATCGTTAGATGAATTAGCGTAAGTTGCCGTGCCGACGTGAGCCGAATGGCCATGGATTCAATCTTTTCAATAATAGCAGAATAGCTGCGCCGAGCCCAGGTGTAAGCGCGCAGTGCTCCTTCGAAAAACTGCCGGCGAGAGCTGGGCGTCCAAAGGCGTAAAAAGAGCTGAGGCGGCAATATGGGGTCTTCCTCGCCTTCACTTAGTTCATGGTAAATTCGGCAATCAATAGGATTGTGCTTCTCGAGGTGCGCGTCGAGACGCTTGAAAAGATACACGGCACGCTTCGACGATCAATAGACCCTAACACCCGGGGTTCGGCACCGCACATGGATGGTCCATCCTCCATTGTCTTGTGCTACGGGGCTGTCAATCGGCGTTGAACTTTGACCCCTGATTGGAGTGCGCCCCTCCGGGTGGACAGTTTCAGGCTGCGGGTTTGACTATCCGCTGGGCGTGTTTCCTCGAACTACGGGGCTCAGGTATCCGAGCGCGGAATGGAGCCTCCGCTGATTGTAGGCCTCGTCGATGAAGCGTGGAAGGTCGGACGTGACGTCCCCGAAGGTTTCGTACGCCATCGCAATCTCCCAAGTGGGCATTGCGACGACCGATTGAATCCGCCCTGGCTGCCACGGTCAGAATGATGCAAAATACCCGTCTTTGGCCGGCGCAGGACGAGGGCCCTCCGCAAGGCAGACAGCGCCAGATCTTTTTTCAGCCGGTCACTGACCGCCCATCCGATGATACGACGTGAGAAAAGATCGAGGACAATGGCGAGATAAAGCCAGCCCTCGGTGGTCCAGATATAACTGATATCGGCGGCCCATTTCTGATCTGGTGCCGTGGCGGCAAAATCCTGATCAAGATGATTGGGTGCAATCGGGCCGCCATGGTCGCTGTCGGTGGTCTTTTTGAAACGGCGTTTCTGACGCGCTTTCAAATTATTATCACGCATCAGCCTGGCAATCCTGTGGCGTCCGGCGGTGATACCGTCCTCAAGGAGATCAGCGTACATGCGCGGGCGTCCATAAGTCTCCCGCGACAGGCAAAAACGCTCCCGGATATGAGCAAGCAGTACCATGTCCACTGGCTTTCACTGGCGGGGCGGCTTTTCCAAGCGAAATAGCCACTCTGGCTAACTTCGAGAGTTTCGCAAAGGCGCGCGACTGGGAATTCGACTTTCTTCGCATCGACGAACGAAAATCTCATCGACTTCCCTCCTTGGCGAAAAAAGCGGCGGCCTTCTTCAGGATCTCGCGTTCCTGTCGAAGGATCTCATTCTCCTTACGCAGGCGGCTGAGCTCCTTGCCAACATCCTCATGCGGACCTTCAAGCAAATCGCTTTGCTCGTGCTCGGAACGCCACCGGCTCAACGTCGATTTGGCTATGCCGAGATCATTTGCAACCCACTCGACGCTGCGTCCGCTGGTCAGCGTCAGCCGCACCGCCTCCCGTTTGAACTCGTTCGTAAATCGTCTTTGTTTGTTCCTGCTCATCGCCACCTCAGCTATCTTTCATAGGGGATGGCTCTCCACTTTTGCAGGGCAGGTCTAGTGCACGCTCTGCTGTAAAGGTGAACATTCTCAAGACTTCAAGACGATGCGGTATCTTGGCTTTTTATGTTCTGCTCGCTTTTGATGGCCGCGGGTCTCGTTCACATGTGGAGTCACTGGATCGAGATTTCTGCCTCACTTGGTTTTTATCCGGCGGCCTGCGTCCTTGCTGCAACTGGTACCGCACTAATCGTTTCATTGTGGGTGAACACTGGGAACGACTAGGTTTCCCGAACCAGAACAGCGTTATGATTTCGGAATCAATGGATTTTTTGGAGTCTCTTTATGATCGACATTGACGAACTCCTCGCCGCCGCGATTCGAACCGTATGGCTACAGATCAACGGTCCGTCGCTGCCAACTCATCGAATAGAAGTCGAGATTGCGCGACGAGTCCGCGTAGTTCTCGAACGCGAGGGAGTTATCATCACCCCGTCATGCCCGACGCCTGAAGTGTGGCAGTCTTCGAATTGTTCAATTCCGATCCATGAGCTTAACGCATCGAACGATGATCAGGAGAAGTTGCGCCAACATAACCTATGCGTTCGGGACGTTTTACCTACGCTGAGCCTCTTCAACGAAGTCTCGCCGCGCTATCGCTACACTGCGGTCACTCAACACGTGATTCTAGTGGAACCAACCACCCGTCGCGTTGTTCAGATCATTGAGTACAATTGGATGGCTAAGGGCACTGTCCTTGCGTAGCGCCTTTAAGTCTGCAGCGTACTAAAGCAAAAACCAAGCGTCAGCAAAAGCCAAGCGTCACTTTATTTCTCTGGCTTGGCATAAATCAAATGGGAACCCAATACCTAGCCGCGTTCACGCAAGGCTTGCTTGTCGTCAATCCCGCGGGAAACAGGCTGATATCATTGCAAACTCACCGCAGTTCAGTGTCCTGCTGAGGCAGGAACTTTTCTTGGTATAAATTGTTTTTTTCGAGCTCTCAGCTAGCTTTCGCTTTTTGACTGTACAGATAAGCGGCGGAGCTATCGTCTGGGCCACCCTATATTTTCCATAGGAGTTAAAAAATGGGAACGGCCAGTCCAACCTTCAATCTTATCTCGAGCGAAAACGTCGAGGGTATGAACGTCTATGATCCGAATGGCAACAAGATCGGTGCGATTGATCATCTCATGATCGACAGAGTCTCCGGCAATGTTCGCTACGCCGTTATGAGCTTCGGCGGTGTGCTTGGTCTTGGGCACAGCCACTATCCACTGCCGTGGAACGCCATCAAATATGACAGCAACTATGATGGATTCATCACCAACGTGACTGAAGAGCAACTGAAGGACGCGCCGGAGTTCAGCGACGATAGTTGGACAGATCGGGATTGGGAGACACGCTGGCACCAACATTTCCGGGCGGAGCCCTATTGGACGGAACAGGGCACACGCAGCCAATCGCAGTCTCAAGTTTATCCACCGACGTCCGAAGGAATGTAAAGATCGCCTTGACGCTTCCCGCTCCTTTGAAGTTGCGGTTGTATGTTTCTCAAGACTGAGACCCCCGCTTGGCCAAGGCTGGGGTCGTTCTTGAGGCCCATGGAGGACACACTCGAAGCGAGCGTTTAAGCAAGTGTTCGGAGCTTTGGCTCGCGCTCCCAATACCGGCGCCCCGCTGCTTTCACAAAATCCCCATCGATCCAAACGATCCCTTCGTCCCGCTCAACGCCCGCCTCGTCCAGCAATGGCTTCGCGGCGACTGAAGCGCCGATCGCTTTGAGATGACCAAATGCATCCATGAGGAGCTTGTCGCATCCACCTTTTGACAAGAAGACGGCAATCACATCCGTCATCACCGAGGGAACCCCGCAAGTGGGGCGTCCGCCTCGATCAAAGACCCATCGGACATTTTGGCGCCGCCTACTTTCGAGGCGACGATTATTGATCCCCCTCCAGCCTTTGTGATTTTTGTTGCGAGCTGCTCCACAGATCGCCGGTCTGATCCATCCGCCATCAGAATTCCCACAGTACGGCCTTTAAGTGTCTGTAATTCCCGCGCGCCCCCGACGATCCGCAACGCCGGCGACACGTCGAAATCCTGCACCGGCACTGCGGCAGGTGAGGCCGCCGGCACGTCCATATTAAGCCCTCCGGCCACCCGCGCAGCGAATCGACGTTGACAAGATTGCCAAGCATACGCATGCGAATTTCTGCGAGCGTCACCTTTGACAATTCGAAGACAAAGGCTGACGCGAGATGCGCTTGCTCGGCAGGCACCAGGGAGCGGAAGAACAGTCGAGCCTGGCTGTAGTGGTCCGCAAAGCTTTCCGCACGGATACGCAGCTTCTCTCCCCTTCGAGATAAGGATAGCTTTCAAAACCTCTCGTGGAACATTCGCGTGGCCCAGATATTTCTCCGGTCTTGCCAACACTAATTGGCTTGTAATTGGCTCGCCCCTTGAGCTGCAGCATCTGCATCTGGCCGTCCCGTTGAAAATTCATCACCGGACATTTGGGCGCATTGATGGGAATTTGGTGGAAGTTCGCCGTACCTAATCGACTCTCCTGCGTGTCGAGGTAGCTAAAGAGACGGCCCTGTAGAAGGGGATCCTTGCTAAAATCGATGCCCGGTACGATGTTCGCCGGGCAAAATGCAACCTGTTCCGTCTCAGCAAAGAAATTGTCCGGCCAGCGGTCGAGCACCATGCGGCCGACAATTCGAACCGGTAAGACCTCCTCGGGAATAATCTTTGTTGCGTCAAGCACATCATAGGGAAGCTTTGCCGCGAACTCCTCGTCGAAAGTTTGAATTCCAAATTCCCATTCTGGATAATCGCCGCGCGCGATTGCATCGAACAGGTCGCGCCGGTGGAAATCAGGATCAGCCCCCGCGATCTTGACAGCCTCGTCCCAGATCTTCGATTGCGGGCCCTGCTTTGGCTTCCAATGGAACTTCACGAACGTCGACTGGCCCTCATCATTGACGAATCGGAAGGTGTGAATTCCAACTCCCTCCATGGTGCGAAACGAATGAGGAATCGTTCGGTCCGACATCGCCCACATCATCATATGTGTCGATTCAGGCATTAGGCTGATAAAATCCCAAAACGTATCATGCGCGGTAGCCGCTTGCGGGAAGCCGCGATCAGCCTCCATTTTTGCCGCGTGAATAAGATCAGGAAACTTGATTGCGTCTTGGATAAAAAACACTGGGTATTATTACCAACCAGATCCCAATTTCCTTCTTTCGTATAAAACTTCACCGCGAAGGCGCGAACGTCGCGCGGCGTATCGACGGAGCCAGCGCCTCCCGCGACAGTCGAAAAGCGGGTAAACACTGGAGTGCGTTCTCCCGCCCGCTGAAACAGATCGGCCCGCGTAATGTCCGATAACGATTCGTGCAATTCGAAAAACCCATGCGAGGCCGATCCTCTGGCATGGACAATCCGCTCCGGGATTCGTTCATGGTCGAAATGAAATATTTTTTCCCGCAGAACGAAATCTTCGAGCTGGACTGGACCGCACACCCCCACTTTGCCATCGCGGCAGCGGACTTCGCGAACGCTGGGACGTTCGGTTGAATAACTCTGTTGAACAGGCGCGGTGCGTTTAACCAATTGTGGGTCTGCATGACCCGGGGTAAGCACGGTTAGAATAAGCATGGCCTATAGCTAATCGCTATTTTGGTTCTGGTCCCGGTAACCCTCCTGGCATCCCCGGGGGCGGAATCACGGGTGCTGAATTCGGATGAGGAACGGGAGCGGGCTTCACAATTTCGGGATCCGCTCCTGATTCGGGTTTAATAACACCGCCGCCGGCGTCCAACTTATCACTAAGATTGGATCCATCTGCCGCAGCTCCGCCTCGAGCGGGTCCATTAGGCGCATCGCTTGGCCTCGACTTATCCTTCTCGGGAATGGTCTGATTACCGGCGGGATCGCCGGGCGCCGTCTGCGCTAACACCCCTGTCGCGGCGAGGCTCAACGCGCCGACAAAAACCAAATACAATTTGTCACTCATTCAAAGTCTCCGTTGCGGAAGTGCGGGGTCCAACGCGAAGACCCCAAGTTCGTTCGGCTACCATTCGTTCTTCATGGTTCCGGTCAAGGCAAGTTTTTATTACCGGACGTTTGTTTCCTTTCGATTGGATCAGGCTGGACGCACCTAGGTCGTAGTGGGCCATTTAACTATCTGAGCCATATGGCGATAGCCGCGAGTTTGACGAGGAGCTTGTCGTATCGGATGGCGACGCGTCGAAACTTTTTGAGCTTGTTGAAGAAACGCTCGATGATGTCGCGTTCCTTGTAGAGATCGATGTCGTAAGGGCGCCGGAACTTGCGGTTTCGCTTGGGTGGGATGACGATTTCGACGCCAGTTTCGGAGAGCTTCGCGTGCGGATGATCGGCGTCGTATCCTTTGTCGGCGATCGTGTTGGCAGCTTCGAAGCCGTCAATTCCTTATAGCCATCGGCGTGGCGGAGGATTTGGGTTTTGCGGTTCCGCGCTTGGAGGGATTGCGCGCCCATCGTCATGCTTAAACGTTTTATAAGCGAGGAGGCCCAATAGAGCCCAGATGATGCGCGGCACTCCTTTAGTTTTCCCTCCTGTACTGGGCTGGCGTCGACCACCGGGACCATTCATCATGCCATTTAAAACATCGCGGAATCCCATGTCGAAGCTCCTGACCCTGATCATATTTAAGCGGTGTGATTATAACTTCAAGCGGAACGCCGCCGGCATCGTATCATTGCTAAAGCCACCGGCGTGGCGGTGAACCGGGCTCGCGAATATCACCTGTGGCGGGAGCACTGGTGGCGAAAAATCGATTCCAAATAAACAGCACGAGGAACGAACCGACGGTCGCACCGATAAGCCCCGCACCCTGATCAAGTCGATACCAACCGATAGTTTGGCCGATAAACGTTGCGACGAATGCTCCGGAGATTCCGAGCGCGGTCGTCAGTATGAAACCCCCTAATTCGTTCGGACCGGGCGAGAGGACCCGCGCTATTATTCCGGCAACGAATCCGATCATGATGATCCAAATAATGTTCGACACAGTGATCTCTCCCTTAAACGTTGCGTATAACCTTGCCGACCAACGTTCAATGATCCATGGAGTTCCACCAGCGCTCGGGTAACGTAGTCCAGTGAATCAAAAGGGCTGCTTTGCCGGCGCTCGGGAGCTACGCTCAGGTCGGGACAAAGGAACAAAAACTACGCAGCGCAGTCGAAATCACGATTTAGCCTACATGACGGCCATCAGTGGATCGTCATCTCGAATTCAATCGTCATCACCGTGCCCCACCACCTCGGTGCCCAAGAATAAAGACGGATCGTCGAGCAAATAGAACTCTTGCAGGATTACATCGATAAACTCGCCTATAGCGAGGCCAATTGGAATGGCGACAGATACTGGCTTTTGGCCAAACCACGACAACGCAAGTACGTCTCGGAAAATGCTTTGCGTAATGAAGCGCAGCTTCCCTGGGTCCTTGCTTCCGTGACCGGGAATATCCAAGGTATGGGCCAGGATGCGCCCACTTTCTCGCAACCGTCCCTTCATACAGCTATGCGACCAAATCGAGAAGCTAGGCCAAACAAGCAATCCCATTCTTGGAGGCCAGCGAATAATCTTGTCGCGCAAACTCGACAACCAGAAATCCATACTTATATGACGGGGGCGCCACCCAATACCGTTTTGCTTCGTTTAAGCGGTCAACATGGAGCGGCGAGAGGAGCAATTAGATGAGTGCTGATACCGGAATGTCATATCAATCGAGCTCAGCACGCCCGAATGACGGGTCAAACGGGCCCGGATACTGGCATGGTAAGCCCTGGAAACCCGTGGAAATTCTGGTGATGGTTTTGGGGTTCGTCATGTACTGGCCGATCGGTCTGGCGGTCTTGGGTTGGAAATTCTGGCAGAAGAAATCCGGTTACCCCGGCGACATTATCTCGTTCGCGCGAGAAAGATGGGAAAACTGGGCGAACTGGACGCGCGGTTCGGACCGCCTGGGCTATGTGGGTGCCTCCAGTTATAGCATGCACTCGACCGGCAATCGCGCTTTCGACGAATGGCGCGCAACTGAACTCTCCCGGCTGGAAGAAGAACGCCAGAAGCTCATCGCCGCCGAGCGCGAATTCGCGGAATTCATGGAAAATCTCCGCCACGCAAAGGATCGCCAGGAGTTCGAGCGGTTCATGAACGAGCATAGAAACCAACAAGGCCGCCACTCCGGGTAATAGAGCAAAGTCTTACAATAAGCTCAAACCTCTATGTTCGTCCCACGAAAGACGCATGTCCATCTCAAGACGGCCATCCGTCTCCTTGGGCTTAGATGGCGCTTTCGGACCTCAGCGAGGATGCCCGATACGGGCGCCTTGTTGAGGCGATGGCAAAACACTACATCACTGATCTCGCAGGGATTGTACGGAGCTGGAACGCAAACGCGCAGCGTTTCGACGGGTACGAGGCTTTAGAAATCATCGGCTGCACCTTTCGCGATTCCTACACGGGGAACTTCGAGAACCAAGTTTGGCGGATGCATAAGGATGACATGCGCTTCTGGGCTCACGTCGTCGATCCGATTCGAGAACGGATCGATTGTTGGTTATTGCAAGATCACACGCGATCTTACGGAGCGGAGCGGGAGAATGCACTCCAGAAATGCGAACAGCCATTCCGCCTTTGTGCAGGCCGTGACCCGCATCCGACGGCATCTTCCGCAGCCTGCTTGCGCGGCTAAGCGAGAGTGCGCACCTTTGGCTCGCGGTCGAAGAAACGCTTACCGGCGGCGGCGATAAAGGGGTCACCAAGCCCGGTCACGCCGGCATCGGGCTCGACGCCGGCCTTGTCCAGCAGCGGTTTGGCCTCGGGCGTGTGGCCAATTGCCTTCAGATGGCCGAACGCATCCATCACGAACTGGACCGCCGACGCCTCCTTCAGGAGAGCCTTGCATCCAGCTGACGAGAGGATGACGGCGATCGCATCGACGGTCTGCGACGGTGTACCCGCAAGCTGCCCGTCCGCCTTAAGGTGCGAGCCGTCGGCCAAGGTTGCGCCCCCGACTTTGGGTGAAACGAGGACCGACCTGCCGCCTTGCTTCTTGACCGCGTCAACCAGCTTCTTGATTGCCTTCGCATCGGAGCCATCGGCATAGAGAATACCGATCGCACGTCCCGCGATGGTTTCTTTCATATTGGCCTGGATGCTGAGCGCGGGGCTGGGGTTGATGTCGATCGGCTCGCGCGCTGCCGGGTTCTTCGGCGGCAGCGGAATGCCAATGCCGGCCGCCACTCGCTTGGCTAGATCCTCGTCGACATTGCGCAAATTGCCAATGATCCGCGGTGGCACATGCGCTAGTGCGACCTTCGAAAGCTCGAAGGTAAAGGATGAGGCGACATGTGCCCTCTCGTTCTCGGTCAGCGACCGGAAGAGCAGCCTCGCTTGGCTATAATGGTCGGCAAACAATTCGGGGCGGATGCGGAGCTTGTCACCTTGCTCGTCCTTGGCCGCCTGATGGGCGAAAGTGGTGAATCCGGTCACCGGGCATTCGCGCGGCCCTGTCTCCTCGCCCGCATCGCCCAGGCTGTTGGGCTCGTAGCTGGCGCGGCCCTTGGGCACGATCATCTGCATCTGGCCATCTCGCTGGAAATTCATCACCGGACATTTCGGCGCGTTGATCGGAAGCTGATGGAAATTCGAAGTCCCGAGCCGGCTCTTCTGCGTGTCGAGATAGCTGAAAAGGCGTCCCTGCAGCAGTGGGTCGTTGGTGAAGTCAATTCCCGGCACGATGTTGGCCGGACAATAGGCGACCTGTTCGGTTTCGGCAAAGAAATTGTCGACGTTGCGGTCCAGAACCATTCGTCCGATCAGCCGAACCGGCAACACTTCCTCGGGAATGATCTTAGTCGCGTCGAGCACGTCGTAAGGCAGGCTGTTGGCAAATTTCTGATCGAACGCTTGGATGCCCAATTCCCACTCGGGAAAAGCTCCGGATTCGATCGCCTCGTGCAGATCGCGGCGATGATAGTCGTTGTCCGCGGCCTGAAGCTTCATCGCTTCGTCCCAGAGGGTCGACTGCATGCCGAGCTTGGGCTTCCAGTGGAATTTCACGAATGTCGATGTGCCATCCGCGTTGACAAGTCGGAACGTATGGATTCCAAACCCCTCCATCATCCGCAGCGACCGCGGGATTGCGCGGTCCGACATGGCCCACATCAGCATGTGGGTGGTTTCCGGCATCAGTGAGGCCCAATCCCAGAAGGTATCATGTGCACTTCCGGCCTGCGGATAGCCTCGATCCGCCTCCATCTTCACCGCGTGGATCAAGTCCGGAAACTTAATCGCGTCCTGGATGAAGAAGACTGGGATATTGTTGCCTACCAGATCCCAATTGCCCTCCTGCGTATAGAATTTGACCGCGAACCCGCGCACATCGCGCGGCGTATCGACCGAGCCAGCGCCGCCCGCGACGGTGGAAAAGCGGGTGAACACCGGGACCTTGGCGCCCGGTCGCTGGAAGAGGTCCGCTTTCGTGATGTCGGTCAGCGAATCATATAGCTCGAAATAGCCGTGGGCCGCCGTGCCGCGCGCATGGACAATGCGTTCCGGAATCCTCTCATGATCGAAATGGAAGATTTTCTCCCGCAGGACGAAATCTTCCAGCAGCGCTGGCCCGCGAGTGCCAGACTTTAGGCTGTTTTGATTGTCGGAGACGCGGATACCCTGGTTGGTCGTCAGGTAACCGGCATCGTGGGGTGCTTTCGCGCCAATTCGCTGATGGGTTTCGCCGCCATTGCCGTCGGTGGTTTCGTAATGGGACTTCGATGCCACAATTGTCTCCTCGCCTTGTCTGGACCTAAGGCTAACGGCCTGCGGGGGAAAGGGTTCGGTATTGAAGACTGTTTGGGTGAGAATTCCTGGCGCCGCGGTCGAAAAGTTTTTCCAATGTGGGAAAAATAATAAGGACGTGATGCTGCCGATCGTCGCGCCTAATGGGACTCGCCCAGCACGAAGTGCCGGCAGTGCTCCAGATATGCCTTCTCATGAATGGCAAGGAGATCGACGACGCTGCTCCAAAGCCAGGAAGGAGCCTTAAGGTCACCGGTCTGCGCCCTACCCAGTTCCTGCGCCCATTTGGATTGGGTGTCTGCGTCCAACTGACGTGCATGAGCCTTCCCAACTACATTTGCTAGGAAGCGAGCGAGGTTCATTGCCTGTGCACGCGTTAGCGTCTGAAGCTCTATCTTCAGATCCTGCGGTAGAAGTTCGCGGATAAAGATCGAACGGCCGAACAATTGAATAGCGCGCATTCGTTCTCCCAAATACGGGGACAAATGACGCGCGCCCTCCACAACCCGTTGGGCTTGGTCTTCAGGCATAGCCGCGGACTCATCCACCGGAGCGGCGGCTTGCACGGCTTCCTTCAAGTCCATCAGACATAGCTCCACCTCCTTGTCTCCGACGCCTAGCAGCACACAATAGCGAAGTTTCCCTAGCGAACTGCATCCTTTTTTCCAATAGGCGGCATCAAGCATTTCCACTGGCGCATCGTCTTTGCGAGAGCGCAGCGTGGTAGTGAGTTGGCGGACATGTTCCTTTTCGAACAGACGCATGATTTCGGAACGCTCGTTGGCAGCCAAGGGCCAGAATCTCTTACCCAAGGGTATTGTCGGTTTGGTATTCCCGATCCGCTCCTTCGCGAGGTTTTGCCATGACCGGCGTCTTGCTGTCTTGACCGCTCCGCGCATCGGCTCAGGGATATCGTCTCCTTCGCCCCCCGTTTGGCCGGGTTTCATGGCTGCGGCATAGCCCTCGATCATCTGCTCCAAGATACGCGCCGTGGTGACCCCAGGAAGATCGGAACCGCGGGCGGCAGAAGCCAATGAAAGGCCAAGTCGAACGAGGTCATGAATGGGATTTCCGATCACCGTCTGGTCCAGATCTCTGATCTGGATCTCGACGCGCCCATCCGAGTGTGCCAGCGGGCCTAGATTTCCGACGTGGCAATCTCCACAAATCCAGATAGGCGGGCCCTCGGGTAGGTGGCCCCGCTTCAAATGCCGCAGCCAATCATAAAACTGCGCAGTGTTGCCTCTGACATATGCATGCGCCGACCGCGCCATCTTGAGCCGTTGTGCGGCTGCCAAAGCGCCCTCTCGAGCATCAGGATCAATCAAGTGAGAGGCCATGGATGGCTCCAAAGGAGAAGTCACAGCTGCAAACACCGTTGAACAATACATAGTGTTCTGCACAATGGATTTGATTAATTTTGCTATTATGGATTGTTAAACTGCTTTTATTTGTTCAATGCTCCTTTGGCGCCTTCTCAGGTAAATCCCGATTTGCTCGATAGTTCCGAAGTCGGTGTTCGAGCTCGAAGACCATTTTGAGCCGATCTTCGCGATATCGTTCGCGCTCAAAAGAACCGCTTTGTATGCCGTAGAAGAGACTTATCACTATATCCTACAACAGCTTTGTACTTGGTGTCGCTGCCATAGGTATATGCACTTAGTCCCCAATGACAGCTAGTACCGCCGGTACGACATTTCCGATCGCAGGACTCCTGCTTAGTGCAATAAATAACGCGCCAACCAACGCGAGCGTTGTTGGATAAAGGAACTCGAAGACAGTGAACGATGCTGGGTTAAAGTCTTCCATAAACTATCAGGCGCGTTTTTGAAACCAACGTTTCAGCATTTATGTACCGTGTTGATCAAAAGGACTGTAGATTTCCGGAGATTTTGGCTCATAAGTGTACATGTCTTCTGGAGGTCTATATGTGAACGCGCGGAAGCGAAACAGAAAATCACTCGCGGGCGCTGCCTGAGTTAAAGGCCCCACCATAAAGGCACAGAGCCCTAAGTTTGCGCACGCATTGAAAAAGTTTTTTTCTGCATCGGCGAGCAATTTCGATGCGCAAATGGCTGCGCATGCCGTTTTTGACAACAACAGCGCCTGCGATCGACCTGATCACGTTGGTCAGATGGCTCTCCTTGGTCATCGGCCTGATCCGCATGGTCTTCCCGATGAAGTTGGCTGCAATCATGCCGAAATCCGCGCCGACATTGCTGAACATGATACCTGCCGTTGTTGCGATCTTCTTGCTGATCGGCAGCGTACTTTCGTCAGGGCCTACGTTCGCGATTGAGCGCCGCGCGCGACTTTGAGAAGTGACATGCGGCAGGACGATGATCCTTTCGACCTCCAGCGCTTCGTGGATGCGCAGAACCCCGTCATCGACGACGTGCTTTTCGAATTGCGGGCGGGGCGGAAACGGAGTCACTGGATGTGGTTCGTCTTCCCGCAGATCGAGGGGCTTGGCTCCAGTCCGATGGCGCAAAGATACGCGATCGGCTCACGCGCGGAGGCCGTGGCCTATTTGAAACATCCCATCCTTGGCAACAGGCTTCGCGAATGCGTGCGTTTGGTCGTTGCCACAAGCCGCCCGATCGCCGAGGTCTTTGGTCATTCCGACGGCCTGAAGTTCAGATCATGCGTGACGCTGTTCGCCGCCACCGCGCCGGGCGAAGCCAGCTTCGTCGAGGCGCTGAGCGCCTGCTGCGACGGAAGAACCGACCCGTCGACACTCGAAAAGCTTGCGTCGCTCGGTCGTTGATGTCGGGTGTGGGTCATTTGCGTCGTTCTCCGCGCCTCCCACGTGAGTCGGCTCATCCTTCAATTGCAGACTTGATGTTTCAGCGCCGTGAATAGGCGAGGAGCGCCATCTAGTGGATTTCGTCAACTACCTATCTGTGCTCATGAGCAGGTCCCGAGCGAGGCTTTCGAGTGACCTACAAACTTCTGCGTTCTGCTTCTCGGCGTATGGCATGTCCGTGATCTTTGCATAATGCAGATGCACCGAAAGACGTAGAGAGACGGCAAGACCAACATGAAAGCGTTTGGCAAGGGGACCTCCACCGAGATCACCAAGTCGCGAACATGATCGCGACAGCGACGGCCATCACTGTGGTAGACAGCCAACCCATCGCCCAGAGCATTCGCGGCAGAGTGAATTTCCCCATGATACGCTCCTGCATGGCCATGATCATGATCACTACCATCAGCGGCACTGCCACGACACCGTTCAGCACCGCAGCCCAGAACAATGCCCTAATCGGGTCGATATCGACGAAATTGATCAAGACGCCGACGACCGTCGCCACCCCAATGGTGCCGTAGAATGCCTTCGCCTCGAGAGGTCGCCGATCCAGTCCGGTCGTCCAACCCATTGCCTCTCCCAGCGCATAGGCCGCTGAACCCGCCAACACCGGAACCGCGAGCAGACCTATACCTATAATGCCAGCGGCGAATACCGCGAAAGTGAACACACCCGCTATCGGACGCAGCGCTTCCGCCGCCTGCGCGGAAGTTTGAATATCGGTGATTCCATGGAAATGGAGAGTCGCCGCAGTGGTAACGATAATGAACAGGCTGATGAGGTTTGACAAACCCATGCCCAGATAAGTGTCCAGCCGAATGCGGCCAATCTCTGCGCTCGCTTCCTCTGGGGCTTCGAGCAATGGATGGGCACGGGAATCAACGCGTTCGTCCTCCGCCTCTTGCGAGGACTGCCAGAAGAAGCAGTAGGGCGTTATGGTGGTGCCCAACACGGCAACGATCGTGACGATGTAGTCCTTTTGCCAAACGAAGCTCGGAACGAAAGTGTGGTAAGCGACCTCCCGCCAGGGGACGTCGACCACAAGGGCGGTGGCAACATAGGCCAACAGCGAAAGTGTCGTCCATTTTAGGATCTCGACGTAACGCGCGTAGCGGGAGAAGATCTCGAGCAAAATACAGCCCACAGCGAAGGCAACAACATAGAGATGTGCCGGACCGCCAATCAAGAGCCGTAGCGCCTCGCCCATGGCACCGAGATCAGCACCGAGATTGATGGTGTTGGCGACGAGCAGCAGGAGGACGATGGCGCGCAAGAGCCACGGTGAGTAATGCCGCCGGATGTTGCCAGCGATCCCCTGGCCGGTGACTCGGCCGATACGGGCGCAGACCTCCTGGATGGCGGCGATCAACGGAAAACTAAACAGCATAACCCAGGTCATGCTATAGCCGAATTGAGCGCCAGTCTGGGAGTAGGTCGCGATGCCGCTTGGATCGTCGTCGGAGGCGCCTGTGATTAGTCCCGGGCCAAGGAGAGCGAGCAGACCGCGCTTGCGGGCGGTCGGGAGCGCAAGTTGCCGAGCAAGTCGCGGTGGGCAGGGGAGCGCTCGTGGATGGTTCAGTTCCGGCTTGGTCATTGAAAATCCAGCAATGGAAACGGGCTGATAGACTTTAGCGATACGTTGTCCCATGGGCCTGATTTGCCCGGGCGACAAGTATCCTAAGGCATAGAAATATAGACGTGCACCCCGAGAGCGCCCGGCCCTATTGACAAGTAAAACCTACGAACGTGACACGGCCGTTCTCGATCTGCGGCCGAGACGATGCATTGACGGTTTGATCCATGTCACCAGATTTCTGGCGGCGCGTGTGAATCCTATGTCAGTGTCAGAGCACTAGAGGCCGCTTGACTCAGCCGAGTCAAGCGGGCGGCCTCAGCGGTCGCCCCAAGGAATACCGCAACAAAACTTCATTCCCTACTTGGCATAGCGTGCTCTGCCTGCGGTGGATGCGGGGGATGCGGCGCAGGGCGCACAGCATGCTCTGCTTGCGGCGGCGGCGCAGGATGCGGCGCAGCGGGCACAGCGCGCTCTCCTTGCGGCGGAGGCACAAGACGAGGCGCGAGGGGCAGAGCGTGCTCTATCTGCGGCGGAAGCACAAGATGAGGCGCAGAGGGCAGAGTGTGCTCTGCCTGCGGCGGCGGCGCAGGATGCGGCGCGGGAGGCAGAGTGTGCACTGCTTGCGGCGGAGGCGCAGGATGCGGCGCGGCGGGCAAAGCATGCTCTCCTTGCGGCAGGAGCACTGGATGCGGCAAGGGCTGAGGATGAGCTGAACCCGCCGCTTTTGCTGGCACAACTCCGGGGCCCTTCAGGACGCCTGGGTTCGCTGTTGCGGCGATCGGGGGAGCGCCATGGTTCGTCGACGCGAACAGAGAACGATCCTTGCTGGCGGCTTGAATGTGCTGCAACTGAACAGGCGTAGCCGCGACATGTTCTTCCCTCGCGATTGCGAGTTCCTCGGGCCTCGGCTGCGCGACAATTCCGCCCGCTCCGCCATTGTAGCTGACGTTGTCGATCGTCTGATTCACAGTGACATTTTTGATGTAAACATTTGTAATGTTGACGTTCGTGACATTGTTGACAGTGCGATTGTAAAAGAAATTTCCATTATTCCAGTATCCACCCTCGTAGCCGACGCCGGTGTAACCAAATCCATAAGCCACGCCGCCATAGAACCCGATGTGCGGAGCCCAATACCCTTCATGGAACACATAAACACCATCGTTCCAGCCCCAGTATCCTGGCGTCCAAAGTAGGCCAGGTCGCGGCGCGAGGACCCAGGTGCCCGGAACCCAATAATAGTCGTTGCCATCCCACGCCCAATAACCTGGCGTCCACATGTAATCCGGCTCCGGAATCGGCGGCTGTTCGTAAATAGGCAACGGTGGCGGAGGGATATCGACTCTGATGACGAACTGCGCGGCGGCCTTAAACGAAAGTGCCGATGAAAAGCCAATACCGATTACAAAAGCCAACGCCAGAGAGTGAAGAATGCGCATTCAGAAGTCCTCCTATAGCGCCCGTGGGAAGGCTCCAGCAGCAGCATTGTTGCATAGGTCCCTGATGTATGGACGCCGCTGCAGAAGCTCCTTTAGACTAAGCCGCTATAGGGAAATTGCGCCTAAAAGGCAGCGAGCATCTGTTTAGAACAGCGACCACGCCAGCGCTGCGAACCCCGTCGTCACGACGGTGGGCTCTCAGGCCTGTTTAAACATCGTCTTTCGGGCGTGTCGGGCTGGCGCCCGCCGGGCGGCGCGGAGAGGGTGGGGTTGCGCGAGCCCCATCATGGAACCTGACGTGAAGGCTCGCCGCACAGCGACGCGTCGTTCTTTTCTGAGGGTCAAAAACCGCGCTTTCGCCTGGTAAGCTGGGACGTTTCCACGCAACTCAAAATTCTTGAATTATGCAGGAGCTGGAACGCTAGAAGGCTCATGGCGTTAGTGACCCACCCTGGAAGGAATTGTGTAATTCGCTTCAGCTGGTGGATTTGATGTGCCAAGCTCGGCGAGGGCATCCGGGCGAAGGCAGATATTGTGGAGAAGCCCAAGCCGAAGCCGAAGCCATCGCACTGAAAGGGTTTGACATCATGGATACCCAGACGCTTGTCATCATTATTGTTCTTGTTGTCCTCCTTGGCGGAGGCAGCTGGTACGGCCGGGGACGCTGGTTTTAGGCGGCAGGCAGGGTGCCCGTCGCGGATCATATTGGAATTTAATGACGCGGCTCCGAGGATCTAACCATTGGCGTAGAGGGCGCGACCCCGTCACCGGGCCGCGCCCCCCGCGTCGCGAATCGTAGGGATAGGTGAAGCGGTCGAAAATACCCGAACTGGAGAATACCCTGATGAAACCACTCACAATAGCATTTATTGGTGCGCTTATCGTTGCTGTGGCTGTGGTCGGATATCTTTATTATCAAAGGACGAGGAGCGACATCAGAATCCAAGTGCCCAAAGTCGAGCTGAAGCGCTAGCGGATTGACACTCGTTCGGGAGTGAAGGGGCACTGTTGGCATTAAGCCGCGTTGGGCGAAAATGTGGAAAATCGCCAATTGAATTCACTGAGCTTTTCCGTCACGTTTTGGCCGATTTTTCGCGAATGCAACAGTGCCAAATAAAAAGGTAAATGAAAGACAGTGGAAAGAGAGCCGTTATCGGGTTGCTTCCACTAAAAGAAAAATAAAGACAGCGCCGATTCTGAAGCCGGAGTGATTAACGCATGGGGGTTCTTGAGTTTTGCACAAACAGAAAAGAATCGCCGTCCTGAAGAGGACGGCGAAAAGGCTCGTTGAGTTCTAGGCCGACAATTCGTCACGAAGCTTGCGGATTCGATCATGGTTTTCTTTGAGACCCGCGAATTGCTGCGTGACCAACGATTTGATAGCCGGAGGAAGATCAAGAGCAATTGCTTTCTCGTAAATTTTCTTGGCTTCGTCCTCAGCTCGTTCACATTGCTCAAGCACCGCTTTTTCGCTATGACCTGACAGAGTGGATACGAGATCGGTCCACACTCGATAAAGCGCACCCGAAACTGAACCGCCGGAAGCGGGCTCGCCGCCGAGCTTTCGGATTTCAGCCGCCAACTCCGTGGCACCCCCTTCGCAACGCCGCGCACCAGCTTCAAAGACGGGGACAAGCTTCGTGCTCTTCACGTCCTTTGCACAAGCACGAAAACCCTTTGTGCCATCGTGACACGTTTGAAGGAGTTCGTTCAGCGTTGTTATGACTTTTTGTGTTTCCATTTCCAGCTCCTTTGATAGGCGTGGCCACAGTTATTCCCAATAATTACCATCCCTGATAAAGACCTTCATGTGCGTTGTTTTCGCCTGTCCAACTTTATGAAACGCAACGAAGGCGTCGCGGACCTGACTGAACAAACGGGGCGGGAGGTAGCCGAATTCATAGTTGTCGGTTCTCGGCACTTTTCTCAGATCACGGCCCGTCCTTTCAGCCCTCTTCGAGTCTGGCCCGATGTTCGTCATGCCAGAGGCATGCGTAGGAGGCGGTGCATTGTTATTGACCTAGACTCAACAGTCGTGTCCGCAACATCTTTGTCACAGCAATGTATCGTTTATTTTCCCGAGGGGGCAGCTGCTCCGCCTTGGGTCCCGGGCATCGCCTCAACACCGGCTCCGCCGCCGACTGCGCCGCCCTCGCGGCGCTGTTGGTCGCTTTCATACCTTTTTTCAGTAGAGGTGCTCGGTTCGACGTTTTTTCCCGCCGCAGGACCGGTTGTAGTGCCAGTCTCCTGCGCAAAGGCAACGCCGCTCACGAAGAGCGACGCGACCGTGCAAAGCGTCAGCCTCAGAGAAGCACGAATGGCCATGAAGTTTTCCTTGCCTTTCTATGCGCCATTTACCAACGTCGAGGCGGGACATTGGTTGCGTCTGGACCCCGACAACCCCCTTTCATGGAGAACTTCAAGATCGGTCTTTAGGGGCACAAATCGTCAATATAAGCTTGTAAAACAAGTGCTTACCGCGCGTCCCATATATCTTGATTTTCGCACGGCTCGCTAAGTAAGGATTCATAAGGTTTATCGAAACAGCATAAGCTTAGTAGTCTCGATAAACCTTCCTGAAGCCATGTCGCGATGGAGGCTTCAAGGAAATGCCCGGCTCAGCATTGCTCCATCTCCGTTCTGTTTAAACGCACATTCGATTTAGAGTTGATGTCACTTGTCTTTGACGATCCAAACGCCTTTGACTTTATCGAACGAAACGCCTGGCGCGGACTTGAGTGCGTCCTTTGTCGCATCGATCGTCAGCCAAATTTTACTTTCTTTTTCAGTTGCTTTGATAGCTTCAAAAGGTACAGCGACTTCCTTGTCGCCTATGCCAAGAAATCCTCCAACCGAGATAATTACAGCTTCGACGTTACCGCTTCTATCGAGGAGAAGATCTTCAACTTTGCCGACTTTCTTCTCGTTAGGATCATAGATGGCCTGTGTGTGAAGATTAGAAACGAGCAGTGCATCCTTTGGGAGCGATTTCAAGAAATCGCCGGTGACTGCAGCGTCATGCTCGGCAGTCGCGATTTGCGACGAAACCGCTACTACAAGGAAAGTCAGAACGCCTACGAAGAGAGTTTTTTTCACTTCCATTCTCCATTGTTGAGGAGTGACTTAACCTCTGGCTCGGGAAAATGTTCCACATGATCAAGGCGTTTAAACAACGTCTTTCGGGCGTGTCGGGCTGGCGCCCGCCGGGCCATATTCGGCTCGCGCCTCACCGAGACTGAAGTCTCGGCCATAAGGCCTGTCCGCCGAAGCCTCGGCGCGGGTAAGTAGGCGTCGTCAGCCTCCGGCTGGCTTTGTCCCGTTTTCAAGGCGGTGCTGCGCCCTTTTTCAAGTCGGGGCTGCGCCCCAGGCCGTCAAGGCCACGCCCTTGCGGTCGGTTCTGCCGATGTCCCCATCTTTCACTTCGCTGCAAGACGGCTGCGCCGCCGACAATGGCTCCAGCTACATCTCGGCGGATCTCGCCGAATGGCTCGACGGTCAAGACATGGAGCATGTCCGCGGCGCGCCTTATCACCCCATGACGCAAGGCAAGATCGAGCGCTGGCATCAGACGTTGAAAAACCGCATCCTGCTCGAGAACTATTACCTGCCGGGCGATCTCGAAGCTCAGATCGAGGCTTTCGTCGCTGGCTACAATCATCTGCGATATCATGAGAGCATCGGCAATCTGACGCCCGCCGACGTCTACTTCGGGCGAGGCCAGACCACTCTGATCGAAAGAGAAAGGATCAAACGACAGACAATTGCAAACCGCCGCTTGCTGCACCGTCGGAAAGCCGCATAACATCACAAACCAGACGAGCCAGAGACTCTCTTATTTTAAGCCGCCGAATGTCTCAAAAACTCTGACGACGGACATCGGTAATATACATTACCGACAGCACCCCCTCCAAGGTGCTAACAATCAAGACAAGCAGGAGGCTGAAATAAGCTTTCTATCAAGGTTGTATTGGCTTGACGACGAGTCCGCGCTATCGACAAGTAAAACTGAATGTGACAACGCTTCGACCGTCATTTGATCCGAAATCTTTTCTCGCCAAGGTTGGCGAGGGCCGAAGCATTGGTGAATACCGCAAGGATCAAATCGTCTTTTCCCAAGGAGACCCTGCGGGTGCGGTCTTCTACATCCAGAAGGGCAAGGTGAAAATTACCGTCGTTTCAGAGCAAGGCAAGGAAGCAGTCGTCGCAATTCTTGAAACGAACGAATTCTTCGGTGAAGGATGTCTTGCTGGGCAAGCTAAGCGCATAGCGACGGTCGCGACGATGACTGAATCCGTTATTGTCCGACTGGACAAAGCCGCCATCATCCGCGTGATCCATCAGGAACCAGCGTTCTCAGAGATGTTTATTGCCTATCTTCTGGGCCGAACCATCCGCGTCGAAGCAGACCTCGTGGATCAGCTGTTCAATTCGAGTGAGAAACGTCTTGCCCGTATGCTCCTGCTGCTGGCGAACTTTGGCAAGGAAAGCAAACCGGAGCCACTGATCGCGAAAATCAGCCAGGAAACACTTGCGGAGATGATCGGAACGACCCGGTCCCGCGTGAGTTTTTTCATGAACAAATTTCGAAAACTGGGCTTTATTGACTACAACGGCCACATCGAAGTTCACAGTTCATTGTTGAATGTCGTTCTGCACGATGAGCCGCACATCGAAACTTAAATGTGCGCATTTTGTGGACGCGTGGTCACGTCCACTTGATGTGAGAAATTCTGAGCAGTTTTCATTTTGGCATGGGGGTAGCGCCATTGGCGAAGTAGGGTCATCCCCCTCCTCCGTGACAGGCGAATTTTCACATACGGCCAAGCTATCTTGAATGTGACTTGCATTGAGCCTGGCGGAGATTCGTCCAGCTATCTAATGAATTCCTAAGTGTCTGTCCGGGAAGTAGTTGAATCGGATGAATCATTTGTGATTCATTGGCGGCTGCCTGATTCGATGAGAGGCCGCCAATGTGGACGTCCGAAAACCGCCCGAAATACAATCGTGACAAACTGCGCTATCCGAGCGATCTGACGGACGATGAGTGGTCGCACATCGAGCCGATTATTCCACCGGCCAAACGTGGCGGACGCAAGCGCTCTGTTGAGCCGCGGGAAATCGTGAACGGTCTCATGTATGTGCTGAGCACGGGATGCCAGTGGCGTTACGTTCCCAAAGATCTGCCGCCCAAGAGCACGCTGTTTGGTTATTTCGACCTTTGGAACTGGGACGGCACGCTGGATCGCATTCATCACGCGCTCTACGTGAAGTGTCGCGAAGCCATGGATCGTGAAGCGAGCCCGACGGCCTGCGTCATCGACAGCCAGAGCGTAAAGAGCGCGAAAAAAGGGGGCGCCGCATCGATCCGAGCGGCTATGATGTTGGCAAGAAGATCAAAGGCAAGAAGCGCCATATCCTCGTCGATAGGTTAGGCCTGCTGCTGGATGCTGTTGTGCATCCAGCCGATATTCAAGATCGTGACGGTGGCGTACTTGTCCTCTCCACCTTGTTCGGCTTGTGTCCGTTTTTGCAAAAGCTCTTTGCTGATGGGGGATATCAGGGCCCAGTCTTTCAAAAGGCTTCAGCCAAAATCCTGCCGCATATACAAATCGAAATCGTCAAACGCTCCGATCGGGCTAAAGGGTTTGAGCTTTTGCCGCGACGTTGGGTTGTCGAACGCACCTTCGCTTGGCTCAATCGCTGCCGTCGCCTGACCAAGGATTTCGAAAACCTCCCCCGAAACGCGCTCGCTTTTCTCCGCCTCGCCTCGATTCGTCTCATGCTCAGAAAGCTTTGTCTGAGTTAATGAACTTTTCGGACTGACTCTAAGGATACGAAGATGTACAGGTCGGGCGAAAGTCTCCTGATCATATTGGTGGGCGGCGTCATCGCCGGATGGTTGTGCGGTCAAATCGTGCAAGGCACTGGGTTTGGGATCGTCGGCGATCTCCTGATCGGAATCGTAGGCACCTTCATCGGTAGTTGTGCCACCTTCGGTGCGCTGGTACTGTTGCTGATAATCCGGCTCGTTCGTGGCGGAGGCGGATGGCGAGCGAGTTGGGAGAAACGCTGGTAGCCGACCGCTTGGTGCGCCGCAAGCGTGTAGGCGCCTTTTGGATGGCCAGGTGACAGAGCCTCAGATCCCATGCGAGCGGCACTTTGGATGTCCAGTTGGCATTGTCGCATTGGCCAAGAATAGGCGATATTCGCGCAGTTTTAGCTCAGCGACGAGCGTCCTACGGCATTGAAGTTTAGACATCTGGACTTTGAGCACCGGGCTATTGACAGGTAGAACGGATTACCGTGACAGTGCCCCTATGAGTGCTCGATCAAATTGGCCCCGCAATCGGCTTTTACTCGCCCTGCCATCGTCCAATCTCAAGCAGCTTATGCCGGAGCTTGAGCGCATTCGCTGCCAACGCGAGCAGGTCCTAATGGACGCTGATAGTTCGCTCGACCATGTATTCTTCCCCGATAGCGGTGTCGTCTCGGTGGTGGCGGTTTATGCGGACGGCAGTATCATTGAGATGGCAACGATTGGTAGGGAGGGTTGCACGGCTACTCAAGCCGTCTTCGGTGCCAAGACTTCCTCCGTCCGGCTTCTCGTCCAGATCCCGGGGGACGCAGCAAAGATGTCGCGCGTGGCGTTCACACGGGCCATGGGGTCGATGCCGTCCTTCCGAAATCTCATGTACGCTTACGTCCAAGCCTTTCTCGAACAGGTCCTGGTGTCAGTAGCGTGCAACGGTGCGCACAGCCTCAAGCAGCGGCTAGCGCGTTGGCTGCTCATGATGCGTGACCGCGGTGACGATGACGCACTGCAGATCACTCAGAACCTGCTCGCCGAAATGCTGGGTGTCCAGAGGCCAACCATCACGAATGCTGCCCGGGAGTTGGAACGTGCCGGTTTGATTGCGCGCGGCCGACGGCAAGTCACGATACTTGATCGGCAGGGCCTTGTGAAGGCATCTTGTGAATGTTATCAGTTGGTTCGGGCGCGCGTCGCTTTTCACCTTCCCAAAACCTACGCGTAAAAAGTGTGCCCCGCCTAATCGGTAATGTACATTACCGACAAACCCCTCTCAACGAGCTAACAATTAAGAGTGGTGGAGGCTGACGTAAGCCCTCGAGCAAGATCGTGTTCTTGCTTTTGAGGATCAGTCTCGTCATCGGAAGTGCAGGAGCCGCATGCACGACGTCAACCCTCTGGATATCGTGGAGACAATCCGCGAAGGTGTCCTCGTGCTCGATGCCGATCTGACGGTCCGCTTTGCGAACCGTTCCTTCTGCGACACATTCGCAGTCGCGCCAGAGCATACAGTCGGGCGGAAGCTCTATGAGATCGGCAAGGGACAGTGGGACATTCCCAAGCTCCGCACCTCGCTCGAGACCATCATTTCTGGCCGAAAAACCATCGAGGCCTTTGAAGTCGAAAATTTCTTCCCGTCAATCGGCCGGCGCATAATGGCGTTCAACGCGCGCAAGCTTTACCAGCCTGACAACAAGATACAACAGATCCTCCTGGCGATCGAAGACGTCACCGAGCGCGTGAGGCTCGAGCGCGAGCACGCTGCTGCACACGAGCGGATCGGTATGCTGCTGCAAGAGCTGACGCACCGGGTCAAGAACAGCCTGCAGTTTATTGCTTCAATGGTCAGGCTTGAAGCGCGGAGCAACAACAGCGTCGAGGCCAAAGCGGCGCTTGAGAGGGTTTCGCATCGCATCACCGCCCTCGGACAGCTCTATTCAAAGCTAAGCAAAGCCGACAGCGTTGAGGCTGTCGATGCGGCGACCTATCTGGATGAGTTATGTGGCGACCTTATCGCGTCAGTACATAAGGAAGGCTCCACGTCCATCGTGCTCAAGAAGGACATCGAGAGCGTGCTCCTGCCGACTGATCGAGCAATTCCGATCGGGCTCATTGTGAACGAGCTCGTCACGAATGCCGTCAAATATGGTTTTCCGGGCGAAGCTAAGGGCACGGTCATGGTAACGCTAAAGCGGGTGCTCGGGGGCCTTCGCTTGACGGTCGCCGACGACGGCCAAGGGCTCGATCCTCGACGAGCCGATTCCGGTCTAGGCCGCCGGCTGGTCGACGGCTTCGCCCTACAGCTCGGCGGCCAGGTCGAGCGGAAGAGCGACAGTCGGGGTACCACTGTGCACCTAATCTTACCTTCACATGAAGGCTCGTAGGGATCACATACCCGGGAGCGCTATTGCCCTATCGCGCGGGAGACTTAGCGGAGCCCGCCCATGCTACACAAGCGGGAGTCACACGGTTTTTCACCATCGTTATCACATCGTCTGGATCACGAAGTATCGCGATGGCGCGTTGCGGGAGCGGATACGAACGATTTTCCGGCACGTGTACAAAGAAAATTGGGCGTCCAGATCGTATCCGGCGTTTTGTCGCGAGAACATGTCCAAATGTTCGTGGAAATCCCGCCGCATATTGCCGTCAGCGACTTTGTGCGGCGCGTCAGCCGCACAGCTTTCTTTTTGAACTCATCCATGAAACGCCTTTGTTTGTTGCCGCTCATAGCCACCTCCTCAATCTTTCATAAGGGATGGCTCTGCATTTTTGCGTGGCAAGTCCACAGGGTCGGTTCCGCGTTTTCACATCGCATTGGCGCGCCTTGTCCGCGGCGGCGGTGCATCGCGTTCAGCGTCCAGCGTCAGTCAGGGCGGCGGGGGGGACGTTGAAATCATATGCCAACGCGCAGCCAAATAGCGAGCGTCTTCTTAGGCACGGTGCATCGCAGGCCGCTTCCCCTATGGGGCGAGAGTGGTCAATTTTGCTCAGACGTTCCGCGCGACCGTGTCTAATCTGCGCAATCGTGGGCGGCTGCAATATTCCCACGTCGGTCCAAGGCATCGGCAAATCACTGGCTGGGTCAACTAAATTCCGGCTAACAATGGCTCAAGCAACGGAGAAAAAAAGATGGCTGTTCGTACCTTGACACTCTGCACAATCATATCGCTGCTCATGGGGGGGATAGCCGTCGCCGGCCAGCCAGGAGATACATCCGGTCCTGCGGCGGGAAAAAACGTCGAACCGAGCACAGCAGTTCAGAAGGATGAAGGTCGCTCGACCACCGGCGGACAAGACCTGCGAGGCTCTCCGAATGCGGCCGGCGCACCCGGCGTGGAGGGTAAGCCTGGATCAGAAAGTGGCGCGGTCCCACAGAATCGAATGGCGCCCACCTCGGGCAAATAATGCATGTGGCAACATAACCGATAAAATCAGCTAGGCTGAACATCCGCGCTATTTGCTTGGATCGCTTTAGTTGGGGGTTCGCAAGGATCGACGCCGAGCCGATAACGAAGCCGCTTTTCGGATATGTCTCGGACGCGAACTGCAGCGGCCCCATGGCGCCTCGGCGACATTGCGGTTCTGTCCCCAGTGCTCTCCACCTGTAAGGGAGTGCTCTCCACCGGTAAGGGTAGGATAATGATCCAAAAGCCAGCCGAGGCCCAACTTATCTGCTTCCCAAACCTTGGCAGGCTCAAGGTGATACCTGATCTAGAGGGCAAGATGGACGATAGTACCAAAGCAAATTGGAAACAAATGATCGCCAGTGAATTCGAACCCCTGGATCAAACTCCATCGCCGGGTGGCTTTACCCAGGCGCAAAACATTGCAGACCGGCGCACGGCGCGAGCATCCGAGTATGCAGCGGCGCAACTGGGCGAACTCAATCGAAAAATGGATAGGCTTATAGAAGCCTTCGAGAAGCTCGCCGCAAAACTTTGAGAAGTCCCACCGATAGTACGTTCTATCTCAACGCCTCGAATAAATGCGCAGCTCATTGGACGGGCTTTTTCGTTTTCGATTTCTTTGGTTCAGGCGGCGAGCCCGGGGTGACGCAACGACAAGGTTCGCGAGAGCTTGATATCGAAGCAATTCGTTTGAGTCAGATTCTTAACTCTGCTGGTATATTGCTTCGCTGCTTGTGGCACATTTTGTCTCCGCCGTTGGCCCCAGCTTCAAGGCGCCAACCGGGCGGCTTTAGCCATCGCATGGCACAACGGCTTTTTTGCTGTCGGGAATCACTTCGCACGAGATCTCGCGGACTCTTGTCCGAAGAAGACTTCGATGTGTGAGTTGGCCGCGCAACGGTCGACGGCAAATAGCTCTAGCGGCCCGAGTCATTTGTGCCGGTGACAGTCTGCGCGATGGTGGAGAGGCTTGCGCAGGTCGTTTCGCACCAGAGAAATATCCGGGAAGAAGATGCTTTTTGGTTTTAGAGATTCAGCACGGCGGTATAAATTTCGTTCGGCTAGATGCAAAAAAAAGCCCCTGTCTGGACAAGAGCCAAATCAGGGGCGACGCTTCGGATAGCCAGGTGCGGGGAGAAAGCTCACGGCCACCGCTGGTTCCATATCGCTTTTGGGGTCGAATGGTTCCATCTGGGCCGCCAAATAATGCGCAGAAGAGTGCTAATCCCGGCCACACCTTTCACGATACCTTTCGCAATTACCTTGGCCTTGTTCGCCCAACTCGTTTTTATTGAGGCAGGCTTTACGCAATTCGTCACAATTCACCGGCCCGACAACAGACCGACCAGGGCGCAAGCCCTCAACTTCGACGCCTCTTGGACCAATCTCGACAGCCTGTGCGAATACTGACGCGGGAAAAGCAAAAGTAGCTGCTGCAGCTACGACGAGTGCATACGTGCGCATTAAAAATCCCTTCAGGTTTACTGCGAGAGGCCAACTGGGTGGGACCTGAATGGTTCCGGCTGATAGTTGCGGAATAAAAACAGGACTTTCGCCCGTGGAGGAACAATGGTGCGAACCATAGGCGCTACTCATGCAACCATCGACGTTTGAATCGGTTTGCTTCCGTCAACCTCACCGTGCGAAACGTTGAGGCTGTCAAGAAGCAATAAAACAACCGGAGGATTCGCCCATTTTATGGAGATCAATCATGGACAATAGAACAGACAAGATTTCCGGTATGGCTACTCCGGCCGCGGTGGTTGAGAGAGGCAGGCACGACCACAATCAGCATGTCGCCGCCATTCTGATTTTGACCGTGCTTATCCAAGTCATTCTGGTGAAAAGCTGGACTCGAGGGCTGCCGCGACCGCTTCTAGGAAGGCGCATGAACCTTTCGTGTAGGCGAGAGCACCGCAATTGTGATTTCGTAGTCGTAGGATAACTAGTCCATGCTCCGCTTTTGGTTAATCACCCCGCGCCTGTTCAACAGACTCATCAGACCGAATATCGGCTTTTCCGGGCGGGAGTTATCCTCGTGGGGGAAGTCCTCGCAACAGGGTATCCCGGAGCCCACTCTAGGGTTGTTTAGCCGCAGTGATGGCGCGATCCTGCTGGCGATTCCCGGTCATAATGGCAGTGCAGAGGAAACGCCGGGTGCCGCGCCCGTGGCGGTATTCGCGTTCGAGGAAGTGGATGAGGCGATCGAGGTCCGCTTAGGCGCCCTGCTACGGCTTGGGGGGCGGTCTGGCGAACCGTGTTGGATTAGCGACAGATCGATCTGTCAAATCATCGCTGCTGTTCGCGCAGAGGCACATGAGCTAGGACTGGAGCCGCAGTTTGCGCGGGTGACTACGGGCAATATTCCGGGTTCAGCATAATTTGATGGTTCGGCGCCTTGGGGGATTTATTTGCCAATGGCGTAGCCGGCAAAAAAAGTGTCGGTACCAAATAGATGGGTACCAAATAGAATGGTGGAATTCATGCCGTAAACCAAACCAATTCCGGCACCGTCCTGTAATGGAGCGCTTCTGGGGTAGAGATGATGCGCACACCTGAGACGAGCGGCAGCACCAGCATGGCTCCAGGCGCTCTAGCGAGAACCTGGTGATCGGAAGTTCTGTCAGCGAAGATGGCCAACGCCGCAAACGCGGAAGCCACCTCTCCGAGGCCGCAGAAAAAGCCGCGGGCAATCTTCTCACGCCCGCAATCGCCAACATCGCGCGGTGCGAGAGTGCCTATCTGGAGATCGACGCGATGACCGCGGCACTATCGGCGGATCAAGCCAACCGCGATTATCGGATGTCCACATATGACAACGCCCTTGACGACCAGGCAGGCTCACCAGCCGTAGCCCGGATAGCCCGTAGCCGTAGACTGCAGCACCTGCGATTCCCGCGCCCAGAAGGCCAGGAAACGCTGGACCTGCCCATGCAAGCCTCGGGGCTCGATCAGGTTCACGTTGTTCATCGCCTCAGATTACTCTCAGATAATGGCCCTTCCTACGTGCAGACGGCCTACCGTCGCAACGTCGCGACTTCCATCGCCAGAACAAGAATCGTGGTGTGGTAGCCTTTTTTGTACGGCACTTGTCGCCGAGCCAGATCGGCTCGGAAATCGTCTATTCTAAATGCCCCCCCCCTTCATTCCTCATAGAATTTAGAGAACCTTAATGTTGACGGCAGAGGTCTTTCCCTTCTTTGGGTCGCGCTCTTCGTCAAACGACACCTTTTGTCCTTCATTCAAGCTGCTCAGACCAGCACGCTCGACGGCACTGATGTGAACAAAAATATCGGTGCCACCGCTGTCCGGCTGAATAAACCCGAAACCCTTGGCAGGGTTAAACCACTTCACGGTGCCGTTCGACATCTGTCTCTCCAATTGTGAGGGTAGCGCTGTGTGCGCGTCAAGCGCCGGACCACCGACTTGTTTGTCCAGCCAAAACGACCGCTGATTTAGGCTGCGTTAGGGCTGGATATCAAGCTTGAATTCTTCCTGGGAGAGAACGATGGCTTTGTCACATCTGGACGCACGGCTGGAGAGCCAAGTCAGCAGCGGCCGCTCTTTTCGCCTTCGGCCGAACAATCACTGTCGCGACCAAAGGCGCCCTTCGCGTTTTTCCGCACTCAATACACGAGCTGAGCACGACCACTTCGTTTCTACGCAGAGGTGTCGCATCGGATGACGAATTGCTTGAACTTAACAAAGTAGATACTGAGTAATTTTAGTGTAATGCCGAGGATGTGATCATGGATCTGAATACGGTCCTTGCGCAACGATTGTTCTCAGACCATACCGCCGACAATGATGTTCGGCGCTATCACCGTCCAGCACCGGAGAAAGGCAATATCGACGGGTAAGTAAACAAATATAGGAAGAGGTAAGTGACATGAGCTTAGTAACTGAAACTGCGCGGACCGGCGAGGCCGCGGCCGTCGCCGAGGCGCCGCTTCTCGACGGGAGACCTGTCATTCTTGGCACGCTGGCGATCTGCACCTTCTATGTCGGCGTGCGCATCTATGAACAAGTTTTTGGCTGGTACGCCGGGCTCGATTCCTTCGCGCCCGAATTCACCACCTACTGGATGACCATCCTCTACATCGAGGAACCGGTCGAATTGATCTCCTTCCTCGCCCTCGTGGGCTGGATGTGGAAGACCCGCGACAGGGACATCGCAAGTGTCCAGCCGCGTGAAGAAATGCGCCGTATCTTTAATCTACTGTGCTGGATTCTTGTGTATGGCGTGGCGATTTACTGGGGCGCCAGCTACTTCACCGAGCAGGATGGCACCTGGCACATGACCGTCATCCGTGACACCGACTTCACCCCGAGCCATATCATCGAGTTCTATATGAGCTACCCGATGTATATCGTCGTCGGCGTGGGCGGCTTCATGTATGCCCGCACGCGTCTTCCGACCTTCGCGCTCAAGGGCTGGTCGGTTGCTTACGTTCTGCTGTTCGTCGGCCCGTTCATGATCTTCCCGAACGTCGGGCTCAATGAATGGGGCCACACCTTCTGGTTCATGGAGGAACTGTTCGTTGCTCCGCTGCACTGGATGTTCGTGTTCTTTGGCTGGTTCTCGCTCGCGGTGTTCGGCGTTGCCCTGCAGATCCTTGGCCGTGTTGGCGAGCTCTGCAAAGGCTACGAAGACCTGCTCGGTGTCGAACCGGCGGAATAAACTAAGCGCTCGCGGGACCGGATCTGCCGGCCCCGCCCATGCTTATAAGGCCTTGGAACCGTTCTTAAGTTGCTAGGGTACTTTGCTGTTGGAGAAAGCCCAACTGAAATCCGCTCCGTTAATCCGGCGCCCTTATTTGGGAACCATGTCCGGGGAGCATGAACGGGAATGCCTCGTTCAACGTATGAGTGATTTCCCCTACGGGATTAATCCGGTGGGGGAATGATTAGCACCGGAAACTGCTTCTTCGCATTGTGGGCGCCAGTGTTTTCGCAATGGCTGCTGAACGAGATCACACAGACTCAAGGCCCCTGGCAGCCACAACTTTGCGATGGATTTAGATTGCAGCTCTGACTTGTGTATCGAAATCAGAATGCCGTGCAGCCATTAAAGGGCGCGCAGCCACTAAAGGGAACGAAGATGAACCCGAATTTCCGGAATTTTGCGCTTTGGGTAATCATTATCCTGCTTGTTGTCGCGCTCGTAATGCTGTTCCAAAATCCTGGACAGCGGGTTCCGTCGCAGGACATTGCCTTCAGCCAGCTTCTGAACGAAGTTGACCAGGGTCACGTCCGCGAGGTGACGATCGCCGGCAATGAGATTACCGGGCATTTCACCGACAATCGGGCCTTCGCCACTTATTCGCCAAATGACCCGTCGCTGGTCCAAAGTCTCTATAAAAAGAATGTTTCGATCACCGCCAAGCCGCCGACGGAAAACACCAATTGGCTCATGACGCTGCTCGTCAACGGGCTGCCCCTGATCGCAATCATCGGCGTCTGGATCTTTTTGTCCCGGCGAATGCAGGGCGGCGCTGGTACGGCCATGGGGTTGGGCAAGTCCAAGGCGAAACTCCTAACGGAGGCGCATGGGCGGGCCACTTTCGAAGATGTCGCGGGCGTCGATGAGGCCAAGGAAGATCTCCAGGAGATTGTCGAGTTCTTGCGTGATCCCCAGCGCTTCCAAAAGCTTGGCGGGCGGATTCCGCGTGGCGTCTTGCTCGTTGGCCCCCCCGGTACCGGCAAGACCTTGCTTGCGCGGGCCATCGCCGGCGAAGCCAACGTGCCTTTCTTCACGATTTCCGGCTCGGATTTCGTCGAAATGTTTGTTGGCGTCGGCGCCAGCCGTGTCCGCGACATGTTCGAGCAAGCCAAGAAGAATTCGCCTTGCATCATCTTCATCGATGAAATCGATGCCGTCGGCAGGCGCCGTGGCGCCGGACTTGGCGGCGGCAATGACGAGCGCGAGCAGACCTTGAATCAACTTCTCGTCGAGATGGACGGCTTCGAAGCCAATGTGAGCATCATCCTGATCGCGGCGACCAACCGCCCCGATGTGCTCGACCCCGCGCTTATGCGCCCGGGCCGCTTCGACCGGCAGATTGTCGTGTCGAACCCCGACATCGTCGGCCGTGAGCGTATTCTCAAGGTGCATGTCCGCAAGGTTCCACTCGCCCCGGACGTCGAGTTGAAGACGGTGGCGCGCGGCACTCCCGGTTTTTCCGGCGCCGACCTGATGAATCTCGTCAACGAGGCAGCGTTGCTTGCGGCAAGGCGTGGCAAGCGCGTTGTCACCATGTCCGAGTTCGAGGATTCGAAAGACAAGATCATGATGGGCGCCGAACGCCGCACCATGGTCATGACCGAGCAGGAGAAAATGCTGACCGCTTATCATGAGGGCGGCCATGCGATTGTCGCTCTCAATGTCGTCGCCACCGATCCGGTGCATAAGGCGACGATCATCCCTCGCGGCCGGGCGCTGGGCATGGTCATGCAGCTTCCTGAACGCGACAAGCTTTCGATGAGCTACGAGCAGATGACCTCGCGGCTTGCCATCTGCATGGGCGGCCGGGTTTCGGAAGAGATCGTCTTCGGCAAGGAGAAGATCACCTCCGGTGCCCAATCCGACATCGAGCAAGCGACAAATCTCGCCCGCGCGATGGTGACGCGCTGGGGTTTCTCCGAGGAACTTGGCACTGTGATGTATGGCGACAATAATCAGGACGAGGTTTTCCTTGGCTATTCGATGGGGCGCCAGCAAACCATCTCCGAGGCGACCGCTCAGAAGATCGACGCGGGAGTGCGCCGCTTGGTGGAGGCAGGTCTCGCCGAAGCAACGAAGATCATCACCGAGAAGCGCCAGGATCTCGAAACGCTCGCCAAGGGCCTCCTCGAATATGAAACGCTGACCGGCGAAGAGATTGTGGGGCTTTTAAAGGGGCATCTCCCAGTACGCGATACAGATAACGATTATCAGCCACCGATGCATGGTTCTCCCGTCCCCTCCACCGGCGTCCTTCGTCCCAAATCAGGCCCTGAGCTTGGCGGATTGGAGCCGCAACCGCAGGGCTGAGTGTGGCCGCAAGTCTTTCTCATATGTGGACATCCGATAATCGCGGTTGGCGCCTATCCGCCGATAGTCTTGCGATCCGGGTAGTGTCAGCCGGTGATTCACACCGTCGTAGACCCTTGATGACCCGAATTGAACGTTTCACAGAAGATAATATCCGGGCCGAGGCTAAGGCGTTTGGGCTTGGTCCTGGGACATAACGGATTTGATGGGCCCCGCGAAACGGAGCTACTTCTATCTCTATGTCATCATCGATATTTTCAGCCGCAGGATCGTCGGCATCGCCGACGCTGAAAGCGCCACGCTGTTCAAACTCTTGTTCGACGATGCCATCATCAAGCATAATGTCGCCCCCGGCCAACTCACCCTACATACCGACCGCGGCGCCCCGGTGAAGGCCAAAGGCACTGCCTTGTTGCTCGCCGATCTCGAGCGGATCGTGCAGCTGGCCCTGGACGAGCCCGCCTTGTCGCCGCGCGAGTTGGCCGTGCGCTTTACCGATACAGAAAAGTATTTCGTGTCAGAGGCTTCGGTCTATCGCCTGCTGAAGGCGCACGACCTGATTGCCAGCCCGGCTTTCATCGTCATGAAGGCGGCCGATGAGTTCAAGGACAAGACCACGGCGCCCAATCAGCTCTGGCAGACTGACTTCACATATCTGAAGGTGATTGGTTGGGGCTGGTTTTACCTGTCGACGATCCTCGACGACTTTTCGCGCTTCATCGTCGCCTGGAAGCTCTGCACGACCATGAAGGCCGAGGACGTCACCGATACGCTGGACCTGGCCTTGAAGGCCTCAGGCCTGAGCCAGGCAAAGCTCGTTCACCGGCCAAGGCTTCTTTCCGACAATGGCTCCAGCTACATCTCGGCGGATCTCGCCAAATGGCTCGACGGCCAAGACATGGAGCATGTCCGCGGCGCGCCTTATCACCCCATGACGCAAGGCAAGATCGAGCGCTGGCATCAGACGTTGAAGAACCGCATCCTGCTCGAGAACTATTACCTGCCGGGCGATCTCGAAGCTCAGATCGAGGCCTTCGTTGCTGGCTACAATCATCTGCGATATCATGAGAGCATCGGCAATCTGACGCCCGCCGACGTCTACTTCGGGCGAGGCCAGACCATTCTGATCGAAAGGGAAAGGATCAAACGCCAGACAATCGCAAACCGCCGCTTGCTGCACCGTTGGCAAGCCGCATAACATCACAAACCGACGAGCCAGAGACTCTCTTATTTTAAGCCGCCCAATGTCTCAAAAACTCTGACGACGGACATGCTGAATATCATCGATGAGTTCTCCCGGGAATGCTTGGCGATCCGGATCGATCGGAAGCTCAAGTCCGCAGACGTGATCGACGTCCTGGCAGACCTGTTCATGCTACGCGGCGTTCCGGGTTATGTCCGTTCCGATAATGGAGCCGAATTTATAGCGACCGCCGTGCAAGATTGGATCGCCGCGGTGGGAGCGAAGACCGCTTACATCGAGCCAGGAAGCCCCTGGGAGAATGGCTATTGCGAAAGCTTCAACTCGAAGCTTCGCGATGAACTGCTCAACGGCGAAATTTTCTACACGTTGGCGGAATCGAGGATCATCATCGAAAGCTGGAGACAACATTATAACGAGGTCCGGCCTCATTCATCGCTAGGCTACAAGCCGCCGGCACCAGAAGTTCTCACCTCACCGCGCCCGGCTGCGCACATTCAATCAGCTCCGCCGGGCGCTCTATCGCTGGCATGGCCACCAATTTTAAACTAACATCCTGCTCGGATCACCCGATAGGGGCAGACCAGTATCGCTGAGAAAATTCTCATTGAAATCAATCATCGATTCCGCGAATTTTCGCTAAGAATCAGCGATGCAACAGTGCCCTCATTAGCTCGTGTTTAGCAAGATTTACTTGAGTGGGGGCTATACGCCAGTGGCTCGAATTGCGGCGGGGCGTTGGCCTGTTTGGGGGATGCCGGGTGAAATGACCCGTGTCATTTATTGTCACCTTCGGATTCTTTTAAAATTGCCATAGCACCTGGTTCTACGCGCATAGAGCTTCGCGGCAGGTAAGCACCAATAATTGCTTTGATGGAATCGGGAAACAAATGGGGGCATTGTCACGTTGGCCACGAATAGACGATTTTTGAGCTGGTTGACTCGGCGATGAGTGACCTATGGCATTGAAAGATAGACATGCGGGCAGAAGACGCCCTACCCTATCGACAAGTAAAATTCACGATCGTGACGACACCACTGCCGCATCGAGCGTCATTAAATATTTGCTTGCCTCAATGTTCCGCCGCGAAAACCATCTCTTCGAAGCGTGCGCTTCTTGTCATTCTGATTGTTGTCACTCTTCTATCCAGCATGACGCCCGTCACACGCTGAGGTATCGTGATGTCAAGCCTACTTGAGCTCATCAAGGCCAATTACCGCAATGACCCCACCGCTGCTGCGCTCGGACGTCCGGACGGAGCATTTCTCGATCATACCTCGCTTCTTTGCAATGTCGTCGCCATGGGCGAGACGCTGAGGTCTATCGGGATCGAGCGGGAGGACCGGATCGCGCTGTCCCTACCCGACGCGTTGCAAGCTGCCGTGGCGTTTCTCGCGGTCGCAACGCACTCGGTTTGCGCGCCCATGAACCCGCGCTTTCGGCGAGCCGAAATTGAATTCCATCTGACGGATCTAAGTATCTCGGCTCTAGTGGTTCCGGAAGGCGAGGATCCGCCAGCGCTGAACGTAGCGACACAACTCGGTGTGCAGATATTGCGCTTGGCATGCGATAAGCGAGGCTTTCCGGCCGCGCTCATCGCAGACCGTATCGTCCAGCGCTGCAGGAAGAACCGCAGTGTGACAAATCAGGCACTGTTGCTGCATACCTCGGGCACCACCGCGCGTCCCAAGATTGTGCCGTTGTCGCATGCCAATCTCGTCACTTCTGCACGAAACATCGCTCGGTCTCTGGCGCTGACGCCGAATGACCGTTGCCTCAACGTAATGCCGCTTTTCCACATTCACGGCCTGGTCGGTGCGCTCTTGGCCTCGCTCGCAGCGGGATCGAGCGTGGCTCTACCGCGCGAGTTCGACCCTATGTGTTTCTTCGACTGGCTCGATGCAGGCGAGGCCACTTGGTACACGGCCGTGCCGGCTATTCACCAGGCGGTCCTGGCGATGGCGCCGCAGCACGCCGCAGTCCTGGCCCGACAGCACCTCCGCTTCGTTCGTTCCTCCTCGGCCGCGCTGCCACCCACCGTCATGGCCGCGCTTGAGCGCGTGTTTGGCACGCCAGTCGTGGAGGCTTACGGAATGACGGAGGCGTCGCACCAGATTGCGACAAACCAGCTACCACCTGGGGTGCGCAAGTCCGGATCAGTCGGTCTTCCGGCCGGTCCCGACGTCGCCATCTTGAGCGAGGACGGTGCGTTCCTACCCGGCGGGGCACAGGGCGAGATCTGTATCCGTGGCGCGACGATCATGACAGCGTACGAACATAACGACGACGGCAATGCGCGCGCCTTCTGTGATGGGTGGCTTCGTACTGGCGACCAAGGCTTCTTGGATGCCGATGGCTATCTGCACATCAGCGGGCGCCTCAAAGAGATGATCAATCGAGGTGGGGAGAAAGTGTCTCCGCTGGAGGTAGAAGCCGCCCTGCTTCAGCACCCGGCAATCGCCGAGGCGGCGGTGTTCTCGATCCCGCATCCGACGCTCGGGGAAGACGTGGCCGCCGCCGTGGTGCTGCTACCGGGAGCGACTGTCGCCGAGAGCAACCTCCGTCAGTGGCTACAGGGATACCTGGCTGACATAAAGGTCCCACAACAAATCGTCGTCGTGGATGCGCTCCCGCGCGGCCCCACTGGTAAGGTGCAACGGCTGCTTCTCGCTGGCGCCTTGCAGAACAGCCTTTGTACCACGTTTGTGGCTCCGCGCACGCCCACCGAACAAGCCCTTGCCGAAATCTGGCGCGAGATGCTGGGACTAGAGCGAATCAGCGCCCTCGACAACTTCTTCAGCCTTGGTGGTGATTCGCTCAAGGCGGTGATGGTGATTTCCCGGCTTCGCCGAGTGCTGGGCGTGGAGGTTTCGGTGGCCGCGCTGTTTGCCCGGCCGGTGCTGGCTGAGTTTGCCGATGCGGTGCGGGAGGGGGCGCGGAGCACGCTGCCGCCGATCCTCGCGGCCGGACGCGAGGCGCCGCTGCCGCTGTCCTTTGCGCAGCAGCGGATGTGGTTCCTGGCGCAGATGGAGGGCGTCAGCCAAGCCTATCACGTCCCGCTGGGGCTGCGGTTGACAGGAGAGCTGGACGGCGGCGCGTTGCGCCGCGCCCTGGACCGCCTCGTCGCCCGGCACGAAGCGCTGCGCACCACCTTCGACCCCGCCGATGATCAGCCGGTTCAGCGCATTGCGACCGAGAACGGCGGCTTCAGCCTGCACGAGCATGACCTGCGCCAACACGGCGATGCCGAAGGAGAGGTACAGCGGCTGGCCATCGAGGAAGCCAACGCCGGGTTCGATCTGCAAGCTGGCCCGCTGGTCCGGGGCCGGCTTATCCGCTTGGGTGATAGCGAGCATGTGCTGCTCATCACCATGCACCATATCGTCTCCGATGGCTGGTCGATGGGCGTGCTGACCCGCGAGCTTGGCACCTTGTACTGCGCCTACAGCCAGGGTCAGGCCGACCCTCTGCCCGCGTTGGCCCTCCAATACCCCGATTATGCCGTCTGGCAGCGGCGCTGGCTGGGCGGGGAAGTCCTACAAGCGCAAAGCGACTACTGGCAGCGCACCTTGGCGGGCGCGCCGGCCGTGCTGGAGCTGCCCACGGACCGCCGCCGTCTCCCCCAGCAGGACCATGCCGGCGCGCTTGTGGCGCTGGAACTCGACGACGGCCTCACCGCCGGATTGAAGGCTCTGGGCCAGCGCCATGGCACGACCCTGTTCATGACGCTGCTGACCGGCTGGGCTGCGCTGCTGGCCCGGCTGTCCGGCCAGGACGATGTGGTGATTGGCATTCCGGTCGCCAACCGCAGCCGAGCCGAGGTCGAACCGCTGATCGGGTTTTTCGTCAATACACTGGCATTGCGCATTGATCTGTCCGGTTCGCCCACGGTTGAGGGAGTGCTCGCCCGGGTCAAGGCCCGGACGCTGGAAGCACAACACCATCAGGACTTGCCGTTCGAGCATGTGGTGGAGATCGTGCGTCCGCCGCGCAACCTGGCGCACGCGCCGGTGTTTCAGGTGATGTTCGCCTGGCAGAACACCGGCGAAAGCGGCCTAGAACTGCCGGGGCTGACAGTGGCCCCGGTGAGGACGCCCCGTTGTTTTGCAAAATTTGATCTGACACTCAGCCTCGCTGAGGTTGGCGGACGCATCGTCGGCGGGCTGGAATACGCCACGGCGCTGTTTGACCGGGCGACGGTCGAGCGTCATGCCGGGTACTTGCGCAGGGTGCTGGCCGCGATGGTGGCCGATGCGCAACAAGCCGTGGACCGGATGGCATTGCTCGGCGCGGCCGAGCGTCACCAGCTTCTGACGCTCTGGAACGCCACGGAGGCGGCCTATCCGCACGACCGCTGCATTCACGAGCTGTTTGAAGCTCAGGCCTCCCGGCACCCAGACGCGGTTGCCGTGGTCCACGGGGACCGGCAGCTCAGTTATGGCGAACTGAACGTGAAAGCCAACCGGCTCGCGCATCACCTGCGCGGCTTCGGCGTCACGCCCGATGCACGGGTGGCGATCTGCGTGGAGCGCGGCCTGGACATGCTGATAGGGCTGCTGGCCATTCTAAAAGCCGGGGGCGCCTATGTGCCGCTCGATCCGAAGGCTCCATCAAAGCGCCTGCAAGCCATTCTCGAGGACGCACAGCCTAAAGTCATCATGGTGCAGTCGAAGCTGCAGAAGGCGGGCATCGATTCAATGACATCGGCGGAACGCAAGTGGATCGGCGATCCCCCCATTATTATTTGTCTGGAGCAGGACGCCAAAGCCATCAGCGCGGAGAGCGCGGAGAATGCTTCCTCTGGGGCGACTTCTGACAGTCTGGCCTATGTATGTTTTACCTCCGGTTCAACTGGTGGACCCAAGGGCGTGAGTATTCCCCACCGTGGCGTCGTGCGTTTAGTCAAGAACACAAATTATGTTGCGATTTCGACGTCCGATGTCTTCTTTCAATTCGCGCCGGTTTCGTTTGACGCTTCAACCTTTGAGATCTGGGGCTGCCTTTTAAACGGCGCTCGATTGGTCGTGTGCCCGCCGGGAATGTTGTCCCTAGCCGAACTCGGATCGACGATTCGCGCACATGGGATTTCAGTGCTCTGGCTGACGGCCGGTTTGTTCCATCAAATGGTGGATGAGGAGTTGGAGAGCCTGAAGGGGGTGCGTCAGTTGTTGACGGGCGGCGACGTTTTGTCCGTGGCGCATGTGCGGAAGGCTTTGGACGCTCTGGGAGAAGGCCGGCTCATCAATGGTTACGGTCCAACCGAAAACACAACTTTCACCTGCTGCCATGCCATCACTCGTTCGTCCCTGAAAGGGCATTCAATCCCTATTGGCCGTCCGATTTCCAACACGCAATGCTTCGTGCTGGATCGCAGTTCGCAGCCAGCCCCGATTGGAGTGCCCGGAGAACTCTTTATCGGCGGCGATGGATTGGCATGCGGCTACCTGAACGATCCCGAATTGACCGCCGAAAAGTTCATCCCAAACCCGTTCCGGCTAGGAGCATTGTTGTATCGCACGGGCGACTTTGCCCGCTATCTGCCGGACGGCAACATCGAGTTTCTCGGTCGCGTCGATCGTCAGGTGAAGATCCGCGGGTTCCGCATCGAGCTGGGTGAGATCGAGGCTCGGCTGGCGCAGCATCCGGCGGTGCGGGAGGCGGTGGTGCTCGCCAGCGAAGACCGCTCTGGCGACAAACGACTGACGGCGTACTACACCGTGGTGCCGGATGCGGCGGCTGCCGATGCCGAGGCGCTACGCCGCCACCTCTCGGCGGCGCTGCCCGAATATATGGTGCCAGCTGCCTATGTGCAGCTTGACGCCTTGCCGCTCACAGCGAATGGCAAGCTCGATCGCCGCGCGCTGCCGGAACCGGGCGGTGCGGCGGCCTACGGGGCTCACGGGTACGAAGCGCCGGCTGGCGAAATCGAGACCCGCCTGGCCCGGATCTGGGCCGATGTACTCAAAGTTGAGTGTATCGGCCGATATGACCATTTCTTTGAGTTGGGCGGCCATTCGCTCAAGGCGGTGATGGTGATTTCCCGGCTTCGCCGAGTGCTGGGCGTGGAGGTTTCGGTGGCCGCGCTGTTTGCCCGGCCGGTGCTGGCTGAGTTTGCCGATGCGGTGCGGGAGGGGGCGCGGAGCACGCTGCCGCCGATCCTCGCGGCCGGACGCGAGGCGCCGCTGCCGCTGTCCTTTGCGCAGCAGCGGATGTGGTTCCTGGCGCAGATGGAGGGCGTCAGCCAAGCCTATCACGTCCCGCTGGGGCTGCGGTTGACAGGAGAGCTGGACGGCGGCGCGTTGCGCCGCGCCCTGGACCGCCTCGTCGCCCGGCACGAAGCGCTGCGCACCACCTTCGACCCCGCCGATGATCAGCCGGTTCAGCGCATTGCGACCGAGAACGGCGGCTTCAGCCTGCACGAGCATGACCTGCGCCAACACGGCGATGCCGAAGGAGAGGTACAGCGGCTGGCCATCGAGGAAGCCAACGCCGGGTTCGATCTGCAAGCTGGCCCGCTGGTCCGGGGCCGGCTTATCCGCTTGGGTGATAGCGAGCATGTGCTGCTCATCACCATGCACCATATCGTCTCCGATGGCTGGTCGATGGGCGTGCTGACCCGCGAGCTTGGCACCTTGTACTGCGCCTACAGCCAGGGTCAGGCCGACCCTCTGCCCGCGTTGGCCCTCCAATACCCCGATTATGCCGTCTGGCAGCGGCGCTGGCTGGGCGGGGAAGTCCTACAAGCGCAAAGCGACTACTGGCAGCGCACCTTGGCGGGCGCGCCGGCCGTGCTGGAGCTGCCCACGGACCGCCGCCGTCTCCCCCAGCAGGACCATGCCGGCGCGCTTGTGGCGCTGGAACTCGACGACGGCCTCACCGCCGGATTGAAGGCTCTGGGCCAGCGCCATGGCACGACCCTGTTCATGACGCTGCTGACCGGCTGGGCTGCGCTGCTGGCCCGGCTGTCCGGCCAGGACGATGTGGTGATTGGCATTCCGGTCGCCAACCGCAGCCGAGCCGAGGTCGAACCGCTGATCGGGTTTTTCGTCAATACACTGGCATTGCGCATTGATCTGTCCGGTTCGCCCACGGTTGAGGGAGTGCTCGCCCGGGTCAAGGCCCGGACGCTGGAAGCACAACACCATCAGGACTTGCCGTTCGAGCATGTGGTGGAGATCGTGCGTCCGCCGCGCAACCTGGCGCACGCGCCGGTGTTTCAGGTGATGTTCGCCTGGCAGAACACCGGCGAAAGCGGCCTAGAACTGCCGGGGCTGACAGTGGCCCCGGTGAGGACGCCCCGTTGTTTTGCAAAATTTGATCTGACACTCAGCCTCGCTGAGGTTGGCGGACGCATCGTCGGCGGGCTGGAATACGCCACGGCGCTGTTTGACCGGGCGACGGTCGAGCGTCATGCCGGGTACTTGCGCAGGGTGCTGGCCGCGATGGTGGCCGATGCGCAACAAGCCGTGGACCGGATGGCATTGCTCGGCGCGGCCGAGCGTCACCAGCTTCTGACGCTCTGGAACGCCACGGAGGCGGCCTATCCGCACGACCGCTGCATTCACGAGCTGTTTGAAGCTCAGGCCTCCCGGCACCCAGACGCGGTTGCCGTGGTCCACGGGGACCGGCAGCTCAGTTATGGCGAACTGAACGTGAAAGCCAACCGGCTCGCGCATCACCTGCGCGGCTTCGGCGTCACGCCCGATGCACGGGTGGCGATCTGCGTGGAGCGCGGCCTGGACATGCTGATAGGGCTGCTGGCCATTCTAAAAGCCGGGGGCGCCTATGTGCCGCTCGATCCGGCCTATCCGGCCGAGCGGCTAACCTATATGTTGAGAGACAGTGCCCCGGTAGCCATCCTCACACAAGCCCAAGTGGGGCTCGGACTGCCTGCGGCGGTCGGCGGCGCTGCCGCTGGCGTGCCCGTGATTGATCTCACCGATGCTGAGCGCTGGGCCACGCAGCCGGACAGCAATCCGACTCCGACTAGCGTCGGCCTCACATCTCGGCATCTGGCCTATGTCATTTATACCTCAGGCTCCACGGGTATGCCAAAAGGGGTCGCCATTGAGCACAGGAACACCATCAACTTCATTTGTTGGGCACAGTCGTCGTTTACGCCCAAGGAACTCAAGCACACACTTTTTTCGACATCTCTGAACTTTGATTTGTCTGTGTTTGAGTGTTTTGTTCCGCTCACAAACGGAGCCGTCACGGAAATCGTGCAGAATGCGCTCGATCTAAATCACTCATTGCTGAATGTCACCTTGATCAACACGGTCCCCTCTGTGATCAAGGCACTGATCGACACTGACGCCATTCCTCGCCACGTCCGGATAGTGAACCTGGCGGGTGAGCCGCTTAAGCAAGTGTTAGCAGAGCGCCTCTTTGCTCAAACTGAAGTGAGTACTTTATGTAATCTCTACGGTCCTTCCGAAACCACTACATACTCAACCTGGGTCGCAATGAATCGAGGCGACGGGTTTGCAGCACACATTGGGCGTCCAATATCGAACACAAAGATTTACATTTTAGATGGACATAACGAGCCAGTTCCGATTGGGGTGGCTGGGGAGATTTACATAGGCGGGGCTGGGGTTGCTCGTGGCTATTTAAACCGGCCGGAGCTGACAGCGGAGCGGTTCGTGGCCGACCCGTTTGCCAGTGCCGCCGATGCGCGAATGTACAAGAGTGGCGATCTCGGCCGCTATCTGCCGGACGGCAACATCGAGTTTCTCGGTCGCGTCGATCGTCAGGTGAAGATCCGCGGGTTCCGCATCGAGCTGGGTGAGATCGAGGCTCGGCTGGCGCAGCATCCGGCGGTGCGGGAGGCGGTGGTGCTCGCCAGCGAAGACCGCTCTGGCGACAAACGACTGACGGCGTACTACACCGTGGTGCCGGATGCGGCGGCTGCCGATGCCGAGGCGCTACGCCGCCACCTCTCGGCGGCGCTGCCCGAATATATGGTGCCAGCTGCCTATGTGCAGCTTGACGCCTTGCCGCTCACAGCGAATGGCAAGCTCGATCGCCGCGCGCTGCCGGAACCGGGCGGTGCGGCGGCCTACGGGGCTCACGGGTACGAAGCGCCGGCTGGCGAAATCGAGACCCGCCTGGCCCGGATCTGGGCCGATGTACTCAAAGTTGAGTGTATCGGCCGATATGACCATTTCTTTGAGTTGGGCGGCCATTCGCTCAAGGCGGTGATGGTGATTTCCCGGCTTCGCCGAGTGCTGGGCGTGGAGGTTTCGGTGGCCGCGCTGTTTGCCCGGCCGGTGCTGGCTGAGTTTGCCGATGCGGTGCGGGAGGGGGCGCGGAGCACGCTGCCGCCGATCCTCGCGGCCGGACGCGAGGCGCCGCTGCCGCTGTCCTTTGCGCAGCAGCGGATGTGGTTCCTGGCGCAGATGGAGGGCGTCAGCCAAGCCTATCACGTCCCGCTGGGGCTGCGGTTGACAGGAGAGCTGGACGGCGGCGCGTTGCGCCGCGCCCTGGACCGCCTCGTCGCCCGGCACGAAGCGCTGCGCACCACCTTCGACCCCGCCGATGATCAGCCGGTTCAGCGCATTGCGACCGAGAACGGCGGCTTCAGCCTGCACGAGCATGACCTGCGCCAACACGGCGATGCCGAAGGAGAGGTACAGCGGCTGGCCATCGAGGAAGCCAACGCCGGGTTCGATCTGCAAGCTGGCCCGCTGGTCCGGGGCCGGCTTATCCGCTTGGGTGATAGCGAGCATGTGCTGCTCATCACCATGCACCATATCGTCTCCGATGGCTGGTCGATGGGCGTGCTGACCCGCGAGCTTGGCACCTTGTACTGCGCCTACAGCCAGGGTCAGGCCGACCCTCTGCCCGCGTTGGCCCTCCAATACCCCGATTATGCCGTCTGGCAGCGGCGCTGGCTGGGCGGGGAAGTCCTACAAGCGCAAAGCGACTACTGGCAGCGCACCTTGGCGGGCGCGCCGGCCGTGCTGGAGCTGCCCACGGACCGCCGCCGTCTCCCCCAGCAGGACCATGCCGGCGCGCTTGTGGCGCTGGAACTCGACGACGGCCTCACCGCCGGATTGAAGGCTCTGGGCCAGCGCCATGGCACGACCCTGTTCATGACGCTGCTGACCGGCTGGGCTGCGCTGCTGGCCCGGCTGTCCGGCCAGGACGATGTGGTGATTGGCATTCCGGTCGCCAACCGCAGCCGAGCCGAGGTCGAACCGCTGATCGGGTTTTTCGTCAATACACTGGCATTGCGCATTGATCTGTCCGGTTCGCCCACGGTTGAGGGAGTGCTCGCCCGGGTCAAGGCCCGGACGCTGGAAGCACAACACCATCAGGACTTGCCGTTCGAGCATGTGGTGGAGATCGTGCGTCCGCCGCGCAACCTGGCGCACGCGCCGGTGTTTCAGGTGATGTTCGCCTGGCAGAACACCGGCGAAAGCGGCCTAGAACTGCCGGGGCTGACAGTGGCCCCGGTGAGGACGCCCCGTTGTTTTGCAAAATTTGATCTGACACTCAGCCTCGCTGAGGTTGGCGGACGCATCGTCGGCGGGCTGGAATACGCCACGGCGCTGTTTGACCGGGCGACGGTCGAGCGTCATGCCGGGTACTTGCGCAGGGTGCTGGCCGCGATGGTGGCCGATGCGCAACAAGCCGTGGACCGGATGGCATTGCTCGGCGCGGCCGAGCGTCACCAGCTTCTGACGCTCTGGAACGCCACGGAGGCGGCCTATCCGCACGACCGCTGCATTCACGAGCTGTTTGAAGCTCAGGCCTCCCGGCACCCAGACGCGGTTGCCGTGGTCCACGGGGACCGGCAGCTCAGTTATGGCGAACTGAACGTGAAAGCCAACCGGCTCGCGCATCACCTGCGCGGCTTCGGCGTCACGCCCGATGCACGGGTGGCGATCTGCGTGGAGCGCGGCCTGGACATGCTGATAGGGCTGCTGGCCATTCTAAAAGCCGGGGGCGCCTATGTGCCGCTCGATCCGAAGGCTCCATCAAAGCGCCTGCAAGCCATTCTCGAGGACGCACAGCCTAAAGTCATCATGGTGCAGTCGAAGCTGCAGAAGGCGGGCATCGATTCAATGACATCGGCGGAACGCAAGTGGATCGGCGATCCCCCCATTATTATTTGTCTGGAGCAGGACGCCAAAGCCATCAGCGCGGAGAGCGCGGAGAATGCTTCCTCTGGGGCGACTTCTGACAGTCTGGCCTATGTATGTTTTACCTCCGGTTCAACTGGTGGACCCAAGGGCGTGAGTATTCCCCACCGTGGCGTCGTGCGTTTAGTCAAGAACACAAATTATGTTGCGATTTCGACGTCCGATGTCTTCTTTCAATTCGCGCCGGTTTCGTTTGACGCTTCAACCTTTGAGATCTGGGGCTGCCTTTTAAACGGCGCTCGATTGGTCGTGTGCCCGCCGGGAATGTTGTCCCTAGCCGAACTCGGATCGACGATTCGCGCACATGGGATTTCAGTGCTCTGGCTGACGGCCGGTTTGTTCCATCAAATGGTGGATGAGGAGTTGGAGAGCCTGAAGGGGGTGCGTCAGTTGTTGACGGGCGGCGACGTTTTGTCCGTGGCGCATGTGCGGAAGGCTTTGGACGCTCTGGGAGAAGGCCGGCTCATCAATGGTTACGGTCCAACCGAAAACACAACTTTCACCTGCTGCCATGCCATCACTCGTTCGTCCCTGAAAGGGCATTCAATCCCTATTGGCCGTCCGATTTCCAACACGCAATGCTTCGTGCTGGATCGCAGTTCGCAGCCAGCCCCGATTGGAGTGCCCGGAGAACTCTTTATCGGCGGCGATGGATTGGCATGCGGCTACCTGAACGATCCCGAATTGACCGCCGAAAAGTTCATCCCAAACCCGTTCCGGCTAGGAGCATTGTTGTATCGCACGGGCGACTTTGCCCGCTATCTGCCGGACGGCAACATCGAGTTTCTCGGTCGCGTCGATCGTCAGGTGAAGATCCGCGGGTTCCGCATCGAGCTGGGTGAGATCGAGGCTCGGCTGGCGCAGCATCCGGCGGTGCGGGAGGCGGTGGTGCTCGCCAGCGAAGACCGCTCTGGCGACAAACGACTGACGGCGTACTACACCGTGGTGCCGGATGCGGCGGCTGCCGATGCCGAGGCGCTACGCCGCCACCTCTCGGCGGCGCTGCCCGAATATATGGTGCCAGCTGCCTATGTGCAGCTTGACGCCTTGCCGCTCACAGCGAATGGCAAGCTCGATCGCCGCGCGCTGCCGGAACCAAAGGACCTGTTCATAGAGAGTCAGGCGTCATATGTCGCGCCAAGGTCGCCTACGGAACAGGTGCTTGCGGATATTTGGAGTGAGATTCTTGGGTCGAAACAAGTAGGCATCGCCGACAATTTCTTCGAATTGGGAGGGCATTCCCTGGCTGTGGTCCGCTTGATCAGCGAAGTCAACCGGACGCTCAAGATTGGTCTAAGTGTTCCAGAGGTTTTCCAGAATGTGACTGTGCAACAACTGGCAAGGGTGATTGACGCAAGGAGGCCAATGAGCAAACGACTTCCTACGGTAATTCAGTTGCGAGAAGGTAGGATTGATCCACCGGTGTATTTCATTTATGCCGGACCCGACGAATTCAGTCTTGCACAGATAGTAGCTACGGGACAACCTGTCTATGGTATTGAAGTGCCATACCCGTTGACATGGCGGAATGCAGCAGAAAATTTTGATATTTCCGCCTTACCAACTATGGCGCAATTGGTTGCCCCATATGTGGCGACAATCCGCACCCACGCGGGCTCATCTCCCTGTGTGTTGGCCGGATTCTCGTTTGCGGGAGTGATGGCTTTTGAGGTGGCCGAACAACTCCAGGGACAGGGTGTTGAAGTGGAAGCGGTGCTGTTATTTGATTCATGGGCGACCTTCCCACATCAAATTGCGTGGTGCAATTTACGGAAAGACTGGACGCTAGCGTTCAACGCGGTGTCGACAGATTATTCTTTGCATTCGGTTGGTTCCCGTATGAAGCGTTCAGCGATTCTTTTTGGAGGGATATTGAAATCTAAAACAAGATATTTTTTGACGGAGACTAAATGTTTATTTCCTTTGTACAAATTATTAAGGTCATTATTTCGGCAATCAGCGATATATGATAGTCTTACGTCCATTCAAGACGAGCAAGGGATGTTAATGCCTATGCGACTGCTAGGGCGATTGTACGATAAGGCGCTAAAAACTAAGGATCAGCGCTGCCTAGACCTACGGGGTATCCTTTTCGGAGCAAGTTCTGGCGAAAAAAAGATTCTCCGTTCCGTGGACAGCAGTCTGGGTTGGGCGAACCTATTTACTCGAGGCCTAGCGATCATTCAGGTGCCCGGAGATCATCTCACAATGATCCGAGAGGAATCTCATAGACTGACGCTGTCTCGAGAGATGAATGTTGCGCTGAGTCGGCTTTGCTCCCACTCGAACAAACAATGTTCGCGGGACGAGCGGCGAAGATAAGAACTGGTCCGAAGAATCCGAACGGGACGATAAGTGTCCGTCCGGGAAGTAGTTGAATCGGATGAATCATTTGTGATTCATTGGCGGCTGCCTGATTCGATGAGAGGCCGCCAATGTGGACGTCCGAAAACCGCCCGAAATACAATCGTGACAAACTGCGCTATCCGAGCGATCTGACGGACGATGAGTGGTCGCACATCGAGCCGATTATTCCACCGGCCAAACGTGGCGGACGCAAGCGCTCTGTTGAGCCGCGGGAAATCGTGAACGGTCTCATGTATGTGCTGAGCACGGGATGCCAGTGGCGTTACGTTCCCAAAGATCTGCCGCCCAAGAGCACGCTGTTTGGTTATTTCGACCTTTGGAACTGGGACGGCACGCTGGATCGCATTCATCACGCGCTCTACGTGAAGTGTCGCGAAGCCATGGATCGTGAAGCGAGCCCGACGGCCTGCGTCATCGACAGCCAGAGCGTAAAGAGCGCGGAAAAAGGGGGCGCCGCATCGATCCGAGCGGCTATGATGCTGGCAAGAAGATCAAAGGCAAGAAGCGCCATATCCTCGTCGATACGCTAGGCCTGCTGCTGCATGCAGTGGTGCATCCCGCCGACATTCAAGATCGGGATGGTGGCGTGCTTGTTCTGTCGACCTTGTTCGGCTTGTATCCGTTTTTACAAAAGCTCTTTGCTGATGGCGGATATCAGGGCCCGGTCTTTCAAAAGGCGTCGGCCAAAATCCTGCCGCATATACAAATCGAAATCGTCAAACGCTCCGATCAGGCCAAAGGGTTTGAGCTTCTGCCGCGACGTTGGGTTGTCGAACGCACCTTCGCTTGGCTTAATCGTTGCCGCCGCTTGGCCAAAGACTTCGAAAATCTCACCCGAAACGCACTCGCTTTTCTCCGTCTCGCCTCAATTCGTCTCACGCTCAGAAAGCTTTGTCTGAATTGATGAACTTTCCGGACCGACTCTAAGGGGATTTTCTTCCTGAGTTCTGAGCGCCATTGCATCCAAGCGACAGGCACTGATACATTAACCAGCGACGGGCCCGTGCATGTGGTAGTTTGAGCCATGAAGCGTCTGGTTCTATCTCAGGTTCACTCTAAGCTACCGGGATGTCGAGGATCTTCTAGCCGAGCGTGGACTGACTGTCAGCAATGAGTCGATCCGCCGGTGGGTGCTCAAATTCGGACCTATGATTGCCAGGAACCTGCGGATGGTCCGGCCGAAAGCTTACACTCGGTGGCATCTCGATGAAATGGTGGTCTCGTTCTCTTCAATGCCTTCGATCGAGCAACCCGCAGTTCCCATTAAGTGCAAAATTCGTCATGTGCACTCAATCGATGAGTCTGCCGACTGTTAGAAAAGTCCCTCCGCCTTTAGCGTCGCGGCACGAGCCAATCACGGGCAATAAGGCTACGGCCGTTCCGGAAGTGGGCCGCGTCGCAGGCCTTGATGGTCTCTCACCCCCCGTGAGTACGTTGTCGGCGGGCCGCCCCCGGTCTGGAACGCGGAGCCGGCGCGGTTGCCTTGTCACTGGAAAGCCGCTTGAGCCGTTCAGCCATTTTGGCCGGTTTGTGTGGATCGTAGAAGGGGCTGCGCCGAGTGGCCTCGTCGGGCATATAGTAGTCAATCATCTGTATCAGACGTTGCTCATGAGCGATATCCTGCTCAATGAATGTTTGAAATTCGGGCTTGCGTTTAAGCATTTTTCGCAATTCGTCGATCTCCTGCAAAGACTCCTTTTTCCGGTCCTGCATCCGGTCCCATTTTTTCTTCGCAATGTCATCAAACGGGCCGATGAAACGGACCTCACCTCTCATCGGATCGATCCAGACATCATCGGGATGCGGGACAGGGTTTGGTCGCGGTAAATTGTTACGATCACATTTTCTAAATTCGGCTTCCCAATCTCGCTTGTACTCTACAGAAACCTCGAATAACGCCTGTTTCTCTGCGCGCTGCTTGGCTTCAATCGCTTCTGTCATTTCCTTGAAGGCCAGCTGGGCACGATGATTACCCTTCATCGCTGCGATTCCTAGGCCCCGCATCACGGCTTGGATCGCTGGCATCTCTATGATGCGGTCGCCTTCGCGGATGCTCACCAGCCGATAGGCTTCATGAAGCATTAACGCCTGGGCATCCCTCAGGCTGGCGTCAACTTGCTTGTCTCGGTGCCGGGGCCGCCCGCTGGGATTGCCCGACCGGCCTTTCTGAAATCGATATTGCGCCGGTGGCCGCTTGTAGCCGACCGAGTAGGTATCGGTTCCGAGTTTTTGGTTATCTCTTTGATCCTCTTCACTCATGACTCAGCCCTGTGATGATCGGAAGGCGCGCCGCCGCCATATCCTCAAAGGATTTATCAGTCGACGATAATATCGCAGGCTTGCCCGTCATTCGCTCCCACCGAAGAACGATGGTATCGCAATAGGCCGGGTCATATTCGATCAGCCGCGCGCCGCGTCCGCAGGTCTCGGCGGCGATCAGTGTGGTTCCAGACCCGCCAAAACAGTCGAGAACGATGTCGCCGCGCCGCGAGCAGTCGCGAATGGCGTCGGCGACCAGTGCCGCCGGCTTCACGGTCGGGTGCATGGAAAGTTCATCCATCCGTCCAGTGCCCATGCTGCTGATGCCAGGATAATCCCAAACATTGGTGCGGTATCGGCCGGTGTCGCCTAGGCCGAAGCTGTTGACATGCGGCGCGGTCCCGACCTTGAAGACAAACACCAGTTCGTGCTTGGAGCGGTAGAAGCTCCCCATCCCGCCATTGGTCTTGTTCCAAACGCAGAGATTCTTAAGCTCCGAAAACGCTGCTCGGCCCGCCGTCAGCAGCTCGCTCATATGGCGCCAGTCCATGCAGACGAAGGCGATTGCCCCGTCGCGACACCGCTTGGCCGCCGCTCCCAATGTCTCTGACAAGAAAGCGGTGAAGCTCGACGATGACATTTCACCGACGCCCATAGCAAACTCGCGATGCCTGATTCGTCCCGAGCCGCAGACGTGTCCGTCGATCGGAACATTGTAAGGTGGATCGGTAAAGATCAGATCGACCGTCTCGCCCGCCAGGAGCCGTTCATAATCGTCTACGTTTCTGGCGTCACCGCAGATCAGCCGATGACGACCCAATCGCCAAAGATCTCCCATTCGCGTGACCGCGTCCTCAGACATAAGTGGGATTACATCTTCCGGCCCGGCAGGGGTGTCTGTGGCGCCGTCACGGGCGGCGTCAAGGATGAAGTCCGCTTCGGCCAACGAGAAGCCCGTGACCGTCATATCGAATCCGAGGTCAACTAGCCCTTGGAGCTCGATTGCCAGGATTTCCTGATCCCAGCCGGCGTTGAGTGCCAGTTTGTTGTCGGCCAGTATGTAGGCCCGCCTTTGATCGGGCGTCACAGTCTCGATCCGCACACACGGCACCGTCGCCATGTTCAAAATCTTGGCAGCTTCGACGCGGCCATGCCCCGCCAGAATCATGTTCTGGGCGTCGATAAGGATGGGGTTTGTAAAGCCGAAGGTCCGGATGCTGTCTGCAATTTGCCGGATCTGTTTGTTCGAATGCCTTCTGGCATTGCGCGGATAGGGGTTTAAATCCTTTGGTTCAAAATAAACAACAGAAAGCGCGGCCATTGAATCGATTCTTCCTTCCTTGCTATTTGCACCTCCTCCCTTAATGAGCAGCCTCTATTTCGTATCCGGGCTGATTCAAACATTTCATGTATGTAGTTTGCAGGCCGCGCGAATTCACTCTTTTAGCTGTGGAAAACACGGATTGGTGTGAGAAAAGCGGAATCTGCCGGGGAAGCCGACAATCCTTTAGCATTCGCTGGTCGATGGCTGACTTTCCCTGTTCTGCAGGAATCACTTCCCTGTTCTGCGGGACTTAATTCCCTGTTCGATCACTTAGGGAATTTGCCCGTAACCCACTGAATCGTCTCGCAGATTTTAGCCAGAAAGCCGTCATGATGTGCAGAATCTGCAAACATTCACTGCTCTTTCCCTGTTAGCAGGGAATTCTGCGGTGGAGACTGGTTTGGGAGGACCGTCTCCACCACCACGCTAACTCATTGTTTTTGATCTGTTTTTAGCCTCAAGAATAGTCCCCGACATGTCCGGGACTTAGCTGGCCTTTGCGCCAAAGAACGCGTCTCAGAGACCCCAAATTTGGAGACGTCACGCGCCAATTGGGCGAGTGTCTCTGAGCGCAAAATTTCATTTTCCGACGAGCGTGCCGAGCGGGCCTGCAGAGACGGGTTCGACAAATCCAGAGACCAGTTCGATTCCGGCATGGTCGAGCTGATCGGCAGAACATCGGCTGAATGATGCAAATTTAGCCGCGCATCAGTGACCGGTGTCAAAGGAAGACCGGTTCGATATGTGCGTGTTTCGGCGATTGCTGGCCCGGCAATTATTCGCCGCGCCCGCGTCTTCGCGGTCGGCCAAGCTCGGCCATTGCATCAGGGCGCGATCCCGGTATTTCGACCACGATGGCGGGATCAGACGTGTTGTGGCAGACCCAGCGCCCGCCACTGGTCGGACCATGCCATCGGCAGGTCGGTCAAGCGCCAGAGGCCGTAGCCGCGCGGGAGCCGGCCTTCGGCGGCAGCCTTAACGAGAGTTGGATCAAGAAAATCGAGCGACAAGAACATTCGAATCGATCGCTCGGTCTTGCCCTCGCGCTTGGCAAGCGCAAGCATGTTGGGGCACGTCCCTTCGACGAGGTCATTCAGCCATTTTCGGCTCAGGGCGATCGCCCTGAGCAAGTTTAGGCGCTCGTTACTGCGGATCGGCTGAACCGAGCCCGTTGTCTGCTCCGGCATGATGATCTCGCGCGTGCGGCGATACGGTTGCGGCGTCCAAGCGATTTGGATAAATTTCTCGGTTTCTTCCGATATTGGCGAATTGTCGTCAGCAGAGGGAAGTTAATCGAACAAATCTGCTGTTTCAGGACTTTCGGCGAGTGTCACCTCAATCTCGCGGCTGCGGATCACCGCGCGGCCAAGCCGTGTGTCGACAAGTTCCTTGTCGGTCAGCTTCGTTGCTTGCCGTCCGGCGCACGCATGTTCCCGAAGTGCGCCGATCACGAGCTTTTCGATCTCGACCGCCGGGACCCGTTTGAGCGAACCCGCTTCATTTTTCCGCCCTTGCACCACGGGGCTAGAGACATAGTAACGATAGCGGACGCCCTTCTTGAGAGTGTGGCTCGGGCTCATCTTGTTGCCGCGATCATCAAAAATCTTGCCAAGAAGAAGCGCCTCGGATCGCGATCGCCGCGTGTCCCGCCGGTTGAGGTTCGCCGCCAATTTCCGTTGCACGGCCTCGAACAGATCGACGGGAATGATGGCCGCGTGATCGCCGGGGTAGCTCTTGCCCTTGTGGTTGAGTTCGCCGAGATAGTGGCGGTTTTTCAGGATATAGGCGAGCGGCCCATTCGTCAGGGAAACATCGCCGATGATTTTGCCCGAAGCAAGCTGCCGGGATCGTGTGCGGATGCCCTCTTCCCGCAGCTCGCGCTGGAGGGCCGGCAGGGAGCCAAGTTCGAGATAGCGTGCGAAGATGCGCCGGACGTGGACTGCCTCGGGCTCATCCACCAAGAGCTTGCGGGCCTCGACTCGGTAGCCCAAGGGAACAACACCGCCCATCCAAAGCCCCTTGCGCTTCGAGGCGGCGATTTTGTCGCGGATGCGCTCGCCCACCTCGCGCTCGAACTGGGCAAACGAGAGCAGCACATTTAAGGTCAGCCGACCCATGCTGCTCGTCGTGTTGAAACTCTGGGTCACCGAGACGAACGAGACTTTGTGGGCATCGAAGAGCTCGACAAGCTTGGCGAAGTCGGCAAGAGATCGCGTCAACCGGTCGACCTTATAGACGACCACCACGTCGATCCGCCCCTCCACGATGTCGGCAAGCAGCTTTTGCAGCGCCGGCCGCTCCATGGAACCGCCGGAAAAGCCGCCATCATCGTAGCGATCGCGGCGCAGTTTCCATCCCTCATGCGCCTGGCTTTTGATGTAGGCTTCCGCGGCCTTGCGCTGAGCGTCGAGCGAGTTAAAATCCTGCTCGAGCCCCTGGTCACTCGACACCCGAGTGTAGATCGCGCAGCGCAAGGTAGGCTTGGTCATGGAGCCGCCTCCGAGCCACAGGCGCCATCCGGCCGACTACACGCGGGAAGTTCTTGGTGCGCTACTTCGGGCTTCCCATCGCTGCCGTTGCCCTTCTGGTGCAGGCCGAAGAAGCGGGGCCCGTTCCAGCGGGTGCCGGTGATCGCATGGGCAACCTTTGAAAGGCTCTCATAGGTCTGCCCATTCCAGACAAAGCCTTGCTCGCCCACCATCACGCGATGCAGAACACCGTTATATTCGCGCGCGAGCACCGTGCCCGGTCTTAAATTTGGCTGAGGACCGAAGCTGGTCGCGATCGGAGATGACCCCGACGCAGATTCCCCCTGCCCCAACGCCGCGTCGAGCACCCGCAGCGTCGCGCGATCGAGATCGCCGTGAGTCTGCGCCTGTTGGCGATAGGCCAGGATGCGGACCATGAGGCTACGCGAGAGATGTGGCGGCGGCGCCCGTCCCATGAGCGCACGCCAGCGCCGGTGCAGCAAACCAAGATCGAGAGCATTCAAGCTCTCGATCTCGGAGGCCGTGGGATCCGGAGCAGACCGGCCGGGTGCCGGTCGCTCCATCGAATGCGTGTGCATCGGCATCTACGTCACGCCACAACAGGCTGCGCATGCGTGACGATGCGATAGGACGAACTTTTGCCGCCGGACTCTTGCAGGCGCGCGATCGCATAGCCGCGCTTACGCAAGCCAGTCAGCGCCGCCCGGACCGTATGCGGCAGCCATCCCGTTGCCGCGACGATCGTGCCGAGTGGAGCCCCCTCGGCGGCCATCAGCAGCGAGATGAGCAGTGCCTGTTTCGAACCCGCACGTGGACGCCAAGACAATGGCGGGGGAAAAGCTTGACTCTTATTAGATGGGGCCTCCTTGACCGGCCCCTTTTTGCGGGAAGGCGCTAGCTTCCTCTTCACGTCCTGCAGTACCTCACGACGAACCTTCCTTAGGTTCGGTTCGACGCCAGCAGGCGCTTCCGCAACTTTTCCCGACACTCCTTTCCTGCCGCGATTTGCTGTAGCTTTCTCGAAGATTTTCGTCGCGCTTTCGATCGTCGCTTTCCCTGCCCGCGAGATCACGAGGCTCAAGGGCCGTCCGGCCGCATCGCGGCGCCAGACCGGCATTTTGGACTTTGTACGCACCTCGCGGACGAGATCTTGCGCAATCAGGGCCTGCGAAAGCTTCGCCAGTGAAGCTGGCATCATCGCCTCCGGCAAAATCACGGCGCCATCGTCCCGCTGCGCCGCGCCAGAAAGCACGGTCATTTGCCTGTGAGTGAGCTTGGTCATGGTTCTCCTCCAACTGTCGCGACAGCAAAGCGCCGCCACTGACCAAACCCCGCCATCGGCACAAGGCCAGCAGGGTGGAGGAAGGCTAACCGGTCGTCTAACCTGGTGGGCTCGACGGCACCCACCAATGCTTCGTTGCCGCGCGAAGTCCAGTCATTTGTCCGAACGCCGCATAGTATTTTCAGCCTCTTGGCGAGGCGAGAGCTTCGAAGCCAGTGGAGAACCTTTTGCGCTTCACAAATGTGGAAAGGGCAGCCTGCAGGCTCGAAGCTCGACAAAATTCATCGTCGGGGGTTCGAGTCGGAGGGCCGCTACGTCGCAAGACCCACTATAGAGAGCGCGCTATTTTGCTACTGGCGAGAAGCTGCTTAATTCAGGTGCGCCATTGTTGCGTGGGCTCAGCACGCACTACCCTACAAGCGATAGGACTGCTCACTAGGAGTCGAGCATTCACCACGGAAATGCGATTGCGATGATAGCGAGCTTTAGCATGATGGCGGTAAGCGCGACTTCTGGCTTACAAAGGGGAAAGGTTTCTACCCGGCCCCCTTTGTATCGTTTTTAGAACTCCTCTACGATATTTTGGCAAATCCGTTGCCCTATTTCATCCAGATGGCGGCGAAGCGGCCTCCGGGTTCAGCCGTGGGCCTTCCTGCCCCTCAGACGCCAGCCCGCCACGTCAGCCTCGATAATTTCGTGCGTTTCAAAATGACGTAGGTTCCGTTGTGATCAACACAGAGCAATTCGACTGGCGATCCGTCGGGCGGAAATTGATCGACGATGAACGCCGAGATCCTATCGCTTAAAGAGGTCAAGTTCTGGCGCCTGTTACTTGGGTGCTCGCATGTCGGCGTGCAGCCTTGCACAAGCGCCGCTTCCATTTCTCTCCGGCTTTGAATTCTGTCTTGAGAACCCAACGCTTTTGAATTGATCTGCGCTTTCGAAGAGGCGTCGAAGCGATCAATATATCCGGTGAGCAATTTGCATCGGGCCGTTCCAGGAAAACCCTCGCCACGTCACTTTTTGGTTCGAGAGTTCGTTGGTTACGCCGGATGGGCAAAGGGCTCTTGACCTTCCCGATGCGGCGGCCACGGCGGGATTTTTCATCGCCGTCTGTTAATCGAACAGGCAACGGATCGTCTTCGCCGATAAGACTCGGCAACACCCGGCCCAAAGCGGCGTTGGATAATTGAGATGTCTCGGGAAGCGTGTCCACCGGACTTCCCCTTCGAAAAACTGCTTCGGCCGCTGTCAACGTGACCTTGAGTTCGCCGTCAAAGTTGTTTTGGCGAGGTAAGAAAACATTGAGACCTAAGAACGACGGCTTCGACCCATCATTGTCGTTATAGCCGGTCGGCCGCCGATGAGCCGCCGACGATTTCCCCGAGCGGGCTTTGAATTCCTTGATGAAAGGACGGACAGTATGACGCACTGGACCTCTGGGGGTGGATGGCTCTCTCGATGAGGGCGGACAAATGGACGCTTCGGCCGGCGCGCTCGGGTTGTCCTACTCAATCTCGTCTCTTGGAGAAATCTTCCGCGACAAAAGGACTATGGTCAAACGCCTGGAGAAAGCACATCTCTTCTTTCCTAACGTGGGCTGCACGTCAACTGAAATCCAGACTTTCGAATACATCCCTTTGCGCGTTAGAACCATGCGGAGCCCATTAGCTATTCGGTGATGGAAGGGACGCCGCTCGCGTTTTAGTCGCAGGAAACAGGTTGTGTTCATGACTTTTCTTCGCGCCCCTTCTCGGGGGGCGGGGTCTTAGGCGTCTTGGACGTTCTCGTTCTGTCGCTCGTCCCGGGCATCGATTGACCTCTTAGGAATCGCTCTGAGCAGGCGCCTACTCGACCTTGCCACTCAAGTGTGTAAGAAGCCGTCACCTCGGCGAAAAGGCGCAGGCTGAGAGCGCCCCGCCTTATTGACAAGTAAACTTACGAACCTGACATAGCCGCCGTGGGCCCGATTCGAGAGGGTAAAATAGGAATGACCTCTGGCGCCGACCGCATTCTTCGAACCATTGCCTCCGAAATCCGGGCGCGGCAAGAACAAGTGAAGGTCGCGATCGGCCTGCTCGATGAAGGCGCCACGGTTCCCTTCGTTGCGCGCTACCGTAAAGAGGCCACCGGCGGCCTTGATGACACCCAGCTCCGCCAGCTCGAAGAGCGTCTCGCGTACTTGCGTGAGCTTGAGGCGAGGCGTGTGAGCATTCTCGACACGATTCGCAGCCAAGGCAAACTGACTGCGGGCCTTGAAGCGAAGATCGCCATCGCCGTCGCAAAGTCGGAGCTCGAAGACATTTATCTGCCGTTCCGGCCGAAACGCCGGACCCGCGCCGAGATGGCCCGCGAGCGTGGACTTGAACCCTTGGCGGACGCAATCCTCGCCGATCGCACGACAACTCCCGCCGAACTGGCAAAGGCTTATGTCTCCGAGCTGGTCCCAGACATAAAAACCGCGCTCGATGGTGCTCGGGATATTCTCGCGGAAACTTTCGCCGAGAACGCCAGTCTTGTGGGACAGCTCAGAAGTTACGTCAAAGCTCATGCCATGCTGTGTTCCCGGATAATCCCTGGAAAAGCGGAGGCCGGCGCGAAGTTCTCGGACTATTTCGACCATCGCGAGCGGTTTGCCAATACGCCGAGCCATCGCGCCCTCGCCATGCTCCGTGGCCGTAACGAAGACATTCTCTCGCTTGATATCGAAATCGATGCGGAAAGCACCTCGGCGCTGAAGCCAGTCGAGCAGATGATCACACAACATTATGGGATCGCGCTGCAAGGTGGAGCCGCCGACGTGTTTCTGCTTGACGCCGCTCGCTTCGCCTGGAAGACAAAGTTATCGGTTCATCTCACGCTCGATCTCATGAATGATCTTCGCGAGCGGGCTGAGGCTGAGGCCATCCATGTCTTCGCACGCAACCTTAAGGATTTGTTGCTTGCCGCGCCGGCTGGGGCACGGCCAACCATGGGTCTCGATCCAGGAATCCGGACCGGCGTGAAGGTTGCGGTGGTCGATGGAACCGGCAAGCTTTTGGAGACGGCGGCCGTCTATCCATTTCAACCTCGCAACGACGTAGTTGGGGCGGGTGCGGAACTCAGACGGCTCATCCAAAAGCACCATATCGAATTGATCGCGATCGGCAATGGGACAGCGAGCCGCGAGACCGACCGCCTGGCGGCGGAGGTGATCGCCGCCCTGCCCGCTCCCAAACCGGTCAAAGTTGTCGTGAGCGAAGCGGGCGCTTCGGTCTATTCGGCATCGGCCAAAGCCGCGGCTGAAATGCACGATCTCGACGTGTCCTTGCGCGGCGCCGTGTCCATTGCACGGCGATTGCAGGACCCCCTTGCTGAACTTGTAAAAATCGACCCGAAGGCGATCGGCGTTGGACAATATCAACATGACGTCAACCAGACCCGCCTCGCCCGCACCCTCGACGCCGTCGTTGAGGATGCGGTGAATGCAGTCGGTGTCGATCTCAACACGGCCTCCGCCTCGCTGCTATCGCGCGTGTCCGGACTCAGCGCATCGCTCGCCGACGCAATCATTGTCCATCGAGATCAAAAAGGAGCGTTCACTTGTCGGCGTGATATATTGGGCGTGGCCCGTCTCGGTCCCCGCGCCTTCGAGCTTTGCGCCGGATTCTTGCGGATACCGAACGGATCAGAACCCCTTGATGCTTCGTCGGTTCATCCCGAAGCCTATGGGCTCGCCCGAAAGATCGTCGCGGCCTGTAGCCGCGATGTCCGTTCTCTCATGGGGGACGTGACGACTTTGAAATCGCTTGATCCGTCACAATTTGTCGACGAGCGTTTCGGTTTGCCAACCGTGCGCGATATTTTGCTCGAGCTCGAGAAGCCTGGCCGTGATCCCCGCCCGCAATTCAAAACCGCGACTTTCACCGAAGGGGTCCAGGACATCAAGGACCTGAAGCCCGGCTTGATGCTCGAAGGCACGGTCACGAATGTTGCAAACTTTGGTGCTTTCATCGATATCGGGGTGCATCAAGACGGGCTCGTTCACGTGTCGCAGCTGGCCGATCATTTCGTGAAAGATCCGAGCGCCTTGGTGAAGGCCGGCGATGTTGTCAAAGTTCGCGTGGTGGAGGTCGACCTGAAGCGCAAACGGATAGCTCTTTCCATGCGCAAGGACGAGGCGCCGCTGCAGCGCGCGACGGCCGCTTCGAACGAAGTTGCAGTGAGTAACGCGAACAAGAAGCCCGTGCGCCAACAAAGCCCACGTCAGCCAAAGTCTATGCCTGAGGGTGCGCTCGGCGCAGCGCTGAGTGAGGCGTTACGGCGCAAGTGATGTTGCCTACCACTGCGGGCATATCGGAAGGACGCTGACGGCGTTCGCAGCGATAGTAAAAATTTTTAGGTGCTTAACCGGCCAGACCTCCTCAATGGCGGCGAAAAGGAACGCGGTCGTCAGGCCGAATAGAATTTGCCCGTTCATTGCCTCGATTGCGCCGAGAAGCTTCCAACGATCCTCTAAGAAGATATTGGAATGGCCATAGCTTGTGATCGCGCTGAGCGAATACAGCATGGCAGCGTGCGCGTCGGGCAGAGCGCCCACCCAAATGTAAAGAATTGCGCATGCAGCCGCTTCGAGACCATGCAACAGCGCTGCCCCAAGCGCTGTCAGCGCGATCGCGACGATGAAATGACCTAGAGTGCGCACGCCCTTTCCCGGACGCACCTTGAGCACGAGAGCCTTCACCATCAACACAAACGCGCAGACGTGGAAGACCACTGTGAGCACCAGAAGCGGCAGTCCCCACGACCAGTCGAAACTCCAATGCACTCCTTCGCCTCCCTCCGGGGTCGCCAAAGACGGCATGCCCATGTTGCAACGTTAGTAGGTAGGGCAACCCAACGCTAATTTCGGATCGAGTGCGGCATGTCAATCCAGACGCCGCTCCCGAAGTACCCCAAATCCCCCGCGCCGCGAAGAGGCGGCAGCATTCAAAAAAGCTTCGAAGACGTCGTCGTTGAGGATGCCTAAAAGCATCTCGAACGGCCGGCCGAGGTCTTCGCGAGCAACGAACATCGGCTCGGCCTGGAGCCTGGCGCTCCGCAAAAAAAGCCGAAGGTGCCCCTGGACGCACCATTCTTTATCGGCCATCGATGAATTGGCCGCCGGCACCGGCCGGAACCCCGCTTGGAAGCGCTGAATAGGCGCCGGCCTGAAATAGTGGACGCTCCGCCGCTTGCCACAATTTCGTTATATAAATTTCTTTGTCCATTGCTGTCTACGCATGAATCCCTTGGTATTGTGGCGGTTCTATTCACTCAGAACTTAACGCAGGTAGGACAGACTATGACTCTCGATGAGTCCATCGGCGGTGTGGCTATACGCGGCCTGCTCGCCGCCTTGCTTCTTCCACTCATCGGCGCCGCCCTGCAGGCGCAGCAGATCACAGGCGTTCCGGGTTCGCCCGGCGCGATGGAAACGATCAGCGGCGAGCAACTGCCGCCGCCGCCTCCCAAATTCCATGGCAAGATCGAGCGCAACGCGGCGCAGTCAAAACCTTATTGGCCTCCGCGCGTGGAGCCGCCCAAGGGCGCGCTCAACATCTTGCTCATCATGACCGACGACGTGGGATTCGCTGCTCCCTCAACCTTCGGCTGCGTGATTCCCACGCCGAACCTCGACGGGATCGCCAACGAAGGTCTGCGCTACACCAATTTCCATTCGACGTCTCTGTGTTCGCCTACTCGCGCGGCACTCATCACCGGGCGCAACCATCATTCGGCGGGATTTGGCGCCGTCGCGGAGCAGGCGACCGGCTTTCCGGGCTACGACTCGATCATCGCCCGCGACAAGGCGACGATCGGCCGGATTCTCAAGGACAACGGCTACCGGACGTCCTGGTTCGGCAAGGACCACACCACACCGTCCTTTCAGGCAAGCCAGGACGGGCCATTCGACCAATGGCCGATAGGCATGGGCTTTGAATATTTTTATGGCTTCATCGGCGGCGATTCGAGTCAGTGGCAGCCGAACCTTTTCCGCAACACTACCGCGATCTACCCTTATGTCGGCAAACCAGGCTGGAACCTCATCACCGCCCAGGCAGACGATGCGATCGCCTATATGAACCGCATCAATGCGCTCGCACCGGAGTAGCCGTTCTTTCTCTATTACGTGCCGGGGGGCACCCACGCGCCGCATCACGCGATGCCGGAATGGATCAAGAAGATCAGCGACATGCATCTGTTCGACAAGGGCTGGGACGCGGTCCGCAATCAGATCTTCGAGAACCAGAAGAAGCTTGGCGTCATTCCGCAGGACGCCAAGCTCACTCCATGGCCGCACGACCTGTTAAAGCACTGGGACGAGTTGACGGCGGACGAGAAGAAGATGTTCATCCGTCAGGTTATGCGGCCTATCTCGCCTATACGGACCATGAGATCGGCCGCGTGATCCAGGCGGTCGAGGACATGGGCAAGCTCGACAACACGCTTATCATCTACATCAGCGGCGACTGGACTTGCCCTTGTTTAGTGGAGAGCCATTGTCCCTTGGTTAGTTTCGTGTTCGAAATTTATTTGGCTTTTGTAACCAAGAGCCGAATGCCGGCGCACGGGATTATAGAACCCGTCGATATATCTGGCGATGGCATTTTCGGCTTGAAAGCGTGATTGGAAGCTGGTGCGCCAGATCAGTTCAGATTTGATCGTTTTGAACAAAGTTTCCACCATGGCATTGTCATAGCAATTGCCCTTGCCACTCATCGAAATGATGAAACCGTGCCGGTCAAGGATACGCTGGTAATCATAGGAGCAATACTGGCTGCCACGATCAGAATGATGCAAAATACCCGTCTTTGGCCGGCGCAGGACGATGGCCCTCCGCAAGGCAGACAGCGCCAGATCTTGGCTCTCCACTAAACAAGGGCAAGTCCAGACAACGGCTCGTCTGCCGAAGGGACGCTCATCGGCACGCCGAACGAAGTCGCAATGTTCAACGGCGTACAGGTCCCAGTCGAGGATCAGCTCAAATATTTCTATGACGTCTGGGGGTCGGACAGGACCTACAACCACATGGCGCTGCCGTGGACCCGGATGTTCGATACCCCGTTCTCCTGGACGAAGCAAAAAATCGAACTTTTTCCGAGGAATTCACCGTCGTCAACGCAGACAATGACCGCTTCCCACCGACCAGTTGTCCATGCCAACGACACGAGACAAGCTCAGGCTCGGGACGATTCTGGGCCATCCAGTGCTATTTCCTCCTGTGGGGCAGACGGCGTGACGCACTTAAGCGTGCCCAACTTCATCATCTCTGCACGCACACGCTCAAACGCTTTGGATGAGTCACTTGGAACGTCAAGTTTGTCTTCGTCTGGAGGGCCGCCCTCATGCAAAGGCAGGTTCTGTTGTTGCCCACAAGCGCCGAAAGAAATTTGCGTTTCTGGAGCTTCTTTGATGTCCTCGACGCTAAGGAATTCACGATTTCGCGCAAGAAGGCCCCAAACCTCATGTCCGCCGGCCGTGAGCCGAATGCCACCTGCTCGAACCAGAATTCTTCTTAATTCATCGTCGGTGAAACCGCTAAGATGATACCTTAAGCCGCAAAATGTTAGATAGGGCCATTTGCGGTCCGTGAGCATGTCACGAGCCACGTCCTCCGCTGCAAACTCAAATTTACAATTATGGCGTGCTTTTCGATTGGCGATGATGATTGCTGCCAAAGCAATGATCAGGCTGATGTTTAAGGACACGAGACTGGCGATTAATGCTTCACCTAATTGAGTCGAAAACCAGTTCATCTGGTCTCTCCAATCGTCGAAATAAATTGAAAAAATAGATGCATGGTAGTTAAGACTTCATTGGTAATCGCGCGGTGACCCACGTCGCCTCTATCTCAACTATCTGGAGCCATCAAATTGACCGTCATCCTATCGCTTCAGACTCAGAACTTAGAACAAGTGCCGCAATGAAGGGGTCGCCTGAATTTGGCGGATTTTGACGTCCGTCGCGGAGGAACGCCTCGGAGCAGCGATGCTGATGATATTCGTATTTTGGCTTTCTCAAGTCCTTTATCGAATGGTTTCCAAAACTTCCCCGAAAACGGTTGGAAACCCTTTATTTGAAATTTTGGCAGGCCGCCAAAGAGGAAGAATTAGAAAATCCAATATCTCGAAAGCTCTTTCTTGCAGGATGTTACCGTATCCAGCGAAAGGGATGGCGTTACACGATCAATCGGCCAAGGTTTTTGTAAGTTTTCGAAGACGCGTTCGAATGAAACGCCATCGAACGATTGGAAACTGGTCGAAATAGCCGGACTACGGGCTCATTCGCCATCGCGCGCATCGCGCGGCATGGGAGTAATGAGCAGTCGCAGAAGCGCCGCAAGATGATCGAATGTTGGGCTGGGGCAAACAACATGGCACAATGCGCAAGACCAAGCACCGCAGCGTTGCTCGTGTCGCCGGAGGATTTTTGCTGAAGCTCATCGCCTACAACCTGATCCGAATCCCGAAATTGGTTGCCACCTAGGCAAACTCCGTAAAGACCCCGACGAAGCCGCCCTGCTATGTCGAGCCGAACATCCAAATCACCCGCAAACGGCAAGGGCGGGAAGAAGCCGAATAGTCTTCACCAAAACAAACCCACCTGATACGAAATGGACGGTGGTCGAAAGTTGCAAAGAACTGTCGTTCAAATAGCTGTCGAAAGGGCGAGAAACATTTTTAATGTAGGCCGGCTTAACCAGACGCTTGCATCCTAGGCCGTGTGGACGGATTCAGGCATTCAGGATACGGTCGCGAGTGCGCTGATTTGGGATCCACTAATTTGTCAATGTGATCTTTCTTCGTCGAATGTCTGACTCTCGTTTCACGCTAATTGGGCGAACTGGGTTTTTCGGGAGTACTGGGCTTTTCTGCGACGCTGAGATATGCCGTCGCCGGCCAAGATAACGCTCTCGGCAGTTCCGTCGCAACAGTCTCAACAAATTGCGACGCTGGGACGGTGCTCCAGTTTGCTTTGATCGTGGGCGCTAGCTCAACACCAACACCAGCAAGATAAGCAATCACTAGAAGGGCGATAAGCACACGCATCTAGTCATCCTCTGCATTGCATCCAAGACAAGCACGAATTAGACTTCTCCAATTGTGGGAAGATCGCCAATAACTGAGATCACGACGCCACTCCCTTGGACCGAAACGATACCATATTATAAATGGCGGTCGAAGTGAAGGCAGAGCCAGGATCGGTTTCGGCTCCGGTGTTACTTTGTTTTAGGGCGCTTACGATCCGGTACTCCGATTTCTATGCTCGGCCAGATTTATTCTGTATCGCCGCTTCAGTAGAGGCAGTGAGACTTGATCTACACAACATGAGTCGCTGAACCGTCCTGCGAACGGAAGGTCCGCTCAGGGTCGGGATTGACAAAACTCAGATTGAGCACCGCACTGGAGGGAGGGCGTGTGGTGCCTCCTGACGGAGATCAATCTGCCTTCGCATTATCACTTTCGGTCAAAACGAGATCGACCATGACGTCATTGCCAATGCGCTCCAGCTCTGTACGCAGCTCATTGATGGTTAAGCCTGTGGGAAGAATGACGATGGCCTCTGCAGTAAACAAAGGCTCGCCGGTCATGCTGCGGGGACGTACTTCGGTGTGCAGTTCATCGATGCTGACGCGATGGCGTGCCAGAGCGCTCGATACCTCTCGAACGATGCCTGGGTGGTCCGCGCCGGTCAGGTTAAGATGCACTCGTTGACCGTGAGACCTCGGGGCCACGCTGTCATGGCGAACGGTCACGGCAATACCGTGCTCAGCGAGAGCAGCCAATGATTTTTCAAAGCTCGCAACGGTGCGCTCTGACACATCGACGCGCAGAATTCCCGCAAATTCTCCGCCAAGACGCGCCATCGAGCTGTCGATCCAGTTGCCTGAATGATCGGCAATGACTTGCGCTAAAGTTTGTACCAACCCCGGTCGATCTTTCGAAATGATCGTCAGAACCATTTCGACAGGCATAACCAACTCCTACTGTAATTAGCTAATCTCAACTTCGATACCGCAAAGCTTACACCGGTTTTGGTCACGTTCAACACCGTCCGGATGGAGCTTCCATCGGGGCCAAATCCGGTTCCTACATTGCAGCGTAGACGCTCGCCGTCAAATATCGCGAGCAATTCGGCGAGACCCCGCGGATACACTGCGCCGCTCAGAGGTTGCCCAATCCAGGAGGTGACGTCCGTTCGGAGTCCTGGCTGTGCAAAACCGCGCGGGCCGAATTGATTTTCGCGTTATGATTCCCACTTGATTTGTAGGGGCTCAGATGAAACGTTTTGTTGAGGGCATAGATCGCGTGCAGACTACACTTTTTGCTGAATGCCTGGAAGATTGGATTTGCGAGGATAATCCGATTCGCGTCATCGACGTCTTTGTTGAGGAGCTCGATTGAAGTTTTGCGGAGTTGCCCCGGAGGCGACCGGCCGGACCTCGCACCATCTGTCGGTGCTGCTCAAGCTACACTTATGGTTATCTCAATCGGGTTCAGTCAAGCCGCCGGCTTGATAATGGTCCCGCGATTCGTAAGGTTTGCGGCCAGCTGCCCGCTCAAATCTCAAGCACAACAGGACCCGAGCGGCGCATTACGCGATGGGAGTACGAACATGTGCTGAAGCCGTGCAACAACGTCTCGATAAGAAACACCAGGCTATGCGCCTACGCCTACGCCTGGAGGCGGCTGAGCATCCTTTCGGCACGCTTAAGATGCGGATGGATGCGACGCATTTTCTTATGGCATCTCGCTGGTCGCGAACTAGTCCAGCGATGACACGTTGCTTTATGTAGTCACGCCTCTGCGTCAGAACTGACACTCACGGTAGAGCTGCGTCTTGATGAAGGAAAGAGAAGCGTCTTTCGACACAGGACCGGTTGGGGAACGAAATCCGACGGGTCTGCTTCCATTCATGCTGTCACCGCCTTGCCAGGCGAGCGGAATGGAGGCAGGATGAGCTGACGCCGACGGCTTTCTGGGGATTGTCGGATCAAATGCGTTTTGTCAGCAAAAGTGATAGCGCACTTACTCAGAGTCTCCCGATTTCAATCGCGAGGCCCGCCGACTACGTGGCGCTCCTCAAACCCCGCGTCATGTCGCTCGTGATCTTTACGGCATTCACCGGCGTTTTGGTCGCGCCTTTGCCCGTCAATCCGGTGATCGCATTTGCCTCGCTGCTCGCCATCGCGGCCGGAGCGGGCGCCTCGGGCGCCCTCAATATGTGGTACGATGCCGACATTGATGCACTCATGCGGCGGACGCAAAATCGTCCGATCCCCGCAGGCAGAATGAGAAAAGAGGACGCGCTGGGCTTTGGCTTGGTGCTTGCCGTTCTCTCGGTCATGATCTTGGCAATCGTGACCAATTGGCTCGCCGCTGCGCTGCTGTGCTTCACAATCTTTTTTTATGTTGCCATCTACACGATGTGGCTCAAGCGCTTGACCCCGCTCAACATCGTGATCGGAGGTGCCGCGGGAGCCCTTCCTCCTGTTGTCGGCTACGCTGCTACCACCGGCGAAATAAGCCTCGCGAGCATCGCCCTTTTCACCATTATTTTTGTCTGGACTCCACCGCATTTCTGGTCGCTCGCGCTGGTGAAGGCCGACGAATACCACCGCGCTGGGGTTCCGATGCTCCCGAACGTGAAAGGAGCTGATCGCACCCGCCGCGATATTCTCGTATATACACTCCTTCTCGCTCCGCTCGGGCTTGCACCATGGCTCGTCGGCTTTGCCTCGTTGGCCTATGGCATCTTTGCTGCCGCTCTTGGCGCGCTCATGCTGATGTTTTCGTCGCGGGTCTATTATCACCGGACGGGTTCCAAGGCAGACCGATGTGCGAAGCAGATGTTTGGCTTTTCGATCCTCTATCTTTTCCTGCTCTTCGCCGAAATCGCCGGCGAGAGGCTAACGGAAATTTCGCCTCTGAACATGTCCTGGTGATGCCTCGAAAACGAACAGCGAATTGAAATTCAACTCTCGTCGCTCATTTATAGCAACACACTCTGCACCGGAAAGCTGGTTCGCCACGGAAGTTCAAATAGGCACCTTTTAGAGGCAAGGATGAATAAGGGATGGCTATAGCCCTAGCGCTCGTCCTGGTTTTGATCGTGCTCGGCTCCGTTTTGTTTCACTTGCTGAGCCCGTGGTGGTTGACGCCGATCGCCTCAAACTGGGGTTACATCGATGGAACGATTACCCTCACGTTTTGGATTACGGGGCTTGGTTACATCGCCATCATTTTGTTTATGGCTTATTGTGTGTTCCGCTTCCGGCATCAGGAGGGGAGACGGGCTGCGTATCAGCCGGAGAACAACAAGCTCGAGTGGTCGCTCGCCATAGGGACGACGGTGGCTGTCGCGGCTCTGCTGGGACCGGGGTTGTTTGTATGGTACCAATTCGTCACCGTTCCGGACGGGGCGGCAGAGATCGAGGTCGTTGGTCAGCAATGGCAGTGGAGTTTCCGCCTGCCGGGAAAGGACGGCCGCCTCGGTACGACTGATCCGCAATACGTCAGTTCCGACAATCCCTTGGGTTTGAACCCGAACGATCCCAACGGGCAGGATAATATCGTCATTGTCGCCGATGACCTGCACCTGCCGCTTGGCAAACCAATCAAGGTCCTGCTCCGCTCCATAGACGTCGTGCATGATTTTTATGTGCCAGAGTTCCGCGCCAAGATGGATTTGATGCCAGGTCTTGTCACTTACTTCTGGTTCACACCGATCAGGACCGGGACTTTCGAGGTTCTCTGCTCGGCATTCTGCGGCGTTGGTCACCCGGAAATGCGGGGCAGTGTCGTGGTTGAGAAGGAAAGCGATTATCAGGCGTGGCTGCAAAAACAGAAGACCTTCGCGCAGTTATCGGCGCACGCCAAAAAAGTAAATCTGACGCATTAATTTGCCGTTGAAGAGCCGGAGGAACGAACGAGGAGAACATTTGATGGTCGACATTGGCGTAGCCGAAGCCGTCCCGCCTGCCGAAGTCGAGGACGTAGAACTTTACCATGCGAAGAGCTGGGTAACGAAGTACGTCTTTTGCCAGGATGCCAAAGTCATCGCCATTCAGTACTCGATCACGGCCATCGGCATTGGACTGGTGGCTCTGGTGCTGTCGTGGTTGATCCGGCTGCAGCTGGCATTCCCGGGCAGCTTTTCCATCATCACACCAAGCAACTATTACCAATTTATCACCATGCACGGCATGATCATGGTGATCTACCTGCTCACCGCGTTGTTCTTGGGAGGCTTCGGCAATTATCTCATCCCGCTGATGGTGGGCGCGCGGGACATGGTTTTCCCCTATGTGAACATGCTGAGCTTCTGGGTCTATTTTCTCGCGGTGCTGGTCCTGGTGGCAAGCTTCTTCGCACCAGGCGGACCTACGGGCGCCGGCTGGACCCTATATCCGCCCCAGGCCATCCTCGCGGGTACCCCCGGCCAGGACTGGGGCATCATTCTGATGCTGGCTTCCCTGATCTTGTTCATCATCGGCTTCACCATGGGCGGCTTGAACTATGTGGTGACGGTGCTTCAAGGACGCACACGGGGAATGACGATGATGCGCTTGCCCCTGACGGTATGGGGCATTTTCACAGCGACAATCCTCGCGCTGCTGGCCTTCCCCGCCTTGTTCGTCGCCTCCGTCATGATGCTGTTGGACAGGGTTTTGGGGACCAGTTTCTTCATGCCGGCCATCGTCCAGGCGGGGGAGCATCTGAAATATGGCGGAGGGAGTCCGATCTTGTTCCAGCACTTATTCTGGTTCTTCGGTCATCCTGAGGTCTACATCGTCGCGCTGCCTGCCTTCGGCATTGTCTCCGACCTGATCAGCACCCACGCGAGAAAGAACATCTTTGGCTATCGCATGATGGTGTGGGCGATCGTTGCAATCGCTGTCCTCAGCTTCATTGTATGGGGGCATCACATGTACATCAGCGGCATGAACCCGCCTTTCGGATTTTTCTTCGCCACATCGACTCTTATCATTGCCGTCCCAACTGCTATCAAGGTCTACAACTGGGTGCTGACCCTGTGGCGTGCTGACATCCACCTCACGGTCCCGATGTTATTCGCCCTCGGATTCATTGTTACGTTTGTTAATGGGGGTATCACGGGCTTGTTCCTTGGCAATGTGGTGGTGGATGTTCCACTTTCAGCCACTATGTTTGTCGTTGCCCACTTTCATATGGTGATGGGGATAGCGCCCATTCTCGTCGTGTTCGGGGGGATTTACCATTGGTACCCCAAGATCACTGGCCGCATGTGGAACGAGACGCTGGGCCAAGTTCACTTCTGGATCACGTTCCTCGGGGCCTATCTGATTTATTTCCCCATGCACTACCTTGGGTTTGTCGGCGTGCCACGACGGTACTACGAGCTGGGCGAGACGGCCTTTGTTCCGCCATCGGCCGCAACGTTGAACGTCTTTATCACCGCCGCGGCGCTGATCGTCGGTGCCGCCCAGGCGGTGTTCTTTTTCAATCTGATTTGGAGCCTGTTTAAAGGCAAACCTGCCGGTGGTAATCCTTGGAGAGCCACTACGCTGGAGTGGCAGACGCCGCAAACGCCGCCCGGGCATGGCAACTGGGGCAAGGAGTTACCCATAGTCTACCGCTGGGCATATGATTACAGCGTGCCAGGCGCCAAGCAGGACTTTCTGCCCCAAAACCAGCCCCCATCCAATCAACCGGCTTAGGTAGCCCCGCCATGAATATCATGTTCTTATTCTTGTCTGTCTTAGCGCTCATCGTCGCATGGTGGTTGTCGCAGCAAAGGATAAGCGCAAAGCCCTGGTTGGAGACAGGCCCCATCGGCGACACAGGAGTGCCGTCTGTCCCCACCTCGAAGATTGGATTGGGGGTGTTTCTCGCTGTCGTTGGTTCCCTTTTCGCGCTCTTGATGAGTGCCTACTCCATGCGAACGGAAATGGGAGAGTGGAGGCCCGCGCCCGTGCCGAAGCTGTTATGGCTCAACACCGGCGCGCTGATCTTGAGCAGTGGTGCGCTGCAATGGGCGCAGACTGCCGCGTATTGGGGAAAAAAGGACGCCATAAGAACTGACCTGCTCGCGGGGGCCGGTTTCGCCCTCGCTTTCTTGGTTGGGCAGCTTGTGGCATGGCGACAACTCGACGCCGCGGGCTACTATTTGACGGGGAACCCTGCCGCCGCCTTCTTTTATCTTATCACCGGCGTGCACGGGCTGCATGTATTGGGTGGCCTCGTGGCCTTGGGTAGAACCATGGATAAGGCGTGGCGCCGTATTGCGATGGGCGAGCTGCGCTTGAGCATCGAGCTATGCACGCTTTACTGGCATTTTCTGCTTCTGGTCTGGGTCGTTTTTTTCGGCCTGCTGTTGATGACCGATCCGATCGAATCGGACGGCGGTCTCGTTTCTTTGATTTGTCGCATTTTGTGAGGGTGAGCTTGTGTCCGCCTTGCCAGAAAAAGTTGCACTGAAGACTTCGGGGAAAAAAATGACGGAGTCTGCACTTCCGAACACGTTAGAAGCCCGCGCACACCAGGGAGGCTGGCAGGGCTTCGCTGCCGACTGGTCCTCGGACCAGCGAGCGTTCAAGAGTGCCACCTGGGGAAAGGCCATGATCTGGATCTTTCTCCTGAGCGACACCTTTATTTTTAGCTGTTTTCTGCTTTCGTATATGACGGTGCGGATGTCGACGACCGTGCCTTGGCCAAATCCCAGCGAAGTCTTCGCTTTGACGATTGCGGGTAGAAAAATCCCCCTGATCCTGATTGCCATCATGACCTTCATCTTGATCAGCAGCAGCGGGACGATGGCCATGGCCGTCAACTTCGGCTACCGCCGCGATCGCGTTAAAGCCGCGGCCTTGATGCTGGCGACCGCAGCGTTTGGCGCCTCCTTCGTCGGGATGCAGGCCTTCGAGTGGACCAAGCTGATTATGGAAGGGGTGCGGCCTTGGGGCAACCCGTGGGGCGCGGCCCAGTTTGGCTCGTGCTTTTTTTTGATCACGGGCTTCCACGGCACCCACGTGACGATTGGCGTGATTTTCCTGCTCATCATTGCGCGAAAGGTTTGGCGGGGGGATTTCGATAGCGGAAGGCGAGGTTTTTTCACCAGCAGGAAGGGACGTTACGAGATCGTCGAAACCATGGGTCTCTACTGGCATTTCGTCGATCTTGTGTGGGTGTTTATATTTGCACTTTTCTATCTTTGGTAGGGAAGAAACATGGCACAGGAAACGAAGCACGAAGAGGGACAACAACACCCTATCAAGCTTTATCTGGTGGTCTGGGGCTGGCTGTTTGTCCTGAGCACTTGTTCTTATCTCGTCGATTATTTTGGGCTCCAGGGATATCTCAGATGGTCTCTGATCCTACTGTTTATGGTTGTGAAGGCCGGTTTGATTGTCGCTATCTTCATGCACATGGCCTGGGAGCGGCTGGCCTTGATGTATGCCATTCTGGTCCCGCCGGGGGCGGTGCTGCTGTTTGTGGCAATCATGGCGTTCGAGTCGGATTATACGCACTTCACTCGGGTCGCCTTTTTCGGGACTGGGATTGCTAGCGCTCAGTCCGCTACTCTCGAGCCCAAAACGTCAGGGTCTGAGATTGGAGCTGCCGTCGCTCCGCCTGCTCAAATAAAGATAGAGTCAAAGAAACACACGCTTGATATCGCAAAAACCGAAGTCGAATCCAAAGAGAACAAACTTACCCTCCCTGACAGCGCCGCCGCCGTGATGGGCAAGGCCAAGCATACCGCGGCGGCGAGCAGCCGTCGGGCTGGCGTTGCCCCGGGCCAAAGCGATATCGCGGCCGCAGCCAAAGCCCCTGAGCTGAAGTTTTATACACTCAAGCCCGGCGATACGCTGTGGAAGATCGCCGAAGCTGTATATGGCCACGGCCATGGCGACAAATACCATCTGATCTTTGAAGCCAACAAGAAGCTTTTGCTGTCCAAACCGGGCAAGATCTTTCCCGGACAAGTGCTGCAGATCCCGCCACTCTCGGGCTAAGATGGCGGGATTTGGCGGGGAGAGCGTCTCGAGGTAGGGCCCTCTCCGCCAAAGCCTTGAGCAGCGTTCTCCGGATGCGTTCTAAAGTCGACTTTTCTCTCTACAGCTTGGCATCACACGGGGCTGACCGGTTCCACGACCTTCCTGTAAAGATGCCAACTGGAATGGGCTAGGATCGGAACCACGACCGCGAGCCCAACGAACAGCAGCAAGAAGCCGATTGCCAGCATCGTGGCAACGATCAATCCCCACAGCGCCATGGTGAAAGGGTTCACCCATACTGCTTTGATGGAAGTCAGAACCGCCACCGGAACCTCGACATCGCGGTCGAGAAGCAGGGGAAATGAGACGACGCTGATACTCAGCGCCACCACGGCAAAGACGAAACCGATTGCTGTGCCATAGGCGATCAGCTTCCAGCCCTGCGGTGTGTCGAAGATATTCGTGATAAATTGTGTAATGGAGTCCGGCGGCGTGGTTCCAAAAAGCGCCACGTAAAGAGACTGGGCCGCAAATTCCCAGCCGGCAAAAATCACTAGCAACAACAGGCCGAGCGACAGGATCGAGAAAATCGAGTGCGAGCGCACCACGCCGAAAGCGTGCGCCCATGAGGTCTCGAGGCCAAGCTCCCGGCAACGGCTTATCTCATACAAGCCAATTCCAGCGAAGGGTCCGACGAGAGCGAAACCCGCCATGAGTGGGAAAAGCAGCGGCAGAGCGTAGCCAGCGAGGAATACGCCGACGATGGGGTAAATCATCCCTAAAAACACAAGGGACGACGGCATCGCAAAGAAGTCATCGACACCTTTGGCCAAAACTTCTTTGAGGTCGGCTGGTCCGATCTTACGCACGCCGGGATATACCGGGGCCGACTCCGGACCGACAATCACATGAAACTTCGGCATTGGCGTTCCTCCGAACCCGGCAACAAGCGGTCATGAGGTCACTGCGAAGCTTTACAAAAAGCGGCTGTTCATACGGAACCGCGAGCTGCATTTTTATATACTATACACTCTCGCGTCGGGGTTGTCGCCTCTGAGGTGGAGGGCACGCCAAGAGACGCTGGCCAAAGTTTGATAAAACGCGGGCCGCCAGCGCCTCCCTCCCGGATAACGTCAGGCAGATCGCGATCATTGCCGTCGGAGTGCGCTTCGGTGCCGCGTATGAGATGTACGCACACGTCGTGTCCCTACCGTAAATTCAATCCTACTGGCGCAAAACTGCGAATCGGGCGATGCTCTGGCTCATGGGGATATGCTCAAACTGATCTGGTGGGTGGTCATCGGGCTGTTCCGATCACGAGCCTCGCTTGAGGTGGAAATCGTGGCGCTGCGGCACCAGCTCAATGTGCTGCGAAGAAAATCGCCGAAGCGGCTTGCCTTCAATAATTTTGATCGTTTGATTTTCGCCAACCTCTATCGGATTGCGCCACGCATCACGAACGCCCTGGCGATCGTGGAACCAGCGACCATCATTCGGTGGTATCGTGCTGGTTTTCGTTTGCTCTGGCGATGGAAGTCGAGATCTCGCGGCGGCGGGCCAAAGGTCTCGCTCGTAATTCGCCAACTGATCCGCGACATGAGCTTGACCAATCCCCTCTGGGCGCGCCTCGGATCCATGGCGATCTTCTCAAACTTGGAATCGCCGTTGGCCAAACCTCGGTCGCCAAATAGATGGCAGGGCACAGGAGACCTCCATCCCAAGCCTGGAAGACCTTCCTCCGCAACCACGCCGATGGGATCGCATCGATTGATCTGTTTGTCGTTCCGACACTCTCATTTCGGCTGCTCTATGGCTTGCTGCTTCTCAATCACAGCCGACGCCAAATCTTATGGCTGGGCGTAACAATACATCCGACCGCTGATTGGATGGCCCAGCAACTCATCGAAGCCTGTGGCTGGGAATGGACGCCGAAGAACATCGTCCGCGATCGCGACTCTGTCTATGGCGAAGTTTTTACCCGGCGGCTTCGCGCCATGGGCATTCGAGACCGGCCCACGGCGCCGCAATCGCCATGGCAGCATGGACATACGGAACGGCTGATTGGCTCAATCCGGCGGGAATGTCTCGACCATATCGTCGTATTCGGTGAGCAGCATCTGCGTCACCTCCTCCATTCTTATATGGCCTATTACAACGGCGCGAGAACACATCTATCTTTAGATAAGGATGCGCCGGTCCCACGAGCCGTTCACGCCATCGGGCGTATTCTTCCGACTCCAATTCTCGGCGGATTACACCATCACTATGTTAGGATTTGATTTCCGACATGGACACCCGTCTCCTGGCACGATTTGCCGTTGCTTTTTCGACGGTTTTCATCGCGCCGTCGTTCCAGTTTGCGACCGCGGCTTTTCCTGCGTCGGTAATTACGTAGGGCCGTCCGGCCGCATCGCGCCGCCAGATCGGAATTTTCGACGTTGTTCTCACCTCATGCATAAGATCTTGCGCAATCAGCGTCTGCGAAAACTTTGCCAGAGCAGCGGGCTTCATGGCCTCTGGCAAAATCGCGGCGCCGTCCTCCCGCTGCGCTGTGCTAGAAAGCAGCCTCGCGATCGCGGACCGGCGCCGAAAGCGACGCCTCTGATGCGAAGCGCAATTTCGTCGCGCACACTGCGCAGTGATTCGAAAACGCAGCCTTTCGCCTGTCTTTGACGCCGTGAATATCCGATGAGATAAAAATCGAGGCCAGCCGCACCCCACACCGTGCCGACCGACCAGTCGCTGGTCTCGGACAGGGTCGAAGCGGTATCCCAGGAGATCACCACTCGGTCGAACCGCCCCGGCGGCGTCGTATAATAGCGGAGCCAGTCGCGCTTGATCACATTGCCACCCGGCGGCACCGGCGCTTGCTGATATTGGGCCGAAAAATTCAGACTGCCCTGCGCCCGGCGGATGGCCTCGAGTACGCTCATCGGCTCGCGCGCATCGTGCAGCACTTCTCCGGCGCGGCGGAAATAGACATCCTCTGGATCATCGCTGAGTTGAAAGGCTTTGTCTTCATCCGCGATGGCCGGGATCGAAACAACTTCCCAGATCTCGCCTTCGAGGTCCAGGATGCGCCCGACCAAATCATCCGCATGCAGACGCTGCATGACAATCACGATGGCGCCATTCTGCTTGTCATCGAGACGGGTACAGAGCGTGCCGATGTAGAATTCCCAGACGCGGCGCCGTTCTGCTTCGGACAAAGCATCGAGCGCCTTGATGGGATCATCGATCACGATGAGATCGCCGCCGCGACCCAGGACGGCGCCGCCAACGCCCGAGGCAAACCGATACCCATGCGCACTGGTCACGAATTCGTGGCGACGCTGCACCTTTGATCTTGGTTGCAAGGCCGGAAACAACTGCCGATACCATTGGCTCTCCATGACGCTGCCGGTATCGATGGCAAGCTTGCGCGCCAGTTCGTCGGCATAGGACACAGCGATGATGCGCTTTGTCGGATCGCGTCCCAACATCCAGGCGGTGAAGCCCACGGTCACCGTGATCGACTTCATCGACCGAGGCGGGACATTGATGATAAGACGCTTGATCTCGCCGCGCGCCACACGCGACAGCTGCCAGCAAATGTGATCAATGTGCCAATTGTGCCGGTAGATCTTTTCGGGTTCGAGGGTTGCGAAGACTTTCTGCACGAAGGCGGAGGGACTGCCGAAGAACAGCGCGGAGGAGCCGGTGCCGGTCGCTCATTCGTCGCTGTCGCCGTCATCGGCCCCTGCCGCTTGCGCGGCATCCTCGGCGTCTTGCCGATGAGGCGAGACGCTTCGGGTGAAAGCACGAGCGAGGATTGCTTCGTCGTCTTCGGGAAGCTCGGCCACGGGCTCAACGGCCTTGTCCGCCTCCGAGTATTTTTCGGCCCGAACAAGGAAGCTCTCAATGGCGCGAGAATATCCGCTCATGGCCGCCTTCGCCAACATCATGCAGACAGCCTCGGCTAAGGTGACAGTGTCTACTCCGCCGTTCCACTTGAGCTCAACCTCCCTGTTCAGAACGTTTTCAAACAATTTCTTAAAGTTGCGATAGCCATTTGGCCGTCCTTTTGGATTGCCGGAGGTACCAGGCTTGAACCTGTGCGCTGTGGGCGGCCTGCCCTTCCCTATCACTTCCTTGGTTGGATCGTCGGAATCATCGGTCATGGCATAATCCACCCCACCAATTTCACATTAGATCAAAGCAATGCGGCTATGCGTCCCGACGCCTGGTACGGATACGTGCCACTGGCGTGCTCTTTGATTGTTCCGCCGCAACCTCTGCGCGGCTCCCCTCTGCCGACCGCTTGCTGCAGAGTTCGTCGAAACTCATTCCAGTCTGGGCATGACGCGCGTTCTCGCCTGACCATTTCTGCCATCGCCGGACAGCGAGATCGACGTAAGGACCATCGAGCTCCATCACATAGGCACGCCGGCCGGTTTTAGCTGCGGCGAGCAGGGTGCTGCCGCTGCCGGAAAATGGATCGAGCACAATCTTGCCCGCGTGTCGTGCAATCTCGAATGAGATCCGCGATGAGGGCGATCGGTTTGGGTGTCGGATGAAAGCCAAGCTCCTCTTCGCGCCCTGAATGGAATGAGCTTCCGCCGGGATATTCGAGCACGTTGGTTCGATTGCGACCGAATTTACCCAGCTGCACAGAGTTAAAAGGCGACCCTGAACCATGTTTCCACGAATAAAGAAGCTCATGTCGGCTGCGCCAGTGCGAGCCCATACCGCCATTCGGCTTTACCCAAACCAGCACATTGGTTAACTCGTTATAGATCTTTCGACCTGCGACTTGCATCGGATACATGCCCCGCCAATCCCCGAAATGGATATGGAGCGAAGGCGCGACACTTACTTCGCAACAGTTCCCAAAGACAGTTGAAAGGAAAGCAATAAATTCCTCCTCGTTCATTTCACCCGAGGCGCAGGGAAACTCCCTGTGCTTGTGACGGCCGAGGCCGGACGCATGGCCCGCGATTTTCACATTATACGGCCCGTCCGCGCAGACGAAATGCGCCTTCTCGCCTTGCATTATCGCGGCAAAATCCGTCGGCAGACGTGCGTCGCCGTGCAGGATGCGATGCTCACCCGCCAGGAAGAGATCGCCAACTTGAGAAACCGCAGGTCCCCCTTCGAGGCCTGAAACGTCGTCAAGGGCATCGCCATCAGGGTCCGCGTTTGTCTCAATGGCCTGGTCGATTTCAGCCCAGGTAAATCCCGTTATCTCCGGATCAAAGGAAAGATCGAAATTTGCGTCGAATTCAAAAAGCGCTTCAAATTCCGCTTTGAGCAGCTTGGGGTCCCACTCGGCCTTCTCCGCCAAGCGGTTTAATGTAAGCGCCAAGGCGCGCCTTTCCGGCTCGGAATGCGGCACGCGAACGACGGGTACCTCTTGGTCCAAGCTGCTTGGCGGCATCGAGAACCGCGTGGCCGGCGATCAAGGCTTCGTCCGGCGTGATCAAAAGAGGCACCACAAGGCCGAATGCCTCGATGCTGGACGCGATTTGGCCTATTTGGACCGCATCATGATTCCGCGGATTTCCAGGATTTGGCTTGATACGGTCGACCGGAAGGAAATCAATGGATAGATTCAGGTCTCTATAATTTTTCCCTGTTTCTTTCCCTGCACCAGGGAAACTGTTTGCGGAGACCGGTTTGCCAAGACTGCGTCCGCCACCATGCACTGTATAGACTCCGTATAGTTTGGCTGATTTTCGAAAAATCGCGGGTGTACCGAAGGTTACAACTGCAACTTTGAATGTCCTCCGGTCTCCAAAAGGCTTTTTTGACCCACACACGGCAAATTATACCTTGGGTCTCCGCTCTCAAAATTTCTTTTCCGTGCTGCGATGCCTTTCGTCATGCGGAGACGGGTTTGAGACTATAGGAGACGGGTTCGCATCCAACGGACTCTGCGTCGCTGGCCTGCAAATGCAATGACCCTTTCGACCATCGATGAGAGTCCGAACATTGCTTGGCTATGTGGCCACGATGAGAGTCTCGGATGGCCTGATTTGGCGGCAGAATGTTTGGGTGAGGTGATCAGGATCGCGCGGGAAGTCCGAGCTTTTGGCGCTGTTTTGCCCAACTGAGGGGCAGATCTGTGAGGCGCGAAAGGCCGAAGCCGCGTGGCAAAGTCCCGTTGGCCACCGCCTCGATAATGTCGGGCGCGATGAAGGTGAGCGATAAGGTCATCCCGTGCCGCTCGCTCGCTCATGTTTTCGCGCTGTGAGATCGTCTCGATATCGGGAACGGACCCGGCGAGGATTTCGCCGAGCCAATGCCGGGCTTTGGCGATGCCATTCAGCAGCCTGATCCGCGATTCGGCCCGTATATGTCGCGTTCCCGTGCTGTCGGTCGGCTGGATCACATCGCGCTTGCGGCGGAACGCGTGCGGTGACCATGGCACGACAATCGGATTCGTCGTAGAAACATTCGGTTTGAGCAACAGAATCTCGATCGCCTGACGGCTGACGGTGATGCGCTCGACCAGCCGTTCGACGCACTCACACTCCGAGGCTTGGTCGGGGTCTTGGTCCGACGGAAGCAGCGCCGCCAGCGTATTCATGACGATGCCTTCGACAACATGCGCGGAAACGCGCGGCGCCGAGCCCCGTCTTCCTTGCGGCCTTGCTGCACAACGCAGGAAATGTAGTAGCGGTAGCGGGCGCCCTTTTTGATCGCATAGCTCGGGCTCATGCGGTTGCCGCGGTCGTCATAGATACGGCCAAGCAGCAGGGCTTCAGAGCGCGTGCGTCGCATCCCGCGTGCGGTGCGGTTTTCGTTCAGTTTGGTCTGAACTCTCTCGAACATGTCGCGATCGATGATCGGTGCGTGCTCGCCCGGATAACTTCACTCTCGATGATTGATCTCGCCGAGATAGATCCGGTTGCGGAGCATATGGTTGAGCGGGCCATTGGTGAGCGGGACGCCGCCGCGAGTTCCTCGATTCGTAATGATTATGGCTTCGGCTTGCTGAACTGCTTTGGAAAGCGCCAGCTATATAGGTCAGAAACTTCTCGGGCTTTGCGGCATTGAGACAAAGGCGTGTCTGTTAATTGAGCACGGCAAGCCCAATGTGAGGTAAGGCAGAATGCGAGTTTGGCCCCTGATGTCGGCGACGGCGTAATGGATTTTGCACATTCATCTTAATCAACGCCTTTTGCATATGCCGAATGTGAGCCGCGGCGGAAATCCGGTAGTGGGCCAGTTTGAATGTGACGGTTTTGACGAGGCTGGAAGGTCAGGCCCGCACATGCCATATTCATAATATGCCAAATGCGCCAAAAAAACCTCGCATGAAAATTCTCCCCTCCAAAGCTGGGGGAAGTAAGCACAATGTTTGGGTTGAATGGCCGGATGGCCAAGAGCAGCAAGTCGAGTTCAACTCGGAGTCTGAGGCCAAGTCTTGGATCGAGAACGAGTCTGAAGCTTGGCTCAAGAAACATCCAAAGAACCAATCATGACCAAGACACCCAAACGCCCGCGCGACCTTAACCAATGGGCAAAGCGCATGGTCGGTATCGCGACCGGCGAAATCGAAGATTCAGAGAAGACGGATGAGCTTGCTAAGGCTCCTCCGAAAGATATGAAGCGAAAAAAACCTGTTGCTCCCTCGCAAATTGATAAGTCTTAATCGTAAGGCTTATGTTTGAGGCAGTGGGGGTAAGAGAAATCGATTTTGCTTCCATCCGTCCTGACAATCCAGAAGCATTTCCCGCCAAATGCATCAGGGGCGGCGTTGACCTCGAAATGATGTATTCCAACACCAATTTTTTCGTCTTGCTCATCGTGCCTTACAAGGAGCGATTTTAAATGACGAGTGTCCGCCTCAGATACAGGATCGCCGATCGAATAACTGTTTAACATCCGGCGGAAAAAATCTGTCGCATCGCCAGCTTTTTCAAAGGACACCGTTTCAAGTGCAATTTTTCTTGTCTTTACCATTCTCTTACTCTTATGTTTCAATTTCGTCTAGGTTATATGCCGTAATTACCAATTGAGCAAAGGATGCAGGAAGCTCTTTCTGTTTTATTTTCGTATTTATGTAGGATGTAAATTTTCCTCCTCCAATATAACTCTCGCGCATCCATCTTCTGAACTCTGGCAGAGCAGCTTCTGGATAGCACCATGCCGGCTGAGGATTCGATTTAGCCTGTGGAAAATAATCAGGGTAGTTGTGTCCCCATTCTTGTCTCCCCCCAAATTTGTCTTCAAGATTATTATTTTTCCAATGCTTAGACCATATGCTACCTACGCTGCCATCAGGCACAAAAGTACTATCAATATATAAACCAGCCTGTCCAAGAGTTACAATCATATCAGCTATTTCTTTGAATACGCTGAAATATCCCTTAGGAACAGAATTGTAGGTCAAAGAAACGCGATCATGGAATTGCTGCCATGGGAGGGGAACGAAGTTATTTGGATCATATCCAACCTGCGTATATATAAAATCATGCAGGGCTTTACCGGCCAGAAGGCGGTAATTCTTTTGTGCCTGTTCGCTCCTATTTGGAGCCTCAAATGCGTAATACTCCAGGACAGCTAAGCATACGACATCTGGGTAGGCGTAAAATAGGCCGGTCCTTTGTCTGACCTCAATATATGGGATGTCAAACGAAAGGCCTCGTTCACTAAGTATTTTCTTGATCCCAGAGACAAGCGGTGGCGCAGGAGATTTGCTCCAATCCTGCCCCATTTCCACGATGCGCGGATTAGATATCCCGCAAAGTCGCGCTAGTCCACGACCCGTCAGGAACGGCGTTCCGTCTGACAGAACTCCCATTCCAACGCCATCGATCTCAATCTGTTTTTCAATGTGAAGATCAAAATTGCCTTGGCCGGGGGTGATCGGAACCGCTCCTGGGGCACGCACCATCACCTTGTTATTATTAAATGTTTGGCCGATCGGGTTCCAGCGTGCAGCCGCCCCTCTCTTAGCAATTTCGCTTTTTTGTTCCGAGGAAAGGTTTTTGGCGCGGGCCTTCCCTCCCTTTGCCCCGCGTGCCTCATGGCTTTTTTCATCGTTCATCTAGCAATCCTCTTGTCGCGCAATTATTAAGTGCCGACTGAATTTGCTAAGGATTGCACAGTTTTTTTTGCCAAGCAAGAAAATAATGCTTGGCAAAATGCTTAGCTACGCATATAGTCGGCAACATGAACAAGCTGACCAAAACTCAACGCGCCCAAATCCTCCATCTACTTTGCGAGGGAAATTCAATCCGCGCTATCACTCGGCTGACGAGTGTTAGCAAGACAACCGTCACTAAGCTGGTTGTAGATGCCGGTGCCGCCACCGCCTGGTATCAGGACCGTGTGTTTCGCAACCTTTCGTGCAAGCGGCTTCAAATTGATGAAATCTGGGGATTTGTCGGCGCGAAGCAAAAGAACGTCCCAAATATGAAGTCACCTATCGAGGGTGCGGGCGACGCTTGGCTATGGCTCGCTACGGATGCGGATATGAAGCTTGTTCCGTGCTGGCATGTTGGTGGACGCGATGGCGGAGCAGCAATGGAATTCATTGACGATCTAGCGTCACGCCTCGCCAACCGCGTCCAGATCACAACAGATGGGCACAAAGCTTACCTGGACGCGATCGACACGGCGTTCGGCGGACAAGTCGATTACGCGATGCTTGTGAAGCTGTACGGTCCCGCGCCGGAAGGTCAGCGCCGCTATTCTCCCGCCGCATGTACGGGCGCGATCAAGACACCAGTCCAAGGCAATCCTGATTTAAAACACGTCAGCACATCCTATGCGGAACGGAACAATCTCAACGTTCGAATGCACTCAAGGAGAATGACGAGATTGACGAATGCATTTTCAAAAAAGATGGAAAACCACTCTCACGCGATGGCGTTGCACTTCATGTATTACAACTTCGTTCGCATCCATCAGACGCTCAAGATGACGCCCGCGATGGCGGCAGGCGTAACCAAGAGACTTTGGGAGATTGGCGATATTGTAGATGTTCTTGAAGCGTGGGAGATAAACAAAGAAAGCTGATTATTTAGGAACGCCAGGAATAGAATGCACCTGCTTCTGGACGTTATCTAGCTGTATGCGAATTCTCTGTTCGTCACTTTGTATTGCCTGTATCAGCGCCGGCAATGGTTCAAATAGCTTCATGCTATCTTGGAGCCTAATTATATCATCGTGCGTTGTCGCGACTGTTTTTTGCAGCTCAGGGAGGCTCCCCACTTTTGCGCGAATCTCAGTTACTTGCTCCTCAAGCTTGGGAGATTTTGCTAGCCAATCCTCAACCCTTCCAGCCGAGCGATCAGCGGATTGATAAGAGGTTTCCAACGATTTAAGGCGGGAATCTATCCCCATATAAACGGCCCCAATCAAGGCAAAAACCGCCCCGAGCAAGACAGTGTTAACTTTGTCTAATAGCCAAGAATGAGAAGGAGGCGGGAGGACCGGGGGCACAGAATCTTGCGTCGTCATGCCAATAACCTTCCTGTGTAAATATTGTCGCATATGCAATTTACACATTGACTCTTATCAAATTATGCTCCCTGCAGCCAACTCTCGAATCGGACATGGGGCAACACCAATCCCATTGGCCACATGCAGGTTCCATGCCTGTCAAGACTTAGCATCCTTGCGCGATGATGACGGGAACCCCATTTTGGGGTCCAGCGCGTAGCTTAATTGGCAGAGCTGCCGGTTTAGGTCCGGTCGGTGGAGGTTCAAACCGCGCCCGCGCGGGCGCGGTTTGTAGGTGACTGCCTTATTCAAACTGACCCACTACCGAGATTTCCGCTTTCCGTCTGCTCGCGTCGATCTCCACCTGATCGACTTCCTCTGCAAGGAAAGCGCGTTCGAAAAACTCACGAGCCAGGGCGCCGTGCGGATCGGAAAACAGCATAGCACTGTAAATCTCGATACGCCCGGCTCGCGGAAAAGAGATTTGCAGATCCGAATTCGTGGACGTTGCGCGGCGCTTCACTGGGAGATGAGCCGTGCGGTTCGTGGCCAATTTCAATTCGAGAGGCGGGGCCTTCCTCAAAGAGGTCGAAGCAGGCCTAGCGCGTGATGAAACGCGCACATCACGGGTGGAGTGTGCGAGGGACATGGGCAATCAGCTGCTATATTTTGAGGGAGGGGCCAAGCGGCTTTTGAAACGCTCTGAGTATTCGTCGTTTGGAAGAGGAACTGGCAGCCATCCTTGGCGTTTTACGCCGTGGGTTCGAAGAGGGTGCCGAAGCCGCATTGGATGCCGCCGCGAGCAGAGGATTGGAAGCTTCCGCAACGCGAACGCGTTCAGTTTAAGCACGCAAGAAGCCTGCCGTGAGGGCAAGTAGTCCGGTAAAAACGAGCAAAGCTCGAACTGCCGCAAAGCCTCGTAAGGCAGGGGCGTAGCAGGCCCACTGATCAGATGATAGGGCAATCGCCTCTCGAACCTTGAAAAATCAGGGCTCAAGAGGTGATTTCGACTCTCGGTGTCGTCTCTTTGACGATTACACCGAATGATCGCTTTTGCTAAGTGTGGTCGTTATGTATGGCCTTCATTAATTATGAAAAAGATGGATTTAAATCCTTTCCGTAGGTTCATGTAATTTCAGGTATATTGACCCGTCCTTCTCTGTTAGAACCTCCTGCTTAATCCCTGCGTTCGCGAGATCGATCGCTGCCGTGATGACCTTAAGCCGGTCTTTATCAAGGCCGGCCGATCGCGTTTTCATTTTGACAATCCAGTCTGTGCCAACCAGCCACACCAGCGCCGCGATGCCGACGGTTGCGGCCGATGCCCCTGTCCCATACCAGGACAAGACCGTCGAAAGCCCGATGCCCGTGCGATCACGAGCAGGATGATTGTGACCGCCGCCGCGGCCACGGCACCCGCGACGATCGCCGCCCAGGACACGGCGCTCGCAGATGAGTCTTCGCTGAGAGAGATGCTGCTTGTAACTCCGCTGCGCGGCTTTGGCGGGACCTGCAAACAGACGGCTAGGCTCGCCCATTGTCCGGCCGGTGCCGTGTTTCCCACACTGGATCTGACCAGCTAGTATAGAGGAACTCCCCCACACCCTGCCGTTCCGTGAGCCTCGTCCTGCTCCTCACGGAGGAGGGGAACTTACCATTTATCCAAAGATCGCTCTTGCCGATCGCATCCCTATTGCGATCCTTAGACGTCGCTTCGTCAAAGTTCGGGTTCAATATTAACTTGAACCCAGGATTGGAAGTGGCTGTAATCATTATGGGTACCTTTTGCTCGTTGGTTCAATCGTAACCCACCAGCCATGCTGCGGTTGCGCAGAACGCCCGGATCCGTAAAAGGTTCCTGCAAAAATTTCTTTCCAGCGCCGCAGTCTGTACTTTCGACCCCGGCCTGCCGGTCCTAAGGCCTGGCATGGGTTGGAGTGCGCGGCGGGGGAGGTTTACCCCGTACTTGCTCGCGTTGCGCTTTACCTCGTACGATCAGCGGATGCAGCGGTAGAAGACCCGCGATATATGTCTGCCGCATAATTACCGTTGCCGAACCCGATATCGTGCCAATTCCATTGACAGATGGGTCACGTCCCTCACCTATGGCGGAGGCCGCTTACCTCCCGGGGCGCATAACAAATACCGTGGATGAAATGCGTCGTGACGAGATAAAGGCGCAACGGCGCTGAACACGGGGGAACCATGTTTAAAGGGCTGTTGGAAGTCTCGGGAACGATTGATCTCAATCAATTTTGGCCTATTGGTGAATCCGACGCCGACACCGTGAAGGTGCTGCTATCCGGGCCGGACGCCTTCACATTCCGATCAGATTCTGATTCGGAATCACGTGTCACACACGCCTTCGAAGGAGCCGTTGTCAAAGGCAAGACAAGTACGCCCGCGATCAAAGCGGGACATGTGACCATCCGGTTGCAGGGGATCGATGCGCCGGAGCTTCATTACCGGCCCATCGCCCCGGTGATCAACAAAATCAGACCGACGCCGGAACAGCGCTCCGCCTTCAATAAGGTGAACAAAAACTTTCGCCAAAAATTCGGCGAAACGGCGACGGCGGAACTGAAGAATCATCTCGGCAAAGCTGGAAACAGTCCGCTCCACTGCGTGATCCGCACGGCGGTTGACCATCCCAAGGATGTCTTCGACACCTTTGGCCGCCTCATCGGCGACGTGATCATCACGGAGAGCGGGAAGGAGTTCAACGCCAATCTCTGGCTTTGCGAGCATGGCTGGGCGTTTCCGACCTTCTACTCGTCAATGTCAAGGGAAGAGATCGAGCGTTTGACCGCGCTCAGCGAAAAGGCTCACAAGTCGCATGCGGGGATTTGGCGTTTTGTGAGCGCGGATCTTACGGAGTTCGACAGTTCCCTCGTGTTTAGAGACCACGGCATACCCGATGCAGCAGCCGATGCCGGACAGGTCATTCTCCCAAAACTTTTCCGGCGGAGATCAACGTTCAGCGGCGCATTGGCCGCGAAAATGGTTTCGGGCAATTTCAAAAATTATCTGCAGACAGAGCCCGACCCATGTTTCGAGACTCATGATTTCTTGGCGGCGGGCCGGACCAAAGCAAAGAAACGGCATCTCGACGAATTCGTCAGCGAAGGCGGCAAGTTCACGATTGCCGCAAAGGATCTCGTTTTTGCCGAACTGCCCTCGAGGGTCGTGGGGGCCGATGGTAAGCCGGTGCACTGGTAGAATGTTCGGCGTCTCGCGCGCTTCTGGCCAATCGTAACCAACTTGGCATTGTCCGGCGCCCGACACGCCGGTGTCGCCGCCTTTGCCATGCCGGAGCATCACGGCAGCGCGGCAATCTCAACCCAACCAGGCGAATATAGAATGAATGTCTGATGCCAGGGTATGAGGTCCGTGAGACACATTTGGCACATTGCCGGTTATCTGGGGAATGCCCGATGATTGGGGCGATGCAGCCAAAAGCACTGCGATAGTTATTTATTGCCGGACAAATCCTATTCATACGGGAGGACAATATGACAGAGCTTAAAGGCCTAGGGTGGCTCCCAGATATTCCGAGTCATCTTGATTACACAGAGGACCATCCCGAGGTTACCAAGCTACTGGCGCGCACCAAAATCGCGCCCCGGCTGGCCGCCTCCGCCAAGGGAGCCCATAAGACCGCCGCGCCGGCCGCGTTGCCGCCCAAGATCGATCTGCGCGCGTCATTTTCACCAATCGAAGATCAGGGCGCGCTTGGCTCCTGTACAGCCCAAGCGGCGGTGGGGCTGCTAGAATACTTCGAGCGCCACTCCAGCGGCAAATGGGTCGATGCCTCGCGCCTCTTTCTCTATAAGACCGAGCGCAACCTGCTGGGCTGGACCGGCGATACCGGGGCGTTTCTTCGCACCGCGATGGAAGCGTTGGTCCTCACCGGCGCTCCGCCCGAGCGCTATTGGCCATACAACATCGCAAACTTCGATGACGAGCCGTCGGCCTTCTGCTATGCGCTGGGCGCAAACTACCAGGCGGTGAAATACTTCCGGCTTAGCCCGCCAGGAGCCACGCCAGCACAGACCCTCATCAACATAAAGACCTTTCTCGCCGCTGGTTTCCCCAGCATGTTCGGATTTCCTGTCTATCCCGAATATGACAATCCGGCTCCCGGAGGTTTGATTGGCTTTCCGGGTCCCGGTGAGCATCCCCGGGGCGGGCACGCCAATGTCGCGGTTGGCTACGACGATACCCTAAAAATCGGCAACGATGTCGGTGCGCTCCTGGTGCGAAATTCGTGGGGCACGGGATGGAGCCTCGCCGGCTACGGTTGGTTGTCCTACCGGTATGTCCTAGAGGCACTGGCGACCGATTGGTGGAGTATGATCTCCGCCAAGTGGGTTGATACAGGCGTCTTTTCCTGAGGTTTACCGCAATGCCGGCATATTCTTGGACGCAGCGAATGGACTGAACGAGACTTTTTCAGCCCCACACTGTTCGAGGGGGCCACGCTCCAAGCAGAAGGGCCACACGCAGGACAAGCGTTTTGTTGTCTCGCGTGTGGCGTGGTGCCTCTAGCAAGATGAGGCCTTTGTCTGTGGGGGCGAGGAATACAACCATGCCGGACTTTTCAATGAGAGCTATGGAATTACTGTTTGGGGCTGAGGTTTATTGCCTGATAGGCAAATTTTGGCGATCAAGTATCAAAGCGTCATACTGTATGATTGTCGGGATTTTCCTGATTTGCGAATGCCCCGCTTCCGGAGCTGCTAAAGCAGAGGAACAGAACGTGGCTCATACGGTAACCGAGGCCGACAACGGGACAACTGTTGAAGTGCATGTGGGCGAGACGACCATGCTCCAGCTGCCCGAGAATGCAACAACGGGATATCGCTGGGCGATCGAACCCCTCAATGCGGATCTCGTTGAAGCTCAAGAAGGTCAATACATCAGGCAGTCCAATGCGATCGGTGGTGGCGGCGAGGCAACGTGGACGCTGCATCCCAAGGCGCCGGGTACGACAGAGATTAAGCTGAAACTATGGCGGCCTTGGGAGGGCGAGCAGTCCATTCAACGATACTTTGGGGTCACATTGAGAATTTTGCCGCCCTAGCTTTGACTTTTGATGAAATAAACGGCTGCGCGGGTTTGCGCCCACGCCGGCAAGTTAGGCAGATTCATACACGCTCGCGTGGGCAGCCTGATTTCGACGGTTGCGCCCTTCAACCTCTGTTGGTAGATTTGGACCACGTCAGGGATACGCCGAATCGGTATATGTTTGGAGCCTTTTCCCCTAACTGTTGATTGCTTTCCAAAATTGCGAACACAAGAGCGCTTTCCGGTCAGATGGAGCGATCTGCTCGAAAGGGCGAGGGCAACGAGCACACCGCGCGTGCGCCATGGTATCCGGCTTACCTCCGGCGTCCGCGGATATGCCGCCCGCAAAGGTCCCCTCCTATGAATTTCGGGCTGATCCTCAGTTCAACCGCGCTTGGCATCTCACTCATGGTGTCCGCGATCAAACTCGCCGATTGGCTGCTCCACGCCGATCCACGCGCCATCATACGCACAGGCCGCTGGCTCCTGTTCTGCCTCGCCATCATCACCGTTCCGTCCCTCATGCTGCTGCTCGTCAACAAGCAATGGACATTCGCTATGATGCTCGGCGCCGGTATTCTGATCGTGCCGACGACACTCAACTGGCGAGCCTTACTCCCGCGCGGAAACTTTCGCGCGATGTGGACGAAGACCGATCCGCTCGATGCGATGCGCGGGGATTTCGGTCCGCCGCCGCCTGGCCCCGAACTGGCGAACCGTGCCGCCATCATCCTGGAGGACTATCTTGCGCACACGGGTTTTCGCGGAACCGCCTCCCGGATCGGCGACCGTGATGTCCCAGAAGGACCGCCACCGGCATCAAGATGGCATGCGGCGATGAGCGCCGGGGAAGCGCTGGAAATTCTTGGCCTCGCGCCAGGCGCCACGGCGGCTGACATCGGCGGCGCCCATCGCCGCCTGTTGCAACTTGTCCATCCAGATCACGGCGGGACAAACTATCTCGCCGCTCAAATCAACAAGGCCAAGGAAATTTTGTTGGCGAAGACCGGGTTGTCAGACCAGCAGAGAGCGGCGGCAAAGGATGAATTATAAGCAGCGCGACATGACTTGGCGCGACCGCCGCCAAACAACAACGATTCTTCAACGACCGTATGGAGAACCAACGGCCGGACGCCACGGGAGGGATTATGGACGAGCTCGGGAAACCTGCGAAGTTAGATGACACTCACAGAATCGATCTTGATCTTCCTCCTGTAGCAGATGCGGAGAATGTCCCTTTGGAGGGAATCCGGACTTCCGTAGATGCCTTCATCGCCCGCCGGGAAGAAGTCGCCAAAACCGACCACGAAGAATTCCAGGACTATCTGCGCGAGAAGCGGGCCCACGCCCTAGCCATCCGGGCCGAAGCACCTTCGACGCAGGAGCACGCGCCAAGCAAGGTCACCCGGCGCAGCTGGCTGAAAGTCGCGGCCGGCACCGCGATCGCCGGGGAAACCGTAGCCCTCGGCTACAATGCCGTGCAGAGCGGCGCGCTTGGTGCATTTGGCACTGCTGTAACCAGCGGCGCGCAAAGCCCCGGCAATGCGGTGGTGGCGGAAGCGCAACATCACCCGATCAGCCGCGAACTCATCGATTCCAAAGCCGATGTGAGCGGCCGCAGCCTCGGCAAATGGATCGCTTTGCTGCCAACTAAACTCGGCGGCGGCTGCTATGCGCTCGACCTCAACACCAACCGGGTGCTCGCCTCGGTCTGGTATTGGAACTACGGCGACTACAACCCGATTGCGCATCACCTCTGCGCATTTCCAAGCGCCGACCCCTACAATGGATTTGAGTTCATCAACAGCACGCAGGGCGGCAAGAACTGTCTTATCTATGGCATTCCGACCAACATTACCGAACCAGGACCCGGGTTTAATATCTACCGTGTCCGCTATGACGGCGCGCAAATGCAGGTCATGGAAAATGTCTCGGAAACGACGGGGCTCGGACTTGGCGTGCATGTCACGATCAATCCGAAGGACGCCCAGTCCTATTTCGTCACCGACGGACAGAAGGACATCGCCGCCTGCTTCGACCGGACGACCTCGCGGGTGAAGGCTGCCTTGAAATTCGATTGGAAGGCAAACTCGCACGATCTCGCACGCGCCTGGCAAGATGGCGGCGTTCTCAAAATCTCCAAGATTTATCCAGATCCAGCAACCGGGAAATACGACTATCTCGGCACCAAGGGCCAAAAGATCGAATGGGAAATGGTACCGATGGGCGAGCTTTTCGTCGAGGAGGGCACCCTGCCCGGCGATGACCCTTTCGGCTTGACCGGCGCCGATGGCACCATCTGGCATCCAAGCGGGCGCTGGGCGGCAACCGTCGTGCGCCTATGCGGTGGCATCGCCATTCTCGACGCGGAACGCAATTTCGAACCGGCCGCGTTCCTGCAATTCAACGCACACTCACAGGATCAATATGACGTTGTGAAGGTGGCCGAGGATCATTGGGAGGTGACCTTCGACAAGATCCACTCGCCGGGCCATGAGATCGGTTTCTCACCGGATGGCCGCTTCCTTTGCATGATGAACAATCTTAGGGAGAACAATTGTTCCGTGTTCTCGAGCGAGGACCCCGATCCGCGCAACTGGAAGAAGATCGCGCATGTCGAGGACCCGCTGTGGCGTGGCAAATACCCCAACCCGTTTCACATGGTATTTTCTCTCGATTCGACAAAACTCTATCTGTCCGTGCTGCATCCATCCCCCGCCGCCAGCGGAGTGATGGTCGTCGATACGGGCACCTGGACGATTGTGAAGGAAATCCAGGGCATCGGCCCCGATTTGCAAACCCCAGCGATCACCTATGACGGTAAATATGTGGTGGTCCCCTTCAGCGGCTTCCAGCGCCTTTCGAGCGGCATTGCGGTGATCGAGACGTCGACCGACAGTTTGATTGGCATCCTGCCAAGCGCCGGCGGCCACCACGACTGCGTTATTGTCCCTACGGAACTCACGCAAATGAAACACACCCGCTCATGTACATTGTGAGGCGCTGCGCTGGCGCGATTTTGGCACCGTGAGGGATTTCTCCGTCCCGCGTTGGCTGCTTGGCAGCCTCGCGCTGCAAAATCTTGGCCGCCGCAGAGCGCGCACGACACTGCTCGTCGTGGCGGTGGCGATCAGCAGTGCTATCGTCTTCACCGGCGTTGTCATGATGCGCAGCATCGAGACCAGCATGGCCATTGGCTTCAGCCGCCTCGGTGCCGATCTGATGGTCATCGCGCAGAATGCGCTCACCAATATCACGGTCGCCTTGCTGACGGTGGAGCCAACGAACGAGACGCTCGACGCAGATCTGCTTGCGCGGACGCAACTCGACGGCATTGGCCGAGCGGCTGCTCAACGCGTTTTTCGTACCGAGCAATCGGATTTTGGCGGACAAGGCGACAGCGTCGATCTGATTGGTTACGATACCGAACGGGACTTCACCATTCAGCCATGGATCACCGAGCGTCTCAGCCGCCCCACGCGCACCGGCGACGCCATCCTCGGGGCCGCCCGCGATGTGCCGCTCGGCACGCAGATCGTGCTGTTCGGCAAACAGTTCCAGGTCTATGCGAAACTTGGACGCAGCGGAGCTGGAACCCATGAGCGCGGCATCTTCATGCCCTCGACCGATCTGCTGGCACTTGCCCCCGCGATCAAGCAGCAAACGGGGCAGACGCCGCCGATGCTAGAACCGGGGAAGGTCTCTGGCTTTCTCATCGAGCTTGCACCAGGTGCAACCGAATTGCAGCTCCGGTTCGCGCTTCTCGCGCAACTTTCTGGTATCAAAGTCATCTCTGGAGGCTCCCTGCTGACCGGCATTCGCCAAGGTATTACGGCGCTGCTTGGCGGAGCGGCGTCGCTCGTCTCGATGATGTTCGCGAGCACCGCGTTGCTGGTGAGCGTATTGTTCTCGGCGATCATCACTGAACGCCGCGGCGAGCTTGGCCTGCTCAAAGCGATCGGCGCGAAACGCGCGCAGATCGTTGGCATGGTTCTGACCGAAGCGATCCTCGCCACCGGCATCGGCGGTCTCTGCGGAGTTGTCTTCGGCATGCTGCTGCTGCGGGTGTTCGAGCATTCGCTTGTCTACTATCTGACGGAGATGGGGGTCCCATTCTTTTGGCTTGATCCGACAAGTACGATTCTCGTCGGAGCCGTTTGTGTTTTCGGCGCGGGGCTGACCGGCGCAATCGGCGCGCTAACGCCGGCCTGGCGCGTGAGCCGGCACGATCCCTACGATTTGATCCGTGGCGAGGGATAAGGCAGGGATGCTGAGCTGCCGGGCGTTGCGAAAAACCTATCAGACCAGCCGTGGCCCGGTCGATGCCGTGCGCGGCATCAATCTCGATGTGTCCGCGGGCGACTATCTTGCATTGATCGGCCGTTCCGGCTCGGGAAAATCGACGCTGATGGCCATGTTCGGCGGCCTCAGCCATCCCAGCGCCGGATCACTCCTTGTCGATGGCGCCGACATCTGGTCGCTTGGCGAAAACGCCATGGCGCGGTTCCGCAACAAGCGCATCGGCTATATCTTCCAATTCGCGAGCCTGCTGCCTTCCTTGCGGGCGATCGACAATGTGGTGCTTCCCGCTTTGCTCGGCCGCTATGATGCGACGGCTGACAGCTATAAACGGGCAGCGCGGCTTTTGACGGAACTCGGCCTTGGATCGCATTTCGATGCCTATCCCTCGGAGATGTCGGCGGGCGAGCAGCGCCGCACCGTGATCGCGCGAGCGCTCATCAACGATCCGGTTCTGCTGCTGGCGGACGAGCCCACGTCCGATCTTGATGTCGAGACCGAAAGCGAGATCATGGCGCTGCTGCGGAACATCAACCGCGAACGGGGAACAACGCTGATCCTTGTCACGCATAATCTCGCGCTCGCCAGCGAGGCCGCACACGTGGTGCACATCGCCGACGGAACGATCATTCCATGACGCGCCCTATGAAGCACGCATGACCAAGCCACCGCCGCCACTTCCGGATCTCAGCAAACTCACCAGCCCGCAGAAAGACGAGCTGATTGTCCGCCTTTGGGAGACCCTGGCCGCCATCGAAGGGTCCGGCAACGCATCCGGGGCGGAAACCGCCGCGGGAGGACGTGACAATGCGAAAGCTCCGGTGTCCACGGATGAATTGCGCGCGCGCATCCGGCGGACGCCGCCATCGCGCCGCGCGCAAGCGCCTTTCACCAACGCCGCGCGGTTTGGCGGCGGCTTCGATTTTCTGGAGTCCAAGATTCTGCTGGTGCTGCTCGCCGTGATCGGGCTTGGCTTTCTCGCCGATTCCGGCGCCGGCTGGTATCAACACCGTCTCCTCGGCCAACGTGAAAAGGCGGTTCTTGAACTGCGGAATGCCGCTTTTTCGGGGCTCTACGCCGAACTCATCCGTGTCGCCTACGAACCCGATGGCAAGTCCTATCGGGCGACGCTGAACATGCAGAATTCCAACCCGGAAGTACCCCTCTATGTGATGCTCGTCCCGGCACGGGTTTTCGTGCAAGTTGGGATGATTTGGCGGGAGCTGCCGTCGAATGCGCAAGGCGAGTCAAGTGCAAGCGTCGTGAAACTCGATGGCGGCCGCCAATATTCGGTGGTGTTTCAAGCCGACGTCAAGGATTGGGCTGAACTCATCCCCGGCTATATGCACATCCGTATTCAAAGCGACATGCTGATCAGCCGCAGCAGCGTACCGAAGGACGATATTGTCGAGCGGAACAATCGCTTCTATGTCTATCTGAAGCCAGAAGGTTCGGACGATGCCGAAATCAAGCGCCGTTCCAATTTTCCTGGTATGCCGCCAGTTTTTATTCCGATGCCGCCGCATTGAGCTGTATGCGCAAGTAAGTGCCTTTTATGCTCTTCGGATCAACGACAGGACAAAGAGCAGAACGATCGCTCCGATCGCGGCATGAATGATAGACCCAACGAGTCCCGCACCAATGTGAATACCCAGAACCGGGAACAGATAACCGGCGACGACCGATCCCAAAATTCCGACGACAATGTTGCCGATCAGACCGAAACCCGCGCCCTCAACGACGAGACCCGCGATCCAGCCGGCAATCGCTCCGACAATGAGCCAAACAAGCAACGCTCCCACGGTCTTCTCCTTGATTGGATATTCACGGAAAGATCATGACAGGGTTTAGAGATAGTGGAAAGTGGCCTCCCCGCTCCGTTACTCTTACCGCTCGCCAGCGTCGAGGATCCAGGTGGTATCGCGGAACGCGACATAGAGCCGTTCCTGGCCCAAGGCCGCCCCAAGTTCGACGGCGAGTTCGTTCAGCATGGCCTCGATCTCCAGATCGGGCAGATGTCCAAGATAAGCATGGACGGCCTCGCCGGTGAACACCGCCACCGGCTCACGGTCGGAGCCGGCCGAGCCATCTGGGCGGGGCCAGGCGTAAGTCACCTCGGCGCGGGTAAACATGCCGGAGAGGGCTGGCTGGCCGGCACCAACCCGGCGGCCCATCCAAGCCCGGGCGGTGCGGACAGCCTCCGAGATGTCGTAAACCCGGCCTTCGTCATCCCAGCCCTCGCGCAGTCCGACGGTGATCCTGAAATCGCGGCGCCGCCCTCGCGAGCCATCGACAACGGTATAGTCCTCATGCCGCGGCGCGGGAGCGCGCCTTGGTGCCTCGCTCATGGTGTCTCCTCCCGCATGCCTGTGCGGCGACTTGCGACTTCGGACCTGTCAGCGCAAGAATGTTCTTGTTATGAACAGTCCGCAAAAATCCAAGAGAGGATTCATTGCAGTTTGCCCTGGCGGATTCTGTGAAAATGCCGTCGCGCACCTAAATTAACATGCACAAACAGCTTGAGGAGCTCTCCATGACCAAAATTGTCTATGAAGTTGTCGAACATGATGGCGGCTGGGCCTATCACGTCGAAGGTGTCTTTTCCGAAACCTTTCCGTCGCATGACGCGGCCCGCAAAGCGGCGGATCGTGCCGCGAGGGAGCAAACCATTCCGGGCGATCCCAGCGTCATATCATGGGAGGACAAAGGTGGCCACTGGCATGACGAAGCGGAACCGGGCAATGACCGGCCCGAGACAGATGTTGAGGGCTAATCAAAGCTTCAGATGCATTTGAACCCTGCGCGAAAACGGAGGAGAGCTTGAGATGAAGATCAAAAGACGTGGATCGGCCGCGTGGCAAGGCGGCATCAAGGATGGCAAAGGCGCGATCTCGACCGAAAGCGGCGCACTGAACGCCTATCCCTATGGTTTCGCAAGCCGCTTCGAAGGGCAGCGCGGTAGCAATCCCGAGGAGTTGATCGGAGCCGCCCATGCCGCTTGCTTTACCATGGCACTGTCTTTGATTCTGGGCGAGGTGAAGCTTATTGCCGAGCAAATTGATACCACGGCGGAAGTCACCCTGGAGCAGGTCGAGGGAGGCTACGCCATCACCGCCGTGCACTTGACTTTGAAGGCCAAGATTCCCGGAGCCGATCAGGAGGCATTCGAGAAACTGGCGAACAAGGCCAAAGCCGGATGCCCCGTATCCAAGCTTCTCAACACCGAGATTTCCCTCGATGCAACTCTGCTGGTTTGAACAATCGCGAGATTGCCGGTCCTCCTTGGAAGCGCGGTTACGCAGCGTGTCAATTCGGTAACAATGCAGAAGAATACGCCTCGGCGCATTGCGCGATATTCGTCCAGCCTCTTTAATGATCCAGACTATTTGCATTCAAGACGAGGCCGCCAGAAAGCCCCGCGATCTCGACGGCCGGAGTTTCCATGAGATTGAGTTCACCGGCCGCGAAAAGCTTTTACGCAATACTGATCCTGGCCAGCAGCCTCTTCGCCACTCCCCCGGTCCGTGCAACGGAGTATGGACTCGGCGACTACCTGCTTGGCTACAGTCTTCCGATGGCTGGCTACACACCGCCGCCCGGCATCTATTTTTCGGATACGTTTTATCTTTACGAAGGGAGCGCAAACGCCAATATCAAATTTCCGATAGGCAGAAACATAGACGCAGGCGTCAGTTACAATTTTCTCTTCAACATCGTCCAAACCACATGGGTCACGGACGTCAAGCTTCTTGGCGGCTCGCTCGGATTTGCGGCGCTCATTCCTTTTGGCGGGGAACAAACGTCGGCAAGCCTTTCTTTCTCGGGTCCCCTCGGTGTACCCCGCCAACTTGGCCGCACCGCTTCCATTGACGCCTTGGGCGACAGCGCTTTCGCCGCCTTCCTTGGCTGGGAGGCGGGCGAGCATCACTGGAACGCGACCCTGACCGGTTTTGCCCCGACCGGGTACTATTCCTCAACCGCGCTTGCCTTCACGGGCTTGCACAGACCAGGGCTCGATCTCAAGGCAGGCTACACATTCCTAAGTCTGCAAACCGGAATCGAGGCTTCCGCCGCGGTTGGTGTTACGGTCAACGCGATAAATACCACGACGGACTACCAAAGCGGCGCCGAGCTGCATGTCGAAGGCGCTCTCAACGAACACCTTCCCTTTGGCCTCGCGGCTGGCGTCGGCGGTTATTACTACCAGCAGATCACCCCGGATGGCGGCTCGGGCGACAGGATTGGTGCGTTCAGGGGAAGAGTCGCGGCCATTGGACCCTTGCTTAGCTATACGTTCAAGGCTGGGGACCAGGAACTCACCCTTAGCGGCAAATGGTTTCACGAGTTCGATGTTGCGCACCGTGTCCAGGGAAACGCGGTGTTTGCCTCGCTCACTTTCCGAATTTAGACCTGCCCTCTTATCGCTGAAACTTGCGGGAAGGCGTTCGCCAGGAAGGACATAAGGGCAGAATGCGGGGGTTGACCGTGGCGCGATAGACCGTATTGCAGCGAACTCCGCCTCCCGGAACAGACTTTGCAATCGCGCGGATACCGACGTAAACGACAGGACACGACGGACAGATGGGGTGCCGATGACGGAACTTGGCGACAATACGCATCCAATTCAAGTTCCAGCGTGGCGGCGCATCGTCGTCAAGCTCTCCGGCGAAGCCTTGATGGGGACGCGCAGCCACGGACTTGACCAGGACACCCTCGCCCGTTTCGCGGCGGATCTCACGAACACCGCGGCGCGCGGTGTCGAGGTCGCTGTGGTCGTCGGCGGCGGCAATTTTTTTCGCGGCATCGAAGGCGCCGACAAAGGCATTGAACGCGCCCGCGCCGACTCGATCGGCATGCTGGCGACGGTGATGAACGCGCTTGCCCTCGAATATGCCATCGAAAAACAAGGTCAAGCAGCGCGCGCCCTCTCGGCCCTGCCTATGCCCGCCCTCTGCGAGGCCTATTCACGCCAGGCGGCGTTGCATCACCTTGAAAAAGGCCGGATCGTCGTCTTGGCTGGCGGCACCGGCAATCCCTTCTTTACCACGGATACCGGCGCGGCGTTGCGTGGCGCCGAACTTTCCTGTGATCTTATCATGAAGGCCACGCAGGTTGACGGGGTCTATTCGGCGGACCCGAAACGGGATCCAACCGCGACGCGCTACGATCAATTGACGCACGCCGAAGCCATAGCCAAAAATCTCGCGGTCATGGATACCGCCGCCTTTGCACTTGCGCGGGAGAATAGAATTCCCATACTCGTCTTTTCGATCAAGCAGCCGGGCGCCATCCTCGCGGCGCTCGAGGGACGCGGCAAGGCAACCTTGGTCTTGCCCTAATTCATGAATTGGCGCGACGCTCCGCATGAGCTATTGACGAGCACCGCGAGGCATATTTAACGGTTCCGCCGGATTCAAGGGTTCCAAAATGAATGCTGAATTTGATATTTCCGATCTGCGCCGGCGGATGCAAGGTGCGATCTCGACATTGAAGCACGAGTTGGGCGGCCTGCGCACCGGGCGTGCATCGGCGAGCCTCGTCGAACCCGTGCATGTCGAAGCCTATGGGCAATCGATGCCGCTCAACCAGGTGGCGACAATCAGCGTGCCAGAGCCGCGAATGCTTTCGGTGCAAGTTTGGGACAAAGCAATGGTCGGCGCCGTCGACAAAGCCATCCGCAATTCCAATCTGGGTCTCTCCCCGACCGTCGAGGGGCAAATCTTACGGATCCGGATTCCAGAACTCAACGAACAGCGCCGCAAGGAAATGGCGAAGGTGGCGCATAAATACGCCGAAGAGGCGCGCATCGCCGTGCGGCACGTTCGCCGCGATGGTCTCGACACTCTCAAGAAGTTGCTCAAGGATAAAGCGATCAGCGAGGACGATGAGAAGCGCCACGAGAGCGATGTCCAAAAAGTGACGGATCAGTTCATTGGCGAAATCGACTTGACGCTAAGCACAAAGGAAACGGAAATCATGCAAGTGTGAGCCGCCCCGATCTGCTATAAACCGGGCACGCGGCTTGGACAGAGCCATAATAGCGGACAGCGCGGACACCTCTGCCCTCGCCGGTGGGGTGGTGCGGATAGAGACAGGCGATATGACAGCGGGATTGCCTTGCATAAATTCGGCAGACGTCAAGAGACCGGGTGGCGCGGACAGCTGGCGGGTCCGGACATGACCATGTCATCCTTGGCGAAGGACGATACGGCCCCCCCCGCGCAACAACGCCTTCCGGGTGCGCCGGTGCATGTCGGTGTGATCATGGACGGCAACGGCCGCTGGGCGGCACGCCGGGGTTTGCCACGGATCGAAGGGCACCGGCGCGGCGTCGAAGCGCTCCGTGAAACCGTGCGAGCGGCGATCGAGTTCGGGCTCGATTATCTGACGGTCTACGGTTTTTCCATGGAGAATTGGAACCGGCCCGTCGAGGAAGTCGCCGACCTCATGGGGCTCCTAAAGCGATTTATCCGCAATGATCTCAATGAGTTGCACAAAGGTGGCGTCAAGGTGAAGGTGATTGGCGCGAGAGACAATCTCAAACCGGACATCCGTGCTCTCCTCGAGGAGGCAGAAAATATCACTGTGCGCAACACGCGCCTGACGTTGATCGTCGCCTTCAATTACGGCGGCCGGCAGGAGATCGCTGCGGCGGCCAGGGCCTTGGCGCAAGAGGTCGCCGCCGGTCATATCGAGGTCACCGACATCGACGAGGCGGTGTTTGCCCGGCATCTCGATACGGCCGGGATCCCGGATCCTGATCTGATCATCCGCACCTCTGGCGAGCAACGCTTGTCGAATTTTCTGATGTGGCAGGCGGCCTATGCCGAATTTGTTTTCCTGCCCATGCATTGGCCGGACTTCGACCGGCAGGCGTTCTTGGCCGCGATGGCGGAATTTTCGGCGCGGGAAAGGCGATTTGGCGGCGTGCCCGGGCAGTATGGGAAAACATTGGCCGATGTGGTCAAGACATGAGATCTATCGTGAGGGCCATTTTCAAAGCCACCCGCTTTTTGGGATTATGCTTCAAAAGCCCCAGCCGGGTGCCATGCTGAGCAATGCCGACGGGGCAAGGCGCGATTCCGGGAAGCGCCGTTTGCCCGATCTTTTGCCGCGTCTTCTTTCAGCCCTGGTTTTAATGGCGGTGGCGCTCGTTTCGATTTGGCGGGGCGGCCTATTTTTTGATCTGATTTGGCTCGGCGCCGCTTTGGCGGTCGGCTGCGAATGGCAAAAGCTGATTGCAGCACCGCGTTTACCTGTTCGCTATCTGTTGACTGGCCTTGGTCTCATTCTGGCTGCCTTATTTATCAGCAAGGACTGGTTTGGCGGCGCTTGTGCGCTCCTTGCCGGTTGTAGCATCGCCGCAGCACTCGCGGCGGGCCATTCGAGATGGCTTTGGGCTTTTGGGGGAATCGTTTATGCGGGTTCCCTGCTGGTTTCCGTCGAGGCTTTGCATAGTTCCGCTGACCATGGCATCCGATCAATCGTTTGGCTGTTCGCAGTTGTCTGGGGTACCGATGTTTTCGCCTATTTTGGCGGCCGCCTGATCGGCGGCGCCAAGCTTTGGCCGAAAGTTTCACCCTCGAAAACTTGGTCCGGCACGCTCACCGGCGTCTTCGCTGGCGCCCTCATTGGTGTGGGTGTTGCCACCTATGGGCTTGCCGGTCCGTCCGTGAAACTGCCCCTTTTCGGGCTTGGCCTTGCTGCCGCCGTGATCTCGCAAGCTGGCGATATGTTCGAATCCTGGGTCAAACGGCGCTTTGGTGTTAAGGATTCGAGCCGCCTCATTCCGGGGCACGGAGGCTTCATGGACCGGCTCGATGGCTTTATCGCCGTAGCCGCCTTCGCCACTCTTTTTGGAGCCGCGCGCGAGCACGCTTCCATAGCAGGCGGGCTTTTCGAATGGTTTTAGATGGACTGTGCTCCCCCATGGTGCCAAAGTGCAACTGTGCCGCTCACGCATTTGATGATTCTTAGCAGGCTTTCACGAAGTGCCTTTGCAGATCGAACCCTTCGTATTGACCATTTGAACCTAAGCGGCATGAATCCAAGCGACAGGGCGGCATGAACAACACTCGTAAGTCCGGGCAAGAACCCGCAACGGCCCGCGATGTCCGCAGCGTCGTCATCCTGGGGGCAACCGGCTCGATCGGACGATCGACAGCGGAAATTATTTCCGGCTCTGCCGGCGCATTCCGGGTCGAGGCCGTTGCCGGTGGCAGCAACCCGTTGGCTCTGGCGAAACTTGCGCGTACTCTCGGCGCCAAATTCGCGGCGCTCGCCGACCCCAGCGGTTATGCTGAATTGAAAGAAAGTCTCTCTGGCAGCGGAATAAAAGCGGCCGCGGGCGACGCGGCGGTTGTCGAAGCCGCCCTCCGGCCAGCCGACATCGTGATGGGCGCCATCGCCGGAACTGCCGGGGTTGCCCCAACATTCGCGGCACTTTCCGCCGGACGCACCGTTGCACTCGCCAATAAGGAATGTCTGGTCTGTGCGGGCGCTCCTTTCATGCGCCAGGCCGCCGCCGCCGGCACCCGGTTGCTCCCTGTCGATAGCGAACACAACGCGATTTTTCAGGCGATGGGCGATGCGAATCTCGATACAATCGAAATGATTACGCTCACGGCTTCGGGCGGCCCGTTCCGCACCTGGACGAGCGAGGCCATCGCGAAGGCAACGCCCGAACAGGCCCTGAACCACCCGAATTGGTCGATGGGGCCAAAAATTACGGTGGATTCCGCTGGCCTCATGAACAAGGGGCTAGAGGTCATCGAGGCGCATTATCTTTTTGGCGTCGATGCGGCCAGACTCGACATTATCGTTCATGCTCAATCGGTTGTGCATGGCCTCGTCGCGTTCACCGACGGCTCGGTCACCGCCGGACTCGCGGCTCCCGACATGAAGGTGCCCATCGCCCATTGTCTTTCTTATCCGGAGCGGTCCACGACGGCCGCGCGGCGGCTCGACTTGACCGCTACCGGACAACTTACCTTCGAGCGTCCGGATTTCGAGCGATTTCCTGCCCTGAGGGTGGCCCTCGACGCCTTGCGAACCGGACGTGGACTCCCCACTGTTTTGAATGCCGCCAATGAAATTGCGGTCGCGGCGTTCCTGAACCGGCTGATTTCGTTTCATGACATAGCCCGGATGGTGGAGGAGGCTTGCAATGCGGCACTTGCCGACGGAACCGCGCATGAGCCAGAAACGGTTGCCGACGCGCTTGCCATGGATCATGCCGTGCGTGAGCGGGCGCGCTCGGTTCTCCGCCAGCGGGCCGCATGTGCTTAAATCTTGGCGGCGAGATGTTTATAACGGTCGTGCTTATTTTAACTTTGCTTGCTGACGCTATCAAGATTCGACGCCATGGCTCAATATTTACTCTTTTTTCTTGAATATGGACAAAATTTTACGATGCCTCATCACAGCGTCACCCCATGGTCGACAATCTGACACACTATGCAAAACATATTCTTGAAGTTAAAAAAGAATGATTATTTGCACGCACGCAGCCAAGTTTAAGATGCCCTGCCGCGTTTGTGTTTTGCGTGACGCTTTCCCAGAGTAAATAGTATTTGGGAGAGTTTTTGAGTGACGGGAACCGCCGTGGCGGGTTGGAACTCTCCGGCCTTCCCCATCGTTGGCCGCTGGATGATTGGACTGCAAGAAAAACGAGGTGTTCGGGCCATGCCGAATGCTTCGTGGAGACGGGCTAGGAGATCAAATGTCAGTCCTCATGCAAGTTTGGGCGATCGCGGGATACATCGTACCTTTCATCTTCGTCCTAAGCCTGGTCGTTTTCTTTCATGAACTCGGACATTTTTTGATTGGCCGTTGGTGCGGCGTTAAGGTTGACGCATTTTCGCTCGGTTTCGGACCCGAAATTTTTGGCTTTGACGACCGCTACGGGACCCATTGGCGCCTGGCAATTTTGCCGCTTGGCGGTTATGTGAAATTTCACGGCGACGCCAACGGCGCTTCGATGACGGATCAAGCCGCCGCGGATTTGATGTCAGCCCAGGAGCGGTCGGTGAGTTTCTTTGCCCAAAAGGTCTGGAAGCGGGCGGCGATCGTCGCCGCTGGCCCGATTGCCAATTTTATCTTGGCTATCGTTATCTTCACCGGCATTTTTTATGTAAATGGCCGCGCCATCCTCTTGCCCACAGTGGACAGCGTCGCCGCCGGAAGTTCGGCCGAAGCCGCCGGTTTTCAACCGGGCGATTTGATTGTTTCGATTGATGGAACCAAGGTCGATAGCTTCGAGGAGATGCAACGAATCGTTCAGACCGCCAGCGACACGCAACTTGTTTTCGGCATCGACCGGAACGGCAAAGCGATGGAGTTGGTCGCGATCCCGCACCGGCGTGATGTGGTCACCGCATTCGGAACCACGCGTGTCGGTATCCTCGGCGTCCAATCCAAGGGCAAGCCGGAGAATTGGCACATCCAGCACTATGGTTTTGCCGACTCCGTTAAGCTTGCGGGATCGGAGACCTGGTATGTCGTTGCTCGGACCGGCGGTTATCTGAAAGGTTTATTCGCTGGAACGGAAACAACCGATCAATTGTCGGGACCGATTCGGATCGCCGAAGTGTCCGGCGCGATGGCCAAGGTCGGTCTTGGAGCGCTGCTTAATCTCGCCGCAATTCTGTCAATTTCGGTTGGGATGCTCAATTTGTTCCCGATTCCCCTCCTCGATGGCGGCCATCTTTTCTACTATGCAGTGGAGGCGGTTCGCGGCGAGGCGATGAATGAAAGAGCTCAACAGTTTGGCTTCAAGGTTGGTCTCATGCTGGTCACCAGTTTGATGATCTTTGCCACCTACAACGACGTGCTTCGCCTCACCCGGCAGTTTATGCATTGGGGCTAAGCCACTCGCAAACGTAAGGACCTGACTCCGCTTGGCGAATTGGCCGGTCCTCTAATCACATTTCAATCGTCTGGCAAAAGATAAACGGTTAACCCTGTTGGTTAACCGTTTGCTCACCTCGATCCGTGTCTTACCTGCCACGCCTTCCCGAAAAAGCTACAATGCAACGAAACTTGTGTTGCGAGGCTTGCCAAAGCCTTTAAAAACAACGCGTGGTAATCGTTGAGCGTGTGTTACCAAAACCGGTAAAAGAATCCGCATCAACCAATTAACGCCACAAATATAACCTTAGTCTTCGCGAAATGGGAGCCGGTCTTACGATGCGAGTTCAGCGTGTGTTCAGAGGCCGGGTCGCGGTAGCGATGGTCGTATTGGCTTGGCTGGCTGGCGGTACTTTCGCCGCATTTGCCGAAGGTGTTTCCGTCCAAGGGAACAAACGCGTCGATAGCGAGACGATCAGTGCCTATTTCACAGGTTCGGATCAGGTCGCCATCAATAAGGGCGTCAAGGACCTCTATGCCACGGGGCTGTTTTCCGACATCCGCGTGAGCAGGGCCGGTGGCCGGATCATCATTAGCGTAACTGAAAACAACGTCATCAACCGGGTTGCGTTCGAAGGCAACAGCAAGGTCAAGACGGAAACGCTGACCTCCGAAGTTCAATCGAAATCGCGCGGACCTTACAGCCAGGCCATGGTCGATGCGGACATCGAACGCATCAAGGATGTTTATCGCCGTTCGGGCCGCGCCGCCGCCACCGTCACCGCGCGGACGGTTGATCTGCCCAACGGCAGGATCGACGTGGTGTTCACCATTGACGAAGGCGACAAGACAGGCGTGAAGGCGATCAATTTTGTCGGCAATACGGTCTACTCTTCCGGCAAGCTCCGCGATCTGATGGACACGACGGAGATGAATTACTTCTCATTCTTCAAAACGTCGGACGTTTACGACCCCGACAGGATTGCCTCAGACCTCGAGCGTATTCGCCGGTTCTATCTCAAGAACGGTTACGCGGATTTCCGTGTGATCGGTTCCGACGCTCAGTTCGACGCCGAGCAAGGCGGTTACATCGTCACGATCACGGTGGAGGAAGGCGTTCAATACACGGTGGCGACGGTCAATGTGGAATCACATTTGCCGGACATCGATGGCGCTTCGCTGCTCCCTCTCGTGCGTCTCTCGGCCGGCGACGTCTATAATGGCGACATGGTCGAAAAGACCGTTGATGCCCTCACCAAGGAAGTGGGCAAGCATGGCTATCCATTCACCCAAGTCCGGCCTCGCGGCGACCGCGATCCCGCCACGCGCACCGTCACCATAGCCTTCGTCTTGGAGGACGGCCCGCGGGTGTACGTCGAGCGCATCGATGTGCGCGGAAATACCAGGACGCGTGACTATGTTATCCGGCGCGAATTTGAAATCGGCGAAGGCGATGCCTATAACCGGGTGTACATCGACCGGGCGGAACGACGGCTCAACAATCTCGGCTATTTCAAAAAGGTCAAGATCACCAACGAACCCGGATCGACGCCCGATCGGGTGATCGTGGTCGTCGATGTCGAAGATCAGCCGACCGGATCGTTATCGCTGTCCGGCGGTTATTCGACTTCCGACGGCTTCATCGCCGATGTCGCCGTCACCGAAACAAACTTCATGGGCCGCGGCCAATATGTGAAGCTGGCGGTTTCCGAGGGGCAGTACAGCCGCGGCGTCAATTTCAGTTTCACCGAGCCCTATTTTCTCGGGGAACGGCTCGCGGCGGGCTTCGACGTTTACGCGAAAAAGAGCGATGCTTGGCAATATTCCTACTACAACAACTTCGTAACGGGAGCGACTCTGCGCCTCGGCTTGCCCGTAACGGAAGAAATCTCCTTCTCGCCAAGATATTCGATTTACCGCACCGACATCTCCATTCCCAACAATTCCGGGCGCCCATACAACGATTGTACCAATCCAATTTTTGGAACGACGCCAGGATTCAACGGCGCAACCCCGAGCATTTATTACAACTGCTTGACGAATGGCGAAGCTTCCTTGGCGCTCAAGGAAGCCCAGGGTCCATTCCTCACCTCGATGGTCGGCTACACGCTTGGCTATAACTCACTTGACAACAATAGGAGCCCGACGGCTGGCATCTTCGCCGAATTGCGCCAGGATATCGCTGGCGCCGGAGGCGACACACGCTTCGTCCGCACCACCGGCGATATTCGCTATTACCACGAGTTATACGATCAATTCGTTGGGCTCGTGCATCTGCAAGGCGGCGATCTGGCGAGCTTTGGCGGCAGCCAAATCCGTATCGTTGACAATTTCAACTTGGGGCCAAGCCTCGTTCGCGGATTTGCGCCAAGCGGTATTGGCCCGCGCGATATCAGCTCTGGCAATCCCCAGGGCAATCCGCTCGGCGGCACGGTATATTTCGGCGCCAGCGCGGAGGTGCAGTTTCCGATCTTCGGCCTGCCTCGGGATCTTGGCCTGAAGGGCGCCCTCTTCGTCGATGCGGGAACTTTGTATGGCTTTAATGGCCGGACCAATTTCAGTCCGACCGGTGTTTGCTCGGGTGGCCCATTTGTCGCGCCCTTCTCGCAAAGCAATTGCATCACCGTCGGCGGCGACACGGCAACGATTCGGACCGCCGCCGGCGGATCGATCATCTGGGCATCGCCGCTTGGGCCGATACGGTTCGATTTCGCCAAGGCCATCACTAAGAACCAATTTGATCAAACTCAATTCTTCCGTTTCACCGGCGGCACCACGTTCTGATCTAACGCCGGTTCTGCTTTCCTGCGCTCCGCCAGCTGCAAAGCTGGCCGGGCGGAGAGTGAGCCAACTCAAAGCCAAGCCTGGCACAACGCCCGCGACGCCACCTCTTACCTGCCGCGGGACTGGCGTGGAACGTCCCGCATGAGCGAGCCTTCTTTTTTTCCCCCCGCCACGCCACTTTTGCTCAGCGATATCGTGGCTTGCACGGGTGCGGGGGTGGTTGAGAATGCCGATTTGTCGGTCATGATCAGCGGGGCCGCAGCGATCGACGAGGCTGGCCCTGGGGAATTCACTTTTTGTGATTCTCCCGAAAATGCCGAGCTTTTGGAGATGAGCCGCGCCACCGCCTGCTTTGTCACGCCGGGTGAGGCACGGCGCTTGCCAAAAACGGCGTTGGCACTCGTGGTGGACGACCCCTATCTCAGCTACGTCCTTGCCTTGCAGCGGATGTTTCCGCAAGCGATCCGGCCAAAATCCGTTTGCGGTACTTCGGGAATCAATCCAGGGGCCTCGATCCATCCGGAAGCCCGGCTCGAACAAGGCGTGATTGTCGATCCCGGCGTGATCATTGGGCCGCGCGCGGAAATCGGGTCTGGTTCGATCATTGGCGCGAACAGTGTGATCGGGTCTGGCGTCCGGGTCGGCCGCGATTGCCTAATTGGGCCGCAAGTCACCTTGGCCCATGCGCTGATCGGCAATAGGGTCATTCTGCATACCGGCACCCGCATCGGCCAGTATGGTATCGATTTCCGCCACGCGAGAGCCGCCATCACAGCACCCAGGATTGGCCGGGTGATTATTCAAGACGGCGTCGAAATCGGCGCCAATGCGACGGTCGATCGCGGCGCAACGGGCGATACCGTCATTGGGGAAGAAACACGAATCGGCAATCTCGCCCGGATCGCGGAAAACGTCGCGATTGGACGCCATTGCGTTGTCTGCGCGCAGACAGGTCTCTCCGCCGGGGCGCGCCTTGAAGATTTTGCTACATTTGGCCAGTGACTTTGGCTCGACGGCAAAAACGATTGAGAAGAGACGGGAACCAGGGAGAAAAACGCGATGAGCGACATGGCGCCGGCAACGATCGAGAGTTTCGACATTCTGCGTTTGTTGAAATCCCTGCCCCATCGCTATCCCTTTCTCATGATCGACCGGGTGATCGAAGCGCGGGGCGATGAATTTGGCATCGGCATCAAGAATGTCAGCATCAATGAGCCGCAATTCCAGGGGCATTTCCCGGAGCGTCCGGTCATGCCCGGCGTTCTTCTGATCGAGGGCATGGCGCAAACTGCGGGGGTTTTGTGCGTCAACGCGCATTCCCCCGGTAAGCCGCCCCCGCTCGTCTATTTCATGAGCATCGACAAGGCGAGGTTTCGCAAGCCGGTTCTACCGGGCGACCGGGTCGAGTTTCACATGACCAAGACCAACCGGCGCCGCACTATGTGGTGGTACCAGGGCCGCGCCTTCGTCGATGGCGTGCTCGTGTGCGAGGCAGAGATCGCCGCCATGCTGGCAGATGGCAGTGCGTAACCTTGTGCGCCGGTTGCCGCAGAGTTACTTCATTGGCTAAATATCTGCCGTAGAATCAAGGGACTCGCGTTTCGCGTGGACGTCGTTCAACAGGGATAGCCGCGTGAGAACCAAGGGCAAAAACTTCAGTGCCGCGAAGGACCTTCAAAACGTCACGGCAGACACGCGGTTTGGTACCATCCTCGCCGACCCGCCCTGGCGCTTCCAAAACAAAACCGGCAAAGTCGCGCCCGAGCATCGGCGCCTGTCCCGCTACGCCACCATGACGCTCGATGAGATTTGCGCGCTGCCGGTAATGGGGATAGCGGCGCCAACTGCGCATCTTTATTTGTGGTGCCCGAACGCGCTGTTGCCAGATGGGCTCCGTGTCATGGCCGCATGGGGCTTTACTTACAAAGCCAATATTATCTGGCACAAAATCCGCAAAGACGGCGGGTCAGACGGCCGCGGCGTCGGCTTTTATTTTCGCAACGTCACCGAAGTGATTCTGTTCGGCACAAGGGGAAAAGGCGCTCGGACCCTGGCCCCCGGCCGGTCCCAGGTGAATTATCTGGCGACCAGGAAACGCGAGCACTCGCGCAAACCGGACGAGCAATATCCGCTTATTGAATCCTGTTCGCCAGGCCCCTATCTGGAGTTGTTCGGCCGGGGTGTCCGCCCGAACTGGGTAACTTGGGGCGATCAAGCGAATGAGTCTTATGCGCCCGCGTGGAAGACCTACGCTCATAATTCCGTATCGGAACGTGGAAAAGCGGTCGAAGCGGAGAAAAGGATCTAGGACATCATGACCAAGACTATCCGTGTGCATGAGACTGGCGGCCCGGAGGTCATGAGGATCGAGGACATAGAACTGCCCTCCCCCTTACGCGGTCAGGTGCGTGTCCGCCATCATGCGATAGGCGTCAATTTCATCGACATTTATTTTCGTAGCGGGGTTTATCCCGTGCCCTCGCTGCCTTTTACACCCGGCAATGAGGGCGCTGGGGAAATCGTCGCCCTCGGCGCGGGTGTCAAAGATTTCAAGCTTGGTGACCGGGTCGCTTATGTCTCGACCCTGGGTGCCTACGCCGGAGAGCGGCTGATCGCGGCGGACCGTCTCGTTAAATTGCCGAAGAGCATTTCCTACGAGACAGCAGCAGCGATGATGCTGAAGGGCCTCACCGCGCAATATCTGCTGCGCCAGACGTTTAAGGTGAAGCCGGGCAACACCGTTTTGATTCAAGCGGCGGCGGGTGGCGTCGGCCTGATCCTCTGCCAATGGGCGAAAGCGCTCGGCGCAACAGTGATCGGGACGGTTGGCTCGCCCGAAAAAGCCAAACTCGCCAAGAAGGCGGGAGCCAAGCATGTCATCCTCTACCGCGAGGAAGACTTTGCCGCGCGCGTCAAGGAGATCACCAAGGGAAAACTCTGCGACGTGGTTTATGACGGCGTCGGCAAAGCGACCTTTCCGGCTGCGCTCGATTGCCTGCGGCCGTATGGACTATTCGTGAGCTTTGGCTCGGCCTCGGGGCAAATCGAAGCCTTCAATCTGGGGCTTCTGTCAACGAAAGGCTCCCTCTACGCCACCCGCCCGTCCCTCCACACCTATTCGGCGAAACGTGAGGATCTCGAAAAAATGGCGCATGACCTATTCCGCGTGGTGTCGAGCGGCGCCGTGAAAATTCCACTGCACCGGACGTGGCCGCTCGAGGATGTCGTCGATGTTCATCGGGCGCTCGAAAACCGCGAGACAACCGGCGCGACCGTGCTCATTCCATAAGGGATGATGCCCCGAGTCGTGAGGCCGTGTTCAGCTGCTAAAAACAAAATACGAGGAGGAACAGTTGAACGACAAACCAACAACCGGCTCCGGGTTTCTTTTCTTGATGCTGGGCCTGGCCTTGGCATCCTCGGTCGTCATCATCTTTGGTTTAAGGCAACTCTCTCAAAAAACGGGCGGCGATGGGTTCGAGGCGACCAACGGCTATCTTCAAGTTGAGCAAAGTGTCACGAAAACAGCTATTCGTAAAGCAACTGTAGAAAATTTTGCGGATACACTTGTTAGCTGTCTCCCATCCCAAAGTTTAAAAAATGAAACCTTAAACGAACAACAGCTGAGAGAACGTATCAGTGCCGTCCTGAAAAATCTTTCGGCGGCGGATACGAACGATAAATGCGGGAACGCACAAAATCGCAATTGGACATTCACATTACCTTGCAAATTGACGATCAACAGGGCGCCAGCGTGGCTGAGCGGGGCCGTCAAATTGGGAGATTTGAGTATATGCGAAACAACCTTGGCGGAAAGCCTTCACTCCGCCATGAGCCATTGTCCAGCCTCCTCCGATTTCCCCGGCTGCCTTGTAAATTCAGTTTTGACGAATATTGATGTGCAGCGGGAATTTGACAAGCCGTAAGCTGTTCAGAAGGATGGAACATACTTGAGATGGAATGGCGCGACGACGGCCTGATCCTGGGCACACGCAAGCATGGCGAGACGAGCGTCATCGTCGAGGCGATGACCCGCGCGCATGGCCGCCATTTCGGGCTTGTCAGAGGCGGCCGCTCCAAGCGCATGCAGCCCTTGTTACAGACCGGCAATCATGCCGAATTCGTCTGGCGGGCGCGGCTCGACGAGCATCTCGGCACATTTTCGGTGGAGCCCATGGAATTGCGCACCGCGCGTTTGATGGCAAGCGCCGAAGCCCTGCACGCGGTCTGTCTTGTGGCGGCCCTGCTGCGCCTCGCCGCCGAGCGCGATCCGCATCCAGCCCTTTATGAGACGGCGGTGGGCATCGCCGGGAGCATCGAGAAGCCGGAAAGCCTCCCGCCGCTGATCGTGCGATTCGAGGCCGCGATTCTGTCGCAAATGGGGTTCGGGCTCGATCTCGGGTCATGCGCCGCCACAGGCACGACCGAGGATCTCGTTTATGTGTCGCCAAAATCCGGACGGGCCGTCTCGAAGGCGGCGGGGGAAGCCTACAAGACGCGGCTGCTGCCGCTGCCGGCGTTTCTGCGCGATGGAAACGGGGAGGCGAACCCGCCCGCCGCTGACATCAAGGATGGCTTTCGGCTGACCGGCTTTTTTCTGCGGCGCGAACTTTTCGGGCCGCGCGGCCAAGCGCTACCGGAAGCGCGCGGCGCCTATCTCGCGGAACTGGAAAAGCGCTTCAACCCGAAGACATGACCGCCAAACCAGGATTACTTGATCTTGGTTTCCTTGAACTCGACGTGTTTGCGGGCAACCGGGTCATATTTCTTGAACGCCAGCTTTTCCGTCTTGGTGCGGGCGTTCTTTTTGGTGACATAAAAATAGCCCGTGTCCGCCGTGGACAGAAGCTTGATCTTGATCATTGCGGCCTTGGCCATTTCAAAGTTCCTTTAACGCGGCGCGCGGCGCGGGGCCAAGCCTTTGTATGTAGGATGAGCCGCGACCATACGAATCGCGGGTCATTTGTCAAGAAATCCCCGGAAACAGCAACTCAGGGCCTACTGGCAAGGCTGGCGGCGGTTTCCGCGAGCGCGTCGTGAAAAACCTCGACCGCCGTCAAGAGATCAGCTTCATCGATGATGAGCGGCGGCGCGAAACGAATGACCGTGTCATGCGTCTCTCTCGTCAGGACTCCGCGCCGCATCATCGCAATACAAATCTCCTTCACGCAGACGCGCGAGGCGTCCAGTTCCACCGCCGCCCAGAGCCCCTTACCCCGCACCGCGACGATCGCCGGATGGGGGATAGCACTCAGCGCGCCGAGCAAGGTTTTCCCGAGGACATGACTGCGGAGCGCCAAATCCTCGTCCTTGAGGACCTGGATCGCCTCGCGCCCGACCGCCGCCGCGAGCGGATTGCCGCCAAAGGTCGAGCCATGGCTGCCGGGATCGAAAACATCCATGACGGCGCGCCGTGCGACGAAGGCGGAGACGGGCAGTAAACCTCCGCCAAGCGCCTTGCCCAGGATGAGACCGTCCGGCAAAGCATCCTCGTGCTCGAAACAAAAGTTTTTTCCGGTTCGCCCGAAGCCGGACTGGACCTCGTCGAAAATCAACAAGATCCCGTGGCGATCGCAGATCCGGCGCAGACTTGCTAGATAGCCCTTAGGCGGCACGATGATCCCCGCCTCGCCCTGGATAGGCTCGATCAAAACGGCGGCGGTATTTGGTCCGATCGAAGCTTCGAGCGCGCTGGCATCCCCAAACGGCACCGTGACAAATCCCGGCGCGAAAGGCCCAAAACCGCGCCGGTAGGACGGCTCACTCGAAAAGCCGATCAGTGTTGTCGTGCGGCCGTGGAAATTTCCCTCGGCCACGATGATCTCAGCTTGGCCCTCTGGGATCGAAAACCGGTCATAACCGTGACGGCGGGCGGCTTTGATCGCCGTCTCGACCGCCTCCGCGCCGGTGTTCATCGGCAGACAGGCATCAAGTCCGGTAAGCGCCGCGAGTTCCTCGCAGAAGAGCCCGAGATTATCCGAATAAAAGGCCCTTGAGGCGATATCCAATCGTTCCAGCTGATTTTTCAGCGCCTGGACAAGACGCGGATGCAGATGGCCAAAACTCGCCGCTGAATAGGCGCTCATCATATCGATATAGCGCTTACCGCCCGTATCAAAGAGATGCGCGCCGGAGCCGCGCGCCAAGACGACCGGAAGCGACGCGTAGTTTTTCGCGCCAAACCGCGATTCCCGCGCAATGACGCCTTGCGTGGTCATAAAACTTTGCAAGGACATGGCGGCCTCCTGTCAGTCTCTCGGTATGGCAATTATCGCATGAAAATGTGCGTTTTTGCCCCGGAAATACGGCCGGTTGCGCGCAGAATATCCGCGACAAAGGGCTTTTCACGCGCGAAAATGCGCTGGCATTCGACAAACGAGAGACCGATGGCGCGCCGGCATATCATTGACGAAATGGATCGCAAAATCCTCAAGCGGCTGCAACTCGACGCAAGGATCAGCAATGTCCACCTCGCGGAAGCGGTGCATTTGTCGCCGAGTGCCTGCCTGGAGCGGGTCAGATCGCTCGAAAAGGATGGCCTGATCCGGCGCTATACGGCCGACTTCGATCTTTCAAAAATTTCCAGCAATGTGATGCTGCTCGTTGAGGTGATTCTCGAAAATCATCGCGAAACCGATTTCGAGCGTTTTCTTGCGGCGATTCGCAAACGTGACGAAGTTTTGGAATGTTTTAAAATCGGTGGAAGGATTGATTATCTGATGCGGGTTCTGTGCCGCGACATCGATCATTACAACGAATTGAGCGATTATATGAGCCGTGGCGATTTGGGTGTCGAGAAATTTCACGGCCATGTCGTCCTCGCCATCGACAAGGTTTTTCAAGGTTATCCGCTCGACCTGCTGGTCGAGCCGGCGGAGCCGTAGTGAGCCACGGGAGGCTTGCCGGTACCGCCAGGCTGGAGCGGCACCTTGCAACTTGCTCCGCGAGCGGCGCCCATATAATAATGCTGTAGTGCAGCATAGCCAAAGCCGCACGCGGGCCGCTGACCGGTGTGAAGCTTCTTGCCACTGACAAAGGACGATTGATGACGAGCATTCCGCAATGGCTTCAATCCGAACCCGGGGATTATGTTTTGGAGGCGCAATTGCCGCTGAAACATCGTTTTCTCCGGTGGCTGGGCCGTCAAACATGGATCTACCGGGGCCAGGACCGGCTGCTCCGGCTCGTTTACAATCCCGATGCAAACAAGCATTTCAAGTTCGAAGTCGGCTTTTTTGGCCAGCGGTATCGCGGCGACCTCGGCCATTTCATCGATTGGAACGTCTTCTGCTATGGCTCTTACGCCTATCACGAGCTGTTGCTTCTGCGCGACATCGCCAGCGAATTAAAAGCGCAGCGGGTTGCCCCTATTTCCTTCTATGATGTTGGCGCCAACGTCGGCAATCACACACTGTTCATGGCGCCGCATGTGGACAAGGTCTTCGCCTTTGAGCCCTTCGCTTTGGTTCGCGCTTTCATCGAAGATAAAATCGCCCTTAACGGGCTCACCAACGTTACCGTATTTCCTTTCGCGCTCGGCGAGACTGACGGCGATGTTCCCTATTATCCCTCGCCAGATGGAAACTCCGGCGCCGGAACGCTGATCGAGAATCGGCTGAGCACATTCGCGGACCCGGCGATCGTTCAAATCCGCCGGGGCGATAGCTTTTTGAAAAAAGAAAGCCTCCCGCGGATCGACCTCATCAAGGCCGATGTCGAGGGCTTTGAAGCTTTTGTCTTTCGCGGCTTGAGCGGCCGCATACGCCAAGACAAGCCTGCCATAATTTTGGAAATTTCGGACGACAGCCGGAAAGGCTTCGGCTCGGAGGATTCGTTCAGGCAAGCTTTTTATGAAGGCGCCTTGTTTGCCGAGGTTGCCGGCGGCAACGGCCGGCCCTACAAACTAAAATCCTTCAAATACGGCACGGCCGCGGAAGTGCTTGTCATGCCTCCCGAAATGTCCGGAATTATGAAAAAGCTAACCCACGGCGCCTAGCCGTATTGGCCTCAGCCGTTTCCGGTTTTTCCGGAGAAGAGGTCAGACTAGCGCCGTCTTCCCAAAAATAGGCTCGAAGGTGGCCCGCAGCGCGGCGTCAACTTCTCCCATGTTGGCCAAAGCATCGAGATCGTGGAGGCTCGTGATTCCAAGATGCGGGGTCGAAATCCCGCAAGGGACGATTCCCCTAAAATGCGAAAGATCTGGTGAGACATTGAGCGCGACACCATGAAAAGTCACCCAGCGGCGGACCCTGATGCCGATCGCCGCGATTTTGTCTTCGGCCGCCTCGCCGCCGGTCCCTGATGGCTTATCCGGCCGCGCGGCCCACACTCCGATGCGGCCGGACCGCCGCTCTCCCGTAACGCCGAAAGTCCGCAAGGAGGCAATGATCCACGTCTCCAGCGCGCAGACAAACGCGCGCAGGTCGGGGTTCCGGCGATTGAGATCGAGCATGACATAGGCGATGCGCTGTCCCGGCCCATGATAGGTGTACTGGCCACCACGGCCGCTCTTATGCACCGGAAATCGCGGCTCCAAGAGATCCCCCGCCCGCGCCGATGTTCCGGCCGTGTACAGCGGCGGATGTTCCAGCAGCCAGACGAGTTCCGGCGCCGCGCCTGCTGCTATCGCCGCGACCCGCGCCTCCATGTACGCCACCGCGTCTACATAGGGTATAAGCCCCTCGGAAACCCGCCATTCGATGGCTGCGATTTCACGGGACAACATCGATGACGGCGGATTTTGCTGCGGCATGATCTCAAGATAACGGCTGGCAAGCCAATCCGCATCCCCTCACCAAAGAACGAAGGGTCTGCGCGCTTGCCACCCTGGCGCCGATTTGTTAGACGACGCGCCTGCCCGTGCAGCGCCTTCGCGCAATTCACGGCGCGGACGATGCGGCCATGGCGGAATTGGTAGACGCGCTAGCTTGAGGTGCTAGTTGGGAGACCAGTGGAGGTTCGAGTCCTCTTGGCCGCACCATAATTTTAGAGGAGATGGCGCCGAATTTACTGGTGATTCGCTTGGCTCCGGTGCGACGTTTGGGGCGGTCACGGCCATACCTTAGGTATCCCTCCCCCAGCGTCGCCGCCTCCCCTGCCCGCCCGCGCCTTGGCAAACACTTTGGCGATGATCTTGTCCGTTTCCGACGTCCAGCCATCCGGCGCCTGCCTTACCGACGGCGGCGCGGCGCCAGGCGCGAGCGTGACAATTTTATAGCCGCACCGTTTCAATTCTCGCAGAAGAGCAGGCAACATCGCGGCGGTTTGCTGCTTTGTGTCGTGGAGCAGCAAAATCCCGCGTTTCTCGTGATCAAGCCGTTCGAGGGTCAAGGCAAGCTCTTTCTCAGGCGACATCGGGAGCCAGTCCGAGGCCCAAAAATCGGCGCCAAAAATCCCGATATTCTGGGCTGTCAGCCAATCGACAAGTTCCGGTGTGTCAGCAAATCCTGGAAAGCGGAAGAAAGGAACCTTTGGGGAGCCGCTGGCCTTACCATAGGCAGCCTTGTCATCCGCCGCGATGCCTTTGAGGATGTCCTCCTGCGCCGCCTTTTGACTCATTTGGCGCAAGGTCTGAGCGGGATGCGAAAAGGTATGATGGCCAACGGTGTGCCCTTCAGCGACTTCACGCTTGACGATGGAGGGCAAAGCCTCGGCGTTCCGGCCGACGAGGAAAAACGTCGCCTTCACGCATTCGGCCGCCAAGGCGTCGAGAACTCTCGGCGTGGTGTGCGCGGATGGCCCATCATCGAACGTCAGTATGATTTCGTGGTCTTCGAGGGCCAAGCTGCGCGGATAGGACTTGAAGCCGACCTGCAATCCGCCCTTTGTGCCAACTTCAATCGTGCGGGCAACGCCCAGCGCATCCGGCAAACATGCCTTGGAAGTTGCAACTGCCGGTGTCAGGAGAGATCCGCTCATGATGACGTAAATCCACCAAGCCACAGAGTACATTTTAAGCAGTCTAAATCGTAACCCGCTATTGCGAAGAAACTGCGTCACCTCGAACACAACGATTTTAATGTGAATCCATCAAAAAACATAACGTGATCAATTCCAAGGGATTTAGGGGGACGCGGGCGGAAAGCCAGTTCCCTTTTGTCCGACCCCGCTCTAGCCGTTCGGGATACTGTTCCCGTTTCGTGTTTGCTCCGTCTGAGAAAATGGCCCATGACCTCATGGTTTCCAAATATAAGGCAAAATCGCGCGCATGACCAAAATTGACGAGCGCCCCAGTGCCACGGCACCCGAATTGGAGCCAATCGGAGGCGATACGGCGCCGATTTACGATGAAAACGGTGCGATTGAGCCAGATTTCCTGCGCGATGTGACAGCCGCCATCGAGACCGGAAACAGCGCCTCGCTGCGCGCCCTGGCGGGACGCCTGCACGAAGCCGATCTCGGTCTGCTCGTGGTCTCTCTCGAACCCGAGCTGCGCCCCAAGCTCGTCGAGATGATGGGAGACGAGTTCGATTTCGCCGCCTTGACGGAGATGGATGATCGCACCCGCGACGAGATCCTCGCGGAACTTCCGAACGCGACCGTTGCCGAAGGCGTCCGCGAGCTTGAAAGCGACGATGCCGTCACGATCCTCGAAGATCTGGAGCCAGAGGATCAGGCCGAGATTTTGGAGGCACTGCCGGCGGCCGACCGGGTTCAACTGCAACGCTCGCTCGATTACCCGGAATATTCCGCCGGCCGCCTGATGCACACGACTTTCGTGACCGCGCCGCCGTTCTGGACGGCAGGCCAAGCGATCGATGTCATGCGCGACACCGATGAAGAGCATTTGCCGGAATCCTTCTTCGAAATCTTCATTGTCGATCCGGCCCACCGGCTATTGGGAAATATCTTTCTCGACACGCTCATGCGCGCCAAGAGCCGGGCCAAGCTCGAAGAGATAATGAATGTGGAGCGCCGCCGGGTCGCGGTGACGGAGCAACGCGATGACGTCGCGCGCCTGTTTCAGCGCTACAATCTCGTCTCGGTTCCGGTTGTCGACGAAGCGGAACGGCTTGTCGGGGTGATCACCATCGACGACATCGTCGACGTCATCCAGGAAGAAGCCGACGCCGAAGTGAAGGCGCTCGGTGGCGTCTCCGAGAACGAAGAACTATCCGACACGGTTTGGTGGACAGCCAAAAGCCGTTTCGTATGGCTCTTCGTCAATCTGATCACCGCTTTCATCGCCTCTTCCGTGCTCGGCCTTTTCGAAGGCTCGCTGCAAAAGATGGTGGCACTCGCCGTGCTAGCACCAATCGTCGCGAGCCAGGGTGGCAATGCGGCGACTCAAACGATGACGGTCGCCGTCCGCGCGCTTGCCACACGAGAACTTTCCCGCGCCAACGCGGCCCGCGTCATTCTGCGCGAAATCATGGTCGGTGCTTTGAATGGCGTCGCATTTGGCGTGATCACCGGGATCGTCGCCAGCATCTGGTTCGGGCTTGCAGGGGTCGGCGTGGTGATCGCGCTTGCCATGCTGACCAACCTCATCGCCGGCGCCTTGGGCGGAATTCTCATCCCGCAAGTGCTGCATCGTTTCGACATCGATCCCGCCGTGTCGTCGAGCCCCTTCGTCACGACCGTTACCGATGTGGTGGGTTTTGCGTCGTTCCTGGGGATCGCGACTCTATGGTTTGGATTGGGATGAGGCGAGATGTTCCGATGCGTCGCCATCGATTGCATGGTAATAAATTAGCCCCGCCGCCCGCCCTGGAGTACCGGCGGGCAACGGGGAAAATTCTTTGATGCTCTAAACATTGCTACTGTAGTAAATTCATTGAATCTTGACGTCCCCTGTTCAGGGGATGTCATCACGAAATCGGCGTAAGCATCATGATTTTTTTGCGGGTTTGGATGTTTTTGGGATCGTTCTTCCCCTAAGTTGGGTATGTATCCTCTGCAATTTGGGTGTACACTCCACCCCCATATTTATGATAACTGTTGGCAATCGGCACGATGAAGAACTGAAGCCCAACCGTCCGAGCTTTTTGCGGTCTCTGGCACAGCAACGGCTTTAGTCGGATGCCCGTCGAGGAAATACATGGGGGCGGTCGAACATCTCAAGACCTTATGCTGCCTTGGGTTGCCGCCCGAGAGCGCCATGGTTGCGGTCACGCCTTTGTTGCATGAGATTATTCCGCACGGCTGGTCGCGGCTCGCCCTTTTGGCTCCCGACGCGACCGTCACGAGCAACTACGCCGAAAATCCAGGGATGACACCCTTATATCGCGAGCGCCTGTGGCGATTCATGGATGATCCGACGGCGCTCGTTTCTCTTTGGATCCCGGGCTTCCGCGCGGTCGGCATCGGTTGGACACTGCACCGGCAGAATGCCGACTATCTGCAAAGCCAATATTACAAGGAAATCGAAGCGCCGCTCGATGCCTGTTGGCTCTTGGGCGCGATGATCGGCGAAGGCAGCCGGTCTATTGCCTATGTCGCGTTGACACGGCCAAGAAGTGCACGGCCCTTCGTGGCGGACGATGTGCAGCGTCTCGACCGGCTCCGGCCTTGGCTCGCGCATGCTTTTCGTCCCGTTTCCGAGCGTGCAGAAATGGCGGAACAATCTTCGCTAGGGACCGCCGGACCCGCGCTCATGAGCGGGCAGATGATCGTCAACCCGGACGCCACGATTGTCTACCAAACCTCTGGCCTCGAACATCTGCTCCGGATGCTGGCGGGGGAGCCGGGCAATTATACCCGCTTCATGCCGGCTCAAGACCGCTTACCCGACCCGATATTAAAGCTTCTCCGGCAGATCACCGGCGCCGCAAACGGATCTTCCAACACGCCGCCTCATTTGCGCATTTTAACAGCCCACGGAGTTCTCACGCTTGATGCCAACTGGCTCGTTCCTCCCGACGCACTTCCCTCGGACATCGCCAGAAACCCGAAGAATTGTCTTGTCACGGTCAGCGTCGAACTGCGCGAGCACGCCATCGCCCATGCCGCGCGCGTGCTGCGAGATAGCGGCGCCACGCCCGCTCAGGTCAAAGTCGGTGTTCATCTCGCTTTGGGCAAATCCAAACCAATGATTGCCGATGAACTCGGCCTTCAGCTCTCCTCGGTCGCAGACCTCACCAAAAAACTTTATCAGAACCTCGATATTCACAATTCCGCCGAGCTCGGCATGAAGGTTTGGCTGAGCCAAATGCAATATGGGACCGGCCAGCATCCGTGGCGCGCCAGTTAATTTTTGCCAACGTTAGCGCCGCTTCCGCATAAGCGTATGTAGAACTCGGGCCGCCAATGGCATGGCCATTAAATGTTCTCTTATTGTTCTTGCTAATCTCGACGCATCCGGTTAAGCTGTCCCGGAACTAGAAGACGGGGGCTTGCCATGGTCGTCAGAGTCGCGACGGTTGCGTTCGAGGGCATCGAGGCGCGCCCGGTGGACGTGCAGGTACAGATCGCCAACGGCAATGTGGTGTTCACGGTGGTTGGCCTCGGCGACAAGGCGGTCGCTGAATCGCGCGAGAGAGTCCGCGCCGCGCTGAATGCGTCGGGCCTCGCGATGCCCGCCAAGCGCATTACGGTCAATCTCGCACCCGCCGACCTTCCAAAGGAAGGCAGCCATTATGATTTGCCGATCGCGCTCGGCATCATGGCCGCAATCGGCGCCATTCCGCCGGACGCACTTGCCAATTTCACCGTTCTCGGCGAACTGGCGCTTGACGGAACGATCACCCCGGTCGTTGGCGTGCTGCCGGCCGCGATCGCCGCCAATGCGCGCGGCCACGGCCTGATTTGCCCGTATGCGAGCGGTGCCGAGGCAGCCTGGGCAAGCCAGGAAATCGAAGTTCTGGCACCTATTTCCCTCATCCAGCTCGCCAATCACTTTAAGGGGACGCAAGTCATGACCCGGCCCCGGCCTTCCGTCCGGGGACAAGCGGGAGCGCAGCCGGATTTGCGTGACATTAAGGGCCAGGAAAGCGCCAAGCGGGCGCTTGAAATCGCCGCCGCCGGGGGGCACAATCTCTTATTGAACGGACCGCCCGGCGCCGGAAAATCGATGCTCGCCGCGCGCCTGCCTTCGATTTTGCCGCCGCTCATGCCGCGTGAACTGCTCGAGGTTTCGCTGATCCACTCCATCGCCGGGGATCTCGCGGGCGGCGCCTTGACCGATCGAAGGCCGTTCCGGGCACCGCACCATTCGGCCTCGATGGCAGCCCTTGTCGGAGGTGGAACGCGGGCGCGGCCGGGTGAAATCTCGCTTGCCCATCATGGCGTTTTGTTTCTCGACGAATTGCCAGAATTCCAGCCGCAAGTTCTGGACAGCCTGCGCCAGCCGCTCGAAACCGGCGAAGTGGCGATCGCGCGAGCCAATCACCGAATTGTCTATCCGGCGAGGTTTCAGCTCGTCGCGGCGATGAACCCTTGCCGTTGCGGCCACGCAAGCGAGCCCGGCTTTACCTGTAACCGGCAACCCAATGCCCGCTGTATTGCCCAATATCAGGCGCGGCTTTCGGGCCCGTTGCTCGACCGCATTGACCTCCATGTTGAAGTGCCGGCGGTCGCCGCTGCCGATCTCATGCTGCCGCCAGCAGCCGAGGGTTCACGGGAGGTCGCAGCGCGCGTTGCCGCCGCTAGGGAGATCCAGGTCGCGCGTTATGCTGATCTTGGTCTGCCCGGGATCGGCTCCAACGCCGCCGCGCCCGCCAATGTGATCGAGGCGGCCGCGCAAATGAATACGGGGGGACTCAGCCTAGTCCGGGAGGCTTCGGACCGGTTGCATCTTTCCGCGCGAGGATTTCACCGTATCTTGAAGCTTGCCCGCACGATCGCTGATTTGGACGGCGCCGCGGACGTGGGGCGCATTCATCTCGCCGAGGCACTGACCTACCGCATTGATACCGCCCGTCAGCTCCGCGCTGCGTGACTCACCGGGCAACACAGACGCCGTTTGGCGGAGCTAAATTTTATTGCACCCTAAACCTTGGTGCGGTTTGCTCCTTGGCGCCTCCCGTGCCAGCCCCAAGACTGTTCAGATCGCCAATTCCGCCGACTCCGGAACCAATTCCGCTGCCGTTGATACCGCCGGTATCCAGGCCAAGCTCAATCTTGTCTCTAATACCGCCAGTTCCCGCTCCGAGGCCCCGGCCAACGCCATTAACCCCACCTGTCGAGGATCCCCACGAAGCGCTGTCCGAGATTCCTCCCGACCCGACACGCGTAGAGCCAGCAATGCCACCGGTAGCATTGCCAACACCCTGACCTATGCCGTTGGTCCCGGAACCGACGCGTCCGGTTCCGACAACCAGCGGCGTGTGCTGGCCGGCGCCGCCCGCCCCGAAGCCAATACCCGTCCCGGCAACACCTCCGCCCCGATTGATGACGACAACAGGAGCCGGACCGGCGTTTGGCGCCTGCGCCTGCGCAAACACCGTGGAACCGCCAACAAAGGCCACTGCCAGGGCTACAGTCAATCGACGGCGCATTTTTTTCTCCGTATGCCGGGCCAGGATGAAGGATAGCGGCGAAATCACAACAATACCGGGCGCGTTACCGGCGAAAGCAAACTGCCGGGCTGTTCACATTTCTATCAGACTCGTGAAAAAAGCCTGTTATTTCCGGACTCATCGGGCACGTTGATAGAAGATTGCGGCAAAGTTTCGCCGGAAGATATTTGTGCCGCCTTTTCCGCCGCCACTATCGCTTGAGCGGTTGCCTGTCCCATGTCATTGCACAATATCAGATTCAACGAGAGCCACATGCCAAAGAGGTCCTTGGACGCGTTCGCATTCCGCAAATTGGAAGCTCTCGATCGCGCCAGTCTCAAGCGCTCCCTCACCGAGAGCGTTCGCGAAAGCGGGATCTGGGTCGAGCGCGACGGCCGCCGCCTGCTCTCTTTCTCCTGCAATGATTATCTCAACCTTTGCCACCACCCGGCGCTCATCGCCGCCGCCACGGCGGCGATCCGCCAATATGGCGTGGGCGCCGGCGCTTCCCGGCTTGTCACTGGGAATCATCCCTTATTTGGGGATCTTGAGACGCGTCTCGCGCGGCTCAAGGGAACCGACGCCGCCTGCGTGTTCGGTTCTGGCTATCTCGCCAACAGCGGCATCATACCGGTGCTTGCCGGCGAGCGGGATCTGGTTTTGATCGATGAGCTGGCGCACGCATGCCTCTGGGCTGGAACAAAATTGGCGGCGGCTGAAACGTTGATCTTCCGCCACAATCAAGTTGACCATGCGGCTGAGTTGCTCGCCAAAAGCCGGGGGCGTTTCCGGCATGCGCTGCTTGTCACAGATAGCGTTTTTTCCATGGACGGCGATCTTGCCCCTTTGCAAGAGCTGAGCAAAATCTGCGTGGATTTCGATACATGGCTGATGACCGATGACGCACATGGTTTGGGCGTCCTCGGCGGCGGTCGCGGCGCTATTTTTACCGCGGGTCCCGGCGTGGATGTGCCGTTGCAAATGGGAACCTTATCCAAGGCGGCAGGCGGCTATGGCGGCTATTTGTGCGCATCGCGGCCCGTCATCGATTTGGTGAAAACCCGCGCCCGTACCCTGATTTACTCGACCGCCCTCCCACCCCCGATGGCGGCGGCGGCAATCGCGGCGCTGACAATTATTGAAACCGAACCTGAATTGACCGCAAAACCTCTCGAAAAGGCGAAGTTGTTCACCTCCCTTCTCGGCCTTTCCAAGGCCCAAAGTCCGATCGTCCCCCTCATCCTGGGGGAACCAGACGCCGCCCTGCGAGCAGCGCGTGGACTGGCTGACCAGGGGTTCCTGGTCACTCCGATCCGGCCCCCGACGGTTCCGACAGGCACCGCACGGTTGCGCTTCACCTTTACCGCCATGCACCCGGACGAAGAGATTGTTCGCCTCGCCGATGCCGTGCGCGCGTTGACGGAAACACTCAAAGGCCCGACCAAATGTCCGCCGTCTTCATAACCGGCACTGGAACGGATGTGGGGAAGACTTTTGTCGCGGCAGGCCTTATCCGCTGTTTGCGGAACCTGGGGCAACGGGTCAACGTCTTGAAACCCGTGGCCAGCGGCTTCGATCCGGCCGCGCCTTCCGGCAGTGACCCGGCCCTTCTCCTCGAAGCGCTTGGCCGCGATGTCAATGCGGCGGAACTCCAGCGAATTTCACCCTGGCGTTTTCGCGCTCCCGTTTCCCCGGACATGGCCGCCTATGCCGAGGGAAAAGCGATCGATTTTGCCGAGGTCATCGATTTTTGCAGCAGCGCAATCGCTCACAACACTGGCGCTCTATTGATCGAAGGGGTTGGGGGCGTCATGGTCCCGCTCGACACGCAGCATACCGTGCTCGACGTGATGGTGGCGCTCCAACTGCCAGTCATTCTTGTCGCCGGAAGCTATGTCGGGACGCTCAACCATACACTTTGCTCGCAGGATGTAATCTTGCGCCAGGCGCTCGATCTTCGAGCGATCGTTGTCAGCGAGACGGTGAATGCGGGCGTCTCCCTGGAAGCGACCCTGTCGAGCCTCGCCAATTTCACACGCGCGGCGTTATTTGGTTTGCGCCGTCAAGATGGGGACGCACAAAACGCCACAGTCTTCCAGCAATTGGCAAAAATAATCGCCTAAAAGGACCGCCCGGCCCGATGCCGGAGGGACTTAAATCGATGCGGCCTATTGCCGCCTCACCGCCGGGGACGCGGCGGATGCGGATTTTTTCGTTCCGAGGCGTTTGTGGGCATTCCTATCATTATGGGTGATTGCCCGCTCGAGTTCGCCTTGCAAAGCTTGAAGCTCCTCTTTGTTCCGGAGCTTCGGGCGTTCGGGATCGGTACCCGTCACCGGTTGATAGGCAAGACTATCGGGAGGTCGCCGGGTCTCGCGGACAAAATCCTTCGCCTCTGGAACATCGGCCCAGAGTCTCGTACTCATCAAAGTATCCAGAGGCGACCCTCCGGTCTTCGCCTGTTGCGCGCCGGCAAGTTGGCTCCACATAAGAAAAATCCCGGCGAGCGCCGCCGTTAATCCCAGCCGTGCCTTAGGGTGAGACATTGGGTTTCGTGTCATCTCAGCGTACCATTGCTGGTTCGTTGCTTGGTTGCCTATCGGGACATTCCAAGCTTAATGTGTCGGAACCGCGACGAAATGCTTTTCGTGGCGATGGATTACGCACTTCCTGGAAGGGCTTTCGCCCAATCGTTCGAAAGCGTGGCTGTTCTTAAAGGTCCCATGCCGTGTCAAACGCCACTCCATTCGTACCTGACCCGTATGGAAATGCGGACGAATCAATGAGCACGGAAAAAACCTCTGAGGCTGGGATTGAACCCGCTCCCGCGACGGGCAGCCGCCCCCCGCGTCCAAAACCTGCCAAATTGTCCGCCGGTGCGGCATCAAAGCGCGTCAAGGCGCCCTCGAAAGAGGCCCGCACCGCCACCAGCAAAGCTTCCCCGCAGAGCGTTGTCAGGGTTCGCCGCGCGGCGGCTCCGCCAACCCAAGATTCTCCTGGCGCTTCCCAAAAAAATCAGGGAGCGGCCGGACCTGACTTCGAACGTCTGTCCTATAATTTTTCACGTCTCATGGAACAAGGTGGTAAAGCCTTTGCCGCCTACTTTAAGCCTCGGGAGAGCGGCGGCAAGACGGATGTGACTGTTGAACTGACCGATGCTCTGCGTTCCTTCAGCCGCATCGCCGAACATTGGTTGAGCGACCCAGCCCGCACCCTCGAAGCGCAGTCCTCCTTGGCGGTTAAATTTCTTGGCCTTTTGTCGCATAGTTTGCGGCGTATGCAGGGCGGGCAGGACAACCCTTTTGTTCCTCATGAACCCTCTGACAAAAGATTCGCCGCCGCCGAATGGCGAGACAATCCCTATTTTGATTTTTTGCGGCAGGCCCATGCAATCATTTCAACTTGGGCCGAGGATCTCGTCCAGCGTTCGGGCGGCGTCGATCCTCATACCCGCGACAAGGCAAGGTTTTACCTCCGGCAGTTAACCAGCGCGCTCTCGCCATCGAATTTTCTCGCCACGAACCCGGAGCTCATCAAGGAAACATGGGAAACGAGCGGTGACAATCTCGCGCGCGGTGCCGCGCTATTGGCGCAGGACATGGAAGCCGGCAATGGCACGCTCAAAATCACCCGCTGCGATACCTCAAAATTCGAACTTGGCGTCAATATCGCGACAACGCCCGGAAAAGTTATCTTTCGCAACGATCTCATCGAGCTTATTCAATATGCGCCGGCGACCGAAACGGTGTGCAAGCGGCCTTTGCTGATCGTGCCTCCCTGGATCAACAAATTCTACATTCTCGACCTCAACCCCGAAAAAAGCTTCGTTCGCTTCGCGGTTTCGCAAGGCCTCACGGTTTTTATGATTTCGTGGGTGAACCCCGACACGCGCCATCGCGACAAGGGTTTTGAAGCCTATATGAGGGATGGAATTTTGGCTGCCCTCGCTGCCATCGAAAAGGCAACGGGCGAGAGGAAAGTAAGCGCGATTGGCTATTGCATCGGCGGCACACTGCTTGCCATGACACTCGCCTATATGGCTGAGACCAATGACGAGCGGATCACGAGTGTGTCATTCTTTACGACCCAGACCGATTTCAGCCAAGCTGGCGATCTCAAAGTCTTTGTCGATGAAGAACGGTTGCGGGCGCTTGAGAAAAAAATGGCGGCGACCGGCTATCTCGAGGCAAGCGGAATGGCTTCAGCCTTCAACATGCTCCGGCCGGAAGATCTCATCTGGTCGTTTGTCGTCAACAATTACATGAAAGGGAAGGCCCCGCTCGCATTCGACCTCTTGGCCTGGAACTCGGATTCGACGCGTATGACGGAGGCCAACCATCTCACCTATCTGCGCCATTGCTATCTGGAAAATAGGCTCGCGAAAGGAAAGGCGAGGTTCGCTGGCAAAATTCTCAACCTCTCTAAAATCACCGTGCCGGTTTACCATTTGGCAACTCGCGATGATCATATCGCCCCGGCTAAATCCGTCTTCATAGGTGCTAAGCTGCTTGGCGGCAAAGTTCGCTTCGTCCTCGCCGGCTCAGGCCACATTGCAGGTGTCGTCAATCCGGCCGGCAGTCCGAAATATCAATATTGGCGCGGCAAGGCACCCGATGGCGAGTTCGAGGATTGGCTCGAGAACGCGACTGAGTACAAAGGCAGCTGGTGGACCGATTGGATCAAATGGATCAAGCGCCAATCGCGCAAAGAAGTGCCCGCGCGGGTGCCCGGGAACGGGGAACTACCGCCAATCTGCGACGCTCCCGGCGACTATGTTCGGGTGCGGTATTAAAAAGCGGGAGACAGTCAGCATTTGGCGGAACGCCGCTATAGTCATAGAAGCCGCCGGCAAATAGTGATGTCGCACTCATCTTCTAAAAAGCATCTCACTCTGGAGATGGAGTTGACTTGCACTTGGTTGGATCGCGCTCGAAGACATGAATGTAATCAACGTCCAGAAAAGACGGATTTGGTGTGTTCTCGATTGACCAGCCGCTTCCAAGTGCCAAATTGACCAGGATCATCATAGGGAATTTGTGCTGCTCCGGAGTCGGCGTCTGCCAAATCTGATGGCGGTCACAATAGAAGGTCATGAAGTCTTTTTCGATTTCCACGCCGAAGGTATGAAAACCGGCGTCGAGCGTGCCGCTTGGACGGTTTTCCGTGTGATGCTCGCCAACATGGGTGTGATGGACACTGTCCCAGACGATATATCCCGAATGAAAAATATCGGGGAATTGTCCATAGAACTCGATCACATCAACTTCCAGGCTCGTCCCAAGCGGCGTTTCCGGAGGCCGGGTTTCACCAAGCCAGAATGCCGGCCAGGTCCCAGGCCCCTTGGGAATCTTCATCCGGACTTCAAAGTAACCATAAAGCTGCGAGAAGCCATCGTTCCATTGATCGGCTGACGCCAAAAGCCCTGAATGCCATTTGCCGTTGGCTTCCTTGCGTGCCTCGATGCGCAACAGGCCATCCTTAACCGTGAACGGAAAATCCGGCTGCGGATTGGAAAAACCGGCATCTCCAAAGTCGCCGTGCCAAGGCGTGTGGGCGATCCAACGGTTGCCACCGATTTTCCAGGCGGAAACTTTTAGATCATTGAAATCTTCCGTGAATGTCGGACGCAGACCGCAAAGGTCAAGTGCTGTACCGTTGACGCTCTGCGCTTGCGCGACCCCGGCCATCATATGACAAACCATACACGCAACAATCTCTACCTTGGGTCGGATCATGAATGATTACCCTCGGCGAATTGGCTGTTTCCTGGCGTAACGGAAGGTGTCGATGCCAACAATTTTGGAGCGGGCGAAGGGAATCGAACCCTCGTATGCAGCTTGGGAAGCTGCCGTTCTGCCATTGAACTACGCCCGCCGGGCCATGCCTCTATCGAGAGATGAATGCCCCCATAGGATGAACATGCAAAGTCTCTTACCGAAGACTAGCGCGTCCCCTACCGTGTTTCAATACAGCGACGGCGTCCTGCGCGCGGCTTTTTTACCTTTTCCATGCGCTCCTCGCATAAACGAGGAGTCATTCGCCAGGCGCTTGTGAACCATTGGCTGCATTGGTCTCCGGCGGACCTGCAAACAAGGCGACAAGCCCTGCCAGGGGATTGCGTGGCGGCTGCGGCACTGGCGCCGGAGCGGGGAGCTCCGGTGTGACAGGAGACGCCGACGCGGTGCGCAACGCCCCAAGCATTTTTTTGTGCTTGGCCAAATAGTAATAGCCACCGCGGTAAAGCGCCGTGGCGCGGTCTTCGTTCCCGTCGGCAAGCCGGTAAGCATTGGCAAGATAAGGGATAGCGTAAGTCAGATTGACTTGTGGATCGAGAAGACCGCGCTCGGGGCCATTATACCCCATGCTGCGCGCCGTCCCATATTTGATCTGCATCAGGCCATAGCAATGACGATGAACGAGGCCAGGATTATAGCCGCTTTCGCGCATCACCGTGCGATGGACGAGAGACTCCGGAACTCCATGCAGCTTGGCGTGATGAGCGATCAACGTGTCATAGGCCGTTGAGCGGGCCGCGAGATCGGCGGCACTGGCGCCTGAAATCATGAACAGCGCGGCGGCAGCGGTTGACGGAATGCGCAGCATAGACAAAGCCTCCATCCGCCGGATGTGATCGGGGATTGAGGCATCAGAATGGCATTAGGGGCTCAGATCAGGCGCGCGATGAGCATATTCTTGATTTCAGCGATCGCTTTTGCTGGATTGAGACCTTTTGGACACGCCTTGGCGCAATTTAAGATCGTGTGGCAGCGGTAAAGCCGGAACGGATCCTCGACATTGTCGAGCCGTTCGCCAGCCGCCTCATCACGAGAATCAATCAACCAGCGATAGGCCTGTAACAGCACTGCCGGACCGAGGTAGCGATCGCCATTCCACCAATAACTCGGGCAAGATGTCGAGCAGCAAGCGCACAAAATACATTCATAAAGCCCGTCGAGCTTGGCGCGATCGGCGGGCGACTGCAGCCGCTCCTTCTCCGGCGGCGGCGACTGCGTCTTGAGCCAGGGTCCAATCGAAGCATGCTGGGCGAAAAATCCGGTGAGGTCGGGCACCAGATCCTTGACCACCGGCAGATGCGGCAAGGGATATATTTTAACGGCGCCCTTGATGTCATCCATATATTTGGTGCAGGCGAGCGTATTAGTGCCGTCGATATTCATCGCGCAGGACCCGCAGATGCCTTCCCGGCACGAACGCCGGAACGTGAGCGCCGGATCGATCTTGGATTTTATCCAAATGAGCGCGTCGAGAACCATCGGGCCGCAATCGCTTCGATCGACATAATAAGTGTCGACGTGCGGGTTTTGCGCGTCATCGGGATTCCAACGGTAAATCTTGAATTCCGTCTGAGCCTTGGAGTCGCCATGCCTCGGCCAGGTCTTGCCGGTCCCGATGCGCGAATTGGCGGGAAGTGTGAACTCGACCATGTGTTTTTTTAACCTGTTGATTAATAGACCCGCGCCTTCGGCTCGATATAATGCATCTCGTTGCTCATCGTGAAACTATGCACGGGACGGTAATCGATCGACACCGTCCGGGCATCTGGGTCGATGGCGGCGAGCGTATGCTTCATCCAATTCTTATCGTCACGGTCGGGATAATCCTCTCGGGCATGGGCACCACGGGATTCGGTGCGGCCTGCCGCGCCGTCCATGGTGACAACCGCTTGGACAATGAGATTGTCGAATTCCAAAGTCTCGATCAGATCGGAATTCCAGATCAGCGACCGGTCGGTGACGGAAATCTGATCCCTCGCCGCCCACACATCATGGATCAGCTGCGAGCCTTCCTCCAAGACTGGCCCGGTGCGATAGACCGAGCAATGAGACTGCATCACTTTCTGCATCCGCAGACGCAGTTCCGCGGTCGGCAGTCCTCCCTTGGCGTAGCGGAAACGGTCGAGTCGTGACAACGCTCTGTCCGCCGAGTCGGCTGGAAGCTCAGCCTGTTTGACCCCCGCCTGCACCAGTTCGGCCGCCCGCAATCCGGCTGCGCGGCCAAAGACGACAAGATCGATCAGCGAATTCGAACCCAGTCTGTTGGCGCCGTGGACGGAGACGCAGGCCGCTTCGCCAATCGCCATCAAGCCGGGCACGATGAAATCGGGATCTCCCCCTTTCTTGATCATGACCTCGCCATGGAAATTCGTCGGAATCCCGCCCATGTTGTAATGGGCCGTGGGCAGCACCGGGATCGGCTCCTTGGTTACTTCGACACCGGCGAAGATCCTGGCGCTTTCGGAGATGCCAGGCAGGCGTTCATGCAAGATTTTCGGATCGAGGTGTTCCAAGTGCAAATGAATGTGGTCTTTGTGTTTGCCCGTGCCCCTGCCCTCGCGGATTTCAATTGTCATCGCGCGTGACACCATATCGCGCGGCGCGAGATCCTTCACCGAAGGCGCATAGCGCTCCATGAAGCGTTCGCCTTCGGAATTGGTGAGATAACCGCCCTCGCCGCGCGAGCCTTCGGTGATGAGGCACCCGGCCCCATAGATCCCAGTTGGATGAAATTGAACGAATTCCATATCCTGCAAGGGTAGCCCGGCCCGCAACACCATCGCGTTGCCATCACCGGTGCAGGTATGCGCCGATGTCGCCGAGAAATACGCGCGGCCATAGCCGCCGCTCGCCAGGATCACAAGTTGCGAGCGGAAGCGATGAATGGTTCCATCATCCAGCTTGAGGCAGACGACACCGCGGCAGCGCCCGTCTTCCATGATCAAATCGATGGCGAAGAATTCAACAAAGAATTCGGTCTCGTGACGCAGCGCCTGGCCATACAGCGTGTGCAGCATCGCATGGCCGGTGCGGTCGGCCGCCGCGCAGGTGCGCTGCGCCGGAGGCCCCTTGCCAAAGTCGGTGGTCATGCCGCCGAACGGACGCTGGTAGATCCGGCCATCCTCGGTGCGCGAAAACGGCACGCCCCAATGCTCGAGTTCATATACGGCGGCCGGCGCATTGCGGCAGAGATATTCGATTGCGTCTTGATCGCCGAGCCAATCCGACCCCTTGACGGTGTCGTACATGTGCCATTTCCAATTGTCCGGCCCCATATTGGCGAGCGACGCCGCGACGCCGCCTTGCGCCGCGACGGTGTGCGAGCGGGTCGGAAAGACCTTGCTGATACAGGCCGTGCGCAGCCCCGCCTGGGAACAGCCGACGGTTGCCCGCAGTCCGGCCCCCCCTGCCCCAACGACGACGACGTCGAAAGTATGATCGGTAATCGGATAGGCGGCGCCATTACGCACCGGAGCGGTATCGCCATTACCTTTGGTGTTGGAAGTCATGCCATCGTCTTTCGATATATCCCTGCGAGCGGCCGCGGTCCTTCGCATGAAGGAAGCTTTTTCCCTCCGCTTCGATATTCCAATGGTGGTGCCTCAACTGAAGCTCAGTTTCAAGGCTGCGTAAACGCACGCCAAACCGATGCTAACCGAGAAGCCTAGATTGGCGATAAGCGACCACTCTTTCAAATGTGCGTCATGCACGTAATCATCGATAATGGATTGCATCCCCAGCTTCATATGGAAAACGCCGGTCAGGATGAAAAGAAGCAGAATGATTGCCGGAAATGGATGCCCGAGTTCGGCGCGCGCTGCCGCATAGTCCTTGCTGGACAGCGACAAGACGATCGCAACCAAGCCTATTGTCAGCGGGATCAGGGCAACCGAAGTCACCCGCATGTTCCACGCGTCCGAGGTGCCGGATTTGGCCGAACCGGAAAAACGCGGCGTGCTCATCGCGACGTAACCCCCAGAGACTCTGTCGCCATGACTGACCTCTCCTCAAATCTTTCCGGCAAGGGCTTCTCCCCGATTGTCGTTGCAAAGGCTTCTTCTTAGCCGCAAGGACACTTATGAGACCAGATAAGCAATTCCCCATACACCCGCCGTTAGCACAATACCGCCGATTAAAGTGGCCTGTGCTAGCCATTCACGCTGGGGATGCGAGAACCCATGCCCGGATTCCCAAATAATATGACGTATTCCGCCGAGTAGATGATGGAACAAAGCCCATGTAAAACCGAACAAGATTAGTTTTCCAGGGAGCGAATTGACACATGAAGCGGCGGTGGCATAGGTCTCAGCGCCCATCGACGCGGCGATCAAGAGCCATGCCAGCAATAGCGTGCCGGCATAAAGCGCGGCGCCCGTTATCCGATGCGCAATCGACATGATCATCGTCAGCATCGGGCGGTAAATTTGCAGATGTGGAGAAAGCGGGCGGCTTTTTTTCAGGGCGTTCCCGCCAGGCTCCCCATAGGTCATGTACATTTACCCCAACTCATCCGGAATAGATGATAATTTCCCTAATCCAATTGGCCCCTCCCGGCAACGCGAACATTAGAAAAATTCAAAAACCTTGCCGGGTCGCCGATTATCCCGGCCGGAAGCTTGGTGTCCCAAATCTAGCCCGCCGGGATTCGAAAATGAAAAAAAGCAGACACCAGGTTCCTGTCCCGTCCCGGCGACCCATTCGAAAAATGACCCGGTAAATGAGTCAGCTTGCAAATGTGATCGCTGAAGGGCAAAAGCTAAACGGGCAGGAAGGCGTAACCAGACCCGGTGAAACGACATGATTGTGCGAGGCCGCAAATTTGTCGCGTCTATCCTGGGCGGCGGTTTTCTTGCCGGAGGCCTGCTCTTTCTGGCGATCGCCGGAGTGCCATCGGCCGCTTTGGCGGCGGCGGGCCGTGTCGTGATTGTGTCAGGGGGGACGCCGCGCAGCGCGATCCTCATCCAGCACCGGCGCCTCAAACAGGGCCGGCGGCCGGTCATTATCATCTTGCGCGGCGGCAGACCGAAGGGCCTCCGTCTCCGGCGGACGTTCGGCTTCGAAGACTTGGCCCGTTCATCGGGTGCGGTCCTTGCCTATCCCGAACCTCTCCTGGGCCGCTGGGCCGAAGCGCCTGGCCCGGATGCGAACAGGGACTTAACTTTTATCCATGATCTGATCGCCAAATTCGTCGCCGAGGGAATTGCCGCTCCGGGCAAGGTGTTTCTCGTTGGCACAACGACGGGCGGAATGCTCGCCTTGCGCCTGGCCTGCGAGCAAAAAAACAGTTTTTCGGGACTGGCTATTTTGGCCGCGAGCCTGCCCGCCGATCTTCAGGAGACCTGCAAGCTCCCGCGTCCACTGCCACTTTTGATGATCGCCGGCACGCAAGATCCGGTGGTTCCCTTTCATGGCGGCCCCGCCAATCTGCCACACGCCAAGGTGGAGCTCGCCTCAATCGACACAACCCTCGCCCTGTTTGGCAAAGCCGCGGGCTGCTCGGGAGGCATCACCACCACGGTCTTTCCCGACAGGGACACCCGCGACGGCACCCGCGCCTATCTTGACAAGCTGAACAATTGCAAGGCACCCGTCGAATTGGTCCGGATCGAAGGCGGCGGCCATTCCCTGCCAGGCCTTTCGAACGAATCAATTCCAGGTGCTGGGCAAGGGCTCGGCAACGGCGATGTCAACAGCGCGAAGCTGGTCTGGGATTTCTTCCGCCCGCTCGGCGGCTAATTTAACCCAGGAGAGACGGCGTTCCTGGGTTCAATTCGTCATTTGAATCATATCCCGCACGGCGGGATAGACTTCCGCGTTCCAGCGGCGGCCGCTGAAGACACCATAATGGCCGACACCGGTCTGCACGCGGTGTTCCTTCAAATGCTGGCGCAGCCCCGAGCAAAGGTCTTGCGCGGCAAGCGTTTGACCAAGGCCGCAAATATCGTCCCGCTCCCCTTCCAGCGTCAGGAGGGCGGTGCGCTTGATGGCACGCGGATCAATGCGGCGGCCATGCACCTCGAGCTTCCCGCGCGGCAAAAGATGGTCTTGAAAAACCGCTTGCACCGTTTCGAGATAGAATTCAGCTGGCAAATCCATGACAGCGAAATATTCCTCGTAAAATTCTTGTATGACCTGAAGCTTGGTTAAATCATTGGCGGCACGGGCCTCCGCCATATCGTCAAAGGAACGCATATGACGCTCCAAATTCATGCTCAAGAAGGCTGCGAGCTGCATGAATCCCGGATAAACGGGACGCCCGACGCCCATATAGGGACGGGGGACGTCGGAAATCAAATTCTGCTCGAACCACGTGATCGGCCGTTTGACGGCGAGTTCATTGACCTTCGTGGGACTGATTCGCGTATCGATTGGACCCGCCATCAAAGTCATGCTGCGCGGCTGCGCCTCGTCGCGATCTTCCGCCATCAGCGCGGCGGCGGCGAGGACAGGAACGCAGGGCTGGCAAACCGCAACGACATGCGACCCAGGCCCTAACACTTGCAGGAATTTGATCACATGGCTGGTGTAATCGCTTAACCCGAAGCAGCCCTCCGCTGGCGGCACGTCGCGGACATTATGCCAGTCGGTAATGTAGACATCATGGTCGGCAAGCATCGTTTTGACGGTCGCGCGCAGCAAGGTCGCGAAATGCCCCGACATGGGAGCGGCCAATAATACCTTTGGCTGGATAGCAGCAGTTTCTTTCCGGAAATGAAGCAGCGTGGCAAACGGCGTAGAAAAGACAGCCTCCTCTATCACCGGGCAAACGCAATTCTCGACAGTGACAGAGTCGATCCGGAAGGGAAGCCGCGTATGGGTTATCGCGACTTCGGCGAAGGTTTCTAGGACACCAGCGAATTTGCGGATCGACCAATCCGGCTGAAACAAAGGCCATGGCAGGCGCAACGTCCGTCCCGAAGCGGCGGCCAGCGGCCGCAGCAGCTCAAGAATGTTCGCGTGCCGACTATAAGCTTGATAAATCAAATGGTTTCCACCATAGTTTAGGATGAAGGCACAAGCAGAAACGCTTTGATTGCCGGAGGATTTTGCCGTATAGCCGTTTCTGCCAAGCTACATGAGTTTGTTTTGCTTCTCAAGCATGCTTTACGAGAAGTTAACGTTCGAAGGGGGACTTTTTGGCCAGCGCCACACTCACGATCAGCAGCAAGAATTATTCCTCATGGTCGCTCCGCGGCTGGTTGCTGACCAAATTTTCCGGCCTTCCCTTTACTGAGGACGTCATCTCACCGGATGACCCCTCGATGCGCGACGAGCTTCTGATGCTGTCCTCCTCTTTCCTGGTGCCGTGCCTCGTCCATGATGGTGTCAGGGTGTGGGATACGCTGGCGATCGGGGAATATCTTAACGAGATCAAGCCCGAGGCGCATTTGCTGCCCGCCGATATCGAGAAGCGGACGCGCTGCCGCTCCATTTGCGGCGAAATGCATTCGGGTTTTGGTTCGATGCGCTCGGCCTTGCCGATGAATTTGCAAGGTGATTTCCCGGGATTCAAAGTATGGAAGCGGGCGCAAGCCGACATTGATCGCATCACAACGATTTGGCGGGAGTGTCTGGGCCTTTACGGAGGCCCCTTTCTGTTAGGCGGCCGCTCGATGGCCGATGCGATGTACGCCCCAGTAGTCACTCGCTTCTTGACCTACCACATCGAATTGGACGCGGCCTGCGAGGCCTACTGCAAGCAGATCATCGCCATGCCCGAGATGGTGGAGTGGCTTGAGGCCGCCAAACAAGAGCCACGTCAACTGGACGAACTCGAGGTTGAATTTTGAGGCCATGCCGCCCGCATGTTGCACAAGACGTTTGGCCGCCGATTCGCTTCTAGGAACGCCGCTTGGCGCTGGACGTCGGCCTCGAAGCCAGGGAAGACAAGGGGTTTGTGATCTCGCGGCGAAAAACCAGCAGAGCCGTTATCGCCAGAACGATGATTGATGGCACAACACACATGACGCAATCCTCCTACAGCAAGTTGGCGCCGGTTAAGCGAAGCAGCCTTCCTTCGGGCTTTGCCCAACCTGTGCAACTTGACTCAAATTGAGGCCCGCAATTCGTCAAAACTTCGATAACAATGCGCCCAGATTGAAAATGAATCGTGGCTGTGACATCGGCGCAACACAGTAGAGCGAAGGCGACATCGAATGGCGGCAACCGATTGTGGATGTGCGGTGAGGCGCGGCTCAACCCTATCCAGGTAGGATCGAGTCCAATTTCGCCAAGGCCTTAAGGACGTGATCGCCGTACGGCCAACGCCCAACAACAGCCTCGGTTCGCTTAGGTTCCAGACCCCACGCAAATAATAAGACGGAGATCACCAAAAGCGGCACCGCAATCCAAATGAAGGACCCCGCGAAGGCCGCGAGGACAGCGACTGCCAATGCAATTCCCAAGGTGGATGTTTGTTTCCTGCTTGCCATTGTGAAACCCTCCCATGAGTGCTGTTTTGCCAATTATACGCCCCTCCCCCGTGGCAAAAACAATCGCCCACGGCACGCCATCACGAGCCTGGCGCTTGCCGCCGGTGGGATGACAAGGCGGCAGGGAATCTCAATAAGATGCTCTTTTGATGTGCTTGGCGCGCCCTGCATAGCGATCCAGCGCCGTGCAAAAATCGGTAACGCCCTCCCACATCCCTTCGTCCGACTTACAGACGGGATGCGAACTATGGATTGCACATTGCGGGTAAGGGTCGACCATCATCGCCAGCATTTCGGCCAGTGCCTTAGTCTTACGATCCCGGCGCGATGAAGGACTCATAACTTTGTTCCGTTGCTGGATATTACCTATCCGGCGGCCAAAGGAATTTCGCCATACCGGCACATTAAATTCAGCATTTCGTCAAAATTTCGATAATATTTCTCCGTGTACAATATAAACGGCCGGTGTGATATCGATGCAACAGGTCATGGCTGGTTCCATGCGGCGAGGCGTTTCAGGGATCAAAACAAAATCAGATTCGATCAAAAATTAAGTAACGATATGTAAATAGTTGATTTCGATGGTATCCGTGTGCTCGAAGAAAGAGGATGATGATCAGGGTTCCCAAGTCCGGTCTCTGCGTTTGGCAGCGCTGCAATGGTAAAGACATTGGATTTCCAAGGCGTATTGGCGGCAAGTCATTGGCGCCGCCGGCCGGTTCTTCGGCCTTGGAAAGGCGGCCTCGCTTGGGAAATTCCGGGACATCCGCCTATGGCTCTTTGACCACGCGTTAAGGTGCTGGTCGAAATCGGCAATTGTGGTACATTTTGAAGTGGCTGGGAGGAATGATAATGGCTTTAAGTGGTAGAACTAAACTGGGAATAACCATCGCGGTCGCGGTTATCGCCGGGCTTGCATCCGTTTTTCTTTCGGTGCTGCTTTTGTTGCTTGCCGCGCTCTTAATCGCGTGGGGCCAGATACCCGAGCGCACGGAAACCTTTATTAAAGGATTGCCCTATGGCGATTCGCTGCTCAGGGCATTGGCAAAATTAGATATGGCGCTCACTGACCGGATTTGAGAAAGCCCGAGAATGCTTTTCGATCGGGTGGAGCCGTCCGATCGAAAAGGAAGGGCTCTGAGTCAAAGTGTTGCAACATGTTCTGATCGAAACCTGATCCGCTTTTTCGAAACATGCCCTGGTGCTGGGATCCTCAACTATTTGGACCGCCGTTACCGATACGCTTCGGCCTGTTGAGCCGGCAGGATCGGTGGTCCTCGGGACTCTATCGGTTCTTCCTCCGAAGAAGCACAAGGAGGATGGCAGCAATACTCATCCCCAGGCCGGTCATCCCGTGCATCCCGTTCCTGACGGCTTATCCCAGAAAACACAAGGCATAGCATTGCGGCATCCTATTACTAGCCGCAGCATGACCTTGAGTTCGCCATAGCGCCCAGACGCACCGCCATCGAAAAGGCGGCATCAAGTTTACAAACAGCGGCTAACCCGGCATGGCAAAGCGGACACCGCATTGAGACTTTGGCGTTCCAACCCCCAGCTTCTTGACGGCTTTGCCTCCACTGGCACAAGCAGCGACCCCGAAGACGTTAAGGCCCGTCTGCCAACTTGGTTGCGCGCGGAACTACGAACTCAACTGCAAGGAAAAGTCATCTCCGGCGGCGATCCAGTAACCCAAGAGCAAGCTGACGATTTCATCGACGAAGCGATAAGCTGCGGTATGCTTGATTCCGAAGGCACCTTGACCTTCCGTGTCAAGGGATCACGCGAGCAAATTATCGCGCAAATCCTGGAAGTCTGCGAGCTCTGGAATGAACCGATGACCAAGGCGAGGGCCGAAGCAATGGCCATTTCTGCCATTAAGGCATCACGCGGCTGGCGGGCATCTGCTTGGCTCTCGAAGGCCATTTTGATCCTCGCTATAATTTTGGCTGTCCTATTTATCGCTGGTATTATCACTGCTGAGGCCGGTCCCTTTCATTTGCCGGTAACATAAGCAAAGACAAGATCGTAGTTTCGGTCTGCACGGGGCATCAGCTATTCAGTTTCAATGGATAACGAACCCACGCCGATCGTCTCGCAGTCCATCTAATCGTGGAATATGTGGAAGGGGGACACCACAGGCGCTGGACTTATCTTGTGAACGATCCCTGGCTTCGTCTTGGTGACAATGCGGGACGATCATTTCTTGCCCAGTGAGATAACTCCCGTGTAGATAAACCGCATCGGAAGCTCGTTCATCGAGGCGCTTGAGCGCATCGACAATTTTGCTCCATGTCATTGCTCATCACTCCTTTTTCCGCTGAGTAAATCATACGAGCCCTTGGCCGGAAGCGTCACTGACCACTCGGCAGTTATTCAAGTCTTATTTGGCTCTAAACGCATAAACAAACCATATTTGCCGTCGTCCAATTTCATATATGGGGCATAAACGCCTCCTTCTCCTGGCCTATTGATGAAACGAAAACTGATGCGGCATCGCCTCTTGGCCAAGAGTGCCAAGCCACTGTGATTTCATTTCTCTTAGCCTTCAGACTTTGGATTTTGTGTCGCTGGAATAAGAAGATGCTGGCACTGGTTGCCTCTGAAAAGAGGCATCATCGCAGATGCCTCGTACAACAATAAGCATTTCGGGGCGTTTGTTGCGTTCCCAATCAGTAGAGAGTTGCCCCATTGAGCGGCAGCGCCATTTTTATGAAATTTATATACGGCAGGCTTCTGTGCACACTCGAATCTATATGCGGCTTGCGATAGATCATCGCAGTGAATTTTGCCTAGCGTATCATCTTCTAGCAGCCAGCATTACGCTTCATAGGATTGTCCAATGCCTGTCTTTCTCCTCGACTTGATCTATGTCGCGATGGGTGTTGCCGCCTTTGCGATCACCGCGCTTTACCTTGGCGCTTGCAACAATTTGTGAGGGCTCACCCATGACCTTCGATATGGTCCTCGGCGCGATCGTGACGATCGGCCTGCTCGTTTATCTCGTCGCCGCCTTGATTCGTCCCGAGCGTTTTTGAAGAAGGTTACCCATGACCGGCAATGGTCTCATTCAGATCGCGCTTTACTGCGTGATCGTCACACTTCTCGTGAAGCCGTTCGGCTTCTATATGACTCGCGTCTTCAACGGCGAGCGCACGTTTCTGTCGCCGCTGCTGCGTCCGTTCGAGCGGATCTTCTATAAGCTCAGCGGCGTCAAGGAAGTTGAGGAGCAAGGCTGGCTCAGCTATGGCCTAGCCATGTTGACTTTCTCCGTGGCGGGCTTCGTCGTCCTTTATGCTTTGCAACGCCTGCAGGCGGTACTCCCCTTCAATCCGCAGCACCTCGACCCGGTCTCTCCCGATCTCGCCTTCAACACGTCGGTGAGTTTTGTGACCAACACCAATTGGCAATCCTATGTGCCCGAGACGACCATGAGCTATCTAACCCAGATGGCCGGTCTCACCATGCATAATTTCGTGTCGGCTGCGACCGGCATCGCGCTTGCCATCGCGCTCATCCGAGGCTTTGCCCGCCGCTCGGCGCAAACGATTGGCAATTTCTGGGTCGATATGACCCGTACCGTTCTTTATGTGCTTTTGCCGATTTCAATCGTTGTTGGACTCTTTTTCGTGTGGCAGGGCATGCCGCAAAACCTCAATGCCTATACCGAGGTCACGACACTTGAGGGCGGCAAGCAGCTGATCGCTCAAGGTCAGGTGGCCAGCCAGGAAGTCATCAAAATGATGGGCACCAATGGCGGCGGCTTCTTCAACGCCAATTCGGCTCATCCCTACGAGAACCCCAACGCACTGACCAATTTCGTCCAGATGGTGCTGATCTTTTCGATCGGCGCGGCGCTGACCAATGTGTTCGGCCGGATGGTCGGCAAGCAGCGGCAAGGCTGGGCGATTTTCGCCGTCATGGGCATTTTGTTTCTGGCCGGCACTTTCACCGTCTATGCCGTTGAAAGCGGCGGCAATCCGGCCTTCGCCGATTTTCCCATCAACACCACGCCTGGCCCGCTTCAGGCCGGCGGCAATATGGAAGGCAAGGAGGTGCGGTTCGGCATTGCCAATTCCTCCCTCTTCACGACCATCACGACAGACGCCTCCTGCGGCGCCGTCAACACCATGCACGACAGCCTGCTGCCGCTCGCAGGAATGGTGCCGATGGTGAATATCATGCTCGGCGAGATCATCTTCGGTGGCGTCGGCTCGGGCCTTTATGGCATGCTGCTCTTCGCGATCGTCGCCGTCTTTGTCGCGGGTTTGATGGTCGGCCGCACCCCGGAATATCTCGGCAAGAAGATTGAGGCGAGGGAGGTCAAGATGGCGATGCTCGCCATTCTTATCCTGCCATTGTGCATGCTTGGCTTCACGGCTCTTGCAGTGGTCGTCACCCCAGGCCTCGCCGGCATGGCCAATTCCGGCCCGCATGGCTTCAGCGAGGCGCTTTATGCCTATACATCGGCCACGGGCAATAATGGCAGTGCTTTCGCTGGGCTTTCCGCCAACACGCCATTCTATAATACGACACTCGGTCTTGCGATGTGGCTCGGACGTTTTTTCGTCATCGTCCCGATGCTCGCCATAGCCGGTTCGCTCGCGGGTAAGAAGATCGTGCCGGCCTCGGCTGGAACTTTCCCGACGGATGGCGGGCTATTCGTCGGTCTTCTGATCGGCGTGATCTTGATCATCGGCGGCCTCACCTTCTTTCCAGCCCTCGCTCTCGGACCGATCGAGGAACATCTCGCGATGCTCGCTGGTACGCTTTTCTGATCACCGCCAACGGACTTTGGGACAAATCCAATGAAAGACAGAACCAATGCACGCCGCAGCGTGAGCTCCTTGTTCGATCCGGCGATCATCGTGCCAGCGATCGGGGACTCCTTCCGCAAGCTGCACCCCCGGACCCTGATCCGCAATCCGGTGATGTTCGTGGTCGAAATCGTGACGGTTCTCACGACGATCCTCTTCCTCCGTGATCTCATCACCGGCGGCGAAAATCTGAAATTCACCTTTCAGATCATTGTCTGGCTTTGGATCACCTTGCTTTTCGCCAATTTCGCTGAGGCCGTTGCGGAAGGCCGCGGCAAAGCCCAAGCGGCCACTCTGCGCAAGGCGCGCACGGAAACGCGGGCAAAACGGCTCATCGATCCTAACGGGACGAGCGGCATGCGGGCCGTCGTCGAAGGCGTGTCAGCGACGGAATTGGAACCCGGCGACGTCGTTCTTGTCGAGCCAGGCGATCTCATTCCGAGCGACGGCGATGTGATCGAAGGTGTCGCCTCCGTTAACGAATCCGCAATCACTGGTGAATCGGCGCCTGTCATTCGCGAGGCAGGCGGCGATCGCTCCGCCGTCACCGGTGGCACGATGGTTCTTTCCGACTGGATCAAGGTTCGCATCACCGCCGCGCAAGGATCGACGTTCCTCGACCGGATGATCGCGCTCGTCGAAGGCGCGGAACGGCAGAAAACACCAAACGAGATCGCGCTCAACATTCTCCTCGCGGGATTGACGCTTATCTTCGTTTTCGCGGTGGCGACCATTCCGAGCTTTGCCAATTATGCAGGAGGTACCGTCAGCATCGTCATTCTCGTCGCGCTTTTCGTCACCCTCATTCCGACGACAATCGGCGCATTGTTGTCGGCGATCGGGATCGCCGGAATGGACCGTTTGGTGCGATTCAATGTCCTAGCCATGTCGGGCCGGGCGGTCGAAGCTGCTGGCGACGTCGACACGCTCCTTCTCGACAAAACCGGGACGATCACTCTCGGCAACCGCCAAGCCACGGAATTTATTCCGCTTCCCGGTGTCAGCGAAAAGGAACTTGCGGACGCGGCGCAACTCGCCTCTCTCCCGGATGAGACACCGGAAGGCCGCTCGATCGTCGTGCTCGCTAAGGAGAAATACGGCATCCGGGGCCGCGAGATGCATGAGCTTCATGCGAAGTTTGTGCCGTTTTCCGCTTACACGAGATTGAGCGGGGTCGATACGGAGGCAACCATTATCCGCAAGGGAGCCGTGGATGCGATCTTGGTCTTCGTCCGTTCCTCAGCCGCGCTGCCCGAAAACAATACAAGTGCTGGTGCACCAGCGACGCTCCCCTTCTTGGTCTCGGATGCGCAGGTTCAGGCTTTGACCGCAAGCGGCGATAAGGTTGCAAAATCGGGAGGAACGCCGCTGGCCGTGGCGAAGGATGGGCGGCTGCTTGGGATCATCCATCTGAAAGACATTATCAAGGGCGGCATCCGGGAGCGGTTCGCTGCGCTCCGCCAGATGGGCATACGGACCGTGATGATCACCGGGGACAACCCTCTGACGGCGGCGGCGATCGCGGCGGAGGCGGGCGTCGATGATTTTCTTGCCCAAGCGACGCCAGAGACAAAGCTGAAACTCATTCGCGACGAGCAGGCGCAAGGCAAGCTTGTTGCCATGTGCGGCGATGGCACCAATGATGCTCCGGCCCTGGCTCAAGCCGATGTCGGGGTCGCCATGAACACCGGCACGATGGCGGCGCGGGAAGCCGGCAATATGGTCGATCTCGACAGCGACCCGACGAAGCTTATCGAGATCGTTGAAATCGGCAAGCAGCTCCTCATGACGCGCGGCGCGCTGACGACATTCTCGATCGCCAATGACGTCGCCAAATATTTTGCCATCATTCCGGCAGCGTTCGTCGTCTTCTATCCGCAGCTGCAGAGCCTCAATATCATGCATCTCGCCTCGCCGCAGAGTGCCATTCTGTCGGCGATCATTTTCAACGCTCTGATCATCATCGCATTGATCCCCTTGTCACTGCGCGGGGTCGCCTACAAGCCTGTCGGCGCGGCAAGCATCTTGCGGCGCAATCTTCTCGTCTACGGGCTCGGCGGGATTATCGTTCCGTTCATTGGCATCAAGCTCATCGACATGGCCGTCGGCCTGGCCCACCTCGCGTGATGACAAGTGACAAACTCAAAGACAATCTACGAGCTTTAAGGACACTCAAATGATCAAGCATCTTGTCCCGGCCATCATGCTGACTTTATTGATGACAGTCGTGACCGGGCTTGCCTATCCCCTCGCAATGACAGGCATGGCTGGTCTCCTTTTTCCTCATCAAGCCAAAGGCAGTTTGATCGAACGCGACGGAAAGATCATCGGCTCTGAACTGATCGGGCAGAATTTTGCTACCGATGGATATTTCCATGGCCGGCCGTCCGCCACGACCGATACCGATCCGAACGATCCCGCCAAAACCGTGCCCGCGCCCTATAATGCAAGCAATTCAGCGGGTTCGAATCTAGGACCCACATCAAAATCGCTTGTGGACCGGGTCAAAGGTGATTCCGATTTGCTGGCGGCAACAAATCCTTCCGCCAAGGTTCCGGTCGATCTTGTCACCACCTCGGCCAGCGGGCTCGATCCCGACATTACGCCCGCCGCCGCCTTGTTCCAGGTCCCGCGTGTCGCAAAGGCGCGTAACGTCCCGGAGGACCGGTTACGCAGTTTTGTCGAGGCCAACACAGCGGGCCGTCTCCTCGGCTTACTGGGTGAGCCGCACGTCAATGTACTGAAGCTCAATCTCGCGCTTGAGAAGGCTTTTCCGGCGCATGAAAACACTGCGAGCAAAGAGAAGCTGTCAGCGACTGAGGCAACGCCGTCACCCTCGGCACCCGAGGCCACTCCCCCCGTGCCCCAAACGCCTGAACTCCCCGTTGCCGAAGCGCCGCCTGTTGCAGCAACGCCGGCGCCAGAGCCCGCGGCCATCCCCCCTGCGGTCCCGACCGTAGAATCGGGGGCAGCTGCCGTGTTCCCTTCTGAAATTTCTCCCGTCCACGCCGGCGAAAAGCGCGAGACGGCGCTCCTCAAAACCTGCGCCGATCAATATCGCGCCAACGCCGCGACCAACACAAATGGCGGTCTGAAACGGAACGTTTATTTGAAAGAATGCAAGAAGCGCTTGAAGGGCTGAATAACGTATCCTGCTCAACATGTGAGGGAAAAGTGTTGAGGTTTTCAAAGCGGAGATTTGCTCGTCAGGAGTCGTTTTCTTCTCTATGAAGGATAGGGCGCTTCACGTTATCCTAGCGTAAAGCATTCTCATCGCGGGCACTGCCACCTATGGAGAAACGCGACAACGGCGACCGGCGGCCCTCCCCCGACGCTCTTTTGCGTGAAGTGCAAAAAGCAGAACAGGGCCGGCTAAGAATCTTTCTCGGTGCTGCGCCCGGCGTTGGCAAAACCTATGAAATGCTGACTGCGGCGAGGGCAAAAAAAGCCGAAGGCATTGATGTTGTCATCGGCGTCGTCGAAACGCACGGGCGCAAAGAAACCGAAGCGCTGCTTCAGGGGCTCGAAATCGTCCCGCGCCGGAGCGTCCCTTATAAGGGACATACGCTCGCCGAAATGGATATCGACGCCATTTTGGCGCGCAAGCCGAGCCTCGTTCTGGTCGATGAGCTTGCCCACACCAATGCGCCAGAGAGCCGGCATCCCAAACGCTACATGGATGTCGAGGAACTGCTCGCCGCCGGAATCGACGTCTATACGACACTCAACATCCAGCATGTCGAAAGCCTGAATGATATCGTCGCCGGCATCACCAAGATCAGGGTCCGCGAGACCGTGCCGGACTCGATCATCGATCTTGCTTGCGACATCGAACTGGTTGACCTAACGCCAGAAGATCTGATTGCTCGTCTCAACGATGGCAAGGTCTATGTGCCCGAACAGGCTGAGCGCGCCACGAGGAATTATTTTTCGCCAGGCAATCTCACAGCCTTGCGGGAGCTTGCGCTGCGCCGCACCGCGCAAAGGGTCGATGCCCAAATGGTCGACTACATGCGCGCGCATCGCATTGAAGGGTCATGGCCCGCGAGCGAGCGCGTGCTGGTTTTGGTCGATTCCGCAAGCGGCGCCAATGCGGTCGTGCGTCACGCCAAACGCATGGCCGATCGACTGCGCGCGCAGTGGACCGCGATCCATGTCGAAACGCCCGCCGATGCGCGCGCAAGCGAGGCCGACCGTGACAGGATCGCCCAGGCTCTCCGCCTCGCGCAAAGACTAGGCGCCGCGGCGATTTCCATTCCCGGAGAAGATGTAGCATCGACCGTCGCCGACTATGCCAGCGCCAACCATTTTGCCCATATTATCGCTGCGAGATCTGAACGCTCGCGCTGGCGGGATTATTTTCGTGACTCCTTTACCGAAAAACTGATCCGCGCCACAGGGGACGCGAGTGTTCATATTGTCGCGCGCACGAAGGATACCCAATTTAAGAATACCGTCGAAAGCGATAGCAAGGTTGTAAAGCCAGACCGCACCGAGATTAAGGCTTATTTTGTAAGTCTTGCCTATGTCGCGGCCGCGATCCTTGTTGCCGCCCTGCTGAGACGGACGCTTGGCGTCTCGAACCTCGCACAAGTGTTCCTGATCGCGGTCCTCGCAAGCGCCGTAACCTTCGGACTGTGGGCCTCGCTCTTTGCCTGCCTCGCCAGCGTTCTTTCCTACAATTTTTTCTTTTTGCCCCCCCTCTATACATTCACCATCGCCGATCCCGAGAACGTCGTCGTCTTGTTCTTTTTTACGGTCGTGGCGCTGATCGCGAGCAATCTCGCCGCACGGGTCCGCGCCCAGGCGGTCGCGGCGCGCGAGCGGACCCGGATCACGGAGGAGCTTTATCTTTTCAGCCGCAAGCTCGCTGGCGCCGCGACGCTTGACGACCTCCTCTGGGCAACCGTGCATCAGATTGCCTTAATGCTGAAGGTTCGTGTCGTCGTCCTTTTGCCCGAGAATGGCGGCCTTGTTGTCAAGGCTGGGTTTCCGCCCGAAGACATGCTCGACGAGGCAGATCTCGCCGCGGCGCGCTGGTGCTTTGAAAGAAATCAAGCGACTGGGCGTGGCGCCGATACATTGCCCGGAGCCAAGCGCCGCTTCATGCCCTTACGCACTGGGCGCGGCGCCGTCGGCGTGGCTGGAATCGATAGCGACAAGCCGGGACTGCTTTTGACACCAGAGGAATCGCGGCTGCTGGACGCCTTGTCGGATCAGGCAGCTTTGGCGATTGATCGCGTCAATCTCGCCCAAGACATTGACCGCGCCCGTCTGGCAGCCGAAACAGACCGCCTGCGCGCGGCGTTGCTGACCTCGATTTCCCATGATTTGCGCACCCCGCTAGCGTCGATCGTGGGTTCGGCGAGCAGCCTTATCACGCATGGACAAGAATTCGATACAGCCGTTCAAGCAAGCCTCTTGCGCACCATTTTGGAGGAGGCCGAGAGGCTCAACCGCTTTATTGGCAATCTTCTCGACATGACACGCCTCGAATCGGGACCGCTCACGCCGCACACCGGAGCAGCCGATCTCTCCGACATCATCGGTGCAGCCTTGCAACGAGCCGATAAGATCTTGCAAAATAATTCGGTCGTATTCGATCTCGAAAGCGGTCTGCCATTGCTCGATCTCGACATGGTGTTGATGGAACAGGTTTTGTTCAATCTGTTCGACAATGCGGCAAAATACGCGCCGCAGGGCTCCCGGATCACGGTCACGGCGAGGCATGAGGGAGAGTCTGCCGTGATCCGGGTATTCGATGAAGGCGAAGGCATTCCGGAGGCCGATCTCGAGCGGATCTTCGACAAGTTCTATCGTGTTCGCCAATCCGACCGGCAGCGTGCCGGCACTGGGCTCGGCCTTGCTATCTGCCGCGGTTTCGTCGAAGCCATGGGAGGATCGATCTCGGCCGCCAACCGGAGCGACAGGACTGGCGCGGTTTTCACCATCAGGCTGCCTGTGCCAGTCAAACCGTGGCTTGCGGCGGAGGTTTCGTCGTGACCGGGGGACCGCTTCGCATTCTCGTTGTCGATGACGAACCGGCGATCCTTCGCTTTTTGCAGGCAAGCCTTGAGAGCCAGGGTTATACCGTCGCAACAGCAGCCAACGCCCGCACCGCTCTCGACCTGGTCAAAAGACACGCCGCCGACCTCGTTGTCCTCGACCTGGGTCTGCCCGATGTGGACGGCCTTGATGTCATCCGTCATATCAGGGAGGGCGGTGAAACCTTGCCCATCATAATCCTGTCGAGCCGTGAGAACGAAACCGCCAAAGTCAGAGCGCTCGATCTCGGCGCCGACGATTATGTCACGAAGCCGTTCGGGATCGATGAACTCCTGGCGCGCATCCGCACGGCGCAGCGGCATCGTTTGCAGCAGGAGGGCGAGAAGCCATTGTTCCATGCAGGCGATCTCTGCGTCGATCTTGTCCGGCGGGTGGTCACGGTGCGCAACGAGGAAGTCAAACTTTCGCCACGCGAATACGAGGTTCTGCGTCTCTTGGTGGCCCATGCCGGAAGGGTTCTGACCCACGATTTTATCCTGCGGGAAATTTGGGGCAGCAATGCCGACGTGCAATATTTGCGTATCTACATTCGTGCTCTGCGCCAGAAGATCGAGGCGGACCCGGCGCGGCCTTCCCATATCCTCACCGTCACCGGCGTCGGCTATCGTCTGCGCGAGCCGGAGTGAAGAATTGTTCCTAAGAGTCCGCGCGCCATTGCTGGAACATGCGTGATCAGCTAAAAACCCTTGCGAAGGTATAGCCATGGATCTCGCCGACCTTATCGAACCGGACCGGGTGGTTTTTGCCGCCCGCGCCAGCAACAAACAACAATTGCTTCAGGATCTCGCATCGCGCGCCGCCACCCTCCTCAGTCTCGATGCGCGGGGGATTTTCGATGCCTTGCAGGCCCGCGAGGGGTTGGGCTCCACCGGCCTTGGCAATGGTTTTGCGCTGCCGCATGCCCGCATCGACGGACTGAGCCGGCTTTTCGGCATGTTCACGCGACTGAACCGGCCAATTCATTTCGACTCGATTGACGGCAAGCCGGTTGATCTCGTGTTTCTTTTGCTCATCCCGGCAATTGCAGGGAGCGAACACCTTGGCGCACTTGCCGCGATTTCACGGCAATTGCGGGACCAGCAGTTCACGACGGAACTTCGCAAGGCGAGCAACGCCACAGCCCTTTGCAAGCTTTTGTGTGCTCCACGGCATGCATGACCTAGGAACTATAGGGTGCTGCTACCCCGGATGACGCGATCAACCTGGCCTACGGCAGCGCCGCCAGCACTGTTTTACCGCCAGATAATGAAGGAAAGATCTTTCGCGAGCAGTCCTGACATGCCACTGCCTCGTTCGTTCGGTTTGCGGGCACCAATCGTACCAAAATGTTTCACGTGAAACGTTTTGGTACGATTGGCCGGAAATTTCTTGAAAGTTCTTGCACATCTGGCTGCTCTGTCGAGATGTGCGATCTACTTACAAACCTGTCTGGTTGGCGGTTTACGGCGTTGGAAAATCTTCATCACGATACCGGCCAGGAACGCCCTTTCGAGCCCAGTTGAGCAATCACCGGAACCCCTCGAAGGACACCGGGGTCCATCCCGCGAACTCCATTTCAACGGCGAAAGCCGTCCCGCGCGCGATCAACTGATCTTTCTTGCCTGTGCCGCTGACTTGCGTTGCCGCGTTGCTGGCGACATCGGCGACCGTGACTCCAGCGACAACGGCGCGGCCATTGTGTTGGAGGCCGCGAATGCGTCCTGCAACGGGAGAGACCACCTCTGTCACACCGATAACCCCCAAAGGCTCGTTCGCGCTCACTGTCTCGCCGATCATTCTTCCCGTCGAAAAAATCCCGGTTTCCAATGCGGCGGCGAGGTGAGAGTCTTCCAGACTTCTGTCCTGCTCGCTGCGTGAGGGAGTGCGCGCAGCACCGCTCCGGAGGATGGCACCAACGTCTGGGCCAAAAGTCTCGATGACAAGATCGCAATCGGCGCCGGCGATCGCTCCTGGCCCCAAGGCGATCGTTAGCTCGGCATAGCTTTTGATCCGTTCGCGGCGGCGTTCTCTTGGCGGTTGGGCATCGATGATCACATCCCAGGGCCACCGTTCGACAACTTCGGCGAGAGGATGCGTCAGAACGGGAATAAACATGCGATTGCCGAGGCCGATCAGAAAGTCGGAGCTGAGGTCCGCGCGGCGCGCCTGGACGCCGTCGAGCATCGCCGCACCGTCGTACCAGGCATCGGCAAAGGCCATTTTCCGCCGCAGCGTTGTTGGCGGTGCCGGCTGGTGAATTGCAACGCTGTAGCCAGACAGGAGGAGCATGCGCGCCACCGCTGAAGCCGTTTCGTCGATTCCGAACACAAGAACACATTTTTGGTCGGTCATAGGTCCGGCTTTTGGCAAGGACATGTCAGATACGCGTAACCAAGCAAATTTCAAGCCGCACCCCGGCTGCTCTGCACCCGTTGCGCAATGGCATCAGCATCGGCGTCTTCGCGTGGTGTCTTACCCAAAGTTAGCAATTGGATCCCCAACAGTTGTTATTATCGTCAAAACCGTGCGTTCGAGAATAAAATCCGTAGTCCTTGTCGAACGGCACCCAATATTGTTGAGGGGTCACCGCTATTGCCGGGCCTTGATAGCCGTATCCTTGATAGCCATAGCCTTGATAGCCGAAGCCGTAGGGCTGCGCTGGATAATACTGTTGGGCGCTCGTCCCCATGGTCATAAGCAACAGTGCGATTGCCGCGATTTTAAAATTTCCCATTTTCAAATTCCTTTTCTGGGCTACGTCATGCGCATATCCGGTAGTTGGAGAAACTAAGTCCTTAAACCCGGGCAAAATATCCGGATCGTAATAGCCGGTTCCGGCCTCCGACTTCCTCGCGGAAGCTCCATATATAGAGCAATCTGTATGTACTATGTAGAGGAGGCCACTGCATCTCCTAAACCCAAGTTGAAGCCAGGACCGCTGTGAGCGCGGCGGTGATAGGATTTGAGACTTCTATGGCGATGGATGAGGCGGAAGAGTATTTGCCGTTGGGATTGGCGGCGGGACGTGATTGGCGACGGGCGGCAAGGACTTCAAATAGATCGCGATGGACTGCGCATCCACAAGGTCCAATTTGTTGAACTGCGACCGCCACGGCATAGCCGGCGAAAGAATCCGGCCCATCGGTGTGCTGCCCTCTTTCAGAGCCTTGACGATATCATCGATGCTCCAACTGCCGATACCTGTCTGCACATCCGGCGTAATATTGGGAGGATAAACTCTGCCTAAGGGTCCAGCAGGGATCGGATGATTGCCGCCGGTCAAAAGCTGTCCGGTCAAAACATTTCCATCCTCACTGCGCGGCGAATGGCATCCGACGCACCCCGTGATCATGGCGAGATAGGCCCCTCTTGCGCGCATGTCATCGGCTTCCCCATGTGCCATGCGCGAAGAGGACGCCGATAGAGTCATCGCGGCGAGGAACGCAAAAAGTCTCGCCACCAACGTCGGCCGGCGGTGCCACATGGGAAGGCAACGAGTGGAAGATGGGTGGCGGCACCAATTGGAGCTGATACGCTTTTGGCCACCGATAACTGCCATCAGCGTCATCCCTTCACATACCGGCAAAGGTGTCGACGCGATCACCATAGGGTCACCAAAAACGGGCGGGAGCCCAGTGTTTGATGTCTAACTCATCGATTTTGATGGTGGGCGCACACGGGCTCGAACCGTGGACCCGCTGATTAAGAGTCAGCTGCTCTACCAACTGAGCTATACGCCCATCAAAGCGGATTGCCCTTCACGCGCTCTGGTGGCGGGAACAAGCAACCCCGGCTTTAGCAAACGATCGGCCCCCTGTCCAGCGGGCGCCCACCGGAAGCCCTGCGAGGAAAAAACTTCGACCAAGCGTCTATTGCGGCGATCCGGCAAGGCCGCGTTTGCGCAACAATGCGCCGGGCGCCGCGGCGCGGCCGCGGAACGCCTGATAGGCGTCTTCCGGGTCGCGGCTGAATCCAGAAGAATAAACATGGTCATGCAGCCTTTGCGCGAGCGCGGGATCGAAAATATCGCCGCTCGTCTCAAACGCTTCGAACCCGTCAGCATCCAGAATTTCCGACCAGAGATAGCTATAATAGCCCGCCGAATAGGAATCTCCCGAAAAGATATGCTGAAAATGCGGCGTGCGGTGGCGCATGATGATCGATGCAGGCATGCCAAGCTTTTCGAGCTGCTTTGTTTCAAAGGCGGTGATATCAATCGCATCCGCGCCAGGTTCGAGATGCAATGCCAGATCAACCAGAGCCGAAGCCGCATATTCGACCGTCGCGAACCCCTGGTTGAACAAGCGCGCCGCAAGCAGCCGTTGCAGCAGCGCCTCCGGGATTGCCTCGCCGGTCTCTTGGTGGACAGCGAAGCGGCGCAGCACCTCCGGCTGCTCCAGCCAGTGCTCGTAAAGCTGCGAGGGAAATTCGACGAAATCGCGGGAAACATTGGTGCCGGAGAGCAACGGATAGGTCACATCGGACAACATGCCGTGCAACGCATGGCCGAACTCATGAAAAAGTGTCCGTGCATCGTCGAAGCTCAAGAGACAGGCTTCGCCCTGTCCGGCCTTGGCAAAATTCAGCACATTGACGACGATCGGCAGCACGTCTCCATCGAGCTTTTGCTGGGCACGAAAACTGCTCATCCAGGCGCCGCTGCGTTTTGACGGCCGCGCGAAATAATCGCCGATGAACAGCGCCGCCTCTTGTCCGTTGGACCTTATGACGCTCCAGCACCGCACGTCGTCATGATACAGCGGCACGTCCTTGCGCTCGGTGAAGGAAAGTCCGAACAGGCGGTTGGCGGTGAAGAACGCCGCCTCAATCATTTTGTCGAGCTGGAAATAGGGTTTGATTTCGGCTTCATCGAGGTCAAAGGAAGCCTTGCGGCGCTTTTCGCTGTAATAGCGCCAATCCCACGGCGCGACCGCGAAGTTGCCGCCCTCGCTGGCGGCGATGTCTTGAAGAGCCCCCTCCTCGCGCTGCGCCTGCGCCAGGGCCGGCGCCCAGACCTGATGCAAAAGCCCAAGCGCCGCTTGCGGGGTTTTTGCCATCGAGTCGGCAAGCTTAAAATGGGCGAAACTCTCATAGCCGAGCAGCTTTGCGCGCTCCGCCCGCAGTTGCACCATTTCGGCGGCGATGGCGCGGTTGTCGGTCAACCCGCCGGTTTCGCCGCGCCGCGCCCAGGCGGTGAACGCTTTTTCCCGGAGATCGCGGCGCGCCGAGAATTGCAAAAATGGCTCGATGCTCGATCGCGAAAGGGTGATGCCATGCTTCCCCGGAACACCCCGGTCGGCCGCTGTTTGCACCGCGGCGGAAACGAGCGAAGCGGGAAGTCCCGCAAGATCGTCAGCGTCCGCGAGCACCAGCATATAGGCCTTCTCATCGGCGAGAACGTTTTGCCCGAATTTGATGCCGAGCGTGGCGAGGCGTTCGTTGATTTCCGCCAGCCGCGCCTTGCTTGCGTCCGGCAAGCCGCCGCCATTGCGCACAAAGGCGGTGTGATAGCGATCGAGAACCCTCAGCTGTTCGGCGTCAATGCCGAGTTCGTCTTTACGCGCATGAAGCGCGGCGATCCGGCGAAACAGCAGATCGTTCAGATAAATTTCACTGTGATGGCGGGCGAGACGCGGGCCGATCTCGCGTTCCATCTCTTGTAGCTCTTCATTGGTATCGGCGGCGGCGAGATTGAAGAAAACGCCTGCCACGCGATCCAAATCGGTGCCGCTCCGCTCAAGCGCCGCGATTGTATTTTCGAACGCCGGCGGCTCAGAATTGTTCGCGATGGCTTGCACTTCGGCTTGCGCCCTCGCCAGGGCTGTCTCGAAAGCTTCCCCGAAATCGCTTGGCCTCAAGCGATCGAACGGGGGAGCTTCAAAAGGCCCGGTCCATGGTGCGAGCAGCGGGTTTGCCTCGGGAGAATTTTTCTGATCCATGAAGGGGCAACCAATTTTGTGAGATGCTCCCTCTTCATAGCAAAGGAACTGGTATCTCGCCAAACGCGCCTTCTTCAACGCACTCGGCCACCCATAAAAAGCTGGAAAGTGGAAAGGCCCAGGACCTCTTTCCCTGGGCCATTGCGATGGGACACGAGTCAGTTGGTCAACTGAAACGTCGTGCTTCCCAAAAGCGCCTTCAGCGCCGTTCGAGATGCGCTGAAAGTATTGTTATTTGCAATAATATAACGAAAAATGGGCCGGTTGGATGCACTCAGCCGCGGTTAAGCGTCGCAGTTAAAATTACTACACCGATAGTATCTGGCGGCAGTCCTCAGAGGGCCGAGGGACTTACTCGATCACGATTTTCGGCGCAGCGCGGGCGCGGCCCTTTTCGAGACTGGCTTTGACCTGCGCCGCGATGTCCCGATAGATCTTTGCGTGTGCACCATCTTCGGTCGCTGCGACCGGGCGCCCCGCATCGGACTGTTCACGAATCGCGATGTCAAGCGGCACTTCGCCGAGGAAAGGCACGCCAAATTTGGCGGCTTCCTCTCGCGCGCCGCCATGCGCGAAAATGTCCGAACGACCGCCGCAATGGGGGCAAAGAAAATAGCTCATGTTTTCGACGATGCCCAGCACAGGCACATCGACCTTGCGGAACATGGCGATGCCGCGCCGCGCATCGATCAGAGCAAGATCCTGCGGGGTCGATACGATGACTGCGCCAGCGAGCGGCACATTCTGTGCCAGGCTCAATTGCGCGTCGCCGGTGCCGGGTGGCATATCAACGACCAAGCAATCAAGCTCGCCCCAGGTGACATCGCGAAGCAATTGCTGAATCGCCGAAACGACCATCGGCCCGCGCCAAATCATCGCCTCTTGCTCGCTGACGAGGAAGCCAATCGACATCGCCTTGAGACCATAGGCGGTGAGTGGCTTGAGCGAGCGTCCATCAGCCTCAGGCTTTCCCTGGAGGCCAAGAAGGCGCGGGAGTGAAGGCCCATAAATATCTGCGTCGAGAATGCCCACCCGCCAACCTTGTGTCAAAAGGCCAAGCGCGAGATTGACACTGGTCGTCGATTTGCCGACACCCCCCTTGCCCGAGGCGACGGCGATGATGTTGGAAATTCCCGGAATCGCGATGCCGCGCGGCGGCGCGGCTTTCGGCGGCGCCTGTTTTTCGGCGGTTAGGCTTACCAGCGCATTGGCGACACCGTCCAGCTTCCTGACCGCGGCCTCGGCAGCAGCGCGCATCGGCTCGAGCGCCACCGATTGGCTAGGATCGATTGCGATCGACAGATAAACCCTTCCGTCCTTGATCGAAAGACCCGCGAGCGCGCCAGACTGCGGCAGCGCTGTCTTGCCATCGGGACCTGGAACTGATTGCAGCGCTGTGAGAACGTCTTGTTCACTAGGCATCCCGAAGCAGCTCCGCGTGGTGAGAGAGGTGGTTTATAGGGGCCCAGCGCAAACAGTTCAAGATCAAGGCGTTCAAGCAAGGGCAAACGCTGCTCTTTGCCCTATTTGTGCGAACCAGAATTGATCCTATATAGGCGCCGCCACTTTTGAAACGAACGGAATGAAAGCAACGTTAGAGGAGATTGTGTTGGACTTGAAAAGCGACCGTGTGCGGCTCTTGTCCGGACTATTGGTCCTCTGTTTGGAGAGTTTCTTGCTCTCAAGTTTCGTTTGGCCGCAAACTGCTTCCGCCGTGGAAGGCGTTAAGGGCCTCTGGCGAACCGTGAGAATTGCCAGCGAAGGCGCCCGGCCTCCCTATAATTATCTGGAGCATAACAAGCTCGCCGGTTTCGAAATCGACCTGGCGCATGATTTATGTACACGGATGAAGGTGTCCTGCAGCTTCACGACGCAGGATTGGGACGGGCTGATTCCCGGCCTTCTCGCACATCATTACGATGCGATCATGGCAGCGATGGAAATCACCGACTCGGCCCGCAAGAAAATAGCTTTCAGCAAACCCTACATTCGCATGCCATCAGCGTTTCTGATCCCGAAACAGCACATGACCCTGGATACGACTCCAGCGGGCATGGTTGGGAAAGCCATTGGCGTCGAGTCGGGCGGAACTCATCAGGCTTATGTCGAAGATATTTACAAACAATCGGAAATTCACGCCTATGCGTCTCTTGAGGAAGCCATTCTCGATCTCGCCGAGGGGCGGCTCGATACCATAATCGGCGACAAGGATGCACTCACGGATTACATGAAGAAACGCAAGGAGGCGCAATGCTGCATCCTTGGTTCTGATGTGCCGCGCGATCCAGTCTATTTTGGCGATGGGATCGGCATTGGTCTGCGCGTGGAAGACAAGACCCTCAAAGCCATGTTCGAGAAAGCTCTCGATTCTTGCGTGGCGGATGGCACTTTCACCAAAATCCGCGCCAAATATTTCGACTTCAATATCAACTAACAAAGTTATTTAGGAGCGGAGCTGTTTAGCAACTCAGGCAAAAGCCGTGTTGTTCGCCGTCTTAGCCGAGACTCAAAATAGGAAACTCCCATCGCTCTTCCTGTCGCGCGGAGAATTTTTATGAACATTATTGATAGTTCACTATTTTATCTACGCAATAACTAATAGCTATCTAGTATGTATTGTTATTTGTTAGCAATGGCATAGACCCATTCACTCTCAAGGTTACGCTCTGGACCTCGCCCATCCTCTCTGGTAAATCTGGCAGTACCGTAGCCATTGTGTGCAGAGGAGTTCGAATGAGAAACGCAGCGCGTGCTCGAATCATTGCTTTCACTTGGATTGGTTTAATCGCGATACCGTCAACTTCTGCGATGGCCGCGAACAGCGCCAGCTTCGTCAAGGTAGACGCGTCCACAGTGGGCAATTGGATCGGGCACTACGGCGCCGACGGATACAATGTGAGCCAGGACACCACTGTCAAAACCCCTGCCTATGCCCAGATCAACCTCAGTGGAGCCTCCAACTATGTATGGTCGGCTTCCCCATCGGGCACCGCCGCCTTGCAGAGGCCTGAAAACCCAAGCGGCAGGATCGCCAGTACATGGTACGCGCCCGACAGTTTCTTTATCGATGTCAACTTGACGGACGGTAAAACTCACCAAATCGCGCTCTATAATCTTGATTTCGATTGGTCCATACGCTCGCAGACAATCAACGTGCGCGATGCCTCGACCAACGCCATTTTGGACAGCCGGACTCTTGCTGCCGGCGCAGCCTTCCATAACGGCGAATATCTCGTTTGGAATGTACAAGGTCACGTCAAATACGAGATCATCAGAACCGGCGCTTTCAACGCAGTGATCAGCGGGATATTCTTTGACGCTCCGAATGGCACACCGGCTGGCTCATTGAGCATTCCAACCTATCACGCCACTCTCGCGAATGACGGTCAGAACCTGAAAGAAACGATACTCACGCCGACAAATGTGAGCAGCGCAAGTTTTGGTAAAATTGTGAGCGTGCCTCTCACGGGAGATGTTTATACCCAGCCTGTGTTCCAAAGCGGCGTGAACATTCCTGGGAAAGGAACGCATGACACGGTTTTCACCGTGACAAACCTAGGCGTCGCCTATGCGATCGATGCCTATTCTGGTGCTGTCCTATGGACGTCCTCTCTTATGCCTCCCGGTTCCACCGCCCTCGTTGGGGTGTTCACCACACCCGTTATAAGCTCTCTTACGAACGCGATGTATGTTATGGTGATAGGTGGTAACTCCGATAACACCTACACATATGCGCTTTTTTCTCTCAACCTCACTGATGGCAAACCCTATGCGCCCCCTGCGGTGATTGGGCAAATCAGCAACACGAACACCTACGTCAGCGGACCCACCACCGCGTCCGGAAAGAAGTTCAACGGCAATCTGGTATCGCGGAATCTGGTGCTTAATCCCATCAACAATGCCGTCTATGCATCCTTCTCGGCCGGCGGCGACAAAGGGCCGTTCAATGGCTGGATCGTCGGCTACAACTCGGTCAAGAATGGCTCCGGCAATCTGAGCCAGGTTGCCGTCTGGTGCGCGACGCCGAACGGCAACAGTGGCGGCTACGCTGACGGCGGCGATGGCGCGGGAGGTATATGGATGTCCGGCGGCGGCATCGCCGTGGATGCTCTGGGGGATATGTATCTTGCAACTGGCAACGGATCCTTTGAACAGACACTTGTCACGGTTCCATACAATGGCCGATTGTCGACGAACATCCCCAACTTGAAAGTGCCGAGCGGAATGGACTTTGGAGATTCGGTGATCAAGCTTCGGCCGGACTCTGACGTGAATCAGTCCAGAGGCGACAACCCAAATGGCTGGGGGCTCCACGTCGCCGATTATTTCACGCCGGCTGACCAGAGTTTCCGGCAAGGTGCAAATGATCTTGATGTGGGGACGAGTTCGCCAGTTCTCTTGTCTTCCGCAGCTGGCAGCACGGCGCATCCAAATCTCCTGGTCATGTCCTCCAAGGAGGGAGAGATTTGGCTTATCGACCGGAACAATATGGGGGGCTTTAACTCGCTCACCGATAGCGCCGTGCAGAAAGTCACCGGCCAAATTCTACCCATGTTCAGCACTCCGGCCTATTATTCTCTCTCAAACCCAAGCCCGGTGCTCTACTATATTGCAGTTTCGTGGGGATCCACTGGCGACTTTGCCAAGGCTTTTGCCGTTAACAATGGCGCGTTGAGCGGAACGCCTGTTTCCGTCGGAACTTATCGCTTCTCCAAGCCCGGTTCGACTCCGCAAATCTCTGCCAACGGCGGTTCGAACGGGATTGTTTGGGCGCTTGATCCTGGTGCGAACGTGCTCCTGGCTTTGAATGCCGGGAGCCTTGCGATGATGTTCTTCAACAGTGGGACGGCGGCGAATGCGCTACCGAGCGCGATGCCTATTTCCGGAGCGTTCCCGACACCCATGGTTGCCGCTGGACACGTGTATGTAGGAACGAAAGGTTATCTGACGATCTACGGCCTCCACTAGAGCATGTCTTCGCCAGCTGAAATGGATTGAATTCTCGTTTAAACAAGTGTGGGGGGATTGATGCTCATGGCATGATCCCCCCTGCTTCCTCCGGAATGCCACCTATAATAAAATTGGCCGGGAAATGAACGAACGCCTGATGCGAAATGGCTTTACGCTTTAATTGACACCCTCGGGCGCCGGTTGCTTCCATCGACGAATTGCTCTACCGGCGCTGCTATTCATTAGCCGTGTTCACCCACCACGAAACAATAAGTGCGGATGCCGAAACTGCTGTAAGAATGACAACGGTCCGATCGAATCCGAGCACGCTAGAAATGTCGAACCAATGTCTCCACATTCGGATGACACTTGCGAGCATCACAAGCGTACAGAAGGCAAAAAGCCAAGATGCGAGATTGTTGCGGCTTTTAAAGATTCTGGTTTTTAAGGCGGCGCGAGCATTCCTTGCGGTCATAGCGCTAAACCCTTGCAATAGCACAATCTTAGATGGCTCGATCATAGGGTCGGCCGATCACCTATGCCGGGAAGCATTTGTTATGCCTCTCCGCGATACGTATTGCGGCCAGGGTCAGAGGCAGATTGTCGCGGTCCAGATTTAATGGTCTCGCAAATATGCGTAACCCGAAGTCGCCTTATTGACGCTGACGCGGACGATTCAGAGCGGGATATCGCTCAAATAGCGGCGACCATCTTTGCATAGGAGGCCACCAGAGTGATGCATTGGCTTGCGCTCGACGAAAATTGCCGGCCCTTTGCCTTGGTCAGACTACGAAGATTTCGGAACGTTGCCCAAAAGGGTGAGACCAGGGCATCCCTTTTCGTGCTTCTAACGATCCCCTCGGCGGGGTTATGACGGTGAATTAAAAGGAGAGCTGAAGAATGGCACACTCCGCTTACCGGCTTAGTTGCCAGGTGACGGCATTTGCATAAGGAGATCGAACCAAACCGATCGCCGGAACCGGTTGTGAAGTCCAATTGGGATAGATTTCCCGCAGATCAGGTCATTTCATCAAACTTTTGCGCAAACTTTTGGGTGGCATGTCGGCAGCAGCTTTCAAAAAAACCTCGGCAAATCCGATGATGCCGAGGTTTTCAATTCTGAATTTATCCCACAACCGGGCTCACGGATGCTTAGGAACAGGAAAATTCAATGCGTACCCAACTGCATTAATTTGGCAGTTGTGCTGGTGATTGAGTTCACCGCGCTCTGCACAAAACCAAAAGGCCCACTGCTGGCCGGGCTTGGCTGAGCCGCCTGCGTTGTTGTTGCAACCTGAGGATCGGCGCCCGGTGCCGGATTGGCTGGGAGCGGAACCCCATTTGCTGCCTTGGTATTGTTTGCAAGCTGATGAGACTGCCCGTTGCTGCTCGAATGTTTTGCCGCGACGGTTTTGAGCGGCTTTGTCACGTGCTTAACCGCCTTCGCTGCCGTCGGTTTGCTTGCCACGGGAGGCGGCGGCGCCACAGGCGGCGCTTCGTTCGTCGTCGCTTGCTGAGGCGCCGCTGCGGTAGGGATTTGCACGGCCTCTGGCGCGGTCACACCGGTCTTCGCCGGGTCCGGTTCGACGGACGCCGCCGCAATGGGCGGTTCTGCTATTGCGGGCGCCGGGGCTGGTGGCACAGGGGGTAGCTCGATTTGAGCCTGAGACGATCTGGTGGGCGGCGATGTCTCGTCAGCTTGCGTCACCCCCACAGACTGATCATTGCCATCGGCGAGGGGCACTGACGAGAGTTCCTCAGGCTTGCTGAGAATAGCAACATCTTTCGCCTGAATGTCCGCGTCTGTCGAGGCATCCCGTTGTCGCGCGGGAGAGCCGTTCTCGGCCCTTATGACTGCGATTTCGGCAGGATTGGACATCCGGCTACCAAGGCCAGAACTCACGATTATGCCTGTGATTCCAGCAATTATGAGCGCCCCCATAGCATATAGCGGCCGCCGTGATCTACCTTGCTCGCCGTCATCACCAACGAGGTGTGAAACGGGCTGTCGTTCCTGATCCAGCCACCTTTGTCCCCCGCCATGATCCACGCTCGGCAAAGCGTTCGACTCGCCGGCATCAGCAACCGATCCTGTGGCTTGTTCTCGCAACCCGCTCAGCAAGCCAGCTTCGATCGCGGCGAAATCGCCGCTGATAAGGGCGCGCGTGCTAGGTCTTTTGTAGGCGACCGTTGATCTCTCAGCGTCCAGGGGCGTCACCGCCTGCGGCTGTTTGGCGGCCAACAAACCTGCCTCTATTGCAGGGAAATCACTGGCGATTGCACGTATCTGCACATCAATCGGCTTCGGTGTGCAGGGTTCCCCTGCATCCCCCGGCGTTTGCACCAAGAGGTCAGCTGCGGGTTCGAATTGCGGCTCGATCTTATCACCAATGATGCGAACCAGCTCAGCGAGCGGGTCACCGATCTTTTGGTCGGAGGAAAATGGCTGGCTTAGGCGCTTTTCAAATTCATCCAAATCGATCATCGGGCGCCGTTTTGTAACAACATCGCTCATACTTTCGGCCTCCTGTTGTGGCGGTGTGGCGACCGCGCGGGGCGATTATGGCACCCCGCAAACTGCGGACCGCGCCGACTGCGATTCTCGGGAGGCTGACCCTCCAAGTGACGAGCCACAGAAAACAATCGCCGCCAGTCCGGCTACCATCAGCGTCGAAGCAGCCTTCGCTGGCCTTTCGTTATTAAGCTTTCATCAAGAAAGCAGAATTGTGGCCGAGCCTTTTCCTTTCAGGCGGAGGCTAAGCCATGAGCAAGCGATTTGAGCCCATCCAGCGATCAGCCTGAGCGAGGAAGTGATACCCTCCTCGCACCTATTTTTGTCTCCTTAGCAACCACCTGCTAGGAGCTCAGATGAACTGATTTTCGGTTCCAATAAATGCAAGGATGATCGCCAGTGTGAGCCAACTATGGCAAAGCAGGCGGGGGCTGGTGAGCGAGCCGACAGCAAAGTACTCATACGATTATAAAACGATTCGTTGGCTCCATCGCTGTGCAAACCCATCGCAAGTGCCAAGGTTTTAGTTCGGAAACGCCCCAGCCTTAATTGCAAGCCGGACCAACTCGGAAATATTGCATGCGCGCATCTTCGTCATCAGCTTGGCGCGGTAGACCTCGACCGTTCGCGGGCTCAGATCGAATTCGCGGGCAATTTCCTTGTTGGTTTGTCCATTCACAAGGCAATTCAAAACCTGCGCTTCGCGCTGACTGAGCGATGCCAGCCGTAATGTCAGATCCGTACCCCACCCGCTTTTTGCAGCAGCAAGCCACTTCGGCAAGAGCGCCGAACGCACCACTTCGACGAGCGCCTCACCATCAAAGGGTTTTTCCAAGAAATCGGTAGCGCCAAGTTTCATCGCTTTAACGGCCAGCTGCACATCGCCATAACCGGTCATGACAATCACTGGAACGGCGTGTCCCATGGCACGGAGCCTCCGCAAAAGCTCAATGCCGTCTAATCCTTGCATGCGGATATCGGTAAGTATGCATCCACTGTGCAGGGGCGGCGGAGCTGCGAGGAAGATTTCGGCAGAGTCGAACAACTGAGCCGTTAACCCCGACGAAGCAAGCAAGAACGATAGCGAGTCGCGCAAAGCGGCATCGTTCTCGATCACATAAACGCTGCCGGTGGCAGACACGATCCTACTCCTCGTTAACGGATGGAATTGTGAAGCGAAAGGTGGTCCCGCCAAAAGGGTTTGTTTCCACCCAGAGGCGTCCGCCATGGGCCTCTATTATGGTCTTGCTGATCGAAAGACCGATTCCCATGCCGGTTTCTTTTGTCGTCATGAAGGGTTCGAAGAGCCTCGGCAAATAGTCCTCAGGCACTCCGTGACCCGTGTCGGATACCAAGATTTCGACCATGAAACTTGAGTCGAGAGTCGCTGCGACAGTAAGCTCGCGCCGGACGGTGTCCTGCATGGCTTCGAGTGCGTTTCGCAGGAGATTGACCAGCACCTGTTGAATTTGCACCGTATCGACCAGGACGCAGTTAACCTCTGACGCGACCTGAACATGAACCACGATACCCATATCATGCGCACCCGCGAGAGCCAGGTCACATGTTTCCTCTAGAAGATGGGCAATCCGCACAATCCTTTTGTCGCTCTCATTGCGAGAGATGAAATCGCGCAAATGCCTGATAATATCCCCAGCACGAAGCGTCTGCCTGGCGGCTTTATCGAGTGCTGCGCGAATGGTCGCCGCGTGCGAATCGTCATTCCCTTCGAGCAGACGCTGGACGCCAACAAGATAGTTGTTGATGGCCGCAAGCGGCTGATTAAGCTCATGCGCAAAGCTCGAGGCCATCCCCCCGAGCAAGCTGAGACGAGATAGGCGAAAGAGATTGACTTGTAGTTCATGCAGCTTTGCTTGCGTCTTTTGCTGTTCGGTCAGATCACGTATGAACCCAATAAAATGCCGGTGGCCAAATTCCGTAATACTCCCGCAGTCCGCCCGAACCACTTCGCCGATAGCAAGCAGCATCGGAAATGTGGTCCCATCCTTGCGTTGGCCGGTGAGCACTCGATCAAAATGAATTACAGGAGGTTTGTTGGTTCGCCGATCATGCTCGAGAGAGCTATCATGCCGGTTGCGATCGATCTCAAGCGACAATTTGTTGATGTTTCGGCCAACTATCTCTTCGGCCCGGTAGCCAAATAAGCGTTCGGCAACGGCACTAAAGGATGTTACGATACCGGCCTCATCGATCACGATCATCGCATCGGGCACCATGTCGAGGATCGATTGAAGGCGCTGATTGTTCGAGCGCAATTCGTCTTCTGCGCGTCTCCGGCTATCGATGTCAAAGACGACGCCGCTCAGTTCACGTCCGCCAACACGGCGGTCAGGGGACATCGACCCTTTCACATGGAGCCAGTTTGCCTTGCCCCCGGCGTGAACAACCCTAAATTCGAGATCAAGGAAGCCCGTCATCTGAACGGTACGCAATGCCGCGATAACACGTTCTCGATCTTCGTAATGTAGTAACGATGTGAATAACTTGCAATTTAATGGCTTACCACGACGGATATTGAGAAGTCTTGCACAGTATTTTGAATAGGAGATCACGTCACGGTCGAGGTCCCATTCCCAAATTCCAACTCCTGCTGCTTCATAGGCAACCTCATATTCTTGGTTATAACGATCCACAAATCCGCGAGAAATTTTACCTATGTTTCTCATTTATTCTGGATACTTCTCCAAATGCGCGCAATTCAATCCCGCTCACTGACGCTTATGGTTGCGCGGTCGCCGGGATCCCAAAGCATTTGATTTGAATGTACAATTGATAGTAGTTAAATGCAAAATACCATTTTGAAATATTATTAATCTCGCGACGCACCACAACACGCCGGATACGATGCCGGAGCTGGACAAATCGCTCCCTGCTAATCCCACCGGCTCATTTCGCTACCGGAATTACCATAACGGGGCAGTTTCATTTTCGAGTAGAACCGGTTAAGCGGCTGTGCTTCCGCCAATCGCGGCCCGTGTTCGGCCCGGAAGCGACTATCGGCAAGAATGTAGGTCAGCGACAAAAGCCCAAGACGAGGCCGTAAGCTCAAATCGACCAATCGTCGCCGAGGTCATCGATATCGTCGATAAAGCCATCAGCGGCAAGCAACGCGATGACCTGTGCTGCCGATTCTTCAGCGGTTTGCCCCTGGCGCGCAACAATGAGTTCCGGCGCTTCAGGCGGTTCATAGCTCTGGCCGATGCCGGTGAAATTTGCGATCTCTCCCGCCATTGCCTTTTTGTAAAGCCCTTTCGGATCGCGAGCGATACACGTCTCAAGCGGTGTATCCACGAAAATCTCGATGAATTCACCTTTTGCAAGCAAGTCGCGCACCATGGCCCGCTCGGCCCGGAATGGCGAAATGAACGAGCAAAGCGCAATGAGTCCGGCGTCTGTCATGAGCTTCGCGACTTCGCCAATTCGGCGGATATTTTCCACCCTATCAACTTCGGTAAAGCCCAAATCCTTGTTGAGCCCATGCCGCACATTATCGCCGTCGAGCAGAATGGTATGAACCCCTCGTCCGTAAAGGCGAGCTTCGACGAGATTGGCAATGGTCGATTTGCCGGAGCCAGAAAAGCCAGTGAACCATAGTACGGCGGGTTTGTGATGCTTGATGCGCAAGCGGTCCTGCTTACCGACACTCAATCCTTGGCGATGAATGTTGGCCGCGCGGCGTAACCCGTGCGCAATCAGCCCCGCCGCGGCGGTAGCGTTGGTCGCGCGGTCAATGAGAATAAAAGCTCCGGTCGTGTGGTTGTCTTTATAAGGATCGAAAGCGATGGGCGAGGTCGTCGCGAGATTACAGACGCCCACCTCGTTCAGGCTCAAAGTTTTGGCCGGAAGCTTACCAAGCGTATTGACATCTAGCCGATGCTTGAGTTCGGTCACCGCCACGGGAACCGTCCTTGTCCCCTCTTTCAAGAGATAGGAGCGGCCGGGTATCAACTTATCTCCACTCATCCAGATAAGATGCGCGGCAAATTGATCAGAAACCTCGGGCCGGTTTTTCGGATCGCATAAAATATCGCCGCGTGCGACATCGAGTTCGTCCACCATCGTGAAAGTCACCGCATCTCCCGCAGTTGCGCTGTCGAGGTCACCATCGGCGGTGACAATACGCGCGATCCGCGAGAACCGGCCAGAACCGGCAACGACGATGTCATCGCCGGGGCGCACGGTTCCACTCGCGATGGTTCCAGAAAATCCGCGGAAGTCGAGATGCGGGCGATTGACCCATTGGACAGCAAAGCGGAACGGCCGGGCGGCCAGGTCCTGGCTGACATCGATGGCCTCGAGATAATCGAGCAGCGGCGGACCGTCGTACCAAGGTGTATTGGCGCTCTTTTTTGATACATTGTCACCGTGACGGGCCGATATCGGAATCGGCATGATCGTCTCAAACGTCAAATTGGCGGCAAAGGATTTGAAATCAGCAACGATCTTTTCGAACCCGGCCGCGTCAAAGCCAGTGAGATCGATCTTATTGACGGCGAGCACCACATGCCGGATGCCTGTCAGCGAAACAATCGCGGCGTGGCGGAAAGTTTGGGTTAGGAGACCCTTGCGCGCATCGACAAGCAAAATCGCAAGATCGGCGCATGACGCGCCGGTTGCCATGTTGCGGGTATATTGCTCATGGCCGGGAGTATCGGCGATGATGAACGAGCGCCGCGGCGTTGAGACATAGCGATAGGCGACATCAATCGTGATTCCTTGTTCGCGCTCGGCTTCCAGCCCATCCACGAGCAGCGCGAAATCGATGTTGTCGCCATCGGTTCCATGCCGGCGCGAATCGCGTTCAAGCGCGGCAAGCTGGTCATCGAGAATGAGACTCTGCTCAAATAAGAGACGGCCGATCAGCGTCGACTTCCCGTCATCGACAGAGCCACAAGTAAGCAATCTGAGGGTTGGGAGAGCGGCGGTTTTTATGAGAGTCGGCGCTTCCGCGCGCACGGCTTCGAGCATCAGAAATAGCCTTCCCGCTTTTTCTTTTCCATTGAACCGGATTCATCGTGATCAATCAGGCGGCCTTGCCGCTCCGATGTCGTCGAAGCACGCATTTCGGCGATCATCTCGGGAAGATTCGCGGCTTGCGAGCGGATTGCCCCGGTCAGCGGATAGCAGCCAAGCGTGCGAAAACGGACGCTCTCCATGCGCGGCACTTCGCCAGGCCGCAAAGGAAATCTTTCGTCATCGACCATGATAAGCGCACCGTCACGCTCAACGACGGGGCGCTTCTTGGCAAAATAGAGCGGCACGACAGGAATATTCTCGGCCAAAATATAGTCCCAGACGTCGAGTTCGGTCCAATTTGACAATGGAAACACCCGCATCGATTCGCCTGGCTTGATTCTGGTGTTGAAGAGTTGCCAAAGCTCAGGCCGTTGGTTGCGCGGATCCCAGGCATGGGCGACCGAGCGATGCGAGAAAACTCTCTCCTTGGCCCGGCTTTTTTCCTCATCGCGCCGGGCGCCCCCAAAGGCGGCGTCGAACCGCCAAAAGTCGAGGGCCTGGCGCAAACCCTCGGTCTTCATCACCTGGGTGTGCACGGACGAGCCCGAGGTGAATGGCGAGACGCCGCGAGCCAAGCCCTCCTCATTGATATGCACGAGAAGCTCCATCCCGGCCCTCTTCACCGCTTCGTCGCGAAAAGTGATCATTTCCCGGAACTTCCACGTCGTATCGACATGGAGGAGCGGAAATGGCGGCTTGGACGGGAAAAACGCCTTTTGCGCCAAATGCAACATCACGCTCGAATCCTTGCCGATGGAATAGAGCATGACAGGACGCTCGAACTCCGCGGCCACCTCGCGCATGATGAAGATCGACTCAGATTCGAGCCGTTGCAGATGGGGAGAAACGTCACTTTTCACATAAATACTCTGTTATATGATAGATTTCACGTAGATCATTACGTTGTTATTATGATGCTCCTAGCGGTTTGGCAATATTTCCTGTGGGTCACCGTCACAAGGAAAACCGTGGTCCTTGCGCCGTTTTGAGGCACAGGGGAACGCCCGCGATGACCAAAACGACAGCCTCGCACGTCTCCGCCAGCGTCTGATTAAGAAGGCCTTGCGCGTCTCTGAATAGGCGCGCCAGCGCATTCTCAGGCACGAGTCCAGAACCAACTTCATTTGAAACAAAAACAACCGGCCCCGCAAGCCCGGCAACGCTTTGCGCCAGGCCGTGCGCCGCCGCCGCTACATCGGCATTCTGCAAGAGAAGCTTGCTGAGCCACAAAGTTACGCAATCGACAACGATGATACGATCCGGGCGGGCCTCCCGCTGAAGGGCCTCAACCAGGGCGACCGGCTCTTCGACCAGTGCCCATCGTGCGTCCCGCGCGGCGGCGTGGCGGGCTATGCGATCCGTCATTTCGGAGTCAAGCGCCTCCGCTGTCGCGATCAAGACGGGCTGGCGGCCGGATTTTTCCGCGAACGCTTGCGCAAACCTACTTTTGCCAGAGCGGGCCCCGCCCAGGACGAGAAGGCTTTTCGTCACGACTGCGGTGTTTTGCAAGTCGCCGGCTGACGCGCTGGCCCTAGCCGCCAGCTCGGCATGCAGCATAGGTAGCGAAAGGCGCGCCCTAGGTGCGCCATGGATGCTCCGGCAAATCGCTGACACCGATGGGTCCTACGCCTGCGAGCGCAACCGCGTGGTCGTTTTCCACCGAGCTTCCGCTGACGCCGATCGCGCCGACCAAGACACCTTCTTTGTCAACGATGGGCAATCCGCCGGGAAACGTAATCAGGCCGTCGTTTGAATGTTCGATGCCAAAGAGCGATCCGCCCGGCTGCGACAGCTTCCCGATGAGCCCTGTCGGCATGCCAAAGAACACCGCTGTCTTGGCTTTCTTAATGGCAATGTCGATGCTGCCAACCCACGCGTCGTCCATGCGGTGGAAGGCTTTCAGATTTGCCCCTGAATCGACAATCGCGATGCACATTTCGGTACCAAGTTCGATGGCGCGCTTGCGGGCGGCCTCGATGGCGATTTCAGCGTCGGCGATGGTGACATGCATGATTGATGTTCCTTGGGCTGATTTTCATTCCACGCTCTGCGGTCTCAATAACCCCAAAAGCGGTTCACTCTTATCGGCAAAGCGTTAAAGCCGGGCGACACCGCAGACAATTTACTTAAATATCGCAGGCGCGGGAACGCCATCTCGCGGGCGGTATAGGTAGTGCAAGGCAAAAAGAAGGAGAAAAACAACCGGCAAATTCCGCGTTGTCCATGCCAAAAAGACGTCCGAGGTGCTTTCAAGCATCATGTGCTGGGTATCCACGAAAAGATAAATGCTGACAGGCAGAGCCTGCCGTAAGCTCGACAAACGTCCGCAAAGGACAAGCACGGGAAGCATGAAAATGAACGGATATACGATCATTCCGGCCAAGCCCCAACTTGCCAGACCTTCCATCGGAAGACCAAAAACCGCAAAATAGATGCGCCCCGGCTCGGAAAGTCCTGTCTGCCATGACAGCCAATCGCCTGGGCCAATCGTGGCTATACCCTTGTCATAGCCAAGGAACCCTGGGGCAATACGGGCGAGACTCTGCTCGATCCCTTCCAGCCCAATCGGTTTGCGCGTGCGTATGCCGTTGTATGCCGCATCCACCAGGCCAACCCACGTCAGACGATCCAAAACGTCCGAGCGGTTGCCAAAATAGTCATAGGGAACCAAGGCCTTCATATCTAGGTAATTAATATATTTTTCAGCCTCGGTAAGGCTTTTCAAGTATCCTGGGTCAGTCAAGGCCTTCGTAAACGTACTCACAGCACGATCGGCGAACTCAGTCACCGATTCTCCTCCCCTGTTCAACCTTAAATATATAGTAATTGGCGTGAAGACATATACGAAAAATATCGATGCTAATATACCTGCAATAATATGACGGATATATATCGTATTATAAAGGAATGCCGTCGTAACTACTCCAATAACACAAGCGACAATTTGACCCCTTTCATTATATGAAATCGAAAATATTACTTGAATAAGAAATAATACCACAAGCCTTTTCGTGATGAAGGTGCGCCCGTCAGTTTTGATAATTGCGTAGACAGTCTCCGCAATCAATCCAAGATAATAAAAATCTCGTACCGCGGATCCAAGAACAACAAAGGCTCCGCCAGGGCTCGCATTTTCTGAATTTGGCTGTTTGCCTGAAAAGAGCGCATTGCCGATTATTCCGATGAAAATGCAAGCAGATGACATTCGTCGCAAGGTCAGCAAATCCGTTGGAAACTGGAAAAAAGCCTCACCCCGGTCGAGTGCCCTCGCAACGATAAGCATTGCGGTCAGCACAAACATAAGCAGCAAGATCAAACTGAAAGTAGCATTTGCATCAAATAGGTTCGACTCGAGTGTTTGTCCGTATAGAGTTTTCGTGACGAGCGCCATTCCTGGATATTGCATGCAAAAGCCAATGCCCAGCACGCCATAAAGATCGCGCCCGCAATAACTGAGATGCAAGAAGGGGATGGCGACCGCTACTGCGCACATCGCGACGATCGTTGGACTCGCGCCAAGCAGCAATTGCAGGGTAGAGAAGACGCCGATAATGGTTAGGGGAATGAAAGGCGATACGTTTGTCTTGACGTGAACACGAGGGCCAGACACTTTCATACCTCGCGTTGCCGCCACTTAAATATTGGGCCAATTCAAAAATTGGCAGTAAGAAAATGGTACTCACCGCGAAAGCAACGCTGGCACATCGCGGAACGCCCTAAACGGCCCCCAAACAGTAGAAAATCGTGACCCAAACGGAATTGATTCGAGCGAGGTCCAATTGCTGGACACGAGCTCAATCTCAATCAGCAAACGTCAACCGGCCTAGCCCGCCGCAGCAGCCTTCTTAGCGATCTGGCGCTTGATCGCTAGCGCGTCTTTTGAGAGTTCCGTGTCCTGAGCCTTTACCAAAAAAGCGTCGAGACCGCCGCGATGCTCCACAGAACGCAAGGCGGAGGCAGTTATGCGCAAGCGGACTTTCCGCTGCAAGGCATCGGAAATGAGGGTTACATTGCAAAGATTCGGCAAGAAACGCGTCCGCGTCTTGTGATTGGAATGGCTGACCAAATTGCCGGTCTGCACGGCCTTTCCGGTCAATTCGCAACGGCGGGACATTGTATCTCCTAGAGCTATGATCTGGCCGTTCAACGGCCTCGGTCCGGGCCAAATGGCGGCCGACCGCATCTTCCCTTGTGCATTCCGTGAATCGGAGGTTCTTAAGCTAAGGGTTCGCAAGCGTCAAGGCCGGAGTGCAGCGAATATCTTAAACCTGCCCTCGCAATGAGACCACCTGAAAAACATCCGTCGACACGCAAATCATACACAAAAAGAAGCATTTTTTTCAATTGTCTGAAGGGACTGAGCCCCCGGCACCTTGAATCCGCGCAAATTTAACCTCGTCCGAAATCCGCAAGGTTAAAACGGTCTTAACCGCCCACTCTTAAATTGAAGTCATCGCAGGCAGGTCTACCCAGTCGCGCCGTAAGCGTGGCCTGCAGATTGACCTGTAAAATGGCGGCGGCAGTACGGCGGCGGGAATCGAATGCGGACAACCACCAATTTTTCGGTCCTGGATCATATTCCAGACGCCCTGCGCGAATTTTTGATGAGGCGCGGTGCTGAACTTGCAGGGATTGGCCTGATTGGCTTCAGCGCGGCGATCGCCTTGGCGCTAGCATCCTGGTCGGTGCTCGACCCTAGCTTCAATCATGCGGCTCCAGGGCAGGTGCACAATCTTCTTGGCGCGCCAGGGGCTATCGCCGCCGATCTTATCATGCAGATGCTCGGCGTTTCGGCGCTCGCATTTTTGGCGCCCATGTGTCTGTGGGGATGGCGGCTCATCTTTTCCGGGCGCCTCGAACGGGCGCAAGCCCGTTTGGGGTTGTGGATCGCGGGCGGAATTCTTGCGGCGGGGCTCGCCTCACTGCTGCCCGTCACCGCCCGCTGGCCTTTGCCGACTGGCCTTGGCGGCGTTGCTGGCGATGCCATCCTGGCGATCCCTAGCCGGTTGCTTGCGGGATCCGGCACCGCAATGCTTGTGTTTACCGCAATTCTGGCGGTAGGCGCGATCCTTTGCCTTTCAGCTTGCGTCAGTCTGCGCGATTACAGGTCTGATGATTCCGGCGATGATGCTGACACAATGGTGACGAGGCGAGGTGTGATGCCCGCCGAGGATCTCGACGCGGCAGGGGAGCCTGGGACCGCGCTTATTTTGCTTGGCGCCGTGCTGCACGCTGGACTTAGCCTCAAAGCCGCAGTGGCCCGCCAAATCGCCCGGCGCCGGGCGCCCCCCGCCATGCCGCAGCCCCTCGCAATGCGTGACCATGACGGTTTCTTCGACCGGCCGCTCGATCTTTCCGTCGAACCGCTGCATTGGCCGCAACTCGAGCCGGAAAACTCAAGTTTCGACCCAAGTGCCTACGCGCCGCCCGCCACCCGCGAAGCAATCGGAACTCAGACAAGGCAAAAACCTGATGTCGATATTTATGCGCCACGTCGGGTCATCGCCCCGGCAGCCGCCGCGCTGAAGCCGGGATCGCGTGCCCTCAAGGAGACTCAGCCCTCGCTGCTCGACCGCCTGGCAAGGCAGAACTACCTGTTGCCGCCACTCCATATCCTGGCCGAGCCAAGAAATTCGGCCGCAAGCAAGGTTTCCGAGGACGCGCTTAGCCAAAACGCCAGGCTGCTGGAAGGTGTGCTCGAGGATTTCGGCGTCAAGGGCGAAATCGTTCATGTGCGGCCGGGTCCGGTTGTCACCCTCTATGAGCTCGAGCCCGCGCCCGGCATCAAATCGTCACGGGTCATCGGACTTGCCGACGACATCGCGCGCTCCATGTCGGCGCTGTCGGCCCGTGTGGCCGTCGTGCAAGGGCGCAATGCGATAGGCATTGAACTGCCGAATCAGCGCCGTGAGACGGTTTTCTTGCGCGAATTGCTGGGGTCCCAGGATTTCGAGAAAACCAAGCACCAGCTGGCCATCGCGCTCGGAAAGACAATCGGCGGCGAGCCGATCATCGTCGATCTCGCCCGCATGCCGCATCTTCTCGTCGCCGGAACGACCGGTTCAGGCAAGTCGGTTGCCATCAACACCATGATCTTGTCGCTCCTCTACCGGCTGAAGCCGGAGGAGTGCCGCCTCATCATGGTCGATCCGAAAATGCTCGAATTGTCCGTCTATGACGGCATTCCGCATTTGCTGACGCCGGTTGTTACCGATCCGAAAAAAGCGGTGGTGGCGCTGAAATGGGCGGTCCGTGAAATGGAGGACCGCTACAAGAAAATGTCGAAGCTTGGCGTGCGGAACATTGAAGGCTTCAACGCCCGTGTGACAGAGGCGAACGCCAAGGGCGAGACACTCATGCGGACCGTGCAAACGGGCTATGACCGCGAGACTGGTGAAGCGATCTATGAACAGGAAGCGATGGAGCTTTCGGTCTTGCCCTTCATCGTCGTGATCGTGGACGAAATGGCCGATTTGATGATGGTGGCGGGCAAGGACATCGAGGGCGCGATCCAGCGGCTTGCCCAGATGGCGCGCGCGGCGGGTATTCACCTCATCATGGCGACGCAAAGACCGTCCGTCGACGTCATCACCGGCACGATCAAGGCCAATTTTCCGACCCGCATTTCGTTTCAGGTGACCTCAAAAATCGACAGCCGCACGATTTTGGGCGAGCAAGGCGCGGAACAGCTGCTCGGCCAGGGCGACATGCTTTATATGGCGGGCGGCGGCCGCATTTCACGCGTGCATGGCCCTTTCGTCGCCGATGGCGAAGTCGAAAAGATCGTCGCGCATCTCAAGACGCAAGGGCAGCCGGAATATCTCGAGGCGATCACCAGCGAGGACGATGCGAGCGAGGAGGATGCCGCCGCACCGGCACCTGGTAGCATGGACGCCGAGGAAGCCGGCGATCTCTACGATCGCGCCGTCAATATCGTTCTGCGCGATAAAAAATGCTCGACAAGCTATATCCAGCGCCGGCTGTCCGTCGGCTACAACAAAGCCGCGTCCTTGGTTGAGAGGATGGAAAAAGAGGGTGTCGTGGGCGCCCCCAATCATTCGGGAAAACGAGCGATTTTGGTTGGCGGCGGCATCGACCGCGGCGCGTTTGACGTGGCGGCGGAGGGTTAAGCACGCGAAACCGCCTGCCCCGCTCACGCAGGCTTTTTTCCACTAATGTTCAAGTGTTTGTTACGCGCCAAAATCACTTAAGACGCGTTTCCAACGTTTCCCAATCGTTCCAACCCGGTTTCCAATCGTTCGACAGGGTTCATTGAGCATGGTTTCGCCGTTTCCCAAATCAGCCGTCTTAATGTTTCGAGTATTGCAGATCGCTGGAAGCCTGCCTCACCAAGAGAAAAAGATAGCGGTTTCCTATCGTTCGCACGAATGTTTGGCAACCGTTTGATGAAACGTTCAAGGAAATTGCCGCAACGTTCTTGCGTTACACCGGATTGAATAATTTCTCGCCCGGGAGTCTTCTCAAATGACCAAGACGGCCGAGACCAAACTTGCGGAACTCAAACTCCGCCTGCTTGAAATCAGCGACCTGGCGGGCGCGGGAGCGCTGCTCGGCTGGGATCAGTCCACCTATATGCCAAGAGGTGGCGCTCCCGCGCGGGCTCGCCAGGGCGCGACGCTCAGCAAGCTTGCGCACGAGAAATCCATCGATCCGGCGCTCGGCAAATTACTCGACGAACTTGCGCCATATGCCGATGATCTACCTTATCAATCCGATGAGGCTAGCCTGATACGGGTCGCCCGCCGCGACTTCGAAAAGGCGATCAAAGTCCCAAGCGCCTATGTCGCCAGGGCCAGCGCCCTCGGCTCATCCTCTTATGATGCCTGGACGCGGGCACGGCCGGCGAACGACTTTGCAACCATGCGGCCGTTCCTGGAACAGGCCGTTGAACTTAGCCGTGAATATGCGGGTTTTTTTGCGCCCTATCAGCATGTTGCCGATCCGTTGATCGATGCCGCCGAGGAAGGTATGACGACAGCGTCTATCCGCTCGCTTTTTGCCGAACTCCGGAGCGAATTGCAGCCGATCGTGCGCGCCATCGCCGAACAGCCTGTCCCCAGTGACGGCTGCTTGCGTGGCTCATTCCCTGAGACGACGCAGCTGGATTATAGCCTTTTGGTGGTCAAGCAATTTGGCTATGACCTTGATCGCGGACGGCTCGACAAGACACATCATCCTTTTTGCACAAAATTCTCGACGGGGGACGTCCGGATCACAACCCGCGTTGACGAAAAGCTTTTCGGGGACGCACTGTTCTCCACCATGCACGAGTCCGGTCACGCGCTTTACGAGCAAGGCGTTGCCACCGCGCTCGATGGCACGCCGCTCGGATCGGGAACATCGGTCGGCGTGCACGAGAGCCAGTCGCGGCTTTGGGAAAATGTTGTCGGCCGTGGCCGTGCGTTTTGGGAGCATTTTTTCCCTATTTTGCAAGATCGTTTTCCTGATCAGTTCCGCCGGACAAGTTTCGAGACCTTTTACCGGGCGATCAACAAGGTGCAACGCTCCTTGATCCGCACGGATGCCGACGAGGTCACCTATAACCTCCACATTATGATGCGTTTCGACCTTGAGCTGGACTTGCTCGAAGGCAGTCTGCGCGTCAAGGATCTCCCCGAAGCTTGGCGTGCCCGAATGCGCACCGATCTCGGCGTTACGCCCGATGGCGATCGTGATGGCTGTCTGCAAGATGTGCATTGGTATGCGGGCAGCGTCGGCGGCGGATTTCAGAGCTACACCATAGGCAATATTCTCAGTGCGCAGTTTTATGCCGCCGCCCTCAACGCCTGTCCCGGCATCCCGGCCGAGATCGCGAAGGGGAAATTCGGAACCCTTCACGGCTGGCTCCGCAAGCACCTCTACGAGCATGGGCGTAAGTTCCAGCCGGGTGAGGTGGTCATGCAGGCGACGGGCGGCCCGATGAGCATCGAGCCCTATCTCGCGTATCTTCGTACCAAATATGGCGAGCTTTACCACTTACCGCCGACCGGCGAAGGCAATCGACGGGCAAGTACGGGCGGCCGTTAAGACCAGCTGGACCAACGAGATTTGGCTCCCTGAGCAGGAGCCTAATAACATGAATAAATACTTGAAAATAAAAGATAATTCTGCAAAAAATAAATTTTTATACCAACAAAGATACCAACAAATTTTCAAGCTGTCTTGGCCATCAGCGCCGGTAGATCTGACCTTACGCCCATCGAAACGTCGGCGATCCGGAACGCAAGCGCACAGGCGTGGCCCGGCGCCGCGGCTGGTGCTGCAAACACCGTTGGCGCTTGATTCTCGGCGATGTTCCAATCTTCGCCGGAGGCCTTCGGACCAGACATGAAAACCACTGTGGGTGAGCCAATTCCACGACACTCCAGCAGAACACGACCTCGACCGTCGTCGAATTGGCGTCAGACTTCAATTCGCTCTTGTGCGGGGTCGTCAGCGGCTCACTCGATGGAACATAATCGAGCCGGCCCCGGAGTTCATTTCTTTCATCTGAAAGTCCGGACTCCTCCATTCCGAGACTTGGATTAGCGAAGCGTCTCCTCGGCCAAGAAAGCGGCTATGTCGCGCGCCACCTCCGCCTGCATTCGCACACGCTCCGCCGCTCCCTCGCTCGGCTTCTCGGGGCCGGCGCCGTCTTGGGCCTTATCCAGATTGACGGCAGCCTGATCCCTTAGCGCGGCATAGGTCAGCACGCGGTCGATACAGCGCTGCCACTCGGAAGCGATAGCGGCCTTGATCGCGGCGTCCGCCGCCTCTCCCCGCTGTTGTTTTTCCACCGTCAATTGATCGCTCATGGTTTGCGCCCTTTGCCGGTAATGGAGGCTCAACGCACCCCCCTTAAAGATTATCTCTGACACGATTTGGTCAATCGTGTCCTTCAGTCATCCGGTACAGCTATCAGGCTAAGAGCCTGACCCAAAAGGTTGTTGCGCTCGCGCTGGTTGCGTGATTCCCGAGATTCCGAAGCGTCGGAGGATGATTCGGAATGTGGACTGAGCAGCACCGCAAGATTTACCAGCGGGTCGAGAAGCGTTATCCGAGCGATATGACAGATGGCGAATGGGTGCGTCTTGAACCATTGATCCCGCCCGCCAAACCCGGTGGGCGTCCGCGCGAAACCAATATGCGCGAAGCGATCAACGCCATTCTTTATCTCCTTCGCACCGGCTGCCCATGGCGTTATCTTCCTCGCGAGGGATTTCCGCCGCGCTCGACTGTCTACAATATCTTTCGCAACTTCCAGAAAGCTGGCACCTGGGACGCGATCTGGGAACGATTGCATATGGATTTGCGTGAAGTCATGGGGCGTGAAGCGATCGCCTCGGCCGCGATCATCGACAGTCGATCCTTGAAGTCGGCGGAAAAAGGGGCGGTCATGACCGTCTGACCGGGTATGACGCCGGCAAGAAAGTGAAGGGACGCAAAATTCATGCGTTGGTCGATACGCAAGGTTTGCCGATGCGTATCGTCATTCATTCGGCGGGCGTCCAAGATCGTGATGGAGCCGCGTTCGTGCTCGATAAAATCCGCAACAGCTTCCCCTGGCTCGAACTCTTGTGGGCGGACAGCGGATACAACGCACATCAGGTTGACGCGGCGGTCGCGAAGGTTCCTTCGCTGCGCATTGAGATCGTCAAGCGCAGCGACGACATGAATGGCTTCGTCTTGCTGCCGCGCCGCTGGGTTGTCGAAAGAACCTTCTCATGGTTCGGGCGCAACCGCCGCCTCGCCAAGGATTGGGAAAATCTCGCCGCAACGCTTCAAGCCTTCTTCGCTCTCGCCTCGATCCAGATCGCCATCAGACGACTCGCCCGATAGTTGTCTTTTGAGTCAGGCTCTAAGTGTTGGTGACGGCGCCCTGATGCTTCGGTCGTGGAAAAATAATGCATTTGACGTGGCGGAAAAGCTGATGTTCCGATCGGCCTTCAGGCGCACCCGCTGCGTCGTGCCGGCGTTGACACACCGCCGGAACAGCAGCGGCGACTGCTTTGGGCCGAAAGGGGACGGACTGCTTCCGAGCGAGCGACCCGAGAAAGCGGACGCAAGCCGACTTGGGAAGAGCATTGCAGAATGCCGGCGACAGTGACTACACTGCCCTCGGAACGGGCGAATGAGCCATCCAGCGAGGAAATGCCGTGTTGCAGCGTTCGCGTCAAAATGGGTGAGTCCGCACCCGCACCGACCGTCCTGATCGTGGGGGCAGGTCCGGCGGGATTGTTCGCAGCCTGCGAACTTCTGCGCCATGGCGTCAAGCCGCGCATCGTGGAACGCAGGCTTGCGCCGCATGGCGAGACTCGCGGGACAGCCCTCCAGCCGGCGGTGCTGGAGATTCTTGACCGGGCCGGCCTGATCGAACCGTTCCTTCGCGCAGGCGTGCGCGTCAGGCACATTCAACTCTTAGGTCCGGGTTTACAGGAGATCTTGAAGTCGAGTTTCGAGGATGTTGGCTGCACGTATGAGTTTCAGTGCAGCCTTCCGCAATGTCGCACCGAGGCAATCCTGCGCGAACATTTAAAGAGGCTTGGCCTTGAGATCGAATTCGGCACCAATGTCACATCGATCGAAGATGTTCCGGCCGACCTGCGCATGACGCTCGAAACCGACGGGCGAACGGAGCTCGTCACGGCGGCTTACGTTCTAGGCGCAGGCGGTGGCCATAGCATAACACGCCATTCGATGCAGGAACATCTCGCGGGAGAAACCTATGACGGTCGATATGTGGTCGCCGATGTGAAGTTTCGACTTCCCTGCCCACCCGAATGCGGCCGCGTCATTGTGGGGTCTACTGGGTTCGGACTGTTCTCGCCGCTGCCTGATGACCGCTGGCTTATTTTTGTCAATCGCGACGAGGCTGATAAGCGGCGCGAGCTTCCTACGGCAGCTGATTTGAGCGCGCTGCTCAATGCCCGGATCGGGGTTGACGTGGGGTTGAGCGATCTCCGATGGGTTTCCTATTTCAAGATGCACAAGCGTGACGTTGAGAGGATGAGCGATTGGCGGCGTTTCCTGTTGGGCGACGCCGCCCATCTGTCCAGTCAGCTCGGCGGGGAGGGAATCAACGCAGCGTTTATGGACGCGGCTGACATCGCCTGGAAACTCGCCCTTGTCATACTCGGCGCGGCGCAACCATCACTACTCGACAGCTATGCAATCGAACGGGGGCTTGCCGACCACCACGTGCTGGAAGTATCGGACGAGGTTCACAGCCTTGTGATGGAGCTTGTCGCGATGTGCGACGGCGGTGGCGCGCCGACCCTGCCGCCGCGGGATCCGGCACAGAACGTGGCTGCGGCACGCAGACGGTCGATGCTTGATGTTTCCTACGCGGGAAGCGCGCTCGTCGGTCAGGCCGGCGCAGTCGTCGAAGGACCGTCACCGGGAGACCGTTTCCCCGCCTGCTTAAGCCTAAGCGGTACGTGCCACCATCTGATCGTGTTCGGCGAGGCGCCTCGCTTGGACTATCTCCGCGCCCGCTGGGATAAACTCGTCTCGATTGTAGATGCTTCAAGCGCGCATTTCGATGCGACCAAGGCCGGCGTGCCTAACGGCGGTGCCATCCTCATTCGGCCGGACGGCTTCATCGGGTTCCGTGCCACACCCGCCAACGAAACGACAATGGACGCCATGGACGCCCACCTGACGACCTATCTGGTGCCCAACGTCGGCGCGGAACGAAGGGCAGTAATCAACTGTAGTCGTTCCGCAGATAGCGACTGATCTTGAGCCGCCGTTAGGCGGAAGTGAGGTTGGACACGATCTGCGCGCAGCATTGTCGGTGTGACCAATAACCAGAGCTCTGCTTTCCACCTCTAGCAGGCGGGAAGCTCGAGGGCGAAGCGTCCGCTTCGGAGGAGCGGCGACTATTCATTGAAAGGCTTGATTGGGCGCTCTGCAGTCGGCGCCCCAGCTTCGTGAACGACTGCTTCGGAGAGCGGGGACAATCGAAACGCCCGGAGCGCTGCGCGCTCGCGGCGTCGACGTCACCATGCTCACCTGCAACTAGGCGAGCAAGGTCAAGGAACTCCAGCTCCAGCGAAAAAGAATACAACACAAGCGACCAAATTGCACCGAAATTGGAAGGCGAAACGTGCTATGGTGGCGCTGACTCAAGGGGCAGAGCGTGGCGACCTTGGGGTGGCGTGACGGCTTCATGTGCCGCGCGTACGGTTGGCCAGAGTCAGATTGGAGATATTTTGCTCGTTACAGTCCGCGACAATAACATCGACCAGGCATTGAAATTCCTGAAGAAAAAAATGCAGCGCGAGGGAATATTCCGAGAGATGAAGCTCCGGTCCGCCTATGAAAAGCCGTCTGAAAGAAAAGTGCGGGAGAAAGCGGACGCCATTTCGCCGCGCTCGCAAGCTCGCCCGCAAGACTGCTATTCGCGATGGTTTGATTGCCGCCCCCAAACCGAAAACACCAGCACCCGGCCAACGCAAGCCAGCTTTCGCTCAGCTATAGAAGCCTCGACGTCGAGACAAAGCGACTCAGTGAACGGCCCCAGCGGCTTCGCTGGGAATGTCCGCTTATGCGTTCCACACGATAACCCTCGAACGACCTGGTTGGGCGCGAAATAGAAGCGGCGGGCCGAAAGGGGCATGACGGCTTTCGGGCGATGAGATGGAAAAGAGGACCTTGGCCAAATGGCACAGTCCGACCCCAAAGCGGTCCTTCGGCATCGTGCAGAAATCAACATGGGCTGTCCCGTCGGACCGGGTGCTCGGCGCGAAAAGAGCCCCAGCCGCGTTGTGTCTCGGCCATCTGATGACGTCCCCCCATTGGAGCGGCGCGCGCAGAACAATCTCGGCAATGCGCTCAAGCTTCCACCGCTGCGTCACTGTCCCCGCCGCCTCGGCGGTTTGTTGGAGGTTCTAGCCGGGGGCTCGCTGGGTTGTGGGGCGATGTCCGCCTGCGGCATGACAGCCGGGGGCGATCGAGACTGTTCGGTGGGTTGTGGGGCGGTGTTCACCTCCGGCATGATCTGAAGTAGCGGCTGGGGCCCGACCGAAATCTCCCCAAGGAATGGGCGGTCGTGAGCAAGGATCAGCAACACGGACGCGGCCACCCCGGTTGCAAAGGTTCCCATCGCGATCGTAGAGGCGAGCCGGTTATCGCTGTGAACGATGGCGATCGCCAGGAGGGCGCAGACTGCTTGCAGGACCAGACATGCCCACTTAACCAAATTGACTTCGGATCGGCTGGTGAGAATGCGCTGGCGACGCGCATCCAACGCGCTTTCAAGTGCGGTGGTGATCTCACGCTGTGCGGTCTGTTGGCCCAGGTTGCTGGGCGCGAGAGCAAGAGTCAGCTGCAACGCCTCGCCGAGCGCGCGTGGGTAGATGCTCAGCGTGGCGGTGTGCCGGGCCATCATAGGCCACTCCTGAGTTGCGGCTTCCTCAATGTAGCGGCGGATCAGCGCACGCAACCGCACCTCGGGCTCTCCCGGAAAGCTGGCGGCGAGGATTACGACAGATCTTAGAGCACTAGCCTCCCGGTTGACTGCCACATTGGCCCGTTCGGTATCGTTCCAGACCTGCGCAGCGGTGAACGCGACGAAAAGGCCGAAGATGATACCCAGTGGCGGCAGCATGCCGGGTGAGACGGCCTTAAATGAGCGCGCTCGCTCGCCAACCGCGAGGACCGCGACGATTGCATGGATTGCGGCCGCGACCAGGTATGTAAGGCCGAAAACAACCAGTGCCATCCATAGGACTGGGAGATTATGCAGCCAGTCGCTCATTTTATTGCCCCTTGGCCGTATTCGCCCATTCGTAGATACGGCCGCTCGGCTCGCAAGCAGCTTAATGAGGTGACGTCCGCCCGACTTGTCGATTGTGCAAAATAAACTGTGCCCCCGGCGGCAGGTCCAGTTTAGGTCATTTTCGACGTTCCGCACGTGTGTCGGACCGATCCGGTTTAACTCAATAACCGGACGCGTGGATAGCACTCAGACACTTCGGAGTCGCGCCACGAGCGGCCATGCACCGACGAGTGCCGAATAGCTAATATAATTCCGCCAAAGCGGACTTCTCGGCGGGGAATTGCTTATTCCGCTCGTACTTGAGCTTACTAGAGGTACCTGAGACGCGATCTGCACTGTTTGGCGCAACTGGCCTCTTTGACCCCACGCGCATTGTCAAATATCGCGGCCATTCTCAGCCGCCGGATCTCGTTTCCCCTTGCGGCGTAGCCGAAGGTGAGGCTCGGCCGATCACATTGAAGCGCGCCTTCTGCTCGTCGGTCAACGAGTTGTAGAAATCGGTCAGCGCGGGTTTGACAGTGTTGACGGCGTCGGCAAGGGCATCAAGGCGTTTGCCCACCGCATCGAGCCGGCCCATCAGTGTCTGTGGAATGTCAGTTGGGCAGGAATAATTGAGGTCCGCGGCGGCCTTGGCCGAGGCAGATTTTAGCGCGTCGAAAGCGGCATTCTGCTGTTCGGTCGGTTTGATCAACTCCTTGACGCGCTGCACCGGCAATTGCGTGAAGTTCTCCGTCTGCAGCTTGCACAGACCGCCGAGATTGCCTGACGGTGATTCTTCTCGTGCCATTCCGGCGCGCCGATACTCGGTCTGCGTGCCGATGGCCGCGAATCGATCTTTCTGCTCGTCATCCAAAGAATTGTAGAGCGTCGCAAGCGATGGGCGTAGGATCTGTACGGCCTGACTCATCGCCTGGATTCGTTTCATGACGACATCGAGTCGCGCAATCGGCGTGAGCGGGACTTCTGTCGGGCACGAAACCCGCAAGATGTTATCGGCCTTTGCGGATGCCGCCTTGAGATCGTCCAGCGTTGCCACTTGCGATTCAGTAGGCCGGATCACCCTGTCAATCTGGTCAATCGGCAAGCTGACGACACTGGGGGCCAGGCCACCACAGGTCATTGCGCTGTTGGAGCGGGCCTCAAGGTTAGCATGCGCCACGGAGCGAGCGGCATAAAGCCGATGATGGTGACGATAATGGCGCCCCTCATCGTAGCCGTAAGAGGCGTTGCCGTTCGCAGATGGGACGTTGCCGTAGATGTTGAACAGACTGTTTCCCCCATCGTAATAGGGAGTGTAGGCATAATAGGGGGAGAACAAGGGGCCCGGCCAGAAGATGCTGGTCAGCAACAAGTCGGGCCCGTAGGCGAAGAAGGGGTCGTAGAAGGCATAGGGCCAGAGCGCGAACGTCAGCGCATCACCGAAAAAGAAGGGCCAGAAAACCGGTCCTGCCCAATAGCCCCATCCGCTACCCCAATCGTTCCAGCCGGCGCCCCAATAATTGTTGCCCCAAGAATTCCATGCGGCCATGCTGCCGAAGGCGTTGCGATTGAAGCCATGCGGGTCGAAGCTGTGGACGCCGTTGAATCGGCCAATCTCGCGGCCACCGAACCCGTTATGGGCGAAGGCAGTCCGGCCGCCTAGGCCGCCAGCGCCGCCGAACCGCTGCCCTGCCAAGTTTGCGTGCCCAAAACGGTCGCCGCCAAAGTGGCGACCGCCGAACTGCCGTCCACCGAAATGGCTGCGGGCGAAATGACCCCCTCCGAAGTGCCTGCTACCGAAGTGCCCGCCGCCGAAGTGCCTGCCGCCGAAGTGCATGCCTCCGAAATGGCCGCCTCGGAAGCCGCCGAAGTGATGGAAGCCGCCGAAACCTCCAAAATGACCGAAGCCTCCGAAGTGGCCCCCGCCAAAACCGCCGAAGTGACCGCCACCACCGAATCCACCGTGCCCAAAGGCAAATGCTTCGCTCATCACGCCAGGCATCGCACCCGGCGTAAACGAGGCTTCGAGGCCGAACCCGAGCGCGATCGCCGCTCCGAGAATTTTCAGCATACGGCGAGTCATGGCGCTCTTCTCCCCTGCCGCTTCGGGACTATGACACCCCTGCGCACACAGCCAACGCACGGACGGTTCCGCGCGTTCCATGGAACTTTAAGTATGGCTTAAGCCTTTATAATCTAAAGCGCATCGTCAACAAAATGGACGCGATTTACGCATGCGATTACGAATTCATGTGACGCGCAGAACGGCCACGATTTCGGCCGGACCGCAAAGACCCCGGCGCGAGCGGCGCTATAATTGGGGGCCAAAAGTTTGCGACAGGGAAAGTGACTAAAATTGGTGACTTGAAACGTGAATGGATAGGAACCTCTGGACCTGTCGCGGTGATGTGAACCGCTTCATGATCCGCTCTTTTGCCTCGTTGGCAGACGTGACTTTTCCGGCGATTGTGCGATCAGAAGCCGTAGCTCAATTCGTAGTTCCAGCGCCGTTCACGCAGCGCTCGTAGAGCTTATCATAACGCGAGGCGATTTTACTGCGTGCCGCAGAATCTTGCGCATGAGCCGCCCTACGGCTGCTCGGTCTCGTGGACTTTGGATCAAACGTCGAGAACGAAGCCGTCCTGGTCGAAGGCGCGCTATCTTACAGGAAGCATCTTCATCTTCAGTGACGCGGGAATTTCCACTTCTGGCGCACTGGCAACATTCTGGCGGCTTGACCGAATCTCCGCTTTCCACTCATCAAAGCCGTAAACATCTTAGGGTGGACGTCCGCTTTGGAGAAGCGGCTACGGTCGGCTGGAGGATGCAATTGGGCGCGAAACAGAAGCGGCTGGCCAGAAGGGGAAGGTCCGGTTCCCGGTCCGAAAACGAAGTTTTGGACATTCGCTTCGCAAGTCTCGTGCGTTCGGAAAAGAGCGATCCTTCTCTTCCCAACCTCGGCCGCCTTGCGCCAATTCCGGAAATAACCCCGAGTCTTCGACAAGTACATGTTCGCAAAGGTCAATCGCCAGCATGAACATATGTCTTGTGTATTACGGCTGGCTGGTTTGTCCTTGGTCTGCGACTCATGATGCCCATGGTCTACAGCTTCTGGTCAGTTCCTAAACCGTCCAGCAATGGCTTTCGGCGAATTTAATGAATGCGTTGAGGTCGTCATCTCGTTCACGCAAACACAGAAGACTGCACGTTCTAAAGAATTCCATGTCGGCGACCTGCGCCAGCTTCACGGCCGGTGCCCTGAGGCGAGCCGAAATAAATGATAAACCTGCTCCGGCGGAGACGAGAACGAGTGTCCTGTCAATTTTGAGTATCTTAATACCGCGAGAGAAGAGAGCATTGCTTGAATCCTCGAACATGTCGCGACCTGTCCGTCTGGACCGAGGCGGCTAAACCGCCTTTCCGATCGTGCATGCCTGATGTCGCCCTGTCATCACTTTAGCCGCTTACATCTAGTCTTTTATGCGCTTGATGACCCGCCCAGATTGTGCTTGCGATACGGATCTGGCAGTAGAAACAACAGCCATGAAGTTTGCCACTCCGCTTCCGATTGACGCCGTCCTGGCTGAATTGACAACGGCTTTGGCCGCGCACAGATCTGCCGTCCTAGTCGCCCCACCCGGCGCTGGTAAAACGACACGCGTCCCTCTCGCCTTGATGGATGAAAGCTGGCTCCTGGGTCGAAAGATCCTGGTTCTGGAACCGCGGCGCATTGCCGCGCGGGCTGCCGCCGAGCGCATGGCACACACCTTGTCGGAGGCTATCGGAGGGCGGATCGGATTGCGTGCGCGGATGGTCTCGAAATCAGGGCCGAATACATGTATCGAGGTCGTCACGGAGGGAGTCTTTACCCGCATGATCCTCGATGATCCTGAGCTTTCCGGGATCGGCGCGGTGCTGTTCGACGAGTTCCACGAGCGCTCGCTCGATGCCGATCTGGGACTTGCCCTCGCGCTCGACTGCCAGTGCGGCTTACGCGATGACCTGCGCATCCTGCCAATGTCGGCGACGCTAAATAGCGCTCGGGTCGCCCAACTTCTCGGCAATGCTCCCATCATCGCCAGCGAAGGTCGCGCGTTCCCGGTCGAGACGCGTTATCTCGGCCGTGCTGACAACGCGCGCATCGAGGACCAAATGGCAGACGCGGTGATGCGGGCCTTGCGGACGGAATCCGGTTCAATCCTGGCGTTCCTGCCGGGCCAAAGCGAGATCCGGCAGGTTGAGGAGCGGTTGCAGGAGCGCATCAGCGATCCGACAATCGTGCTTGCCCCGCTTTACGGGGCGATGGACATGAAAGCGCAGGACCTCGCACTCAAGCCAGCACCCAAGGGAGTGCGCAAGGTGGTGCTCGCGACCTCGATTGCCGAGACGTCGGTTACCATCGAGGGCGTGCATGTCGTCATCGACAGTGGTCTTGCGCGAGTTCCACGTTTCGAGCCGGACGTCGGCGTGACACGGCTCGAGACTGTGCGCGTGTCTCGTGCCGCCGCCGATCAGCGGAGGGGCCGCGCTGGCCGTACCGAGCCAGGTGTCTGCTTTCGCCTGTGGGACGAGCCGCAAACGCAGAGCCTTCCAGCTTTCGCCGAGCCCGAGATTCGCTCTGCCGATCTTACAGCCCTGTTGCTCGACTGCGCGGAATGGGGAACAACCGATCCGCTCTTGCTGTCTTGGATCGATCCACCGTCGGCCGCCGCCACAAACGCCGCGCGCGAGGAACTGATGGAGTTGGAAGCGCTAGACAAAAGAGGCAGCATCACGGCCATGGGGAGGCGGCTCAGGTCGCTGCCTCTGCCTCCCCGGCTTGCTCGTATGGTGATTTTTGCAGCCGAGGTGGGCCAGGCAGAGAAGGCTGCCGAGATCGCTGCGGTTATGGTGGAACGCGGGTTAGGCGGCAATGATGTCGATCTCGCATATCGGCTAGAAGATTTCCGCCGTGACCGCTCGCGTCGCGCGAGTGAGATGCGAAAGCTAGCTGTCGGCTGGGCCCAGATGGCAAATGCGGGGCGCTCGGCACAAGAGCCTCGTGAGGACATGTCGGTCGCGCGCACGCTGGCGTTCGCCTTTCCGGAGCGCATCGGCAAAGCACGTGGCGCACCGGGCCACTTTCTCCTCGCCAATGGCCGCGGCGCCAGCCTTGATTCGACTCATCCTTTGGCGCGATCACCTTTCCTCGTCTCTGCCGAGCTGTCGGGATCAGCGGGGTCAACGCGCATCCTGCTCGCAACCTCAGCTAATGAAGCGGACATTCTCGCTGCCGCCAGTCATCGCATCCGCGAGAAGGACGAGATCGAGTTCGATCAAAGCGCAGGCGCGCTGAGGTCGCGCCGTGTCCGCCGTCTTGACGCCATCCTGCTCGCAAACGAGCCCAAGGCGGTAATCGCGAGCGAGGAGGCTGCGCGTCTACTGGCTGACGGCATTGCACAGCACGGACTGAGCCGTCTGCCGTGGAGCAAGGCGCAAATTCAGCTCCGTGACCGGGTCGGCTTCTTGCGCGCGGCCGGAGAGGACGAATGGCCGGACCTGACCATTGAAGCGCTTGCCAAGACGGCCGCGGAATGGCTTGCCCCTTTCCTAGCTGGTAAGACGAAGCTCTCCGAGATCGGCGCTGATGACCTCGGCGCGGCCCTCGATGCGCTGCTGCCATGGAACTTAAAGCGGCGCTTGGACGAAGAGGCTCCGACGCATTTCGAGGCGCCCACGGGCAATCATCACGCCATCGATTACGAGACGGGACCCGCGCCCACCCTGCACATCCGCGTGCAGGAGTTGTTTGGGCTGACGCAACATCCTTCGATCGCCAAGGGCAAGCTGCCCCTCACACTGTATTTGCTCTCGCCGGCGCACCGGCCGATTCAGATCACGCGCGATCTCCCGGGTTTCTGGAAGGGATCGTGGACGGCGGTTAAGGCCGACATGAAAGGGCGCTATCCGCGGCATCCCTGGCCCGACGATCCCACCTCGGCAGTTCCGACCTCTCGGGCCAAGCCACGCGGAACGTGATCGAATGAACTTACAGCAGCGTGCAATCCGTATGACCATATTGAAGACTATAGCATCAATTATTCTCCCTTCGCCCGTGGCGATCAGGGGGCTTCCGAAGCGAGTCGGGAACCGTTGAACGAACGACCGGTATTGGAAGGGATAGTTAGGCTCGTGAACGACGTACATGGGTCAATTGTCAACGTTTCGCCCGGGTGCCAGACTGGTCCGATGTTCCTCAAGATCCGGACGTGCTGGCAACAATCAGACACTTCAGAGTCGCACCAACAGTGGTCAGAGGAAACTCAGCAAATGCCACCACACGGGGAGCGTCAGGAAGGAAAGCGGAATGCCGACACCGACCATCAGCGTGAGCAGCGGCGGGTCCAGGTCGTGATCGATCGCGACGATGCTCGCCCCAATCATCGGCCCCATCGCGGCCTCGAACACGGTTACACTCAGCACCTGCCCCTTGGCCCCCAGCACACCCGCAAATAGCAATAGGACCAGCACGGGGGCGACCGCGAGCTTGAAGACAAGTCCGACGGCCAGCGCACACGCCTTGCCCCGCATCTGGCTTAGGTGAAGCTGGTAGCCGACCGATACGAGAGCAATTGGCACGAGCGTAGCGCCCAGGCGCCTAAGCAGATCGTCGAGCCAGATCGGGTATTGGAACGGCATGAGCAGCAACGCGAGCACGAAGGCTTGAAAGGGCGCGAACAGCACAATCTTTCGGACCACCTTCTTCGCATCGATGCTGTCACCGGAGGAATACAGCGAGGCCACCAGGATGCCGAGGGTTGAGAGCACAAAATACGACCCCAACTGGTCGATCAATATTCCGAGACCAAGAAACTGCGGGCCATAAAACGTTTCGATCATCGGCAGACCAAGAAACGACGTGTTCGCTAGCCCGCCTGTGAGCATTAGCCCCCCGGTTGTCGCCCGTGAAAAACCAAGCTGCCGTGCGGCCAGCCAAAAGAAACCGCATCCGATCCCAAACATGACCCAGGCCATCAACGCGGGCAGGATCAGGGTCGTATCGAGTTTCAGGCCATGCACGTAGGTCAGGGTCAGCGCCGGAAGCGAAATATGAACGACGAACCCGTTCAACGACGCCGCTGCGTTGTCCGGCAAGCGCCCCGAACGGCGCAAGAGGATTCCAAGAAGGAAGCAGGCTGCCAGAAGCAGGTAGTTGTTCATCGAACCGCCCTAGTCGCTCTGGGGCCGCAACGGCGCCTACTATGGGGGACAATACAAAGCGGCGAAACCGGGAATTGGTAAGACAAGCCATCTTGCAGTACGCTGCGACATCCTCGCCAAAATGACCTTAAGCATGCCGGCAGACAATATTTCTTTAGAGGGCCTCGAAGCCGCCATCGCGTGTTTTCGCGCGGGCGGTTCTTCGGCGACGCCGGGCGACGCGTTGCTGCTGCCCTGCTGGCGCGACGAGGACTGGAAACAGCTGTTCCGGTTTACGAGCATCCGCAGAGTGATGGCCGGCGACGCGCTGATCCGGCGCGGCGAGCCTGACCGGACGCTCTACTTTGTGCTGCATGGCGACCTTGAAGTCATTGTGCACTCAGGCGATGGGCTCACCATGGGCCGCGTGTCTTTGGTCGGAGCGGGGTCGGTCTTGGGAGAGCTGGCGTTTTTCGACGGCGGCCCAAGGTCGGCTGGAGCCTGGGCGGTGGAGGATTGCGAAGTTGCGGCGATGACCCCGGACCAATACGTCGCATTCGAGCAGAGCAGTCCGGCCCTCGCGCGCGAACTGATCTTCGCGCTCGGCCGGATTCTCGCGATCCGACTGCGCAGGACGAATGCAAAAGTCGTCGGGTGAATTCCCGCGAGGTCGCACTCGGGCACCGATCCGAAGTCAATATCCCAAAGCCGGAACGATGCACGGGGACAAAGTCAATCTGGACGCGGTCTCCGCTCGATGTCGGGCCGGTCGCCATCGACGCCAGCACCTAGGACCCGCCCTGCATGCTGATGGATCCAGAACTGACCGACTGCTTCCGGCCCGAGCGGGCCATACGACGAATGTCCGCTTCTCGGTCTCGCCGTCCCAGAGCGGATCGTCGCAAATCCACCCATCATAGCCGTGAACACCTTTAGGGTGGATGTCCGCTTTGGAGAAGCAGCTATGGTCGGCTGGACGGCCCAAATGGGCGCGATTCAGCGCTTCGCAGGCTCGGCCTTATCTGTCCGGTTTTCACCCGACCCGGCCGTTCGCCAGAGTCGTCGTGAGTCGCAACTTAGGAGTCAAAATGCAAAGTAACTGCACGATCCGGCCATGTCCGACAGCATACGGGAATAACATCAGCACAACCGCTCTCCCCACCCGATTGCCTGGCGGCTCGGATGCACAATGATCCAGAATTTCGTCAGGTCGCTCTCGTCGTCGGTCCGTTTGGAGAAATGTACGGCAGACCCCGCCCCATCGCGATAAGCGATGCCGATGGTGGCACCGACGTCCGGTGTTCGACCGTGAGTGCCATCGCCGAATGTGAGCCTGCCGCTTTCTGGATCCAACACGAATACGGGATCATCAGGCCGGGCGTTCCGAAGGTCGGATACACGGGTCCATGCTTGATCATTCACGGTCACTGCAACCGTTGCTTCGACGTTGCGTCCCATGAAAGTCGCCCCTCGCTAGCATAGAATCTTGAAAGATTTAAAGGCAGAGAACATTGGCGAGGTGATGACGTCGACTGACGGCGTTGTGCACGACAAAGGTGTAGAGCCCTTCGCCGTATAAGCGATCCGAGCCGCTCGTGCTCAACCAACCGAAGTCCATTAACGCCAACTGTGGGCTTTCTGTCAAAACTACAAACGCGGTCTCGCCGCGCGGATAGCTGTCACCGGTGACTGACCTCTTGATCTGGCACGCTTGAAGTCCCCATGTAGCTTTGCGCGGCGATCAAGCGGATCCATGGCGCTCCGGGTCTGGTATCACATTTGCGTGCAGACGCGATACATACCAGCATAGCGCCGCCACTGGGATTCCGATCAGTGAGCTCAGCACGAAAAATATCGTGAATCCAGTTTTCGCGATCACGAAGCCAGAGGCGCCGGCGAGGATGCTTCCGGGAAAAGCGCATAGCGAGGTGAGAAGCGCGTATTGGCTGGCGGCAAGTTCCGTCGCAGTGAGCATCGACATGTAGTTGATCAGCACGACCTGCGCGAAAGCGTAGGCGAACCCTTCTATGCTGACCGCAACGGCGAAGATCCAAAAATGGCCGCCGCCACTTTCGGAGAGCCAGGCGAGGCTGAGATGGGAAGCTGATCCCGCGATCGTGCCGAGCAGCAGGCTCGGCATCATGCCTATCCTGCGAATGATGTGGGCGCTGAAAAACGTGGCTCCGAGCGCGATCCAGAACCCGAACAATTTGGTGACCGTCGCAATTTCTGTGTCGGAATAATCCAGGCTTTTGAATAAGGGCAGCGACATGGCGGTTGAAAGGTAGCCCGGCATTCGAAAGCCGGCGACCATGAGGAGGATCGGAAGCGCCAAAGGCCCGAGCCGTCCGACCATCTCCTTGATCGGCGCGATCACCGTCGCGGCGAAACCCCGATGGTTATGAGGCACTGTGAAATCGGACTCGGGCTCGGGCGCGACGAAAGCGGAGATCGCTCCGACCGTCATCAGCGCCGCCATGCCGAGATAGGCGAAGCGCCACCCGTATCTATCGGCGAGCAGCAGCGCGCCGGCGCCGGCAGCGAGCGTCCCGACGCGGTATCCCATCTCCGAAATCGCCGTCATGACAGATTGCTTCGCAACCGGAACCGACGTGATGCGCCAGCCGTCGATCGTGATGTCCTGCGTCGCCCCGGCGACGCCGAGGGCGATGGAGAACGCCGCGGTGTAGGCGATCCAATGAGCCGGATCGCCGAAGGAGACGCCTGCGAGCGCCAGCATGACGGCCAGCTGCGAAACGACGATCCAGCCGCGGCGGCGCCCAAGAAGGGCGCCGAAAATCGGCGCGTCGTATATGTCGAGGAACGGCGCCCAGACGAATTTGAATTTGTAAGCGATGGTGAACTCGCTCATCAGCCCGATCGTCTCAATCGGAACCTTCGCCTCCGACAGCCAGGCGGATTGCGTCGAATAGACCAGCAGATAAGGAATGCCCGCGCTGAAGCCGAGCCCCAGCATCGCCGCGTAACGTCGGTCGGCCAACAAATGGGAGAGGAGGGAGTTTTTTACTGGATCCTCCTGCATTTCCAACTCTATTCCCTCTCTTGGAATGTCTTTTCAATCAATTGCCTCTTTGACGGCACTCATTCTTCCACAAAGGGCACATGCGAGCTGAGCGTTTTCGCGAGACGGCTGGATGACTTAAATAAGACGAAGCACGATAAGCCGGACCGCCTTCAATTACAGAGGTGCTGTATTAGTGGCGGGAACTGTGAGCAAAAATCTGCAGGGACGCTACTATAACGTTGGCCTTCCCACCATCACGACTGAGGCATTTGGCCGATGTTTATGTCCGGTTCAACGGCGCAATTTTGCGCTCGCAATGATTTCAATAGGTTATCGATAGCCCGAGTGCCGTTCGCAGTCGATGTTGAAATTGGCGTGAGGCGATCTCCAGCGGGTTGAGTTTATCGGATCATGCGGCGAGATCAATGATCCGGTCGGAAGGCTTCTCGGAGAGGCTTGTCCAGCCGTCGACCTTCCGCATTACGATCTGTCCTGAAGCAAGCAGGTCCCAGAAAAGCATGGCGGCGGTTTCAGCGCTTGGCAGGACGGTTTGCGTCTTGATCCGCCGCTTGAATTCCTCGTGCAAGCGTTCAATGGCATTGGTTGTTCTTATCGATTTACATTGGCTTTCGGGGAAGCGCGCGAAGGTGAACAATCGATCTCCCGCTTCTTCCAGGCTATCGGCGACAGCGCGACATTTGAGCCGCCATTTGCGGATGAAGACCTTTCGCTTCGCCTCAATCTCTTGCTTCGTCTTGGCGTAAATCATGTCGTTGTAGTCAGCCGAGATTTCCTCGTGCAGCCGGTCTGGCGCGTGGGCGAGAAGGTTGCGGTGCTTGTGCACGGTGCAGCGCTGAACCGGCGCGTCGGGCCAAAGCGCCGCAAGTGCCTTATCAAGGCCAGACCCACCATCGACAATAACGAGAGCGGGCTTGGCGAGCCCGCGCGTGACGAGATTTTCGAGCACCGCTCGCCAGGCCGCTTCGCTTTCCCCGCCCATGTTCTTGATCGCCAGAAGCACTTTCTGGCCGTCGCGGCGTACGCCCAGCGCCACCAGCAGCGAGATAGAGGTTGCCTTCTTGTCAAGACGCACGCGCACGACTGTGCCATCAAGAATAAGGCGGATGATCGGCTCATCGGTGAGCGAGCGGGCGTTCCAGGCGTCCCAGTCGCCTTTGGTCTTGCGCCAAACCCGGCTGACGGTGTCCTTGCCCACTGCGCCGCCGAACAGCGCCGCCAGTGCACGGCGCACCCGGCGCGTGTTGGTCCCGGACAGATAAGCTCCGGCAATCAGAGCGTCTGCCCGCTTCGTGCGCCGCTGGTAGGCTGGGATGGTCGTATTCCGCCACTCGGCCGTCTTGCCCTCAGGGGTCGTCAGCCGTGCCCGGGGCACCCGAATGGTCGTCGCCCCGAAGGTTCCCATCAGACCACGCTCCCGATGGCCGTGGCGCGAGCCGACAGCCCCTATCCGCAAATTGCCGCCCCCCCGAGGCCGTTCATACCGATCTCGTCCCAGTGCCGCGTCCAGCTCGGCTTCGAGAAGCTCCTCGATGAAGCCCCGAATGCGCGTGCGCACCCCATTTTCCAGGGGATCGAACCAATCATCGAAAAGAAAATGTCCTTCTTCGGAAGAACCGATCGCTGACTTTATGCTATCCATTGTCATGGCGTGATCTCCGTCGGCATGCCAAAGCCGATTCTGTTAGCTTTCACAAGCTGGAGATTACGCCACCTTCAAATTTCAACCACACCGGCTACGGCACCATAGCCCGTAAAACGTCCTTGTATGCTTGCCGAAGCGCTCGGCGATCTCATGGCTGTCGGCAACAGGGTGCCCCTCTGATTTCAGTGTGGGTTGATGCGTCCGTGCGGTGCCCGAGGAAGGGTAAGATGATACTGCTTGGCGCCATCTTAGGGAACTGATCTCGATCACCGAATAGGAAGGCTAAGATGACCATCCGCAACCGCAAAGACGACTCGGCCATTGCCCGGCGACGTGGCAAGCAGATTTACCTCGAACTCTCGGTCGCCTTGCGCGGCACCAAATTCCCGGTCACCCTGGCGAGCGTCCGCGATACGCTGGCCCGCGAGGGGTTGCCCGCCTATACCGTCAGGGCGCTCGAAAAGTGGCGGCGCGCCGATACATGGGACGCCTTTGTCGCGTCCGGCGCCACCGCCCTGCCCGTTCCATATATTGACCAGGCAAACGTCACGCTGGAAGATCTGGAGGGCGGCGGTGCGCAGGGCCTCGATCTTTTCGTCCAGACAGCGTCGGCGCTCGCCAAGCGCCTATCCAATCTGGCCGAGGATGAGACGGACGAGACGACCGTGCCTAAGATTGTCGAATGCCTGCCGGTACTGACGCGGGTCATGAACGAAACCCTGGCCTTGCGCCGTCAAATCCTCGATGACCGGGCGAGAGAAGCGATCGACATCAAGGCCACCAGGACATTGCCGGCGCTCGAAGGCCCGGCGCAATCCCCGTTCGCCTCGACGCTAGACAAGATGCGCGCGAAACTCGACAATCTCTGAGCACGCAAGCGACAAATTGTCGTTTGTGTCTAACCTTCGTCCCGTACCTTGGCCAAATCGTCGATTATCGGCGTCGCTCGTGACAGCAAATGGTTGTGCTCGTTCAGAAGAGCCGCTTCACGTTGCCGTTCGGCCTTTCTGGCCTCATTCTCGTATCGGGAGACACTGCAAGCCAGATAATCGAGAAGCATAATGAGCGATCAACCACTTAGAGGGTGATTTCGAGAGATTTCGCGGCGAACGAATTTTCAGCGAAAAAATTCTTTGCACTTATATGCAAAATGATAATGCCTTCTACCTTCACACTATATGCAAATTTCATAGTGTGACTAGACGTTGCGCAGCGAAGCAGTTCAGTGGGAATTTATTTTATCATCCTATCCGATCTGCGCTTTTGCGCGGCCGTGGTTCGCTCATTTCGATTTCCTCTTGAGCTTAAATGGTCCCGCAGCGAACAAGACCTGAGCATTCAGACGCCTAGGCACTATCTGGCGCGCGACGGCAAGTTCAGCAGCATCGTGAGAACATTCATTAAAACATCGCCTAGGCGTAGACCAGGCACCCGGACGACGTTGCAGGTGGAAGCGAACAGCACAAACAGGCCGCCTCTCGCTCAATGATGGATTTTTGCGCTATCTAAAAATACTGATGGCATTCCTACATCAGGCATCGATCCTCCCCAACGACGGGTCGCCCGATCGTTTAAGTATTCTACCGTAACTATCCGCTTTGTTATTCTCAGCGCTTGGCGGCTCGGTCGCGAATTTCTGGGATTGATCGGAAGCTGATCTTGGGGTGCCGCGCCCAGAATGTCCGCTCCTGGCGCGACTCTGAAGTACCTGATTGTGGCCAGTACGTCCGGTTCTTGAGGTACACCGGACCAGTCTGGCTTACGGGCGAAACGTCGAGAATGGCACAAAACAGAATTCGCCGCGGGCCACCCCTCTACCGTGCGAAGGAGTGAGATGGTAGTCTTGCAAGAGTGGGAGGACCAGTTGCCGGCAGCTTACTCGGCGGAGGTGAGCCGGCGCGGCCGTTTGCACGGCGTTGATGAGAGGGAGTGAGATGTTCCTCAATCCGGATCATGTTACTATCGCGGTGGCCGATGCTGGCCCGGCGATCGAGTTCTTCGCGCTCCTCGGCTTCCGGAAGGAGCACGTCGCGACGATCGACGGCGGCCTTCCCGCCCGGTACATGGGCATGCCGGGCATGAAAGCGCTGCACATCACCCTCGCACTCGAGGGAGCGGATCCTCGTTTCGAGATCCAGCTGCTCGAGTTCGACCCGACCCCAGGGACCGATCCGGGTGCGCACCCGACGAATCTGCGGCAACGGGGCTACAACCACCTCGCGTTCCGCGTCGACGACATCGAGGCGGCTACCGCGCACCTCGTGGCCAACGGCGTAACCATGCTGAGCGACGAGATGGATTACATCAACCGAAAGCTGCGGCTGTTCGAGGGTCCCGAGGGCATCACCCTCGAGTTGGTGCAGCAGGGCGGCTCAGACGCTTCTGGCTAGGGCCTCCAACGAGCGACCCGCTGCCACCCGAGCAAGTCGTGATGTCGCCTTATGGCGCGTCTCAGACACCCAGCAATGTCCGCATCCCGGTCGCCATTGGGGGCAAAGCGCACATCGGGGAATTTATAGACCGCCGACTCGTTGATGAACCATGTTTCCTTCTCCCCGCCAGGGGTCCCCAAATTACGGACCTCTTTCCAAGCCTCTGAATTGCAGCGAGAGTTCGCGCGCCGTCCGTGATGCTATTCGATCAATGTGGGGCAGTGATGATCGTGACTGGAATCTATTGACAGTGAATGCGGTCGTGGGCGAAAAATTTGTTTATGTCGCACCCAGACCCGAACGAGCCGCCGGTCCGCACGCCGATCCAAATCGGTGAGGTCTGGGAAAACCCCGTCACACGCGAGCGCGCGACGATCATCGAGCTTCCCCACCAGAACCCCGCGGGTCGCGCGACGGCAGAGCTTACTGCGCTCGTCGGAGCACAAGTTCTAGGCGAACACCGCCATCCCGCTCTTGTCGAGCAGTTCACCGTGCTTGAGGGCGAACTGACCGTGAAGCTCGACGGACGAACAAGCATTCTTCACCAGGGCGAGAGCGCCGTGGTCGAGGCTGGCATGTGGCATGATTGGTGGAACGCGGCCGATCGCGACGCCCGGGTACGCGTGGAGATCACACCCGGCGAACGTTTTTCCCATATGGTCGAGACCTTGTTTGGTCTGGCTCGGCTCGGGCACACAGACAATAAGGGCATGCCAAATATGCTGCAGCTCGCATTGATCGCGCAGGAGTTCAGCGACGTCGTAGTGTTTCGTTCGCCTCCGTCGGCAGTACAGCGCGTGCTGTTTGGCGCCCTCGCTCCGATCGCACGCTGGCGAGGCTATCGTGCAACGTATCCGCAACTCTCGCGAACGATGCTGGCGACACGGGCATTGCAGGCGGTTGCGCAAGGACCGCATCCTTAGCCCACTTGGCACTGGCCGCATCCTCGAGGGGTCGATCAAGCTGTGGTCATCGTCGCCCCGGCCCTTTTTTGGATGGTCGCGTCGTAAGCCAGCACAGCGGGTCGAGTTCGCCAAACACGAATGTATGGTACGGCCGTCAAAGTGGCGGTAAGCTCGCCGTCGTCGGATCAACATCGTGCCGATGTCACCATGATTGGCGTGGGTGTTCAAGTCTCATCTAGTGCGGTCATTTCTTTCAGCGCCGTTGCCGCAGACGAATAGCCTCCGCGTGCGCCATCAATAAAGTGGACGTGATTGCTGTCGGTGGCGGAGGGCGTGAAGCAAGTCATCACCGCAGCGTCCTGGAGGTGCAGTCCATAGCGGACCGTTCCAGCCGATGCCGCGGCAACAAGGCGTCCCTCGATTTCACCGACGAGGTCGGGCGTGCAATCGAGGATCATGCGCAAGCCATCGGCAAATTTACGGAAATCAGAATTCTCGACCACTTGCTGCAGATAAGTCATCGGCACGAAGCTGCCCACACGAATGCCGTATCGCAAAATAAAATAATAGATAAAGGTCCGCACAAGGACAGCGCTCCGCCGCACGAACAGCGGCATTTCAGCGTTGCGCGCGGCGCGCGCCTCAAGTTCAGCACCAGCCGCCGGCCAACGCATCCGGAGGCCGGCAAGCGAGACAGGATTGGACATGTCCGGGCTCTTGGCGATGACCGCGACGATGTCATCGATGGCCGCACGGAAAGCGTCGGGGTCGGCGCCGCGGGCCGGCACGATAAGCAGCGAAAGGACCACTCCACGCGCAGCCGGCATTTCCTCGAACCGGCACGACAGGCCGGTGAGATCCGGACGAATGCCCGGCGGCGCGGGAACAACCGCGAACCCACCTCGCCGCATAGTGCCATCGGCCCACTCCAAGCCGCCACCCGAGAACATCGCGTAGGTGACATTTGGAGACGGTGAGAAACGAGCCACACGTACATCGGCGCCTTGCGCGCGGATACATGCGACCGGAACCAGCGCGGCCTTCATGACGAGATCAAGATCGTTCTTCACCCATGCCGTGGTGGCCGCAAGGGCTTCACGCGCGCGCTTAAGGTCCTGCGGCGGGACGGCGAAACTCGCCCCGTCGCCGCCGAACACGTATGGGAAGTCGCTGCCGTCCAGCGCGTTTTTGAGCGCCGCAATAACGGCGGCGCCGGCCATGTTCACGGCCTTGTATTGATTCTCGCGAATGGCCTTGGTCGACTGTACAATATCGGCGATGCCGATCGACCAGTTATTTGGTAGCGGCTTATAGAGGGCCGGATCCATCAGGCTCCCGAATCTGTCGAAGATCGGAATGCTCTCATAGAATTGATCTGCTTCGTTGCTCTCACTCGTTGCTCGAGTTGGCATTCCCACGGTCATCCGCTTTTCTGTTCAATAGCCCGAGGCACTCAATGCCCGGACGTCTAAATTCAACACCCCTAGGACGTTCGTCGCCGAGCTATCAGCTCAAGAATCGTCAAACCGATACAAATAATTACGTCAGTGCCACGTTTGCTCCTCATCCAACTCCCGATGAATTTGCGCGCCGCAGGCACAGCGATCTTGTCGCCAGGAGCGGTCATTCGCCGACCGACGCCGGATAACCGATTTTGCATTGCCCGCTTCGAAACTAAGTTTGGAGCGCGACACAGTTTGAAGTGCAACATAGCCTCATCCGGCCCAAGTCCGAGATACCGAAGCTTTCCAACTTCAGCTTCTTTGGTCTGGACCGGATGGGCTCACATCTTGCGAAATCCGAAGGACCCAATCAAAGTTTGGGTCGCCCTCGTCTCATTGCGGGAGCGTAAGAGGTGCCGACGATTTGCCGGAATTCTTTTGGTCGGAGGGCGATTCTTCCGAGGGCGTACCGCACGCCCCCAACGACAAAGCAAAAACCGCAAATAGCAATGCTAACAAGCTGCGCATGAATTACCTCCCTGTCCATATTGGCGAGCGAACCAAAATTGGTCCAGTCGCACCTTCAGCGTATCCGAGCCCACGGTTCTTGTCGATGTTGAGTATTGGGCGGGGCCGTGGCGAGCGATCGGCTATCCGATTTTGACCGCGGCCTGATTCTGGAGTTCATGGGTTGCGGACCGAACTGGAGGGCACAACCATGGATGTCAAAAAGTTCTTCGCCGACCTAATCGCCACGTTTAGGAAGCCTGCTGATCCGCCGCCCTCGGCGCCGGTCGTGGACGTCGATGCGGCCCACGAAGCCGGCCGAAATGCAGGATATGAGGCCGACCGCTCTGACGAGGATGAAGCCAGCGGAACCGCGGGGCACGAAGATGATCATGCCGAAAGGCACGAGGTCGGCCGGCAAACCGAAAACGCGGGCAGCCATGAGGAAAGGTACGAGACGGACCGCCAAAAGGACTCCGATGAGGGCGCCCAAATTGGTTTAGAGGCCAACACTCCGCCGGAACCACCACCACCACTACTGGAACAGCCATCGCAGCCGGAACCGCCGGCGGAGGAACCGCAATCGAGCTAGGGCGAGCGCCCAATCGGGAGAGCGTCAAGCGACGGCTGTGGCCGATCGGTGAGGCGGCCGATCCGCATTTCTGTTCGCCGCGGGGAGTACCCCCCGCGTTTCAGGTCAACGAGATGCATAATGTTGGCACGTTGGAGCGCCAAACGGGCAAGCACCTCTCTGTATTCCGTCGCACCACAGGGAGAAGTTTCAGTCCACATTCCCTTGTCCCTTCTTCAGATGGCCGAGATTTATTCGGAACGGGTCTTCGGGGGCCAAGAGACGTATCTGAACGCAAGACTATTGTCGAGACGAAGGATTGGGAAGGGCCGAGCTTCGAAACGTATGCACCATTTTTAGCTTCGATCTCCTCGGAACATTAGGGGTCGGGGAACGTTTCTAATCGGGGTGTCGGGCACGCGGCGGCGATAGGCTCTACCAATAAGCGCCGCCGCTTAGAGTCGGTCCGGAAAGTTCATCAATTCAGACAAAGCTTTCTGAGCGTGAGACGAATTGAGGCGAGACGGAGAAAAGCGAGTGCGTTTCGGGTGAGATTTTCGAAGTCTTTGGCCAAGCGGCGGCAACGATTAAGCCAAGCGAAGGTGCGTTCGACAACCCAACGTCGCGGCAGAAGCTCAAACCCTTTGGCCTGATCGGAGCGTTTGACGATTTCGATTTGTATATGCGGCAGGATTTTGGCCGACGCCTTTTGAAAGACCGGGCCCTGATATCCGCCATCAGCAAAGAGCTTTTGTAAAAACGGATACAAGCCGAACAAGGTCGACAGAACAAGCACGCCACCATCCCGATCTTGAATGTCGGCGGGATGCACCACTGCATGCAGCAGCAGGCCTAGCGTATCGACGAGGATATGGCGCTTCTTGCCTTTGATCTTCTTGCCAGCATCATAGCCGCTCGGATCGATGCGGCGCCCCCTTTTTCCGCGCTCTTTACGCTCTGGCTGTCGATGACGCAGGCCGTCGGGCTCGCTTCACGATCCATGGCTTCGCGACACTTCACGTAGAGCGCGTGATGAATGCGATCCAGCGTGCCGTCCCAGTTCCAAAGGTCGAAATAACCAAACAGCGTGCTCTTGGGCGGCAGATCTTTGGGAACGTAACGCCACTGGCATCCCGTGCTCAGCACATACATGAGACCGTTCACGATTTCCCGCGGCTCAACAGAGCGCTTGCGTCCGCCACGTTTGGCCGGTGGAATAATCGGCTCGATGTGCGACCACTCATCGTCCGTCAGATCGCTCGGATAGCGCAGTTTGTCACGATTGTATTTCGGGCGGTTTTCGGACGTCCACATTGGCGGCCTCTCATCGAATCAGGCAGCCGCCAATGAATCACAAATGATTCATCCGATTCAACTACTTCCCGGACGGACACTTAGGGTTAAGGCTTCACCGCACCGTAGAGCGCATTTGTGACGCTGAGACGCTTACCCCTTTAGAGCACAACAGGGAGGTCTTCGATGTCGATGGTAAGTATCATAGCGCTTGCCGCCCTCATTGGCGCGTTCCTTTTCCTGCTCCTCAGTCTCCGCGTTCCACCTTTATACGGACCGCCGGAGAAAAACGGGCCGAAGGGGAACAACACGATAGCCAGAAATCTCACTAGCGGAAGCGAGCGCCCAGGTTTCCTAGGCGGCACGAACCATAGGCTTTGTTGTGCCAGATGTTGCCAACGCAACTATCGGCGTTTGAGGCGCACGCTACCATCAGCCTCACCGCACGAAACGGCGAGTCTGTCGAGAAGCTATAAGTTAACCGGAGGATTCGTCTATGTCTCGTAGATTCTTTGTCGTTATGTTGAGCTTTGCTCTCGCTCTCTTTCTGATGCCACAGGTTTCGCTGGCTGAGGAAGATCACATCGCCGAGGCCATCACACACACCAAGCAGGCCATTGACCACGGCAAGCAAGGACATGCCGATGTCCTGAAAACTCACGCCGACGCCGCGCTCATCCACGCGGAGGCCGGTGAAAAGGCCAAGGCTAATCCCCACACCGAAGAAGCCATCACACATTTGAAACAAGCAATCGACGAGGGCAAAAAGGGCAATGCCCAGATGGCTACGACTCACGCCGAAGCTGCGCTAACCCATTTGGAACAGGTCAAGTAGGATTAAATGCGGCCGCTGCAATCTCGATGAGCTCCGGCCGAGTCGTACGCTTGCAGATGCGCGGAGGGCGGCCGCATTACCCGCCAAATATACACGGCGCGCGGCCCGAGAGCGGGCAGTCTGAAATATGGGAGGATTGACAAGCGGTTGGTGGATTAGCTCATTAAATGATATTCTTTGCATATGGATGCATGGATTGTCGCCGTTGTCACAGCGTCATCTAGAGGCCGTCCTTCGATCGCTACCTTATTCCTAGCTGAAGGAAGGGACCAGCTGGCGGTTGAGGCTGCTGTCCGAAAACAAATTTCGGCTCCGATTCACAGTATCGAGATGTCTTCATTGTCGCCAGAAATAGCCCTGGCTTTTAAGTTAAGACTAGCAGAAGTGCGGCGGCTCCCATGCCAAGCAGCCTGAGCGCCCCCCACAACTCGCAGCAGTCATTCGCCACAGCGAAGCTAAAACCGCCGCGCTCTAAAAAATGAATTTACAGCTTCCGCAATCTTTACGAGCGCACCTGCGAGGTTGCAGCGATTGTTACGGCCGTCCTCATCGCGTGGCAATTTATCATTCTCGCTTGTCAGCTTCTCGACGGGAATTGACGCGGCCGGATCGCCCCTCGGCGTCTTTCGCAATATTACGCCCGGCTCGTCTCCATTGGTGAATTCGATACCGGCCAATTCCAGAACGGGACAAACGGCGGCAATTTTGTTGAATAGCCCTACAGGCTCGCCGAAGCTTGCTTCCATCCGTCGAGATTTTAACCTTCCTGGCAAGCTCCCTTAGCGACAAACCGAGGAGAGCCCGCGCCGCAGCAATTTGACGACCGTAGATTTCTTTGGTCATTTCCTTTTCGCTTTCGGCTTCCCCGAGGATCACGCCGGCTTATTTTCTCCGTTTAGATGGGCCGCGATGCCCCAGCGCATCGAAACCAACTCCGAGCCGTTTTGCTGGCTGGGTCAGCCGGTAAAGCTCGACAAGCTCACACCACATGTAGCATTGGGTGAAGTGTCCGCACATGACGCAAGCTTATCATTTATGGGGAATAGCTGAGAACTTCCACCGCAAGTGCAAGCGCGTTCACGAAACAAATCGCCGCCGGCATCTAATAATGGTGAGCCTTTGTTCTCATGTATATACTTTCGATAACTCGGAGGGGTGCCGGACAGGGTTATTGGGGCCAGCCCTTCCTCGTGAGCTTTTTGGGAATAGAAATCTCAATGGCACTCCATTTTTCGAACGCTAGCAGAATTTACGATCTGGCACGGCACTGCGTCCGCTTCTGGGGCAACGATTCCGCGTTCGAAATCACCTTCTACTTGAATGAGGAAGCCTTAAGTAAAATAAGTCCCTATGCGGATCGCGACGAAGCCTCATTGCTACATGTGTTTGACGTCAATCGCGCCCGGATCGAGAAAGCCGCCAGCGTTGCCTATTCGCATTCACTGCAGCGGCAGAGTTATCATCGATTGTCGGCGTCGGATTTATTGCTGGAGGCGATCATGGCAAGAAGTGACAAGCACGGCAATCGTGAAGCCAAGAAGCCAAAAAAGGTGAAACCGAAGGAAGCCATGCCTGTTTCGACATTCGCTTCGATTCAGAAGAAGGAGCTTGAAGCTACCAATCTAAAGAAGAAATAGGAGAAATTCTTACGGCGTGCCCAGTGCTCTCGATGACGATCACACATTGTCCTGGCGCTTGAGGCCGGACGCTACGCCTTATCGCGATCACCTAGTGGGCTTTGAAAAAGGCCGCCGAATTAAGCGGCCAAGTCACACCGGGGAGTTGATGGGAAGTGAACTTCGTACATTGTGAAAGGTTCGTATTACGTCTTATTGCCGCTGCTCAATTCTACGTGACTGCTATGCCGCCAAGCTTGGTGTTTCCGGATAGGCAACCAAAGGGCTAGGCGCGTCGTTTGTGAGCCGTAGAAGCGCAAGGAGATTACCTATGTTAAAATTGCTCGCTTTGGCCGCCACGGTGCTTGCATTCGCTTGCAGCGTCGCCTTTGCAGAGACTGTGCTTCCGATGGGCCAGTAGCTCGCCTCCGAAATCTATAAAACGAATGTTTATGATCCTTCCGAACAAAAAATCGGTAGAGCCACCGTTCTCATGATTGATAGCAACGGCAACGTAGCGGCGGCGATCATCAGCGTCAGCAGTGGTTTCCTTGGCGTTAACCAGAAAGACGTCGTGATTCCCTTCAAGGAGCTGAAACTCTCGACTCGCGACGGCACGAATTCGCTGGTTCTCAATCGCACGAAAGACGATCTAATGACGGCTCCCGCCTACAACAACACGGGGGCCCCAAGCGACTATCGGAATCGCTAGTCCTAACGCGCTTCGCCCGCAAGCCCGATAGCTGACCATAGCACCTCGGCGGCTGCAATTACGTTGGGCACCTCAATCCGGGCGGTAATTACATCCAGCGTTTAGCGCATCGATTTCCCGGCATCTCGAATAATCATTGGCGAGGGAGACGGCTCCAAAAGCTCTCCGTGCAGTGTGTCAATATCCCCCGCATATTGGTTAACCACAGAATCTGGCCAATTGGCTTGCTGAATTGCCTCTTCAAATCTCGCCAGAGCGTCACGAGCTTCCGCGATGTGAAGCGTGAATTGAACACAGAGTGGGGTGCTTGGATTGCGCGGCTGGATTTCGTTTTTGATCATGGGTCGATCCGATCGCAACCTGAGCCTCTCGGGACCCGGCGATGAGAAGATTTCTCGGCAAAAAGCATAGACGCAAGGGGAACGATTGTCGAAATATATCGCGATAAATCGCAAGCCTGTGATGCTGCACTGCGGCAAGTTCATTTCGCCTTCCGCTTGGCTTTCTTGAGCCGCACGCCCGGGCCGCCGCCATTCTCGGCGATGAACTCGACGTCGGCCGATTCCAATGCTCGGCTGATCGCTTGAACAGCTTCAGGGGATACGGCCCTGCGGCTTCGTTCGAAATCAACAACGGTAGACAGCCCAAGCCCTGCAGCTTCAGCTAACTGTGGCTGTGTCCAATCAAGCAAGGCTCTGGCGGCTCGACAGTGGGCAGGCATCAATTCAGGGATTGCTGCCTCGCGCAAGCGACGGGCGTCAGGACGTATGATTAGGCTTACAATCGGGAGATCAGCGACGTCCATTTGGTGCCCCACGCGCAATGCGCGGCTCATTCAAGCGGTTCTTCCAAAACGGCTGCAGCTCTGCCTCTTGATTTGGCAAAGATCGCGGCGCTACCCGATTGGATGGTTGTCCAGTCAGCATGCTTTTCCTCAAGCACAGCGACACCTCGGGCTCGTGGAGCGGCCTCTTGATCGGTGTGGCATCATCAGCGATTTCGACGACATGCACGCGGATGTCTCTGCGCCCGCATCTGCCGGTTACCAAGCCAGTAAACCGGATCACGTCGCCGGCCTGCCTTTCCATCGGGACCGCTATGGTTTCGGGCGCTTGACAGATGAGCCACAAGTCCAGGACTGGTAAATTCAGAGCCCAGCTTCCCGATACTCCCGCGATTGGCCCCGGCTCAGTCTCGGCACCCACCATGACCATAGTTCCTTTGTTTGTGGGTGCTGGACAGCTCTTAAGTTTGGCCCTTGTCATGCAAAGCATTCTTTGCCTCCTGATACGAACTGCTGGTCTGCTGGCAATAGTGGGTGGCTTCCTCGGAACGGCACCAGTAGCATTGCTGTGGTAAGCACAGATGCTTCTCCAATCTCTCCTTGGCAGGCCCCTTCGGGTCTTCGTAGTGTGTTCCGCACCTTGTGATCTAGTAAACTAGAAGGGTGAGGGACGGACGGACTTGCGACAGGCCGTTCCCCTCTGACGGCGGCCCCACATAGTTCGGACGGACTTGCGGCGACCTCGGAGCACTTCCGCCGCCGCTCCCAAGTTCTTCGACATATACCCTCAGCCTCCCATGGCTTGGTCGCGGACAAGCTTTCAGCCTCATAAACAGCGCGCGGCTTTACCCCAGACCGACGGCGCTCGGCGGTCTTGCGTTCTGCCTCGGCCCGGCGGATGGCGTCCTGTCGTCTTTCTCGACGCCTCTCTGCCTTCGCCCGTGCGCTGGCTTCGTTCCGCTCCTCGCGCGATTCATCTATGGCCCCAATATTCCGAGCATCGGCGAGCGATCGCTCTTTAGCGGTGACGCCAAGAATGCGAGCAATAGAATCAGCACTAAGGGCCCTGCCGTTCCGCTTTCCAGCGCGCCGAAGCGCCGCGCCAATATCGTCGGGATGAAGGCAAAAGCCGAGTCGTTGAAGCTCGTTGGCGAGCGTCGAGTAATCGAGGCCGGGCCACATCGCGAACGAGGCTATGCGCCCATTCATTTTGTACCGGCCGTGCTCGGCACTTCCAAGAACGCACGCGATCACGTAGGCCCAATCAACCGGATCCAGGTATCCGCGCGATGCGAGGCAAGTGAGCGCCAGTCGCCGTATTTGGCCGAGAACTATTGACGCCAGGCGCCGAGGTTGACTCTTGCTGCGGCGCGGATTGCTGCGGGCTTTCTTTTGGTAGTCGTCGCGCGGGCGGTCTCCTACAGCCACGTCGCCAGACAGAGGTAACTGGCCTCCATTTGCACCGCTTGATTCGCCTTGCGACAGCAGAAGATTTAGCGTAACCTTTGATTTGTCAGCCACCAAGCATGACGAATTTCTGAGCCCGGCCGCGTTACCAGCGCGGACCGGGTTTGTTGTTGCGATCATGGCTTAGGTCCCTTGCTCGACAAGCCTATCGAGCTCTGCTTCAGGTACAAGGGTGCGGCTGCCAATCCGAATGAGTTTGATCTTACCGGCGGCCGCGAGCGCGTACAGATGGCTTCTAGATATTTTCAGCGCGTCGCAGGCGTCATTGATACGGCGCGCGCGCGGGTAATTGAGTGCAGTCGATTTCTTGCCGACTGGCGCATCGCCTAACGGCGAGCGGATAGCGATATGGGAAGCTGAGATCATATAGTCGTCCTCGGATGTGGCTTTGTTCCGTCGATGACGGACACGCGAGGACATAAGATCAGACCTATGAGGCCGGTAAAACGCAGGGTCCCTGAGATAAATTTTAACGGCTCGCCCTGTAGAAAACGGGCGAGTCACTTCCTGTCATGATTTTGCTCGTCTCTTTGGGATTTCGTTCTACCCAACGCCGTAGCAATCGTGTGCGGCGAGACAGCATTTATTCCGGGGAATAGCTTCAAATAATTCTGAACAGCTTGCACGAATTGCACAAATGCCCCGCGAGGGGTTCGATCCTCCGCTCCTTCTGAAGGTGTTGACGCAGTAGCTTCCTTGCCAAAATGCTTTTTGAAAATCGGCGCTAATTCCCACGCGATGATCCAGGAAACGCTTGCGTGGGGATTGTGCCAAAAGAGCGAACGGAGCGAATAGAAGGGCGGGGGGCTGGATTCAGGAAGTTTGCCTGCCTCCTTCCCTTGTTGGATTTCTGCATTCGCTTCTGAAATAATTTGGTCTGCGTCCTGAATGAGAGAGCTGAGCGAAAGCATTAGCTCACCATACGCCTTTGGACTTCCATCTTGATGACGACGATAGAATGGGCTCAAAAATTCAAGGAGAGTGTCGATTTCATGGGAAGAGCTGAGAGCAGAAAGAAGTTTTTTGGCATGGCTTTTGACAGTCTCGGCATGCCGCTTCCGTTTTGTAGGGAATACCTTCCGAGAGGATGATGTGTGGCGAATCTGCTCAGCGCTTACCCTAAGCCTATCGAGATCTGCGCCCAACGCTGCAAGGTCCACATTAACCGCCGTTAATCCGACCGCCTCAACAATCCGTTTCACGATGTCTTCGTCAACGGGCTTGAATGCGCTCAAAAGCCTCAACAATTACGACATCGCGAGCATCCGCGCGCATCAGAGGAACGCAGGGAAACCAAGCGATGCTCCTTGGCTTGTCGGCCCGTCGGCCTATCCCAGCGTGTTCATGGTTGCGCGTGGACGCTCGATTTTCTACCGATTGTTTGAAGCGGCATGTGGAAATCCACCATCAAATGCGGGAATTTGGGAAGCCGAGGACGTGGATGTTCGTCAACTTTTCTTGGCGATCGTGTCACCCCCGCAACGCAACTCACCACATCGATCAGCCCACCAGGTCATCATGCGAACGCGCTCGTCCCAAAAATCAGCACGGGCATAGGCACGGCGGACGCTATCATTGTCCACATGGGCTAATTGGCGTTCGATGGCGTCGGAATTCCAAAGGCCGCTTTCGTTCAACATTGAAGACGCCGACGAACGAAAGCCGTGGCTGGTCATTTCGTGGCCGGTAAACCCTAGACGGCGAAGCGCCCCATTGATGGTGTTCTCGCTCATGCAGCGCGCCGGCAAGCGGATGGATGGAAAAACGAATTTTCCATGTCCGGTGATAGTTTGAAGCTCGCGCAAGATGGCGACGGCGCGGGCCGCGAGTGGAACGCGATGCGGTCGCCTCATTTTCATTTTCTCGCCAGGGATTGACCAGACCGCCGCGTCAAGATCAAATTCTGTCCATTCAGCCGCGCGAAGCTCGCCAGGGCGCACTAACGTTAGAGAGATCAATTCCAGCGCCATGCGCGTTTCCGGCGCACCCTCATAGCCAGATATGGCGCGGAGAAGCCCACCGAATGCTTTTGGCTCGATAATGGCGGCGCGATGCTGAACTGTTGGTGCGCTCAACGCGCCCTTCAATGCACCCGTAGGATCAGCGTCAGCGCGCCCAGTTGAGACGGCGTAGCGGAAGACTTGCCCGATGGTTGAGCGGAGCCGACGAGCGGTTTCAAGCTTGCCACGAGATTCCGCGCTCCTGAGAATGGCCAACACTTCTGGAGCGGTTATCTCGGATACCGGCCTCGCCCCGATTGCTGGGCGGGCGAGCCCAACTAGCCATTGGAACTTTTCGAGAGTCGGCGGGGCTTTCCTTTCCCTCCGCTTCTTATCCAAAAGCTCGATCGCGATTGCGTCGAATGTGTTGGCGGACGCGGTGGCCTTTGTAGCCTTGGCGAGCCTTTTGACGAGCAATGGGTCTTGTCCAGCAGCCAAGAGCCGCTTGGCTTCTTCCCGCGCGGCCCGCGCCTCGCGAAGGCCGGTTGCAGGATAGACGCCGATGGCAAGCAGCTTTTGAGAACCACCAGAGCGGTAAGCCAACCGCCAGCGCTTGGCACCATCGGGCGTGATCCATAATTGCAGTCCGCCACCATCTGACAACTTTACGAGGCGGGAGGCGGGCTTGGCGGCCCGAATTTCGAGATCGGTAACGGCCATGTTGGTATCTTTTCAGGCGGCAATGGCTGGATACCAACAAAGATACCAACATTTGACGCGGATACCAACGCACATCCAAAAACGTCTGTGGACAGAGATTGCACTCTAAGTCCCTGTTTTTCTGTTATTTTTGGACGATTATGGATGCAGGCGGATAAAGATTTGGCTCCCTGAGCAGGACTCGAACCTGCGACCGATCGATTAACAGTCGATTGCTCTACCAGCTGAGCTATCAGGGATCGCGATGCTTCGCGACGCGCATATAACAAGCTGCAACCGCCTTTGCAAAGGGCTACTGCACGATCCCAAGAAATTGCCCCGCTTTTCCATAAGATTATATGCGAAAACAAAGAGGTAGTGGCGATCGCAGGTTACCCGGGAGCGCTCGCGGTCAAATTTCCCTGCCCTCTCCTTTAGCCATCGGCTTAGCGGGCTTGTTGGAACCACGCCTTGCGGGAAAAGCGTATCCTCTGTATAGGCGAGGGCCGCGTGACGCGGTGCGGCAGGGGCCTCGTGGCGGAATGGTTACGCAGAGGACTGCAAATCCTTCAATCCCGGTTCGATTCCGGGCGAGGCCTCCATCCGTTTTGCCGTTGTTTTATAACTACCTTCATTCAACAATAATCGACCCGAATTGCAATTGCGGTTCTTGAACTGTGAGACATGCAAACCGGCATCTCCGGGTTAAGCGCAAACATTCAGAGCGCTGACGCAAGCCGTGCACTCGAGGTTTGACCCAACGCGTGCGAGGCGGAATGGCGGCCGTAGCGGCCATAACTTTGGAGTTCCGCGTGTCCGAAAAAATCCCCGTCACCGTGCTGACCGGCTATCTCGGCGCTGGCAAGACGACGCTTCTGAACCGCATTCTCACCGAGGACCATGGCCGGAAGTTTGCCGTCATCGTCAACGAATTCGGCGAAATCGGCATCGACAATGATCTCGTTGTTGGTGCCGACGAGGAAGTGTTCGAAATGAACAATGGCTGCATCTGCTGTACCGTGCGCGGCGATCTCATCCGGATCATCGAGGGCCTCCTCAAGCGCCGGGGCAAATTCGACGCGATCCTGGTCGAGACGACCGGCCTCGCCGATCCCGCTCCCGTGGCTCAAACTTTTTTTGTCGATGCCGATGTGCGCGACGCCGCGCGGCTCGATGCGGTCGTCACCATCGCCGACGCCAAATGGCTCGGCGACCGTCTCAAAGACGCGCCGGAAGCCAAGAATCAGATTGCCTTCGCCGATGTGATCATCCTCAACAAGACCGATCTCGTGAGCACGGAAGAACTTCACGACGTGGAAGCGCGGATCCGGGCAATCAACCCCTATGCCCAACTGCACAAGACGACGAACTGCGCCGTGCCGCTCGATGCGGTGCTCGGCCGCAACGCCTTCGACTTGGAGCGCATCCTCGAAATCGAGCCGGAGTTTCTCAACGGCGGTGATGATCCTGAACATGACCACGACCACCATGATCATCACGGCCACGAGCATCACGAGCACCATCATCACGAGTCACATGGCCTAAAACATTATCACGACGAAGACATGCAGTCCGTCGCTCTATCCATCAACGGCGATGTCGATCCAGAGAAATTCGTGCCCTGGCTGCAAGATTATGTGCAGAAAGAAGGCGGGTCCATCCTGCGCGCGAAAGGCATCATTGCTTTCAAGGATGAGCCAAAGCGGTTTGTCTTTCAAGGCGTGCATATGCTTCTCGATGGCGATTTGCAGCGCGAATGGAAGCCGCAGGAGAAGCGTGTGAGCCGGCTTGTCTTCATTGGCCGCAACCTCAAGGAAGACGAAATTACCAAGGGATTCTTGAGCTGCGCCGCTTAACGCCCAGCGAGCGATCCATTTCACGCATGAGCTTCCGATGACCGCTGCTGCCCTGACCGCCAATGTCAAGCCGCTGGACGCAGGAGCTCCCGTCGCGGCGGCGGGTTTCCTTGGAGATATTCCGGCGCTCGCGCTCGAAGACGGCACCGTCTTTTTCGTGACGCCCGGCAGCGGACAGCACATTCCCGTGCATCCGGACGCCGCGATTCTGACCGCCGTCAATTCGGCGGGTCATTTTGTCACTGGCGGCGATGACGGCCGTGTGGTGGTTGTCTCGCAAGATGGCGCCATCCAAGAAATCGCCAACGAAAAAGGCAAATGGATCGACGCACTCGCCGCACGGGAGGATGGCGCGGTTGCCTGGTCTTGCGGGAAGGACGTCCGCGCCCGCGATCACCACGGCGTCATTAAGACCTTTGCCGCGCCATCAACCGTGCGCGGGCTCGCGTTTATGCCAAAGGGTTACCGGATCGCGATTGCCCATTATGATGGCGCAAGCCTGTGGTTTCCCAATACCGCCGCTCCGCCTGAGCCGTTCAAATGGAAAGGCTCCCATCTCTCCGCGACGGTCTCCCCAGACGGCCGATTTCTCGTGACCTCGATGCAGGAAAACACGCTGCATGGCTGGCGGACTGCCGACAAAAAGGACATGCGGATGAGCGGCTACCCCGCGAAGACGCGTTCCTTGTCTTGGTCTTTCGATGGCCAATGGCTGGCGACGTCCGGCGCCGACGCCGCGATCATTTGGCCGTTCAAAGATAAGGAAGGACCCATCGGCAAAGCACCGCTCGAATGCGGCGCACGGCAAGTGAGGGTCACATCGGTTGCCTTTCATCCAAAATCGCTCGTCTTGGCGCAAGGCTATGAGGATGGACTGGTGATGCTTTGCCGGGTTCCCGACGGGGCGGAAATACTGGTGCGCCCTCCGCCCGCGGCCGGGCGGGCGATTGGCGCACTTGCTTGGGATGGTCCGGGCCGCAGACTTTTGTTCGGCGCGGCGGACGGTACGGCTGGACTTCTTGAGATGCCAGCCTGAGGCAATTTTTAAATCTGTCATGCTTTGCCGCTACAACTTGGCGTTTGCCAGGTTTCCTGCCCTCCCGAGGAGCCTCGAAATGAAAATCGCCGATGTCCGCGCGCGCGCTTTCGCCATGCCGCTCAACAACCCCTCCTATCCGCGGGGACCTTATCATTTTTATGATCGCGAATATTTTGTCGTCGAATATTTGACCGATCCAGAGGCTTTGCGCGCCATTGTGCCCGAGCCCCTCGAAATCATCGACCCGATCGTCAAATTTGAATTCATCCGTCTGCCGGATACGACTGGCTTTGGGGATTTCACCGAATGCGGCCAGATGATTCGCGTCGGCCTCGGAGGCGAAACGGGAACCTACGTTCATTCGATGTATCTTGACGATGAAGCTCCGATCGCGGCGGGGCGCGAAATTTGGGGGTTTCCGCAAAAACTCGCTCGTCTGAATCTCAGCCACGAGAGCGAGGTGCTTGTGGGCACCCTGCATTTTGGCTCCGTGCCCTGCGCCATAGGCAGTATGGGCTATAAGCACATTGAACTCGACCCCGCACCGATCCTGCGCGAACTCGGTGCGCCGAATTTTCTGATCAAAATCATACCGCATGTCGATGGCGGCCTGCGGATCTGTGAGCTCGTGCGGTATCGTTGGCAAAACGTCTCGTTGAAAGGCGCTTGGAGCGGCCCAGCGGCGCTGCAATTATTTCCCCATGCGATGGCAAATGTTTCAAAACTTCCGATCTTGAAAGTGCTTTCCGGCACCCATTTCATCGCTGATGTGACGCTCGGCCTTGGCGAGGTCGTACATGATTATTTGGCGGATAGAATTGAGCCGCCGCTCCAAGACTTGTCTTTCTTGACGGAGCCCGCGCAATGAACGAGATGCGCCCGGCGCGCGCAAAGACTCGCCGGGACAATATTGAGGCCATCGCCAAACGTTACGACCGCGTCGCCCTGGTCCTGTAGGGCGGTGGCGCCTTGGGGGCCTATCAGATCGGCGTCTATCAAGCACTAGCCGAGGCAGGCTGCGAGCCAACTTGGATCTCGGGCGTCTCGATCGGCGCCATCAACTCCGCGATCATTGCCGGCAATGGGCCGGAAAAGCGGTTACAAAACCTCGAAGTTTTCTGGTCCACGGTGTCGGGGCGCAAGATCTGGGCCTATACGCCAGAAGGCGATATTTTCCGTGATTTCCGCAATCAGACAAGTTCCCTGATGACGCTGCTCTTTGGCCAGCCGGGATTCTTTCAGCCACGCTCGCCCAGTCCTTGGCTGCAACCGCCGGGCGCGCAGGGCGCCACCAGTTACTATGATTCCGGCACCTTAAAAGACACGCTCGAAAAGCTGATCGATTTTGATCTTCTCAACGATGGCCGCAAACGGCTCAGCGTCGGCGCGGTCAATGTGTGGACTGGCAATTTCGTCTATTTCGACACCGAGAAGCAAAGGATCGGCCCCGAGCACATCATGGCCTCAGGTGCGCTTCCCCCGGCGCTTCCGGCCGTCAAGATCGAGGGCGAATATTATTGGGACGGCGGCATCGTCTCCAACACGCCGCTGCAATATTTGTTGGAACAAGACGAGCACCAATCCTCGCTGGTGTTTCAGGTAGATCTTTTTAGCGCGCGCGGAACCTTGCCCCGCCAGATGTCCGATGTTCTGACCCGCCACAAGGAAATCATGTATTCGAGCCGCACCCGCCAGAATACGGATGCTTTCGCGCGCGCGCATAATATGAAGATGCGCCTTGCCGATGCTTTGAAAAGAGTCCCACCCGAAGCGCTGAAGCCAGGCGAGAAGGAATTTTTGGCCGAATGTTCTAACGCCGCCGTCGTCAATATTGTGCATCTTATCTATCAGCATAAGAACTATGAAGGCCACGCGCGGGACTATGAGTTTTCCGGCACATCGATGCGTGAGCATTGGGACTCGGGCTATGAGGATACGTTGCGCACGCTTCGCCATCCCGAATGGCTGGAACGATCGGCGATTACGCGGGGGGTGACGGTCCACGATCTGCATCGCGAGGACCCGACGTAAAGGAAAATCCTCCGCGATCGGCTCTACACGGCAAATCGCCGCGTTGCCTTAACCCAATCCTGCGCGCGTTGCTCTGGATGGGCGTTGCGCGTAATGTCGGTGACAACGGCAGCACTGTCCGCTCCTGCTTTTAATACTCCCACCGCCCGCTCCAAGGTTATACCGCCGATCGCAACGAGCGGTATTTTGCCAATTTTCTCCTTCCATTCTGCGAGGCGCGGCGGGCCTTGCGGCGCAAAGGCCATCGCTTTCAGGATTGTCGGATAAATAGGACCAAGCGCGATATAATCCGGCTGGGTTTCGAGGGCGCGAAAAAGCTCGGTCTCGTCATGGGTTGAGACGCCGAGCTTCAAACCGGCGCGGCGGATCGCGGCGAGATCAGCTGAATCGAGGTCGGTTTGGCCAAGATGGATGAAATCGCAGCCCGTATCGATCGCCTCTTGCCAATAGTCGTTGACGACGAGTTGGGCGCCTGCGCCCGCGCAGAGCGCTTTTGCCTCGATGATCTCGGAGCGGACCCTAGCACCTGGCAGGTCTTTGATCCGCAATTGCACGAGCCGCACGCCGCTCGGCAACAGCCGTGCGATCCAAGCCGCGCTGTCAACGATCAGATAGAAAGGATCAAGCATGCGCGCGATCGCTGAAGGCGCGCCCGATCACGGGTGTCGAGGGAGCCGCCATGTCCCGCGCCTGCATCAGATCGGCGTTGTAGCCAAGCCGCCCCGCCTCCACCGCCAAAGCAAAGGCACGCGCCATTTGCACAGGATCGCCCGCCTTGGCGATCGCCGTGTTGATGAGCACTGCATCGAATCCCATCTCCATCGCCACCGCCGCATGCGAAGGCGCGCCGATTCCAGCATCGACAATAAGTGGCACGCCTGGAAAATGCGCGCGCAACGATCTGAGCGCATAGGGATTGTTGAGGCCACGCCCCGAGCCGATGGGCGATCCCCAAGGCATGAGCACTTCGCAGCCTGCGCCCAGCAGTTTCTCGGCCGCGACAAGATCCTCTGTGGTGTAAGGGAAGACTTGAAATCCTTCGCGCGTGAGGATCGATGCCGCTTCGACGAGACCAAACACATCCGGCTGCAAAGTATCTTCTTCGCCGATCACCTCGAGTTTGATCCAAGGCGTGTCGAACACTTCGCGCGCCATTTGCGCGGTGGTCACGGCGTCCTTCACGCTGAGGCACCCGGCGGTGTTCGGCAAAACCCGGACGCCCAATTCGCGGATCAGCGCCCAAAACCCCTCGCCTGCCCGGCTGCCTCCGGATTCACGCCTGAGCGATACCGTCACGATTTCGGCCCTAGCCGCCGCGATGGATTGCGAGAGAATTGCGGGAGAGGGATATTGCGCGGTCCCGGCAAGCAGCCGGGAAGAAAATTCGGCGCCATACAGCTTGAGACGGTCCTGGTGTGGAGACGCCGCCATGTCAGCCTCCTTGACGCGGGGTGAGGATTTCCACCTCGTCGCCCTCGTTCAATAGTGTTTTGAAGCGATCTGTTTTCCGAACAAAACTGTGATTGAGCGCTGTGGCGACCGCGGTGTCCTCATAGTCGAGTTCGTGCAGCAACGCGGCCAGATTTGCCGCCCTAACGTCAAGCGCTTTGCCGTTCACATGGATTTGCATCCATCACCTCCGGAAAATAAGCGTCTTTGCGGATGATTTGCACGACCCGCCTGGCAAGAGCGGGCGCAAGCAAGAAGCCATGCCGGTACAAGCCGTTGACATAGAGTTTACGCCCGTCGCGGCGGATTCTTGGCAGATTGCCCGGAAAGGCCGGCCGCACGCCGGCCCCCGTCTCTACAATTTCCGCCTCGGCAAAAGCCGGATGCAGACAATAGGCGGCACCCAGCAATTCGAGCATGGCCCGCGCGGTGATCCGGCCGGGCTCGGCATTTTCGACCATCGTCGCGCCGACCATGAACCGCCCATCGCCGCGCGGCACGATATAGACAGGATGGCGCGGGTGCAGGAGCTGCACCGGCCGGCTCAGCGTGATCTCCCGCGTTGCCAAAACCAGCATTTCACCCTTGACACCGCGCAGATCGGGCAACGCGTCTTGCGCCGCAAGACCGCGGCAATCAATCGTCCAATCAGAGGACTTCAACATCTGAGCCGCATCCACGCCAAAGCGCAGCGCAACATTGTCGAAAGAAGCAAGCCGCGCTGCGAGAACGTCCATCGCCGCGCGCGGATCGAGATGCGCCTCGGAGGGGAAAAACAAGGCTTCGTCAAAACGCCTTTCGAGATCCGGTTCCAGCGCCGCAATTTTCGTGGAGTCAAGCCGCTCAAAGCCAGAGGCGCGACGGGCAAAACGGGCAAGCTCCGGCCGGTCACGAGCAGGCGCAACAAGAAGTGACCCATGCTGTTTTGCGACGGGTATGGTTTTTGTCCAGAATTGAAGCGATTCGAGACCGAGATGGAGAACGAGTTTTTCTGTACCCTCGGCCTCGCACCAAGGGGCCAGCATGCCGCCCGCAAAATAGGAACAGCCGAGCCCCGGACCCTCCCGCCTCTCGACCACTTCCACATCAAGCCCGGCGCGGGCGCATTCAAAGGCAACTGTGAGCCCGGCAACACCGGCACCGATAACGCGAATAGGCATGGCCCTACCCATTGGCGCGGGCTTTCGGCCAGCTATCGACACAAAGGCGCCGGAAAAACAGATCTGTTAAGGGAAAAATCATGGCTTACCATCCCTACGCCAGTGCGAACTGGATCAGGTTCGAAGGGTCGCTAGGCCGCTTTGTCAGCGCCGCCAGCCTCTCAGCCCCCTGCCGGGGATCCCCTAGGTTTTCACCGAATTAGATAGGCTTATTAGGGGTTTGCGTCAAGGACGGCAGCCTTTGCTCACCGCAACCAACTCCGGAAAAACTTGAAAACCCTGACTTGAGCCGCGCGAACACCTCCCGGGCGCAAATTAATCATTTTCTGCCACATTAATGCTTTTTTACGGACAGATAGAATTGGAGGCGTAAAGGCACCGGTTGCGCAAAAACCGTCGGAGCCCTGGCTTTTTTAATTTTCGACAAATGAGCAGAGCCTATGAACATCGCCTCTAGGAACACGCATAAACCGGCGGGCAACGCTGCGAACTGGTTATCGATCCATGCTGTCGCGGCATTGGCGGTGATGGCCGTCTCCATGCCGGCCTCCGCTGACTCATGGATGGATTCTCTCAATCCATTCAATCTGTTCAAGGGCGAAAAATACGAAACCAAGATCATTCCCGATGTTCCAGCAGACGATCTCTACAATCAAGGATTAGCCCGGCTCCAATCCAAGGATTATGATGGCGCCGCCAAAAAATTCGCTGACCTTGAAAAACAATATCCGTATTCGCAATGGCAAAGGAAGGCGAGTTTGATGACCACCTTCAGCCAATATCAAAATGGCAGCTATGACGACGCCATTGCATCGGCAAAACGGTACATTGCCCTTTATCCCGCATCCCCAGACATCCCATACGCTTATTATCTCGAAGGCATGTCCTACTACAATCAAATCCCGGACATCAGCCGCGATCAAGGGCGCGCGGCGAAGGCTGTCGAGGTCTTTACCGTCATCACCGACAAATACCCGAAGTCGGAATATGCGCAGGATGCGAGCTACAAGCTTCAGGTTGCCCGCGACCAATTGGCGGGTAAGGAAATGTCGGTTGGCCGTTATTATCTCAACCAGCACAATTACGCGGCGGCGATCAACCGCTTTCGCGAGGTGTTGTTCAAATATCAAACGACTCGCCATGCGGAAGAAGCTTTGATGCGCTTGACCGAGGCTTATCTCGCGCTCGGTGTCCCCAGCGAAGCGCAGACCGCCGCCGCCGTTCTCGGCCATAACTACCCCGAGTCAAGCTGGTACAAGGATGCCTTCGCGCTGCTCCAAGGCGGCGGCCTGCAGCCAAACGAGGATAAGGGATCCTGGATCTCGAAAATCTTCCGCCTTGGCTAGGGTCAGGACTCATTTAGCCCAGTAGCTGACGCAGGCTGCGATGAGGACGCCAGAGAGGAAGCTCTCGGCGAGTTTGTCATATCGAGTTGCGACACGGCGATAGTCATTAAGGCGGGACCAACACCGCTCAGAACCCGGCGGTCATCCACGCGACGAGCGCCCCTTGCGGCCCCTGGGAAGATGCGGCTCGATCCGAGCCCAAGCCTCGTCGTCCAGCCAGTAAAGCTTGCGCATTCAAAGCTCCCTTCCAGAAGCCTTGAATCAGAACAACAACCTCACAGCCAAACCTTATTGGGTACGGGCCTTAGCGTGCCGCCTAGGAAGAGGGGCATGAACAGTGAGCGAACGATATCGACATTGATTGCGTTCATCGCCGAGATGCCGGCCGCTGACGGTGGTGATCCGGCAGCAGACCCATTAAGCACGCAATGCCTCGACATGGCGCGCGAGCTTTTCGAGCGTCTGGTAACCGTATTCGACTGCACCGAAGCCGATGCCCGCGTCGCGCTTTGCTTTGGTTGGATGCAACTGACGCAATGTAATCACGGTCTTGCTATCGCCCTGTTCGTCGAAAGTGATGGTTGTCCGGAATCGCCCCGGATCGTCATCGCTGTCCGTTCCGTGATCGAACTCGATCAGAGTCGGTCGTTCGATACGACGGAATATCATCCGGTTGGTGAAGCGCTGGCCATCAGGTGCGATCATGTCGAAGCGCCACAGACCGCCGACGCATATGTCGATCTCCTTGGTCTCGATTTTAAAACCGGTTGGCCCGAACCAGCTCGGCAGATGTTTCGGGTCGATCCAGGCAGAAAACACAACGTCGCGCCGCGCATCAATTACCCGCGAGAGAACGGTTTCGCGATCGAGCGCCCATTGCGAGAGCGCAGCGTTGGTGGACGAGTTCATGATCAAATCCTTTGATTGGGATGGGCATGTGACAGTGGTGTCAATGACGCGGGCGAACTCCCTGAGATCGTGGCGGCAGCAAGGAGCGTCCGCCGTTTGCGGAACTCAATCATTTCAACCTTCTTTTCCGGGACTTCTTCTCAATTGTCTTCACATAGGCCTCGAGCCGATCCAGGCGCGCCTCCCAAACCGCACGCTGCTCGGCCAGCCAACGTTCAGCATCGGTCATGGCGACCGGCTTCAACCGGCAGGTGCGAACGCGCCCACTCTTCTGAGATTCAACGAGGCCGACGGCCTCCAGCACCCGAACGTGCTTCATCAGACTAGGCAGCGCCATGTCAAATGGTTGGGCGAGTTCCCCGATCGAGGCGTCGCCCTCCCCTAGACGCTCAAGGACCGCTCTCCTGGTTGGGTCCGCAAGAGCGCCGAACACAAGGTCGAGACTCGATGGTAAGTTATCCATATGGCTAACAATATATGCGCGCCGAGGGGCTGTCAATAATAGTTATCCGTCTGGATTACTAATCGTGCAGAGGGAGGTGCCGCCTTTGACAAAAGCCTCACAGCCAGATCTTATAGAGTACGGACCCTAGGCAATATCCCGCCAAGGCAATTTCATTCTAGTCATATGGGTGATTTGCCTCTTTTCGCCGTTTCGCTAAAAGATATAAAGAGCACCGGTGGCGCTATCTCGCCGCATCGGGGAGTCCCTCCACCCCATGCTCGTTTCGCTCTCGATTCGCGATATCGTCTTAATCGACAAACTCGACCTCGAGTTTGCGCGTGGCTTGACGATTCTGACCGGGGAGACAGGCGCGGGCAAATCGATTTTGCTCGACGCGTTTTCTCTCGCGCTTGGCGCCAGGGGGGACGGCGGTTTGGTCCGCCAGGGCCAAGCGCAAGGTCAAGTCAGCGCGAGTTTCGAGCTTGCCCCCGGTCATCCCGCTTTTGCGGCGGCGCAGGCGCAAGATATTGATACGGATGGCGGCCTCATTCTCCGGCGGGTGCAACTCGCGGATGGCCGCAGCCGTGCGTTCGTCAATGATCAGCGGGTGACAACCCAAGGGTTGCGCGCGATCGCCTGTGAACTCGTCGAAATCCATGGGCAGCATGACGATCGGGCACTCGTCAATTCGAGCACCCACCGGCAGTTGATCGATGCTTATGGCGGCCTGAAAGGTGAGGCCGCCACGGTGCGCGACGCTTATGCGCGTGTCCGCGCCCTCAAGGCGGAGAGCGCCCGCGAACTGGCGCGGGTCGAGAAGGCCCGCGCGGAGGCGGATTACCTTCGCCATGCGGCTGCCGAGTTGGTTGCGCTTGCAGTCGAGCCGGATGAAGAGCCCGCGCTCTCTGAACGCCGCGCCACAATGATGCAAGCCGAGAAGGTTGCAGGGGAACTTCGCGACGTGCAGGCGGCGGTGACCGGTGAACATTCGCCGATGCCCGGCCTCTCTGCAGCCCTGCGAAGATTGGAACGGCGTCAGACTCAAGCTCCTCGATTGATCGCGCCTGTCGCCGAAGCGCTCGATGCCGCCCTGGATGCCCTCGATCTTGCCGGACAGGCCGTGGATCAGGCCTTGCGAGAAGCCGATTTTGAGCCGCGCGAATTGGAGCGGATCGAGGAACGGCTGTTCGCCTTGCGGGCAGCGGGACGCAAATATACAACCGCCGTCCATGCACTTCCCCAGCTTGCCGATAAATTTGCCGCAGACCTTGCCGCGCTCGATGCCGGCGAAGCTAGACTCATCACCTTGACACGAGACGTCGAAGCCGCGGAGGCCTCGTATGCGGCAGCGGCACGGGTTTTGTCAGCCGCGCGGAAGAAAGCGGCCGCCGCATTGGATGCCGCGGTGTGTGCCGAACTCGGACCGCTCAAGCTCGAAGGCGCCTGTTTCATGACGGAAATCAGCAAAGAGGCGGATGGTCCCGACGGGTGCGATCAGGTCGAATTTTGGGTGCGAACCAACCCCGGAACAAAGCCCGGGCCATTGATGAAAATCGCTTCGGGCGGCGAACTCGCACGCTTCATGCTGGCGCTGAAAGTGGTTCTCGCCGACCGCGGCTCGGCGCCAACACTTGTCTTTGATGAAATCGACACTGGCGCCGGTGGCGCGGTCGCCGATGCCATGGGCCAGCGGCTGGCGCGGCTCGCCTCCCGCGTGCAAGTGCTGGCCGTCACGCATGCGCCGCAAGTCGCGGCGAGAGCCAAGGGCCATTTCCGCATCGCCAAGGATGCCACTGATAAAGGTCAGCGCGTCGCGACGCAGGTGGTCCATCTCGAAATGGACGCCCGCCGCGAGGAAATCGCCCGCATGCTCGCCGGCGCGACGATCACCGACGAAGCGCGCGCCGCCGCAGGGCGGCTGCTGGACAGTGCTGGGTAAGGGGTGGGCAAGGGCTTTTCGTCGCCGCCTTCGAGGCCGAGCCGCAGGCGAGAGTGATCAGTTTCGAGGGTGAGATGCTCGATGTTCAGGGAGGACTGAGGTTCCCGACTCGTCATGCCCGGCCCCGAGCCGGGCATCCAACAACGAAAGGCGGACGCTTGGATGGTCGGTTCAAGCCCGGCCATGACGCCATGACTATTTCATGCGGAATCGATTGCGAATGCCAAGGCCGACGAGAAAAAGGAGAATTGTACCGAGGATGGTTTGAACGGCGGAAAGGACTTTCAAGAGATCGGGAAGATTGCTGATCGTCGCAGCATCAAAATAATCTTTGCGAAAGCCAAAAACATTAAAGGTATTTGCGAAACTGAGACTCAGGGATTCCCAGGGCGATAGTATTTTGAATGGTAAGAAGATCAAGGCACCGATTGCCGCCACCACGAAAAGCCCAATCAGTGGCCTGATATAGCTGCGGCCATAATCGCAGATGATCCCATAAAGGGCGATCGGAATCCCTGATCCTCTAAATTTGCTCTCTCGCAAGATCCGGAGCGATCGCAATTCGAGAGAAAAGAATTTGAGCTCGTCCTCGTGCTTTTTTAGCCGGTCCATTTCGAGCTTGAGACAAGCATAGGCATCAACGAACACCCCCGCCTCATCCTTGCCTTTCGGAGTTGGTGGCCAAGTTATTCCACGCCACACGGTGCCCTGGTGAAGTTTGGCACCGAAAAATTTAGGAGGCTCCATGTTGAACGCCATTGTATCGAAAAAGGTTTCTCCTTTCATCTCCGCATTGACAAAGCTGCACGTCCTTTCAAAAATTGCACTAGTGAAGCGCGTCTCCCCGAAGAATGTCGCATTCTCAAATGAGGTCTCCTCCTTCATCTCCACTCTGACAAAGCTGCTCCGCATGTGAAATTTCGCTCCGTCAAACAACACCCGACCATAGAATTTCGTTTGATTAAAGAAGCTCTGACCAGAGAAGGTAGCGCCATGAAATGCAGCGTATCTACAAAATGTTGCGTCTCTAAACCCTGCATATTGCGAGAAAGTCGAATTTAAAAAATCGGCGGCACTAGGGAATATCGCGCCATCAAAGCAGGCGCCACTCAAGAAAGTCACATAGATAAACGAGGCGCCACCACAGAAATTCGCACAATGAAAGTGGGCATTTCCGGAGAAAATAACGCGATCAAAAAATGTACCACCGAAAAAGGTCGCGCCGGAGTATGAGTTAAGTTCGCCGAAGAAATTCGCGTCGACAAAAAAAGTTACCCCCGCGAAGAGATAGTCTGCAAAATATACATTGTTAGTGAATTGAACACCTGAGAAATTGATCATAATATTGAACGGAGGGAGAACCTGCGTTGCCGAGGAACTTGCTCTCTTGACAAAGGCTTCCCCAACCTCGGCTAGCTCTTCTGCGGACAAAGGGGTTAGATCTTCTGCGGGATGCCGCTTTTGTTCGATTAATTGCTCGCGTGTTTCATCGTCGAGGTTAGCCGCGAAGTAGCGATTCCAGGCGATCCGATTCTTCGTTCGCAGCTCGCTATCCTCAAGGGCAGGCTCTCCATAGAGCGTCGCCAGCAGATACCAAGGATTATCCTCGGCCTTAGACTTCTGCGGTGGCTTAGCCGCGCCTGCCCCGCTCTCTGGCTCCTCCGGATCATTGCTCATCGCCGCCCATCCCCTCCCCCAAAATAGCCGCAAAAAGACAGCCGCTTTCGCCGGTCGCACCAAGCCGAGAGGCGGGCCTGACCTGCGGCTTGCCAAAACTTTTGCGTCAATCGTACCAAAACGTTTCACGTGAAACATTTTGGTAAGGTTTCCTGCCCCGACCGGACAAGATTGATGCTTCACCAATCAGCCTTGGCCTTCGACAAAGCGCGGCAGCCCTGCCACGCCCCGCGCATTTTCTGATTCGCGCTTAAAGTTTTCTTAAAAGTTTCGCGAAATAGTTTCCAAACTCCCACGAGAACGATTGGAAACCGCATGTATCTTTCTCTCGGACAGGCCGCCAAGGAGGCGGGTGTCGCCAAATCCACTATCTCGAAAGCCTTGTCTTCCGGCAAGTTATCTTACCGGGAAAAAAATCCGGAGGGCTATAAGATTGATCCAGCCGAACTTTTCCGTGTGTATCCGAGAACCACGAAAACCAGTGCGGAAGACACCGCGGAAAACGATTGGCAACAGGGTCACTCTGGCGCGGAAACTATCCCCTATTCGGCGAAATTCGAGATTCAGCTTGCTGGGCTGAAGAGTCTCATCGCCGAAAAAGACCGCCGCATCTCTGATCTCGAAACCGACCGCGCGCAATTGCGCGAAGACCGTCATCGCCTCACCGAAAACTGGCAAGACGAGCGGGTCCGCCTTTTGAAATTGCTCGAGGACCAGACCGGCACCCTTAAACTGCTGACCGACGAGCGGAGCAAACTGGTGGCGGAAGTTCAACGCACCTTTTGGCAGCGGGTGTTTGGCCGTAAGCCAGCCGTGGCGGCCTAGTTTTCCCTCACGCGGCGCGCCGGGCAGCTTGCCCGGCCACGGACGTGCTGTCATGATTTGCGTCCAAAGGTGCGGTAGGATGCAAACCCGCCGGCCCGGGGTTCCGCGATGACATCGCCCTACACCGTCCAAGTCGCGCAATCTTTGCGCGAAATCGACGCCGCGCAATGGGACGCCTGTGCCAATCCACAGGCAGATGGGCAAGCGCCGGACCCGCACGGCGATGAAAGTCATGAGGCCGAGCGGTTCAATCCTTTTATCTCGCATGCTTTCCTCAGAGCCCTGGAAACGTCCAAATCGATTGGTCCCCGGACCGGCTGGACGAGCACGCATCTTCTCGTCAAGGATACAGACGGCCGTCTCGCCGCCGCCGCGCCCGCCTATCTCAAAACCCATTCAATGGGCGAATATGTCTTCGATCATGGCTGGGCCGATGCGTATCATCGCGCGGGCTTGCATTATTATCCAAAGCTGCAAGTCGCCGTGCCGTTCACACCGGTCACTGGCCGCAGGCTGCTCGTTGCGCCAGGGCATGGCGAGGCGGCGCGCTCGGCCTTGCTCGGCGGGCTGCGGGCCTGGCGCGAAAAAATCGAAGCCTCATCAATCCACATCACCTTCCCGACAAGGACTGAATGGGAGGCGCTTGGCGCTTCCGGGTTCCTGCAGCGGACCGGGCAGCAGTTTCATTTCCTCAACCAAGGTTACGCGGATTTCGAGGCTTTCCTGTCCGATCTCGCATCACGCAAGCGCAAGGTGATCCGGCGCGAGCGGAAGGAAGCATTGGCGGACGGCATCACGATTGAACTTCTGACTGGCGCCGATATCAAGGAAATCCATTGGGACGCATTTTTCCACTTTTACATGGACACCGGTGAGCGCAAATGGGGCACGCCATATCTCAGCCGCGCGTTTTTCTCATTGGCCGGCGCGGCGATGAGCGAGTATATTCTTTTGGTCATGGCCAAGCGCAAGGGCCGCTATATCGCGGGTGCCCTCAATTTCATAGGCAAGGATGCCCTCTACGGCCGCAATTGGGGAGCGATCGAGGAACATCCCTTTTTGCATTTCGAGGTCTGCTACTATCAGGCCATCGCCTTCGCGATTGCGCGAGGACTCTCCCGCGTCGAGGCGGGTGCGCAAGGCGAGCATAAGCTGGCCAGAGGCTATCGCGCGGTTGCAACCTTCTCGGCACATGACATCGGCGACAAACGGTTTGCCCGCGCGATCGAGGATTATCTGCAGCGGGAGCGTGTTCATATCGATGAGGCGATGCGCGAATATGAGGAGCTCGCACCCTTCAAAAAGGTGCCTTGAACATCAATCCAAGAGGAGCGCGCCCATGCCATCGGCTTATGACGAGACAAACATATTCGCGAAAATCCTGCGCGGCGAAGTCCCGTGCTACAAGGTCTATGAGGACGATGCGGTACTCGCCTTCATGGATGTCATGCCGCAAGCCGACGGTCATGTGCTGGTCCTGCCAAAACAGCCTTCACGCAATATTCTCGATGCCGACCCCGATGTTCTTTCTGCACTGATACCGCGGGTGCAGAAAATCGCGCGTGCGGTTAAGAAGGCGCTCGCGGCGGATGGAATCACCCTCCTTCAATATAACGAACCCGCCGGCGGCCAGACGGTATTCCACCTGCATGTCCATATTGTCCCGCGCTGGACGGGTGTGGAGTTGCGGCGGCACGCGGGTGCAATGGAGAAACCGGAGGTGCTCGAAGCTTTCCGTGCCAAGATCGCGGCAGCGATTGATGGAGCTTAGCTGAACGGCGGCCGCCGCACGCGCATTGTCCACGCGGCAGCGGCGTTACCGTTTCAATGCTTCAGATCCGGCTCCTCGACCGTTTCCGACTCATCGCCGGATGCGTCGTCATCCAGATCGTCCTCGTCGTCGCCACCTTCTTCCTTAAGGCGGCGGGATTTCGCCCGCCGCACTTCGGGTTCGGGCCGGACACGCTTTTTGCCAGCTTCGACGATATCACGTTCCGGGCGCGGGAGAACCGGCCCTTCCGGGAACAGGAAGCCCAGTTTCTTGACACCATCTTCTTGGGTCACAACCACGACCCGCACCGTTCCGCCGTTTTTCAAACGGCCGAACAGGACTTCATCGGCAAGCGGCGTCTTGATGACCTGCTGGATCACGCGCGCCATCGGCCGCGCGCCCATCTGCTCATCATAGCCATTTTCAACGAGCCAGCTGCGCGCCTCATCGGTGAGTTCGATCGAGACATTGCGGTCGGCGAGTTGCGCATCGAGCTGCATGATGAATTTGTCGACGACCTTGACGATGACTTCGGCGGGCAGATGCCGGAAAGTGACAACCGCGTCGAGCCGATTGCGGAATTCTGGCGCGAACATCCGGTTGATTGCCTCAAGATCCTCGCCCTCACGTTTCGTGCGGGTAAAACCATAGGCGGCGCGCGCCATGTCGGCGGCACCGGCATTGGTGGTCATGATCAAGATGACGTTGCGGAAATCGACCGACTTGCCGCTGTGATCGGTGAGCTTTCCATGATCCATGACCTGCAACAAAATATTATAGAGGTCGGGATGCGCCTTTTCGATCTCGTCAAGGAGCAAGACGCAATGGGGATGCTGGTCGATTGCATCGGTCAAGAGGCCGCCCTGGTCGAAGCCGACATAGCCAGGCGGCGCGCCGATGAGCCTTGAGACGGTGTGCCGCTCCATATATTCCGACATGTCGAAGCGCACGAGTTCAACGCCAAGACTGACCGCGAGCTGCCGGGCGACCTCGGTCTTGCCGACGCCCGTCGGTCCCGAGAAGAGGTAGCTGCCAATCGGCTTCTCGCCGTCGCGCAACCCTGCCCTGGCCAGTTTGATCGCGGCTGTCAGCGCCACGATCGCATCATTCTGACCATAGACCACGCGCTCAAGTGTCTCGGTCAGATGTTCGAGAACCTCGGCATCATCCTTCGACACGGTCTTGGGAGGAATCCGCGCCATCGTCGCGATGGTCGCCTCGACCTCCTTGATGCCGATCGTCTTCTTCCGTTTGGGTTCCGGCAGCAGCATCTGGCTCGCCCCCGTCTCGTCGATCACATCGATCGCCTTGTCGGGCAGCTTGCGGTCGTTGATGTAGCGCGCCGAGAGTTCCACCGCAGCCTTCACCGCTTCATTGGTGTAGCGGATTTTGTGGAACTCCTCGAAATAGGGTTTCAGCCCTTTCATGATCTCGATCGCGTCAGGGATCGAGGGCTCATTGATGTCGATTTTCTGGAAGCGGCGGACGAGTGCGCGATCCTTCTCGAAATACTGCCGGTATTCCTTGTAGGTTGTCGAACCGATGCAGCGCAGGACACCTTGCGCGAGGGCGGGCTTTAAAAGATTGGACGCGTCCATGGCGCCGCCGGACGTCGCTCCCGCACCGATGACGGTATGAATTTCGTCGATGAAGAGAATTGCCTTTTTGTGATTTTCGATTTCCTTCATCACCTGCTTGAGGCGTTCCTCGAAATCGCCACGGTAGCGGGTCCCGGCCAGAAGCGTGCCCATATCGAGCGCGAACACCGTCGCTTCCGCGAGAACCTCGGGGACCTCGCCCTTGACGATTTTGCGGGCTAGCCCTTCGGCGATTGCGGTCTTGCCGACACCGGGATCACCGACGAGCAGCGGATTGTTCTTGTGGCGGCGGCACAGCACCTGGATGGTCCGTTGAACTTCCGGCTCGCGTCCGATCAAAGGATCGATCCGCCCATCCCTGGCCTTCTTGTTGAGATTGACGCAATAGGCATCGAGAGCGCCCTCTTTTTTCTTCGAGTCGCCGTTGTCCTTGGCATCTCTTGGCTCGCGCGCTTCGGCTTCCTCCTCGGTGCCGCGCGGCGTCCTCGAGGAATCCGTAAGGCCGGGCCGTTTGGCGATCCCATGGCTGATGTAATTGACCGCGTCGTAGCGCGTCATATCCTGCTCCTGCAGGAAATAAGCAGCATGGCTCTCGCGCTCGGCGAAAATCGCGACCAGCACATTGGCGCCGGTGACTTCCTCGCGCCCGGAAGACTGCACATGAATGACTGCTCTCTGGATGACGCGCTGAAATCCCGCTGTCGGCTTGGCATCCTCGCGATCCTCGCTGACCAAATTGTCGAGTTCCTGGTCAATATATTCGCGAAGATTTTTTCGCAGAAGATCGAGATCGACGGAACAGGCCCGCAGCACGGCGGCGGCGTCCCCATCCTCGGTCAGACTGAACAGCAAATGCTCAAGCGTGGCATATTCATGATGCCGTTCATTGGCGATGGCCAAGGCCCGGTGCAGCGATTGTTCGAGATTGCGGGAGAACGACGGCATGGGCTCCAACCTCTCACTTTTTTTCCATGATGCACTGCAGGGGGTGCTGATGCTTGCGCGCGTGATCCATGACCTGCGTCACTTTCGTCTCGGCGATTTCATAAGTAAAAATCCCGCATTCGCCGACGCCATGCTGATGAACATGAAGCATGATACGGGTTGCCTCTTCGGGGCCTTTGTTGAAGTATTTCCTCAGGACGGAAACGACGAACTCCATTGGAGTGTAATCGTCGTTCAAAAGCAAGACGCGATACATGTTTGGATGCCGGACTTGCGTCTTCGGACGCGTGATCACAGCGGTGCCGGAACCGGGGCCGCCCTCTCCCGGCGGCGTGTCCTTGGCGGCGGCGAAGACCGGGTAGGTCGGGATCACTGAGGCGCAAACCGCGGCGGCCTGGCGGAATCCGGCACGAGCTGAGCCGTCCTCCCGCTCATGCCAACCGCCGGGACTGCCAACTTGGCAGTCGCGCGCTGGGCAACCGTTTGAGTGCCACGCCCTACGATTCGTCAAGACCAAACCTCGCCCGTCAAAGATATTCTGCCCCGGCGATTTCGCCAAGGGGCGGACCGTCCATGAATAACCCGCGAGCCATGCCGGAAAAAGGGAATCGGCGTTCAGCGCCGGCACCTCTCGATCCTTGATTCTAAGCTTACATCGGGTTCGCTTCTTGAGCCATATGCGTTTTTTGCCAACGCGCGAGGTTTGCGCTTGTTTCATGCCCCGGCATGACCGCCTCTCCTAAAAAACAGGGGGACCCGCGGCGACGAATCAAGAAGGGCCGCACACCGCTGACGGCGGCGGACGGCCCTTCAAATTTTGGGGAATGTGAAAATTAAAGAGAAGGATGCGGCATCGTGTCGTGGTAACCCATTGTCGGCGGTCACCAAAAATGTTGCTCCGCTCAATCCTACGTCTTCACACCAGGCACTTTCGTGACGGGCGGCGCGTCCTGCAGGAACGCCTCTCCGAGTTGACGGCACGCGAGTGCGTTCATGTTTAAGAGATGCGCCATAAATCTGGCATAGGCTGACTTGGCATAACAGTTCCGAAGCTGAACCGCGTTCTCGAAGGATTTGGCGGTCAGTACGGCGCCCGCAAATGAGGCTCTTGCTTCAAAACAGCTCCGCGAATAATTGGCCGCTTCCCTCGCGAACAGCCGCGCGTTTTCAGAATAAGAGGTGGCAAGGGATTGAGCCGCCCGCAAACTTTCGTCGCCGAGTTCTTCGAGAACTTCGAAATCATCGGCCAGGGCGGCTTCAATGACTCCCGTCACCGGATCAACCGGCGATTCGTCTTCCTTCACTCCGGCCGCGTTGATGACGGATGGGACGCTGGGTTCCACTTGGATTTCTTCGGCGGCCACAAGAGCGGAGTTTTCCTCGGCCGCGTGAAAGGAGTCTTCGGGGGCGGGAAGACTCGCTTCAGCGGCCGGAACAGTCTCTTCCTTGGTTTCTACAGTTTCTTCCTTGGTTTCTATTGCGGGATTCTCGTCCGCCAATGGCACCCCGGCACCAGGGACTTCTGCGCGGCGGCTTTTTCTGGCCATGTTATACGCCTCCTTCGGCAAATAATGCTCGCCGCCAAAGGCTTGTGGCGGCGTCGTTTTCGGCCAAGTAAGGATGGCATCCCAAATGGGAGACGCGCGCAATCGCAATGAAACATGTTGCGCCAGGCGGAGGCCGGCGGCAAGAACTCCGTCCGTCGCTGCGTCATGTGCCCTTACGGCGTCAGAAGGCACGAGCTCCGTCCTGGAAATGGCAAGGCAAAATCTGCGGTGCGGAACCAAGCTGAAAAGACCCGCCATTTGTGGCGGGATCAAAGTGACCGCAGCCCATGATCGCATCGCGATGGACGCGCTCATGGCCTAGCCTGAGTGTTTGGCTGATCTGACCTAAAAGTTTTGCAGCTGTTGGATCAGACCGAGGTTTGTGAGGGCTTAAGCCTTAGGCATCATGCAACGAAAGCTTAGTTCTTCGCAGCCTGCACCTTGGCCAACGCCGTCTCGATCGGCTTGAAAGCTTCCTTGGCTAGGCTTGAATACAATTCGCTAAGCTTGGTTGCTTCCGCGACGAAGCCAGCACAGGAATTCTTCCAATAATCGGTCTGGATCTGGATAGCGCTTTCATAAGACTTGGCGCCGAGCAATTTTTCCACGAAAGCAGTGCTGCTTTCGAAGGATTTCTTCGAATAATCGGCTGTTTCCGTTGCGATAGCTTGTAGAGACTTGGTGAACGAGGTTGTCGCCGCCGCGGCCGCGTCGAACTGTTCCTTACCAAACTTTTGGAGGTCTTCTGCTTCGTAGCCCATAAGATTCGTCCTTCATTGTGTGAACATCAGCGTTTGAATATTGTCACTTCCGTCATCAAGCTTGATCACGGCCGCTAATATCGCAAGGATTGACAACAAAAATCATAATGCATCGCACAAATCACGTCAAGGTGATGTTGCGCTGCAGCATGCAGACCGGAGCCTGACATCATAGATGTCATGGCCGATTTATACTTGTGGCAAGTCTGGTACTCTTCGGCAAGACTTAGAACCTTCATCCCTGGACCTTCGAATACACTGATTCCACGGGTTTGAAAGCTTCTTTTGCGAGGCCGGAATAGAGTTCGCTCAGTTTTGTTGCCTCCGCGACAAAGTCAGCGTAAGCACTTTTCCAATATTCCGTCTGGAGCTGGACCGCACTCTCGTAGGACTTGACGCCGAGCAGCTTTTCGACGAGAGCAGCACTCTTTTCGAAGGATTTTTTCGAATAATTCGCTGTTTCCGTTGCAATCTCTTGTAGAGATTTGGTTACATTCGTTGTCGCGGCGGCAACAGCCTCGAACTGTGCTTTACTGAATTTTGGGATATCTTGGAAATTTTGCGTCATTGCGTCTCTCTCTTGTTTAACAAGCCAGCTTTCTCTTCGCGCAAACAACTTATAAAGCGCTATGCGCATCGCGAGCCGACCGGTGACGTATTTAGTGCGCCGCACAAATCACGTCAAGTTGATGTTGCGCTGCAAAATAAATCAGATCCGCGACCTTAATTCCGGCTCGCTAACGGGGCCTTAACTAAGCGGTAACCGCGTTCGGCTAGCTTTCCCGAGGGAGATCACCAGGCGGGCCGTCAGCCCGGCGCTGGTCGAGGAGCAGAGACGCCAAACATGTTGAAGCCAAACGCGACGTTTTGCCGCAATGTCATGGCCGCAGGTGGAGCAGTTTGCGCTTTGGCCATGGCGGGCGTCCTCGCCTCTCCCGCTGAGGCCCGTCATTGGCACGGCCATCACCACTCCGCGCATCATGAAGGCCGCCGGCATCACGAAGCGTCCATCCGCTACCACCATCATATCCATGCAAGCAGCGCCGCGACGCATATCGCGTCCATCGTTGTCGATGGAAATTCGGGCCAGACGCTCTATGCCCACAATGAAAACGATTTGCGCCACCCCGCCTCCATCACCAAGGTGATGACGCTTTATCTTTTGTTCGAGCAGCTCGAAAAAGGCCGCCTACGGCTCGACAGCGACATCCAGGTTTCCTCCTTTGCCGCCGCGCAGAAGCCAACCAAACTTGGTCTCCGGCCAGGTCAAACGATTGCCGTCGACGATGCGATCAAGGCGGTTGTCACCCGTTCGGCGAATGACATCGCAGTGGCCATCGCCGAATCCATCGGCGGCGACGAGGACAATTTTGCCAGACTGATGACTCTCAAGGCCCACAGCCTTGGAATGAACGATACGCATTTCGCCAATGCCTCAGGACTTCCCAATGACGCGCAGATCACGACGGCGCATGATCTCGCAATCCTCGGGCGGGCCATCCAGGAGCGTTTCCCACGCTACTATCATTATTTTTCGACGCATGCCTTCTATTACCACGGCGCCACGATCATGAATCACAATCATCTTCTCGACCGGGTCGAGGGGATGGACGGTATCAAAACTGGCTATACCCGCGCCTCCGGTTTCAATCTGCTGACCTCGGTCAAACGCAACGGCCGCTATATCGTCGCCGTCGTGCTCGGCGGCGCGAGTGCCGGGGCCCGCGACAGGATCATGGCCGATCTGATCGAAGACCAGATCGGCAACGCCGCGACGATCCGCACGGCATCTTATGCCGGGTCCGGCACCAATCCGCAAAGCGCCGAAACACCAATGAGCCAGGATGCGGTGAGCCAGGACGCAAGGTCCCGGACCCGGGAACCGCAACCGGACAAAGAACCAGCTCTCGCCTATGCGGCAAGCGCGCAGAAAGCAGATGCCGCGCTCGACCCGTTCCAGGTTGCATCGATCAACGCGGATATTCCAGCTGAAAGACCTCGCCCGGCCTATGTTTCGGGTTCGGGGAAATCCGGCGCGCTTCAGACCCGCGCCGATGCTGGTGACAATCCCTGGAAACAGGCAAGTCTAGATGGTTCCACCGTCCGCAGCCGTCCGGGGCAAATGAGCGGCGTCACGAGTGCGACGCCCTCCGCGACACGCGCCGCGACGAATCCTCCCGCAACGAAATCGCGCGGCGGCGATCAAATTGCCTCCGCGATCCAAAACTCGCCGTATGGCGGTCTCGTCAAGATTCCCTATGGCCGTCCGGCGGCAAAGGCCGATAGCTGGATGATCCAAATCGGCGCCACCCCGGATGTCGACAAGGCAGCGGAACTCCTCGCCCGCGCCAAATCAGAAAGCCCCAAGATCCTGATGGCCGCGCAAGCTTTCACGGAAAAGGTACAGAAAGGCTCGGAAACCCTTTACCGGGCGCGCTTCAGTGGCCTCGAAGCCGAGAGCGCCGAACGCGCCTGCAAAAGTCTCAAACGTTCGGGATTTTCCTGTTTCGCCACAAAAAATTGACACTGCCGCCGCGCCCGGCTTGGCCGGCTTTACTTGGACCACTTTAATGACGCCGCATCAGCACGTCCTTGGCTTGGTTGACCCGCGCCGCCAAATCCGTCGACCCCCCGTGATCGGGATGCAATTTCTTCATCAAGGAACGATGCGAACGGACAACGTCCTCTTCCGACGCGCCCTTTTGAAGTCCCAACACTTGATACGCCTCATCTTCGGACATGCGGCCGGGACGGCGGTTCGTGCCTCGACGCCCAGAGCTGCCCTGGTTCTGCGTTGCCGCACGCCATCCGGCAAACCGGCGGTCGAGATAGGCTTCCACAAGACGGGCGCCCTCGGGGTCGTCCTGGCAGCAGAGGTCATAGAGGGCTTCACATTGCGGTCGCGTCATTGAATCGAGCGTTCTGCCTTCATCAGGTCCCGCGAGAACCATTCCCCGCATTTTGCCGCTGTCGTGATCGAGTTCCATCTCGATCATCGCCGATCTCACGCAGGACGCTTTCTTCTGTCCTGGGCGGCCGCCTGGTCTGAACATTTGAAAAAGCGATCCGTTGCGCATTCCGAGCAACCAGGCGCCAAGCCCGCCTAGACCTAACGCCATGTCGAAACGTCCCCGTAACAATAGCAAGAGCGCCAAGGCGAGCGCGACGCCGCCGCCGCCGCGCCGGATGACCAGCGCAAGGGAAGCGGGGTTCGACTCAGCGAACGCCCGCAGCGCGCGGAGCACGAGAAAGAACAGTAGAACACCGCCGAGAAGATAAACGATCATTCGCTGCGTCCTTTAGCGCATCTGCGCCAAAAGATGGTCCGCCGCCACCGCGCTGCGGGCCTCAAATTCGAGCGCCAGGCGGCCGCCGGCAGCATAGGCGGCGGCGGCCGAAAGCAAAGCGACGAGCCGCTCTGGAGAGGACAGATCAAAGGTGGCATAGGCGCCGCCAGTCAACTGCGCAATCTTGCGGAAAGCTTGCTCGGCGACCCTATCGCGCCCCTCCTGAAAGACAAAAGCCTTCACGCCCATGAGCCCGAGTTCAGCAGCGAGCCCGGCCAAAATATCGAGCTTCTCTTCCATGGCATCACCAACGAAAACCACGGCGCCGACCGGTGTTTTCCGGGTTTCATCGAGCGCATGCCGCAAAACTTTTTCGATCTGGGTCTGGCCTGCGCCGACATTGATCTGGCTCATCAGGAAGGCCAAGCGCTGTCCGCCCGCGACGAAACGCGAGGCCTTGCATTCGGACAAGCCCCGGTAATACACAAGCTGGACATCGAGGCCGCCATGCGCCGCTGCCGTGGTGAACATGCGCCCTTGCACGCTTTGGGCAATGTCCCAGGTAGCTTGCCGGCTCATCGTGGCATCGAGGGCAAAAATGAGCCGTCCCCGGCCCGAATCGGACGCCGCGGGCAGTTTCCCCGCGGTTTCGAGAAAACCATCGATATCCGACTTGCTGCTGGACTTTGGCACGGCGACCGCGCCTTTGTCCCTTGACTGACTCACCAGGCGCCTCGCGCGCTAAAAATTGACCCTTTATAGATCGTGCTTTCCGGGCCAGACGGCAAGTATTTTCCCAAGCAGGTGCCTTTGGTGCGTCGCAAAACCCCGGCGGGCACTAGGCAACCTCGTATTTGGGAATTGTCCAGCCTTCCACTTGCGCTTGCGTGTGCCATTCCTGCCAAGCTGGAAGCGCCATGACGGCGTCCATATAGGCCTTTGTGGAAGGCATGACCGCCACGTCATAAACATGCAGCCGGTTGACGATGGGCGCGAACATGGCATCCGCCGCCGAAAAATCGCCGAAGAGGAACGGCCCAGCCCGGCCGAATGCCTCCCTGGTTTGCTGGAATGCCTGCTCGAGGCGCGCCACATCGGCGCTGGCTTCCGGGGTCAGCGCAACTTTTTTCACCGCGCGGCGCATATTCATCGGCAACAGTCCTCGCAAACCCGCAAAGCCCGAGTGCATTTCGGCGGCGAGCGAACGCGCCCGCGCCCGTGCCGCGAGGGCTTTTGGCCACAGAGGCTTCTCCGGATACATTTCGGCGAGATATTCGATGATCGCCAGCGAATCCCAAACGGTGATCTCGCCATCAATCAATACCGGGCATTTGCCCGAAGGAGAATACCGCAGGAGTCCGGCCCGCGTGTTGTCCTGCGCCAGCGGGATCACGATTTCGTCGAACGCAATCTCGAAATGCCGCATCAAAATCCACGGCCGCAATGACCAGGAGGAATAGGCTTTGTTGGCGATAATCAGGGTGAGGTTCACGCGCCGCTCCGGTTTCCGAAGGCTGAAGGATCGACTTCGTAGGAGGATTCGGCCTGAACAATCAATCCTGCATCTTCGCCTTGGCAGGAAATAGCGGCCACCAAGCCCAACGGGAACAAACCCGCCAGCTAGGCGTTTTTTTTGGTTGGGGCTTTTCGTAAACCCTCATTAGAGGTGTTGGATAGCCTCACAGGAGGTGTGCTATGGATATTAAAAGTATTTCGATTGTATACGGAACCGCCCTGCTCGCGCTCACGATGAACGCTTCAGCCGGTCCTATGAGCATTACAAGCTCGCAAATTATTACACCACCAATACAGATCGAGCAGGCCCACTACTATCGGCATCACTATAGGCACTATGGCTGGCACCGGGGCTGGCATTATGGCTGGTATCGCGGCTGGCACCGTGGTTGGCCCTACTATGGTTATAATTATGGCTACGGCTATCCGTATGGCTATGGTGTCGGGACCGGATTGGCGGCTCTCGCGACCGCGCCTCTGGCAGCCGCTGCCGCCGTCACTGAGCCGCTGGTGACGGGCCGGAGCGTGGCAGCCTCTGGAAATTATTGCGCGACCCCCGTGAAGACATGCTTGCTCTATGAGCCGGGATGGCTTGGAACTGGCTGTTCTTGCAAGGTCAATGACGGCGAAGCGCGGGGAACGGTTCAATAGTGTCACGCGACGCCAAACGTCTTTGATGAGGCTGCGACCGGGACACACCCGGCCGCGGTTTGAAGCGCCTTCCAATTGGGCCGCTGCCTTCCCCAAAGAGCGAACTCCTCGACCCGCAATTCCTGCCTTCAAATCCAGCGTCACCTTGAACTACACCGCGATGATGCTTTGTCCAGTTTTCCGGGAATCATCACGCCCGGCGGCACCCGTGCCGGCGCCCCGGTCACCGCCCTGATGATGCCCCAGAATGGGTCTCGCAGCGAAGCCGCGGGCCATATTTTAACTTTCTTTGGTCCTGTATGATCTCCTATTGCGAATGGATGAGGCGGGCGACCATGCCGAAGTGTATGAGGCATGCCATCTTGGGTATCACGGCGCTGCTCGTGACGAGCCTGGCCGGCCCCGCCAGTGCCGCCAAGCGCCTCCGGGTCTCCCAGCCTGCCGAGACCGTGGCGGCCCGCCCGGCGGGAACGCCGTTGATGGCGATCGTATCGCTCAGCGACCAGCGGGTCACGATCTATGATGCGGATGGCTGGATCTTGCGCGCCCCCGTCTCCAGCGGCCAAAGCGGACGAGAAACGCCCGCCGGTATTTTCAGCGTTCTGCAAAAAGAAGTGGAGCATCACTCCAACCTCTATGATGACGCCTCGATGCCCTACATGCAGCGCATCACCTGGTCCGGCATCGCGATGCATGCGGGAAAACTGCCCGGCTATCCCGCCTCGCATGGCTGTGTTCGGATGCCCTCTGACTTCGCCGAGCATCTCTACGATCTGACGAAAGTCGGCATGCGGGTGATCATCGCGCGCAACGATGTCCAGCCCGTCGCGATCGAACATCCCCTCCTCTTCAAACCGAAATTGGTCCCCGCTGATCTCGACCTCAAGACACTCGCCACCCATTGGTCACGCGCGGAAACGCCCGCAACGCCGCCCGAAGCCGTTTCCCCCGCCACAGAACCGCAACAGCCAGCCGCCGCTTCTCCCGCGACAGAAACGCTGCCATCTGACGCCGCTTCCTCTGCAACGGACTCGCCACCGCCGAACAGCCCGGTGGCGCCTTTGGTCACGTTGTCATCGATCGCGGCCGCCCAAATCGCGGCCGCGAATATGGCGGCAAAAAAGGCCGACGCGGCGCGATTGGCCGCCGCAAAATTGACGGCCGAGGCCGCCCGCCTCGTGCGCATGGCGGAGGCCAGCAAACTCCGGGCGGAAGCGCAACTCGGGGCCGCCAGTGCGGCGCTTGAGGAAGCTGCGTCGCCGGCGGCCATCCAACAGGCCACCGAACGGAAAGCAAAAGCGAGCGCAAAGCTGACGGAAGCGGAGACGCAACTTGCTGCCGCGCAGGAAGAAGCACCCCAGAAAGCGGAGGCCGCCGCGCACGCCCGGGACGAGGCAGACGCGGCCGCCACCGCGAAACTCGCGGCCATGGACGCCTCAAAAGCGGCGGCGCGGATGATGGCCCCGGTATCTATCTTCATCAGCAGGAAGACTCAGCGCCTCTATATAAGGCAGTCCTTTCAGCCGGTCTTCGAAAGTCCGGTTACGATTCGCGAGCCTGGGCGTCCTATCGGAACGCATATCTATACCGCGCTCGAGAGTGCGAACGGCGGAGCGGGTTTCCGCTGGAGTACCGTTTCGATGGAAGGGAGCGGGCTTGGCCAAAAACGCAAATCGCGCAACGAAGACGATTTTGATATCGAGCCGGTGTCGTTTGATTTAAATCCGGCCAAAGCAGCGCTCGACCGTATCGAGATTCAACAAGACATCATCGACCGCATCTCGGAAGTCATCTCGCCGGGATCGTCGCTGATCATTTCCGATGAAGGCATGAGCGTCGAGACCGGCGATAGCACCGACTTTGTGATCATCATGAGCGGCGAGCCGCAAGGCGGCATCAAGATGCGGCACCACACGGACGCTCACACCGTCCGCTATGAGCGGCAGAACAATCGCACCTATGGTCGGGCCTATGATGGTTGGAACGGCCGCGCGCCAACCTACCCGCGGTCCTATGAAAGCGGCGGTTTCTTTGGGCCTTGGTAGGGGCGCTGGAACGCAAACGGCTATAGATCATCGCCATTAAGTGAAGGTCTTTGCGTTTCCACGCTCCCGCCATAAGCTCCCGCTGGGGGGACGGGCATGGCGGACGAGACGGAGCACACGGGACCAGCGGCACCGCCAGACGCCGCCGCAGGTGACACAGCTCCCGCCCCCGACGAGCCGCCGCCACTTCCGGCGACGGCAATGGCCTTCGCTGGCACGGCAAAGGATCTCCAGGCGCTGCGCGACGCCGTGGTTGATGCCGCCAGTGTCGGCGCGGGACTGTGGTTCAGCTATCTCTTTGTGCTGCTCTACCTTCTCATCGCGGTTGGCGGCGTCACCCATCGCGATCTTTTCCTGCAGAGCCCCGTCAAGCTGCCGTTCCTCAATGTGGACCTGCCGCTGCTCGGCTTCTTCTGGCTCGGCCCGCTCATTTTCCTCATCGTGCATGCCTATGTGCTTTTGCATTTCGTCTTGCTCGCGGGAAAGGTCGGTGATTTCGACACCGAGTTACGAGAGCAGATCCCCGACGAAGACGTGCGACGGCGCCTGCGCCGCCAGCTGCCGAGCAACATCTTTGTGCAGTTTCTGGCCGGATCGCGCGAGGTGCGCACTGGCGTCATGGGTTTCATGCTGCGGCTGATCGCCCAGATCAGTCTCGTCATCGGCCCCATCGCGCTGCTGGTCTTTTTCGAGCTTCAGTTCCTGCCCTACCACGATTGGGCGATCACCTGGTGGCACCGGATCGCTGTCCTGGCCGACATCGTGCTGTTGTGGTTGCTATGGCCCTCCATCGCGCGCGGCGAGACGGCACGGTTAGGGTGGCGCGACTTGCAGCGCGCCAAGATCTGGATACTGGCTTTCGCAAGCCTTGCACCGGTTCTCCTGGTCACTGCGATCGCAACCTTCCCAGGCGAATGGGCTCAGAACAACCTGCCATCGCTACGATTCATCCCGTGGCCAGACGAAAGGGGACGCTGGTTTTCCCCGCATGAGCTGCTGGTTGCTGGCGAGGTCGATCTTGCCGCCCGCAAGCCAAAAAGCCTTTGGTCGAACCGCCTCGTTCTGCCGGGCTTTGACGTGATCGACCACACCAAATTCGATACCGAGGCAAAGATCGAGGCGCTTCCGGAAACCATCTCTCTTCGCGCGCGCCATCTTGAAGGCGCGGTGCTGATCGGTGCGAAACTCAGGAAAGCAGATTTTACTTCTGCGCGACTCCAGGGCGCGCGACTCGATGGCTCGGACTTGCGGAATGCAAGGTTCGAGTGCGACGACCGGGGCAGTGCCGAACCGCAATGCGCCCAGCTCCAGGGCGCATCGCTCAACGGCGCTCAGCTTCAGGGCGCGTCGCTCGACGGCGCCCAGCTCCAGGACGCCCGGCTCCTCGACGGCGTGCAGCTCCAGGGTGCATCGCTCAAGGGCACCAAGCTCCAAGGCGCGTGGCTCGTAGGTGCTCGGCTCCAGGGCGCGTCGCTCGATTACGCTCAGCTCCAGGGAGCGCAGCTTAATTTCGTGCAGCTTCAAGGCGCGTCGCTCACGAGCGCCGAGCTCCAGGGCGCGTCGCTTGATGGCGCCAAGCTCCAAGGCGCGTCGCTCAATTGGACGCAGCTTCAGGTCGCGTCGCTCAAGGTCGCGTCGCTCGATGGCGCCTACCTGCAGAACGCGCAGCTCCAGGGCGCGCAGCTCGACCGCTCAGATTTGCGGGGCGCAAACTTCGAGTGCGACGTGATCCGTCCAGAACCGCTCCAATGCACACGGCTCGAGGGCGCGTCGCTAAAACAAGTGTTCGCATGGCGAGCCGACGCTCGAAGGGCGGAAATCTGGGGCGCACGCGTCGCCGATCCGGAGACCGGCCAAAAATACCTATGTGAGAAAAACGGCGACCCATCCGCCTGCGACTGGTCGGCTGAATCGTTCGATGAGCTTAGGCGACTTATCACTGACAAAGTTCCCGAAGGCGAGAAGCGGCGCGCCGCCATGGAAAGGATCGCACAAAGCCTTGATCCATCGAAGCCCATGGAAGGAGAAGACGAAATAGCGAGGTTTTGGGAAGATCAGGCACACTCTTCCGTTGCCCATGAAGACTACGAAAAGCGCCTCGCCAGAGTTTGGCGCGAGACAGGCTGCGCCGAAGAAGGGGCACCTTACGTGCTTCGCGCCTTTCTCGGCCGTTTGGAAGTCTCCTGGGATTCCCCGTTTGACGAGCAAAGCCCGCACCTTCCTGCCCTCGCCGCCACCTTCCTCGACGAGGCGCATTGCCCTGGCGCGAATGGGCTCACTGACGCCGAGAAGGCAAAACTCAAAGCAATCCGCGACCGCCCGCTGACGCCTGCGCCGAAGCCGTGACACGCATACCTTCAACACGCCGGTAGGGTCATCACCAGGCAAAAACAGGCGCAAAACGGGAGACGTCGCCGGCACGAATTTTGCTTATCGCGCGATCTTACGTCTCTCAAGCCATTGGGCGTATCTCCCCTTGTAAGGTTTTCGACGCCAATCGTACCAAACCGTTTCACGTGAAACATTTTGGTACGATTGAGGGCCACGACCAATCGAAACGCGCGCTATGATTTTCGTGTTCCGCGTCTCGTGCCGCCGGTTTCTTGACCGGACATCATGAAGTAAGTGGGAAGGGGCCGTGTTCTTTTCCGGGCGTGCGCGGACAAAAACTTTTAGGCGCGGTCAGTAAGCCGCTCGATCATGGCGCCGCAGGCGCCAAGCTTCTCCTCGATATGCTCGAAGCCGCGATCAAGATGATAGACGCGATTGACCGTTGTTTCCCCTTCGGCCGCAAGGGCCGCGATGACGAGCGACATGGACGCGCGCAGGTCCGTCGCCATGACCGGTGCGCCTTGCAGCTCATCGACTCCTTCGACCACCGCGGCGTCGCCATCAAGCTTGATATGTGCGCCCAGGCGAACCAGTTCCTGAACATGCATGAACCGGTTTTCAAAAATGGTCTCGGTGATCCGCGAGGACCCTTTGGCCTTGGTCATCAAGGCCATGAACTGGGCTTGCAAATCCGTCGGAAAACCGGGAAATGGCGCGGTGGCAATATCGACCGGTAAAAGTCCCCTGCCGTTGCGCCGCACGCGAAGTCCTTCATTGGTGGCGGATATTTCCGCACCGGTTTTTTCGATGGCTTCGATCGCGCTTTCCAAGAGAGTTGGGCTCGCGCCTTCCAGCATCACATCACCGCCGGCCATCGCGACCGCCATCGCGTAGGTGCCAGCTTCGATGCGGTCAGGCAAAACCACATGGCGCGCGCCGGAAAGACTGCCAACGCCCTCGATCTCGACCGTGGACTGACCTGCACCTTTGATTCGCGCCCCCATTTTGATAAGGCAATCGGCAACATCGACGATCTCCGGCTCGCGCGCCGCGTTGTGAAGCACTGTATGGCCCTTTGCAAGGGAAGCGGCCATAAGCGCGGTATGGGTACCCCCGACTGTCACTTTTGGAAAATGGATCTCGGCGCCGCTCAGCCCCTTTGGCGCCTTGGCTTGCACATAGCCAGCCTCGATCTCGATCACCGCCCCAAGCTTCTCAAAAACCATGAGGAGAAGGTCGACGGGCCTTGTGCCTATCGCGCAACCGCCGGGGAGGGAAACCTTGGCCTCGCCCATCCGCGCGAGAAGCGGCGCGATGACCCAAAAACTCGCCCGCATCCGGGAGACGAACTCGTAGGGAGCCGTGGTATCGACGATCTGGCGTGCGCTGAGATGGAGAGCACGGCTGGCGCGCGCGGGAGCACCCGGGCGCCGGCCATCGATCGAGTGATCGACACCATGATGACCGAGAATACGTAGAAGCATGCCTACGTCCGCGAGATCGGGAATATTCTCAAGGGTTAAAGTCTCATTTGTAAGGAGCGACGCGATCATCAGCGGCAGGGCCGCGTTCTTCGCGCCAGAAATTCTTATAACGCCATTTAATTTTTGGCCGCCGACGATACGTATCCGGTCCAACAAATCCCCCTATTCGAAAACATCCGAAGCAGTCCGCTTGTACCCTCATCGCTTTTGTGAAGGCCCCGCATTTGGCCGAGCCTTCTTTCACCGAACCGCTTTGCCCCCCTCGCTTGGCGCAGTCTTGCATTGCGGCGTTTCATCCCCGGCCGGGAACGACTCCGCCTTCGCGCGGTCCCTCTTCTGCGCTTTGCGGCGCGCCAGATTGGCCCGCAGCGCTTGCGCGAGACGTTGGCCACGGGCGGCATTGCCCGAGTCCGCCCCGGAAGCAGCCATAGGCGCGGCGGCGGACTGGCTGATCAAATCGTATAGTCCCATAAGATTGTTTCAAAATTCTTTTAATTCTTCTTTCGCGGAAGCAACCAGCGAAAGGATAGCTGTCCTTTTAAAGCGGCGCAGCGGTCAAGGCAAGGCACCGGCCGCAGGGCTCGCGATTGATTGAAATATAGCGCAAATAGCGAGAGACCGGCCAACAATAAAATGGGCCTCTCCTCGAGAAATCCGCTCCATCAAGTTTCTGCCACATTTCAATAGCGTGCAAGCTGAGGTCTTGATTTTTCGTATTATCTTCCGTCGTGGCTGGCTTGGTTTGCTGGCGCTCGTGCGATAACTATACATATTGGGCACTTGCCCCCGGTGCGGCCGCGCCGCATAACCCCATCCGGGAATGCAGCGGTCGCCAGCTGGGGAGGGCAGCCTCCCGCGGCCGGAAAAAACGCAGGGACTACGCTTTGGATCAAAGATATGTGCGTCATGACCAGGAGCAAGAGCCAGGTGGCGGCTTGAGTGGATTTACGCGTAAGGCGCAGCCGGTCGCGCTTGTCTCCGTGCAGCACGACGCACACGTCCACCAGGACCATGCGGCGCGGGCGCGCCGCCGCTCGATCGGGCAAATACTCGCCGCTGTTTTCAGCCTCGCGATCGCGGCTTTTTCAATCTATGTCCTCGGGCGCGCGGTTTCCGCGGTGAGCCTGAGCGCCTTGCGCCAGGCTATCGCCGCGACGGGTGCCGATCAAATTGCTGGCGCCGCGCTGTTGACTGTCGTGTCCTTCCTCGCCTTGACTGGCTACGATGGGCTGGCGCTCCGCCAACTGCAAGCGCGCGTTCCTTATAAGACGACCGCGCTCGCCTCGTTCACCAGCTACGCGATTTCATTTACCTTGGGCTTTCCCTTGATCACGGCGGGCACGGTTCGCTATTGGATTTATTCGCAGGTCGGCTTAACGGCGAGCAAGGTCGCGAGTCTCACCGTGATCGCGGGTGTGACATTCTGGTTTGGCATGGTTTTTGTGCTTGGCGCTGGGCTCACGTTTCACGCCAGCGCAATCAGCACCATCAATCACATTTACCCCTTCTTAAATATGGTGATGGGGATTGGCGTGTTGGGAGCTGTCGTCGCGTACCTTGTCTGGGTGACGATCCGCCGTCGGCATATTAGCATTAAGGGCTTCAAGCTGGAATTGCCCGGTCTCGGTTTGACGGCCGGCCAAATTGTCCTCGGTGTCATCGATCAATCGGCGGCGGCGGGGGCATTATATGTTCTTCTCCCGAACCACGCCCAGCTAGATTACTTCACCTTCGCGGCGACCTATGTTTTTGCCTGCATTTTGGGTGTGGTGAGCAACGCGCCCGGAGGCATTGGCGTTTTCGAGGCGGCAATGCTGAAAGCCGTCCCGATCGCCTCGGAAGAAGCGCTGCTTGCTTCGCTGGTGTTGTTCCGGGTCATTTATTATCTCGTGCCATTTCTCTTTGCGCTCGCTTTCCTTGGGGCTCATGAGATTTTTCGCCGGTGGAACAGTTTACGTGAAGATATGAGCCTGAGCGAAGAAGAAACCGTTCTGGAAAATGAGATGAACCCGCTTCGCCGCTGGTACCGCGACACATGGCGCCCGAGACAATGACCTCAGCTTCGGTGATTGATGGTTAAGGTCTAGCACATTGTTTTCCGGCGGATCCTCTTACTGCTGGCGTGCGCCGGCATCCGCGAATGCAAGTTCAACTCGGCCCAAATCGAAGCGAAGTCACACATGCAGATTCGCTCTCGCCGCAGCGCCCACAGCATGATCCAGAGTGATACTTGATATCTGGGCACGCTCGTATCAGCCGTTACCTCAATGGGTGGCTTCATGGAAAACGAGTTGCAGGTGCGCGACCGCTTGATCATCAGTCAATTTATCGAGGCCTTGCCGGAGGCGGTAATCGTCATCGACGCAGCCGACAGGGTGGTTGCGGTGAATGCGCCAGCGCGCGTGTTGTTTCCCGTCTTGCGGCCAGACGATCTGCTGGCGCGCAGCCTGCGGGCGCCGGATGTCCTTGACGCGGTCAAGCGGGTGCGGGCCACTGGCGCTCCAGAACGGGTGACGTGGCTCGAACGCGTGCCCGTGGAAAGATTTTTTGAATTGCATGCCGCATCAATGGAAGGGCAGCACTTCGAACCCACGATGATATTGACATTGCGCGATTTGAGTGAGGTGCGCCGGGTCGAACGCATGCGGGTCGACTTTGTCGCAAATGCAAGCCACGAGCTGCGGACGCCTCTCGCGTCGTTGCTCGGATTTATCGAGACGCTCCAGGGGTCGGCGCGGGAGGATGCGAAAGCGCGGGCGAAATTTCTTTCGATCATGCGCGAACAGGCGCAACGGATGGCGCGGCTTGTCAATGATCTTTTATCATTGTCGCGGATCGAGCAGAACTTGCATTTACGGCCGCAGGCGGCAGTCGACATCGTTGCGATCCTTCGCCATATCGCCGACACGCTAGCGCCAATGGCAAGCGACAACGATGTTTCCCTCAAACTCGATGTTCCGGGCAACGCCATCGTCACAGGCGACCGTGACGAACTTCTGCGGGTGGCCGAAAATCTCGTCGAAAACGCTATCAAATATGGCGCCTCCGATTCTCGAAGTAGCAGCCGGAAAGTCGAGATAAGCCTCGCGGCCAAGCAGCGCCAGTGTGTTTTGACCGTTCGCGACCACGGCCCAGGAATTGCGCCCGAACATTTGCCGCGGTTGACGGAACGTTTCTACCGGGTGGATCCTGGCCAGTCCCGGGCTAAAGGCGGAACCGGTCTTGGTCTCGCGATTGTCAAGCATATCGTGGCGCGCCATCGCGGCCGCCTCGGTATTGAATCGAAACTTGGCGAGGGAACCACATTTAGTGTCAGTCTCCCTCTCTACGGAGACTAGGCTCGCTCCGGCTGTGTCATCAAGATGTCATGTAGCTTTCATATTGCCCTTATGCAGGCCCCCTAGTTTGCGTTCGCAGACCGGCGGCGAGCTAGCCTCTGGCTCGCGAAAAGAAGATTAAGCATCGATCAACGATGGACCGAGCTTTCGAGTCCGTCGGACGGTCATGAGAGCACGCTGTCCACTGAAAGGCAAAAAAATGACTTTTACGTTCCTGCGAACGTCCTTCGCCGCCGCCGCGATAAGCCTCGTCACCGGCTACGCTGCCGGTGCTGTGGATATTTCCGGCGCTGGCGCGACATTTCCCTACCCGATCTACGCGAAATGGGCTGATGCCTATAAAAAAGAAACCGGAAACGGCCTCAACTATCAGTCGATCGGTTCGGGAGGCGGCATAAAACAGATCAAGGCCAAGACGGTCATCTTCGGCGCGACCGACATGCCGCTTGAAGCCGCCGACCTTGCCACTTCGGGCCTCGTCCAGTTTCCGACCGTGATTGGGGGTGATGTGCCGGTTGTCAATCTCGACGGGATCAAGCCAGGTGAGCTTGTGCTCGACGGCCCGACACTGGCTAAGATTTTCCTTGGCGAGCTTACCAGTTGGGACGATCCGGCTATCAAAAAATTGAATCCGAAAGCGAAATTGCCATCCCAGGCCATCGTCGTTGTCCACCGTTCTGACGGCTCCGGCACGACCTTCATCTGGACCAATTATCTCTCGAAAGTGAGCGACGATTGGAAATCGAAGGTTGGCTCGAGCACGGCCGTCGAATGGCCCGTTGGAATCGGTGCCAAAGGAAATGAAGGCGTCGCCAACAATGTCACGCAAACCAAGGGTTCGATTGGCTATCTTGAATATGCCTATGTCAAGCAGAACAAGTTGACCTACACCGATGTCATCAACAAAAGTGGCAAGGCAGTGGCCCCGAATGCCGACAGTTTTCAAGCGGCCGCCGCCAGTGCCGATTGGGCCAATGCACCCGGTTTTTATCAGATCCTGACGGATGAGCCCGGCGCCAAGTCCTGGCCGATTTCTGGTGCGACGTTCATCCTCATCCATAAGACGCCTGATGACCCGGCGACCGCCGCCGAAGCCTTGAAATTTTTCAGCTGGGCTTACAGTAAGGGCGGCAAAATGGCCGAAGAACTCGATTATGTGCCGTTGCCGCAAACACTCGTCGCCCTAATCAAAAAGAGTTGGGCCGCCGAAATCAAGGGCGCCGATGGCAAGCCGCTCGTGAACTGAACTTGCGCACGGAGTTAAAACTTTGTGCCACTCTCGTTTCCGGCCGTTCGCACTGTCGTGCGGCTGGAAACGAATTGTGCTGAACCTGACTCTTTCCGATGGCGCATGCGCCTCAGGTTGGTGCTTCTATCGACGCTATCAATCAACGCTTCGGGGAAATGCTCTGTGTCCGACAATTTGGTGATTGACAATGCAGGGCTCCAAGCAGCGGAGGGCCGCTTGGGCAAAGCTCTCGCTGGTTTCAAGCTTCGCGACAATACGTTTCATCTGCTCACCTTGGCGGCGGCCTGGACGGTTTTGATTCTTCTCGGTGGTGTCATCGCCTCGTTGGTTATCGGTTCGATGCCGGCCATCAAGGCATTCGGCTTGAACTTTCTGACGACGGAGTCCTGGAATCCTGTCACCGAGAAATTCGGTGCGATGGCGCCGGTCTATGGCACGATCGTCACGTCGCTCATTGCGATGGCGATCGCAGTACCATCCGCGCTCGGTATCGCGATCTTCCTCACTGAGCTTTGCCCCTTTGCCTTGCGCAAGCCAATCGGTATCGCGATCGAGCTTCTGGCCGGAATTCCATCCATCATTTATGGAATCTGGGGGCTTTTTGTTCTCGCGCCTTTCCTGCAAGAACACGTCCAGCCTGCTCTCATCGCGGCTTTCGCCGATGTGCCTGTTCTCTCGAAGCTATTTGCGGGGCCACCCTATGGAATCGGTGTGCTGACCGCAGGTATCATTCTGGCAGTCATGGTCCTCCCCATCGTCACGTCGATTTCCCGTGATGTCTTTGAAACCGTTCCCGCGGTCCTTAAGGAAGCCGCCTACGCCGTGGGCTGCACGACGTGGGAAGTCGTTCGCTCCGTCGTCATCCCTTACACGCGGGTTGGCCTGATCGGCGGCATCATGCTGGGCCTGGGACGGGCCTTGGGTGAGACCATGGCAGTGACTTTTGTGATCGGCAACGCGCATAGAATAGCGCCTTCGCTGCTGGCGCCAGGCACGACGATCTCGGCAACGATCGCCAATGAATTCACCGAAGCGGTTGGCGATCTTTATACCTCCTCACTCATCTTGCTCGGCCTCATCCTCTTCGTCATCACCTTCATCATCCTTGCGATCTCGCGATATATGTTGATGCGGCTGCACCAGCAGGAAGGACGCTAGGATATGGCCATTTACGACTCGCGCCGCCGCCGGTCGAAGTTCTATTTGGGACTTTGCTTTCTGGCCGTGATCATCGGTCTCGGGTGGCTGGCGATCATCCTCGGCACGCTTATTTTCGAGGGTTTGCGGAATACCTCGCTAACTGTCTTTACCCAGATGACGCCGCCGCCCGGTTCCGCAGGCGGATTGTTGAACGCCATCACCGGCAGTCTGATCATGACCACTTTGGGCGTTGCCATAGGCACCCCGCTCGGCATGCTGGCGGGGACGTATATGGCCGAATATGGCCGCTACGCGAAGCTCACCTTTGTCGTGCGGTTTATCAATGACATTTTGCTCAGTGCGCCATCGATCGTGATCGGCTTGTTTATTTACGAAGTCATAGTCGTGAAAATGGGCCATTTCTCGGGGATCGCCGGAGCCGTGGCGCTTGCCGTGATTGTTGTTCCTGTTGTCGTGAGGACGACCGAGGACATGCTGCTTCTAGTGCCTGACACGCTAAGGGAAGCCGCCCGCGCGCTTGGCCTTCCGCGCTCCATTGTCATCGGCAAAGTTGGCTATCGCGCCGCACGCGCGGGCATTATCACAGGTGTGCTGCTAGCCATCGCGCGCGTCAGTGGTGAGACGGCGCCCTTGCTCTTCACGGCGCTGAACAATCAGTTTTTCAGCACGAACTTGCTCGCCCCCATGTCGAGCCTGCCGGCCGTCATTTTCCAATTCGCCCTCAGCCCCTATAAGGAATGGCAGCAGCTTGCTTGGACCGGCGCCCTCCTCATAACCTTGACTGTGCTCGCGCTTTCTATCACGGCGCGCGCGCTCCAATCGCAAAGGCCCTCGAAATGACCGGCATCTATCATGAATGATGTCTCGAACATCCCATCATCGCCCCCAGAGGTGGAGGCGGAAGCCCCCGCGAAGGTGCCCGTCGTAAAGATCACAGATTTGGATCAGAAGGTCACGATTCGCAATCTCAAATTTTACTACGGCGACACGCTAGCCTTGAAGAGCATCAGCCTGCCCCTCTGTACAAACAAGGTAACGGCTTTCATCGGCCCTTCCGGCTGCGGAAAATCGACCCTGCTGCGGGTGTTGAACCGCATGTATGATCTCTATCCAAAGCAAAGAGCCGAAGGAGAAGTGCTGCTCGATGGCGTCAACATTCTGCGGTCAGAGCAGGATCTCAATCTTTTGCGCGCGCGGGTTGGCATGGTGTTTCAAAAGCCGACCCCCTTCCCTATGTCGATTCAGGACAATATCGCTTTCGGCATCAAACTCTATGAGAAGCTTCCGAGAAGCGAAATTGACGGCCGGGTCGAGGCTGCTTTGAAGCGTGCCGCTCTTTGGGACGAGGTCAAGGACAAATTGGGCGCTTCTGGCCTTTCGCTTTCTGGCGGCCAGCAGCAGCGCCTTTGCATTGCGCGCACCGTGGCGCTCCAGCCGGAAGTTATTTTGCTGGATGAGCCATGCTCGGCGCTCGATCCAATCTCGACCGCAAAAATCGAGGAGACAATTGACGAATTAAAACAAAATTATACGATTGCGATCGTCACTCACAATATGCAGCAGGCGGCGCGGGTCTCCGAGCATACGGCGTTCATGTATCTCGGCGAACTTATCGAGTTTGGCCTTACCGCCCAGATTTTTACCTCGCCGGAAAAGAAGCAGACGCAAAATTACATCACCGGCCGTTTCGGCTGATTGCGGCCGGCAAAAGGGAATTGGTCCATGTCCGATCATATCGTCAAAGCCTATGACAAGGAGCTCGAGATTCTCGGGCGTAAAATCGCGGAAATGGGTGGCATTGCCGAAAAAATGTTATCGGATGCTATGGACGCCTTGGTCGATTTCGATACGAGGCTCGCGCAGACGACCGTCGATAGCGATCCGCGCCTTGATCTGTTGCAACGCGACATCGAAGAACAAGCAATCCTAACCATCGCGCGCCGCCAGCCGATGGCCGTAGATCTGCGCGAAATCATCGCTACGATCCGCATTTCCGGCGATCTCGAACGCATCGGCGACCTTGCCAAGAATATCGCCAAACGGGCAATCAAGATTGCCGGAGAAATGCAAATACCGCGCGCCACCATCGGCCTGCGGTCCATGCATGAGGCGGCGGCGATACTGTTGAAGGATGTGCTTGACGCCTATGCCCAACGCGATGCCGAGAGAGCGCGGGCCGTCTGGCTCGACGACGCTGATCTCGACTCGCTCGAGGACTCAGTTTTCCGCGATCTCCTGACCTTCATGATGGAAGACCCTCGTAATATTTCGTTTTGCACGCATCTTCTGTTCATCTCAAAAAATATCGAGAGAATCGGCGATCACTCGACCAACATAGCCGAGACGGTGGTTTATCTCGTGACCGGGGAAACCCTGCCGATGGACCGGCCGAAGGGCCGCACTACCCTATCCCCAACGCCGACAACGGTGGGCTAAAATATGGCAAGGGAACAACAGGATATGAATGAAAACCGATCCGCGCTTACACGCGCGGTCGCAGCGTCTCCTGCAGCTCGCATTCTCGTGGTCGAGGACGAAGCCGCCTTGAGCATGCTCCTGTCTTATAATCTCGAGGCCGAAGGCTTTACCGTGGACAGGGTCGAACGAGGCGACGAAGCAGAAATTCGGCTAAGCGAAACCATTCCGGATCTCGTCATTCTCGATTGGATGCTGCCAGGTGTTTCCGGGCTTGAAATCTGCCGGCGGCTGCGGGCGCGTGAAACGACGAGAAGCCTGCCTGTGATTATACTGACTGCGCGCGGCGAAGAAAGCGAGCGCGTGCGCGGCCTTGCGATCGGCGCCGATGATTACGTAGTCAAGCCATTCTCGGTTCCCGAACTTATGGCACGCGTTCACGCCTTGCTGCGGCGGGCGCGGCCTGACCGGGCGAGCGGCGTCCTGGTGTTTGGCGATCTTGCACTCGACCGGCAAAATTGGCGGGTTCGCCGTGGCGGCCGTGATATCCACATGGGACCGACCGAGTTTCGCCTGCTCGAACATTTGATGGTGAAGCCGGGCCGGGTATTTTCCCGTGGCCAGTTGCTCGACAGCGTTTGGGGGCTCTCTGCGGAGATTGATGAGCGCACAGTTGACGTTCATATCGGCCGGCTGCGCAAGGCGTTGTCGAACGCCAGCGAGCAAGATCCGATCCGCACAGTGCGTGGAGCGGGTTACGCGTTCGACGAAACATTTGGTAGAATCGTTTGAAACACATTCCATGATCGCTTCGACTTGGAGATCACGATCAATGGGATTCAATGAGGCGCCGCGCGGGTATGCGGCGCCTCATTTTCTCAACTCATCGCTTTCACGATGCCATCAACCATTTTCTTGGCATCTCCAAAAAGCATCGTCGTATTGTTTCTAAAAAACAATTCGTTTTCGACGCCGGCATAGCCGGAACCAAGGCCGCGTTTGACAAACAGCACATCCTTGGCGTCCTCAACGTCGAGGATCGGCATGCCATAGATCGGCGATGACGAATCTGTTTTCGCAGCGGGATTCGTGACGTCATTGGCGCCGATCACGAAAGCGACGTCAGCCCCCGAAAACTCCGGATTGATCTCTTCGAGCTCGAAGACCTCGTCATAAGGCACATTGGCCTCCGCGAGCAGAACATTCATATGACCCGGCATACGTCCAGCGACCGGATGGATCGCATATTTGACGTCGACACCTTTGCTTTTGAGAATGTCGCCCATTTCCCGCAAAGCATGCTGCGCCTGCGCAACCGCCATCCCGTAACCCGGCACGACGATGACTTTCTTCGCAGCGAGCAAGATTTTTGCAGCGTCTTCAGCCGAGCCCTCCTTGACCGGCGGTCTCTCCTCTACCTCGCCAGAACTCGGCGGCGCGGCGGTGTCGCCGCCAAAGCCGCCTAGGATCACCGAGATGAAGGAGCGATTCATTCCCTTGCACATAACGTAGGAAAGAATCGCGCCAGATGAGCCGACAAGTGCGCCGGTAATAATCAATGCCAAATTGGAGAGAGTGAACCCAACTGCTGCCGCTGCCCACCCCGAATAGGAATTGAGCATCGAAATGACGACCGGCATGTCGGCGCCGCCAATCGGTATGATGAGGAGAACACCAAGCGCGAAGGACACGAGGACGATCAGCCAGAATACCAGATGCGCTTCGGTCGGGAGGAACGCGAAGATGAAGACAGCGAGCAAAAGCCCAAGCCCGATATTGATCACATGCCGGTTGGGGAGGAGGATAGGATTGCCGCTCATCCGCCCGTCGAGCTTCAAAAATGCGATCACCGAGCCGGTAAATGTGATCGCGCCGATTGCCGCGCCGAGCGACATTTCAAATAGTGTCGTGCCATGGATCGAACCGGAAATGCCGAGACCGAAACCCTGCGGCGCGTAGAGCGCGCTCGCTGCAACCAGCACCGCGGCAAGCCCGATCAAGGCATGGAACAAGGCAACGAGCTGGGGCATCGCCGTCATCTGGATGGTGCGGGCGCGCCATACACCAATACTGCCGCCGATTCCGATTGCGACTAGAACCAAGAAGAACGACGAGAACCCCGATGGCAGTTGATAGAGGAGCGTCGTCGCCGCCGCGATCGCCATGCCGATCACGCCGAAGCGGTTTCCTTGCCGGGCGGTTTCGGGCGACGACAGTCCGCGCAGGGCAAGAATGAAAAGAACCCCAGAGCTAAGATATAAAAGAGCCGCGATATTCCCATTCAACATCGTTTCAGCCCTTTTTCCGGAACATGGACAGCATCCGTTCAGTGACGAGGAAGCCGCCGAATATATTGACCGACGCCAGGGTCAGGGCAAGGAATCCAAATACCCGGGCGGTCCCTGACCCCTCGCTGACACTTGAATCGACACCGGCCGACAGAAGGGCGCCAACGACAATGACCGAAGAGATCGCATTGGTGACCGACATCAGCGGCGTGTGCAATGACGGTGTCACGGACCAGACGACGTAATAGCCAACAACCACGGCAAGCACAAAAATCGCCAGCCGGAAGATGAAAGGATCAATGGCGCCGCCGCTGGCCGCCGAGGCACCCGCCGCGATCTGATCGGCGTAGGCCTGCGCCGTTTCGGCGGCGTGGCGCGCCGCCTGCGTCGCGGCCTGGATCTTGTCCAGCATCTGTGGATCGACTTCAGTTGCCATCTCATGCCCTCCTTGATTTTCTTTTCGATTGAGATCTTAGAACACCGGCATATAGATCTTGTGTTCAGCCGCCGCTTTGAAAGCTTGGATGCGTGAGGCCTCCGTCCTTAGTAAGCAAGGTAGCCTTCACGAGTTCATCGTCCCATTTGATCGCCAGCGCCTTGGCTTTCGGATCGACAAGCGTTTCGATGAAGGCTAGCAGATTTTTCGCGTAGAGCGCCGAAGCCGTCGCTGGTAAGCGCCCGGCGATATTCAATGGACCAATGACTTTGACGCCATTTTTTGAAACGATGGTTTCGCCGGGTTTGGTCAATTCACAGTTTCCTCCCCGTTCGGCGGCAAGATCGACGATGACCGAACCGGGGCGCATCGTCTCCACCATCGCGGCCGTGATCAGTACCGGCGCCGGGCGGCCAGGAATAAGGGCCGTCGTGATCACGATATCCTGCGCGGCGATGTGCGAGGCGGTGAGCGCCGCTTGCTTTGCCTTATAGTCCGCGGACATTTCCTTGGCGTAGCCGGCAGCCGTCTCCGCTTGCTTGAATTCCTCGTCCTCGACCGCGATAAATTTTGCCCCAAGCGAGACGACTTGCTCCTTCGTCGCGGGACGGACGTCGGTCGCGGTCACGATGGCCGCCAGTTTGCGGGCGGTGGCGATCGCCTGCAATCCGGCAACGCCGACGCCCATGATAAAGATTGTCGCGGGTTTTATCATGCCCGCCGCCGTCATCATCATCGGAATGACCCGGCCATACTCGGCGGCGGCATCGATGACGGCGCGATAGCCGGCGATATTGGCCTGGCTCGAAAGCACATCCATCGTCTGCGCCCTGGTGATGCGCGGCATCAGTTCCATCGCGAAGGCGCAAACGCCCGCCGATGCTAAGGACTGCAAGGCATCAATATGGCCATATGGGTCCATGACGGCGATGACGGCGGCGCCTTGCTTGGCGCCGGCGATATCCGCCGCGCTCGGCCGCCGAACCCGCAAGACAATATCGGCGTCCTGCACGGCCGCGGCGGTGCTAGGAACGATCGCCGCCCCAGCCGCTACGTAGTCTTGATCCGAAATGCCGGATTTCAGTCCGGCGCCGGTTTGGACCCTCACCTCAGCGCCGAGCCCCACAAATTTTTTCACCGTCTCTGGTGTCGCGGCGACACGGCCCTCGGCCGGGTCATTTTCGGCGGGAATGGCGATTAACATGAATGGCTCCGGCTATCCTTGAGGCTTTGACCCAGCCCGATTTTTGTTACCCGGTCAAGCGGCGGCTGACTGCGAGCGCCGTCCTGGCCATGAACGGTTTAGCCGAGGAAAGCCGCCAACAACGCGAGGAGAACCACGACGGCAGCCACGGTCCATTTTATAGCGCGGATGAACATCTTGTAGGTTTTTTCATGTTCGGCGTAGTCCATCGCGGGATGGTTTGCCGATTGCGCATGATTTTCAGCCATAGTGCCTGCCATTATCGCGGGGTTGTTAACGTTTTAGCTTTCGCAATGATTTTCTTCGTGCGCAAGAGGGAAAAAGACCGGATCTGCCAAATTTTTGTGCGACTAATGATTACACATAAGCGTTTCAGGGGTGCCTAAGCATTCCGCATATGCGTTTTATTTGGTCCTGGCGCTAGTTTGGTGCCTGCAATCCCGCCTTGGCGAGGGCGTTAGCCTGCCGCTCGCTCAGGGAGCAGGCCGAAAACGTGCCCATCGTCTCGTGGAACATTTGATAGAAATTCAATCTTGCGTCGAGGTGCAGAAAAGCGCCGCCGAGGCCAATCGCCGCGCGATCCATGAAAACGAACTCGCGTGGCACTAGAACGGGCCCCCTTTGCTTCAAGGCCTGGTGGACGGCAAAGGCTTCCTTGCGGCCATAATGCGCGGGCGCGACGCCATCCGCGACACTCCTTACCCGGTCATCGAGCAACGGCCCATAAATGAAGCGAGCCCAGACATTCAGCGTTTCGGCAAGTTCCCTGGTGAGACCGCGAAAGCCCCAGGTTTCATAGGCATGCACGGTGCGGGCAAAATCATCGTGCAGCAATCCCTCGTAGAGATCGACGACGCCGCCGACGAATTTCGCAGTGAAAATCCGGATGCAGCCATAGTCCAGGAGGTTGATGCCCGCCGCCTCCCCGTCTTCCTCGCCCCGGAAAACCGTATAATTGCCAAGATGCGGATCGCCATGGATCACACCATAGCGGCTGAAGGGAATCCACCACGCCTTGAACATCGCCCCCGCGATTCGATTCCGGGCCGCCTCATCTGCCTGCTTGAAGTCAAGCAATTTACCGCCCTCAAGCCACTCCATCGTCAACAGCCGAGCGGTGGATAGCTCCGCCCGCACGCCTGGAACGCGAACGTCGTCAACATGGGCGAGAATGTCACGATAGAGCGCGGCATGTTTGGCTTCACGGCAATAATCGAGTTCCTCGCGGACCCGATCGCTGATTTCTTTCGTCATTTCGCTTGTGTCAATGACCGGATTGAGACGCCGGTGCAGCGCAAACACGATATCGAGCTGACGCAAATCCGCTTCGACGGCAGATGTCATATCTGGATATTGCAGCTTACACGCGAGCGCCGCGCCGTCCGTGGCGGCCGCACGATGAACCTGACCAAGCGAAGCGGCGGCTGCCGGATGGGTATCGAAGGCGGCAAATCGCGAACGCCAGCCGGCCCCAAGTTCGGCCTGCATCCGCCGTTTAACAAACGCCGCGCCCATGGGCGGCGCCTGGCTTTGCAGTTTCTGCAATTCCTCCGCATATTCCGGCGGCAAAAGGTCGGGGACGCTTGCCATCATCTGGGCGACCTTCATCATGGGCCCCTTGAGGCCGCCAAGCGCGCCCGCCAAGGCTGCCGCCTGGTTGCCCCAGGCGCCATTCCCGCCAAGCAGACGGGCGCCGGCAATTCTGGCGGCGACCCCGCCGACATTGGCGCCCACCCGGGCATAGCGCGCCGCGCGGGCTGAAAACCGGTTGCCTTCCTCGTCTTCCATGCGTCACTCGCAATGTTGGCGGCTCGCACTTGTTCCGGCGAGGGCCATAGGTTCGTCTATGCTGAACGAGGCCGCGCAGAAAGCAAAATCCATCCGTTCACAGAGACTTGTGGCCACTCACGCTTCAGCGCGGGCCACCACGCGAAGACGCGCTTCGCCGATCGCCACCCCGGTCTTGCCAAAAGCCTCGGGGTGGGCGACAAGCCCGCATGCTCCACGTCAATGATATTACCCTGCGGCTCGGGCCGCGGCTGCTTTTCGACAAGGCCACCGCTGCCCTTCCTGGAAACGCGCGGGTTGGCTTTGTCGGCCGCAATGGGACCGGAAAGACCACTCTTTTCCGGATGATTTGCGGCGAACTCACTCCGGAATCGGGTTCGCTCTCCTTACCGCGCGCAACCCGCCTTGGCCGTGTCGAGCAAGAAGCGCCAGGCGGCCCGCAAAGCTTGATCGACTTCGTGCTTGCCGCCGATCTTGAACGTGCGCAGTTGCTGGCTGAGGCCGAGACAGCGACCGATCCAGCCCGCATTGGTGAAATACAAACCCGTCTCGTCGATATTTCAGCCCATGTGGCACCTTCGCGTGCGGCGGGCATCCTCGCGGGTCTTGGCTTCGACGAAATGGCACAACAACGCCCACTCGCCGAGTTTTCTGGCGGCTGGCGGATGCGCGTCGCGCTCGCTGCTGTTTTGTTTTCGCAACCCGATCTGTTGCTGCTCGACGAACCGACCAATTATCTCGATCTTGAAGGCACGCTGTGGCTGATCGACTATCTCCGGCGGTACCGGGCAACGATCCTGGTCATCAGTCACGATCGCGATTTGCTCGATGCCGTCTGCGATCATATCCTTCACCTCGATCAAGCCAAGCTTGCTCTTTGGCGCGGCAATTACTCAAGTTTTGAACGGCAGCGGCGCGAACAGCAAGCGATTCAGCTCAAGCAAAAGAAGAAACAGGACGACCAGCGCAAACATTTGCAATCGTTTGTCGATCGATTCCGAGCCAAGGCGACGAAGGCGGCGCAAGCTCAATCCCGTCTTAAGATCCTTGCCAAAATGGAGCCCGTGACAGCCATCGTCGATGGGCAAGTTCTGCCTTTTCATCTGCCCTCCCCGCACAAGCCGTTGAGCCCGCCTCTTATTGCGATGGATGATGCAAGCGCGGGGTATGGCGAGGAGCCGGTCTTGCGGAGGCTCTCGCTCTCTATTTCTGACGATGACCGGATCGGTCTTTTAGGCGCCAATGGCAACGGCAAATCGACCTTCGCGAAGCTAGTCTCCGGGAGGCTGAAAGCGCAAGGCGGCAGCGTTCGCCATTCATCGAAATTGACGGTCGGCTTCTTTGCCCAGCATCAGATCGACGATCTCGATTTGAACGCAACCCCTTATCAATGCGTCGCCTCGCTCATGCGGGAGGCAACTGAAGCAAGGATCAGGACAAAATGCGCCCAACTCGGTTTTCCAAATATCAAGGCCGATACAAAGGCGGCACAATTGTCAGGCGGCGAAAAGGCTCGTCTTCTGCTGGGGCTCGCAAGCTTCAACGGACCGCACTTGTTGATCCTCGACGAGCCAACCAATCATCTCGACATCGATAGCCGTGCCGCCTTGATCGAGGCGATCAATGATTATGGCGGCGCGGTCATTCTGGTCTCGCACGACAAATATCTTCTCGACGCTTGCGCCGACCGTCTCTGGCTCGTGGAGGGTGGTACGGTCACGCCGTTCGACGGCGACAGTGACGACTACACCTCATATGTTCTCGAACGTGCTGGACGCGGCAACGGCAGGCCAAAAACAAAGGGCAACGGCAACTCGCAGCAAACGATTCCCGACCGCCCCGAGAAGCCGTTCGCCAAAACCAATGCGGCCCAGTTAAGCAAGCGTATTTCGGCGATCGACGGAAAGATCGGCAAATTTCGTGATCTGATTGCTCGCATCGACGGGACACTTGCCGACCCTGCTGTTTTTGGCAAAAACCCGGCAAAGGCGGCGCTCTTGTCTAGCCAGCGCGGTGACCTCGCCCGGTTGCTCGCGGCGGCCGAGGAAGAATGGCTCGACCTTGCTGATACTCTGGAGGGGAGCCGGGATTCCACGCCGGCCGATTAAGCGCGGGCGCACTTTAATGGCGTATAAACTCAATCATTTTCCAAAGTCCCAACCCGAACAGAACCAGCAACGACAACAAAACAAGGAACGCGAGAATTCGGGTTTTTAGAGGAAATGTGACGATGTGGGAGCGAGGGCCTCCAATCCCGGCCACTGGTGCCGGCGAAGGCGCTTCGCCTAGCCATAAGCAAACCGCCGCGGCAAGTGAGTCCGTATGGCTGATCGAGAGCAAGCAGCCAGGATAAGATGGGCTGCCATCTTCATCAAAGCTGATTTTTACGTCACGCTCGGCATCTGGTGACGCAACGGCCGCACCCGATTTGACGATGGCACGCTTGACCGCAAGCAACGTTTGGAAGGCTGCCTTGGCGTCGAGTTGTTTGGTGCAATGAGTGACTTCGGCGGGCGTAAAACGGGTGGCATAGAAATCGTGCTGGACGTAGTCCTCGGCATCCGGCAGGGCAGCGATATTTAAAATTTCGAGACCGACGCCCTTCGATCCCGGCAATCCGGGGCTTGCGCTTCCAAAAACCCCTTCCTCGGGTGCGGCCGGAGTAATGTGCACTAGCGCGCTCTTGCCCTCCAAGAGGCTGTTGATCGTGAAGCGGGCCTGGTTTGTCATGGAGGTCACAATCAACTTGTTTCTGGTTCAGTCCTGACGCAGTCCTCAGAGGACTAGCGCATGGCCCGGCGGAAGGAAAGCCCTAGGCATCCACGAACCTATGATCTGTCTGCCAAAACTTGATTTCTCCAGCTTCGTTCAGTGCTCCCACAGTATTGTCACGTGGCGACAAAGCGCATTTCTGCACCCGAATTTCGCAAAACGAAAAGTGGAAAGGCGCCTTTGATCACGCCACCTCGAACAGGGGGCGCGCTGTTTTCCCCGAAGCTAAAACGTAACCTTTATACCCCCATAGACCGACAATGGCTGCGCCACCGTGACGGCTCGGGCGTCCCCAATCCCCCCATTATCAGGATTGTTGTTGAACAAGGTTTGATTCACATTTCCGGCTGTTGTGTCGACGCCATAAAAGGTCCCGAATGTCGCGTATTTGTGATTCGTCACATTGTTGATCAAACCGAAAATCTGGATCTGATCTGTCGCCTGATAAGTGGCGCGAAGATTCACAAAGTAATAGGATGGAAGCTGCGGGTTCTGGTTGGCATCGTCGCCAACGAAATATTGGCGACCGACAATAACCGTTTCGGCGGTCACTTTTAACTGGGGTGTGACAGCGTAGGTGACGCCGAGTTTGGCAAGGTTGCTTGGAATACCCGGGATACGATCGCCGGGGTGGACGAAAATATTTCCGTTGCCGTCGGCAAAGGGATTGTTGGGCGAGGAGAACGTCGCGGAGAACTGGTAGGTCGCATCGACATGGGCGTAGTTGGCGTAAAAGCTCAGCGGGCCGTAGTTATATTGCAGACCGAGTTCGGCGCCTTGCCGTAAGGTCTCGGGAACGTTTGTGAAGAACCCTTGTCCAGAAATTGGACTTGCCTCGTTCACAATGTCGTTGGTGCTGGTGATATGGAAAACGCCCGCGTTATAAACCAGCGTGCCATAGCCGTTGGGGACAATCATCGTGCCCCGGGCGCCGCCTTCCCATGTGTGAGAGACGACTTGCTGGAGCGGAGGGTCGGAGACCAGCGCTGTCTCGAGGACGCACGGCAGCTGGGGATTGGAACATTGGCTTTCGAGTGGGGTTGGCGCTCTATTCGCTTCGGAATACCCGCCATAGAATGTCAATGCGGGTGAGGTTGTATAGGTGAAGCCGACTACCGGATTGATGCGATTGTAAGAAGCAGTCGAGTTGAGATCCGGAGAGAAGCCGCTTGCGTCCGAAAGAGTATTATTGGCGACGTTGAACCGCGCGCCGGATGTCACCGCAAGCTCGTTTGTTACATTGAAGGTGTCGAGTGCGAACACACCGAAATAAGTCGCGGTCGCATGCACCCAGACCGGCGCGAAGCCGACATTGCCTTGCGTCTGCAGGATCACTCCGGCGCCCGGAAAACCATATAAAAGGTTTTGAAACGCGGGATTGAGCACTCCCAGCTTCGTTTCCGACGAAAAGCGCGTGTAACTCTGATCCACGCTGCCGCCAACCACAAAATAATTGTCGTGGTCGAGAATCTTGTCTTTGTTCGTCAGCTGTTCTTGGGTGCCGAATGTTTGCGTATGCGTGGCGGTGAACGCGGTCGTTCCATAGGGGAAACCGTCGCCAAGAAAAGGAATGGGCTGGCCGTGGTTCGAAAACTGGAAGTCGCTCGGCGCATGAGAGCCAAAATTTCCGTCGTTCGACAGGCACAAATTTCCGTCCGTCCCCCCTTGATCGCCGCAATTTGCGACGTCGGCATCATTACCATCAACATGGTACTGGTCGAACTGCCGGAAGTAGAAATTGCTAGCCAGCGACCATGTTGGCGTCACGTCGAACCGGCCCGTGATCTGCGCCAAACCGGCCTGATTGTTCGTTGTCTGCGGCGTCGTGAAAACGGCATTATACTGCTGGTCGACGAGAACCTCGGGTGTCACGCCCTGAACGCCCAGCCAGCTGCGGCTGAAGGCTCCGATCGCATGAAATTCAGAGTCCTGGGTTCGGTATCCGACATCGGCGTAGGCGCGTTGCAGATTCTGCGCTCCAAAGGGGCGATAACCGCCGTCGCGCAGGGCGTCGGTCGCGAAATAGACGCTATAGTCACCAAATTGCTTGCCATATTGAAGGCTACCGTAGACGCGCCCAAAAGAGCCGCCAAGAAGCTGAGCCTCGCCGCCCTGATAAGTGAAACCATTCTTCATCGTAAAGTTGATGGCGCCACCCAGCGCATTTAGGCCAAAGATCGGATTATTCGTGTAAACGTCGGCGCGGTCGATCGCGATCGGCGAGATAAGATCGAGGTTGGTGCTGTCGCCGAATGCTTCGTTAATCCGGACACCGTTCTGATAAACCGCGAGCCCTTGCGCCGTCCCCGATATGCGCGATGTGTCGAAGCCGCGGTAGAAGAGGTCTGGGGACAGGTCGGTGCCGTCAACATTGATCCCGATCGCGGCCGGAACATGAGCTGTTATCGCGTCCGCAACAGCCGGCGATTTTTTATCTTCAAAGTCCTGTGACGTGACGGTCGATACGAAGGCCGGCACTTTGTTCTGATTGATACTGCCAGCGCCGGGAACGGGCGTTGGGGATACAACCACATCCACCGCCGGCAGTTCGATCGTCGATTCGGGAGCGGCGGTCTGCGCGAAAGTTAGCTCTATTCCCGCTGGCCACAGCACGGCGGCAACGCCTAAACTTTTCCAGACGCCAGCCGTTCGCCGCATGATGTTGCTCCAAGATTTACGTTTTTTGGCATATCAAACAATACCGAAGACTAAGTTCGCGAAAATCGTGAGGCAATAGAATTTCTGAAACTATGCGCAAACAGTCAGTAACTGTTGCATGGATGCAATTGGAACAGTTTTGACAGAGTAGGCATAGACGATCGTATAAAATAGAAAAATTCTTAATTTTAACGTATTATTTCGACGTTCTAGATGCTATAATTATGGTTGTCCCTTGCTTATACTTCCTAAAATGACCAGGAAAAGTTCCCTGGCTTTTTCGGGAATATTTCCCAGCTGGACTTGGAGTGACCGGCGCTGCTCATCTCTCCCGGCTCAATCTGCGCTCGAATTTTCTAGGCAGAAGCGTCGCCAAATGTCTGGGAATCGTCCCATATGCGAGAGACTGATCCTTAAAAGTTGCGGCCTTTTTGGATGAGATCATAGGGCCGATGTAACATCGGGGGCATGATGTCTCTTCGTTTCCGCCTGATCTACCTGATCGCGATCGTGCTGGCCGCGAACCTCGCCTTGGAAGCTGCTATCGTATCTTTCCACGCCTCTCGATCGGTGCGGACCGAAATGAATTCGGCCCTGCAGGTTGGCCGCCAATTCGTTGAGAGTGCGTTGACTGACCTTCCGAATTCTAAAGACCGGCGAGGCGATATCGAAACGCTGGTCGCCGCGTTCAAAGGTAACCGTCATCTTCGTGTATCTCAATCCGGGGGGGCCGCCTTCGTCGCACCCTCCCTCGAAGGGTCGCATTTTGGCCTGGTACCGCGATGGTTTGTGCGCCTACTTGGTATCACACCTCTCACCGCAAGGGTGCCGATTACCATCGCCGGACAGAATGATGGGAGCATCCTCATCGAGACCGACCCGAACAACGAGATCCTCGAAGTCTGGAACGACCTCGGCGACGGTTTTGTCGTACTCGCACTGTTTTTTGGCCTTAACATTCTGCTCATCTATGTCTACATCGGCCGGGCGTTACGACCTTTGGACCGGCTTGCCGGCGCTCTCCAGCAAATCGGACAAGGAGACTATAAGTTGCGGATCGGCGGTCATACGGTGCCGGAATTGTCACGGCTTCAGTGGAGTTTCAACCGGATGGCTACCGAACTCGCGGAGCTTGATGGGGAAAAGCACCGCCTGAATGAGCAGCTGCTGACACTGCAAGAAGAAGACCGCCGAGAGATCGCACGTGACCTGCACGACGAGATCAGCCCATTCCTTTTCGCCGTCAACGCTGGCCTCACGTCGATCTCGCGGCTTGTTCATCAAGGCCGCAGTGCCGAGATCGCCGGGGAAATCCAGTCGACTTCGGAAGCCGTCTCCCATATTCAGCGGCAAATCCGGACAATGCTCAGCCGCTTGCGCCCCGGTGTTCTGGCTGATTTCGGCTTGGCCGCTGCGATTACGAGCACGGTGGATTTCTGGCGCCGCCGTCTTCCGGAAACCCGCTTCACCATGAGCCTTCCACCAGAGGAGTTAAGCTTCGGCGCTTTGCATGACACCACAATCTACCGCATTATCCAGGAAAGTTTGAGTAACGCAGTCCGTCATGGCGATCCTAAGGAAATTTCGGTTTCTGTAACTTTGGCGCCAGCTGAGAGTCCGCAGCAAAACCGGATCACCATCGAGGTTGCAAATGACGGCCATGGGATGGATGAAAAGGCCAGTTTTGGTTTCGGACTGACCGGTATGCGAGAGCGGATACACGGGCTCGGCGGCAGCCTCGTTCTCTTTTCCGAACCTGGGCGTGGCCTATTGGTCACGGCAATCCTTCCCGTTCCCGCGACAAGCAACACAGGGTGTAACCAGCTTCATGCCCTCTCTTTCGCGGGTGAGGTATGAAAGTCCTTATCGTAGACGATCACCCGATTGTTCATGCCGGCCTCCGGCGTCTCATCGCCGCCGAGACGGAGGCGGAAATCGCCGAAGCAGCGACGGCGAATGAAGCCCTTGCGCGTTTCACGCAAGACCGCCCGGATCTCGTCATCATGGACCTCAATCTGCCAGGCAGCGGTGGCCTGGAAATGATCCGGCGGATCATGATTCAAGACACGACTGCCCGCATCCTCGTCTTCAGCGTGCATGATGATTCGATTCACGTGACGCGCGCCTTCGAAGCGGGAGCGCGCGGCTATGTGACGAAGAATGCGCCGCCGGACCAGATTTCACTCGCCATCTTCCGCGTCGCCGCGGGGCATAACTACATCGAGCCCGAGATTGCGCAGGAACTCGCCTTGCTCACTGTCAAGACGACCAACCGCTCCTATCCGGCGCATCCCTTTAATGACCTAACGCGCCGCGATCTTGAAATTCTCCGGCTCCTTGGCGAGGGCTACAGCATGCTGCAAATAGCCGGAACAATCGGCCTCAGCTACAAGACCGTAGCGAACAATTGCAGCCAAATGAAGAATAAGCTCGGCCTCGCGCGCACAACCGATTTGATCCGGATCGCCATCGAGCATCGGATTTCCATTCAGTCGGGTGCCAATTGAAGGCACCGCTGTACAAATTCGGCCGAGATTGACACACGCGCCATTCGGTCTAGTGTCACGCGCGTAACGGTCCCTCGCTTCGAGGGGTAAAAGGGAATGTGGTGCGGTGCCATCCACCAAGATCGCGCTCGAAGCCACAGCTGCCCCCGCAACTGTCAGCGGGTAGCCTTTCGCCAATTGGCCACTGGGAGACGGGCGACCGCCCCCTGGGAAGGCGGCGACAGGCGATGATCCGCGAGCCAGGAAACCTACCGTTCCATCGATGAAGGGCCGGCGGGGCGCTCCGGCCATTCATCGATGCCGGTGCGCTTTCCCGTATCCGGTGGGACGTTCCGGGTTCGCCCGGCTCCTGCGACAAGCTCCCGCCGACCGCGCACGAAAACGGGGTGCTTGCCCATGAGTCATCTTTCCAAAATCCCGGCAACGATAGTCACTGGCTTCCTTGGCGCTGGGAAGACGACCCTCATTCGGCACCTCTTGAAAAATCCCAAGGGGCGCCGCCTCGCCCTTATCATCAACGAATTTGGCGACATCGGCATCGACGCGGAAATATTGAATGGCTGCGGCGATCTCACTTGCGGCGCGGATAACATCATCGAACTTGCCAACGGCTGCATCTGCTGTACCGTCGCCGACGATTTTCTACCCGCGATCGAACGTATTCTCGCGCTGGATCCGCTCCCCGACCAGATCGTTATCGAGACCTCAGGCCTTGCTTTGCCAAAGCCCTTGGTCAAGGCTTTTGATTGGCCGGCGATCCGGGCGCGGCTGACCGTCGACGGTGTGATCGCGGTTGTCGATGGCAAGGCGGTCTCGGAGGGACGCTTCGCCGACGATCCCGTCAAACTGGCGCGCCAACGTAAAGCGGATCCCTCCATCGTACATGACAATCCGCTTGAAGAGGTGTTCCAAGATCAAGTCTTGTGCGCGGATCTGATTGTACTTAACAAATCAGACCTTATTGACGCAGCCGAACAACGCCGCATCGCCGCCGACATTGCGGCTTTTATTCCCCGCGCTGTAAAAATCGTACCTGCCCGGGAAGGTCAGATCGACCCTGCCATCCTGCTTGGCCTCGATGCCGCCGCAGAAGATGATCTTGCCGCACGCCCCTCACTTCATGACGGGCTGACAGAGCATGATCACGACGATTTCGACAGCGCTATTTTTGAAATTGACGCGATCAAAGATAGCGATGCATGGCTTGCCCGTCTGACTACGATCGCGGAGCGCCACGATGTGTTGCGCATCAAGGGTTTCGTCGAGGTCAAAGGCAAGCCGATGCGGCTGCTCATCCAGGGTGTTGGAAAACGCTTTCAAAAACATTTCGACCGGGCGTGGGCCGCGGGAGAAAGGCGCCGCGGACGACTTGTGGTCATCGGTGAAAAGGGCTTCGACAAGGCGTCGGTTGGGCGATTCATCACAAGCGAGGAAGCCTGATCGATGCATCTCCTGCGCACCGAGTCACGCTCGCTCGACGAGACCGAAGCCGCAATCGACCTCGGACAATCTCCGGCCGAATTGTTGTTTCTCTCTTTTTCCGACAGCGACTTGAGCCTCATCGCGGCAGCCGCGCGACAGCGCCCGATGTCCATGAGCTTACGACTCGCCAATCTCGGCGCACTCAAACATCCCTATTCAGTCGATCTTTATATCGGGAAGGCCGCGAGCCACGCACGTTTCGTCCTCATCCGCCTTCTCGGCGGCCTCGAATACTGGCGCTACGGCATCGAGGAATTTTCCCGCGCGGCGCGCAAGCAAAACTTCAAACTCGCCATCATCCCTGGTGACGCGATGGAAGATGAACGGCTCGACGAAGCCTCAACTGTCCCCGCCGTTGATCTCCGCCAGATGCATGCCGCCTTCCAGCACGGCCAGCTAGAACATATCGCCGAGCTTTTTGATTTCATCGAGAGCCGCGCGGAACAGCCGTTCGAATGGCGGCACTCTCCAAAGGTAAGGGAAATACCTGCGGCGGGCCATTTCGAGGCTGGCTGCCGTACTCTTGGCTGCGCCAAAGGCAAGGCACTCATAGTCTTCTATCGTTCGCTGATGCTCGCCGGGGATACGGCGCCAGTGAACGCGCTAGCGGACGCCCTTGCGGCGCGGAGGCTCGACGTCAGCGCGATCTTCGTAGCGAGTCTCAAGGACTCCGACGCGATCGCGTTTATACGTGCCCACCTTGCTTGTGTTGGGCCAGACGTGATTCTCAACACGACCGGCTTTTCGGCTCGGCTCGACACAGACGCTGGAGTGCTGGACAGCGCCGACGTGCCAGTCCTACAGGCAATTTTTACTGGTGCGACAGAGGTGCAGTGGCAGCAAAACCCGCGCGGCCTTGGTGCCGCCGATCTCGCCATGAATATCGTCCTCCCGGAAATGGATGGGCGTTTGATTACTTGCGCGATTGCCTGCAAGGCAGAAGCCGGACATCGCGCTGATCTTGAGTTTACGCCGCGCGTTCACGCGCCTTTGCCATCCCGAGTCACCTTTGTCGGGGATCTCGCCGCCGCTTGGGTGAACCTGCGTAAGACGCCACCAGCGAAGCGCAAAATCGCCTGCGTTATTTCCGACTATCCGGGCAAGCAAGGCCGCACCGGCTATGCCGTTGGTCTCGACACTGCGAAGAGTGTTATCTCGATCGCCAAGACACTTCGTGAAGCCGGATACGACATAGGACTACTCCCAGATTCATCCCAATTGATGCGTGGCCTCGAAAACGCCGCTCCAACTGGAAGGCTGACACTCGCCGAATATGTCGCGGCACTTGAGGCCATGTCCCCTGCATTTGTGCAGTCGACATGCGCAGAGTGGGGTCCGCCGGGTTCAGCCGCGCAGGATGGAGGTTTTGCCTTTTCCGTACTTCGCGCGAACAATTTGCTTGTCGCGGTACAGCCAGATCGCGGCATCGCCGAGAATCGTAAGTCGGACTATCATGATACAGGCTTGCCACCCTGCCATTCCTATGTCGCTTTCTATGTTTGGCTCCGCCAATGTGAAAAGATCGATGCGATGATTCATTGCGGCACCCATGGCACGCTCGAATGGCTGCCGGGCAAGGCGGCGGCGCTCACGGACGCGTGCGCGCCCGAGGCTGTGCTTGGTCCCCTCCCGGTCATTTATCCTTTTATTGTCAGCAATCCTGGCGAGGCCGCGCAAGCCAAGCGGCGCATTTGCGCTCTCACCATCGGCCATATGACGCCGCCTTTAACGCTGGCAGGCAGCCACGGCGTGGCGCTCGAAATCGAAGCTCTGTTTGACGAATATGCGATCGCTGAGTCGCTCGATCCAAAACGTGCGCGGCTTTTGGCGCAAGCCATCCTCGACCGCGCGGGCGAAACAGGCTTGCTACAGGATAGCGGACTCAAGGACACCGCCGATCCGGCTGCTGCCTTACGCCACCTCGACGCCTTTCTTTGTGATCTAAAGGACATGCGGATTGCCGACGGCTTGCATGTTTTTGGCCAGTCGCCCGACCCAGCGGTGCGGGACGCAATCGTCGAAACTCTGACGCAAACGCTCCAGGATACTTGCGCACAGTTACCAGATGACGTCCCTTCTTTTTCAGAGCAGATGCGCACGCTTATCGATTGCTGCGGGGATGCGGAAAGCGATTCGCTGATCGCCGCGCTCGATGGGCGCTTTGTCGTGCCAGGCCCCGGAGGCGCCCCGTCGCGCGGCCGCATCGATGTGCTTCCGACAGGACGCAATCTTTATGGCATCGATCCGCGCGCGGTGCCAACGCGCACCGCCTGGGAAATCGGTCAGCGTGCCGCACGTGAAATCACGAACCGCCATATCCAGGATCACGGTGAATGGCCGAAAGCGATTGTCATGGATCTGTGGGCGAGTTCGACCATGCGGACTGGGGGCGATGACCTCGCGCAGGCTTTCGCGCTCATGGGCGTCAAGCCACTCTGGGACCATTCGTCCGCGCGCGTGACCGGCTTTGAGATCGTTTCGCCCGCCCGCCTAGCGTATCCGAGAGTCGATGTCACCTTGCGGATCTCCGGGCTTTTCCGTGATGTCTTTCCGGCTCAGATCGTCCTGTTCGATCAGGCTGTGCAAGCTCTAAGCGAACAGGATGAGGAGGACGCTGTAAATCCTTACGCGGCAGTCCGCAGGCAGGCGCCGGGAAAACTATTGCGAATCTTTGGCGGTGCGCCTGGCGCTTATGGCATCGGTCTTGGACGTGCAATCGGCGAAAATGCTACACTTGCACGGGAAACACTAGGCGAGCGCTATCTGGCCACGGCTTCGCACGCTTATGGTGGTGCCGATGGAGAAGCAGTTTTAACACGGGCCTTCGCAACACGTGTCGCGTGCGCCGACGCCCTGATCCATGTCCAAGATCAAGACGAGCAGGACATTCTGGACTCGGATGCGATCGCCGATCACGAGGGTGGCTTCTCGGCCGCCGCCAATATACTCGGCAATGACGCAGCGGTTTATCATGTCTCTTCCGCACGCCCGGATGCCCTCAGGGTGCGCACCCTGGGAGAAGAAATTGCCCGCGTCGTACATGCCCGTGCAAGCAATCCACGCTGGATCGCCGGGCAGATGCGCCACGGCCATCGCGGCGCCGCAGAAATCGCCGGGACAATCGATAATCTCTATGCTCTTGCGATTCTGAGCGATGCGGTCCAGAATCAGCATTTCGAGCTTCTCTTCGACGCGACCCTTGGCACGCCCGCGGTATGGGATTTCCTTGTCGAATCAAATCCGAAGGCTGCGTTTGCTATCGTCCAGAAATTCGAGCAGGCACTCGCTCGCGGCTTCTGGCAAAACCGGCGCAATTCCATCCTCGCTAGCCTCGCTTCCATGCGGGAGGCGCTGGCATGAGGAAAGGTCAGTTGCACAAGGGCTGGTGTCCGGGCGCGTGGCGGCCGATGCCAGCGAAGGACGGCCTCCTCGTGCGGCTACGGATCAGCTGTGGCACTGTCGGAGCTTCCACGCTGCACGTGCTTGCGCAAGCCGGTCGCGAGCACGGCAACAGGATTTTTGAACTTTCCAATCGCGGCAATATGCAAATTCGTGGGGTTCGCGAGAGCAACCTTCCCGCATTGATCAAAACGCTCCAGAGCCTTGGCCTTATCGATGAAGACACTTCGGCAGAGGCAGTTCGCAATGTTTTGGTTAGCCCGCTTGCGGGACTCGATGGGCGAAATGACACGCTGAGAGCGGCCAAAAGGCTAGAAACCATGCTTTCTGGCAATAAAAATTTGCACGCATTGCCAGCAAAGTTCGGCTTTCTTATCGATGATGGAAGCAGCCCTTCGCTTGGTTCTATCGCGGCCGATATCCGCTTCGATTGGATTTCCGCCGCACAATCTTTCGCTATCGGAATTGGCGGACGCGCAAACGGCGCGGTTTTTCTTGGCTACTGCAGCGAGGACGCTCTCCCTAAGGTTTCCTCGCGTCTCGCAACAGCTTTCCTGCTTCTAAGTTCCTCAATGGCGGAGCCGCCGCGCCGGATGGCCGGCCTTATCGCGAGTTGCGGAGCACATGCGATTGCCGCAGCGGCCGGAATGCACATTGCCGATCCACCAGAGCGCGGCAGCATCGCCGAGCCATGTCCGATTGGCCTGATCCGCAACAATGGTCAACACTGCTTTGGCGTTGGCGTTGCATTCGGTATGCTTGACGCGGCCATGCTCGATGCGGCGGCAACCGCCGCCAGCAAATTCGGCAATGGGGAGATCAGGCTGACACCCTGGCGCGCAATGATTGTGCCGCATGTTACTGAAAATCGAGCCGATGCCATAGCCGCGTATTTCACATCGCATCGCTTCCTTGTCGATGCCGAGGACGAGCGCTTGTCGGTCGCGGCATGCGGTGGCGGTTTGACCTGCGAACAAGGCACAACCAATACACGCGCAGATGCTTTGTCCTTGATGTCGATCGCACGGAAACTCAGCAAGAATGGAATCGCGCTGCATGTGTCCGGCTGCGCCAAAGGTTGTGCCCGGCAAGCGTCAACACCCGTGACCCTTATCGCTCGGGATGGATTCTATGACCTCGTGCCAAACGAGACCGCGCGCGAGGATGGCATAAGCGCCGCAGATCGCCTTAGCTTGGTTACGGTGCGTGACCTATTGGAAAATGTGATCGCGGGTAAAGGCAGCAATTCTCGCGGGATAGATAAGTGATGAGTGAGGCACCATCTTTAAGCCGTTTTAATTATTTGCGTGACGGCTCTGAAATATACCGGCGCTCTTTCGCGACGATTCGCGCCGAGGCCAATCTCGCCCGCTTCAGCCGCGACGAAGAGCATGTCGCGGTTCGCATGATTCACGCCTGCGGCATGGTCGAGATTGCCGGTGATCTCATGTTCTCGAACGATGCCGTGGGGCAAGCACGAAGCGCGCTCCTGCAAGGAGCTCCCATCCTATGCGATTCAAAGATGCTCGCGCGAGGCATTATCATGGCGCGCCTGCCACGTGGCAACGAGGTGATCTGCACACTTGACGATCCAAGCGTCGCATCGATTTCGCAAAAACTCGGCAACACCCGCAGCGCGGCCGCTCTCGAACTCTGGCGCGACCGTCTCGATGGCGCGGTCATTGCCATCGGCAATGCGCCGACCGCCTTATTCCATCTTCTCGAAATGCTCGATGAAACATCGGCTCGGCCTGCCTGCATAATCGGCATGCCGGTCGGCTTCGTTGGTGCCGTGGAATCGAAGGAAGCACTCATCAAAGATGCCCGAGTGCCGTTTATCGCCATCAAGGGGCGCAAGGGAGGAAGTGCCATGGCGGCGGCAGCCTTGAACGCCATCGCGAGCGAATCCGAATGAACGAGATTAACTCTAGCGATGGCCGCCTCTATGGCGTTGGCCTCGGCCCCGGAGATCCCGACCTCGTGACGGTCAAAGCCGCGAAAATCATCGCCGCGGTTCCGGTCGTCGCCTATTTCGCGAAGCAAGGCGCGCGTGGAAAAGCCCGCGCCATCCTCGATCGTTGGCTTTCAGAAACATGCCTGCAATTGCCATTGCTCTATCCATTAACGACGGAAACTCACTTCTGCGATCCCGCGTATGTCAAGGAATTGAGCGGCTTCTATGCGGACGCCGAAGCTTCCATCGCGGCTCATCTCCGCGCGGGGCGCGATGTCGCTCTCGTCTGCGAGGGCGATCCGCTTTTTTATGGGTCGTTCATGCATCTTTACATCCGGCTTAAGGATCGCTTCCCCATCGCAATCATTCCCGGCGTCACCGGCATGTCAGGCTGCTGGAGTGCAGCCAAGACACCAATGGCCTGGGGTGATGACGTCTTAAGCGTAATTCCAGGCACGCTCGACAATAAAGCGCTAGTCCGTCATCTTACGGCGGCCGACGCCGTGGTGATCATCAAGATCGGCGCCAATCTCGCGAAAATCCGGGCGGCGATCGTCGAAGCAGGGCGCCTTCCGGGGGCGATTTATGTCGAACATGGTACGAGTGAAACCGAGAATATCATTCCGCTTGCCGCGAAGTTGGACGGCCACGCGCCTTATTTTTCTTCGATTCTTATCCCTGGCAATGGGAGGCGCCCGTGAAACCCCCGGGAAGCTTGCGGATCGTCGGCATTGGCCCGGGCAAAGACGCATGGATCACACCTGAAGCTTCGAGCCTCGTCAGCACCGCGACCGATCTCGTCGGCTATGCGCCCTACCTCGAAAGGCTTCCGCTTAAGTCAGGGCAACGGCGCCACCAAACCGGCAACGGCGCCGAACTGGAACGCTCGCGGCATGCCTTGCGCTTGGCCGCAGATGGCCGCCATGTCGCGCTCGTCTCCGGTGGCGATCCAGGGGTTTTCGCGATGGCGGCGGCAGTTTTTGAGACAATCGACGATGGGGAGCCGTCTTGGCGCAGCATCGACATCGTCGTAAGCCCTGGTATTTCTGCCATGCAGGCGGCGGCGGCGCGCGTGGGCGCGCCTTTGGGGCACGATTTCTGCGCAATCTCATTGTCCGACAATTTGAAACCTTGGTCCATCATCGAAAAGCGGCTGATGCTCGCGGCGGAAGCGGATTTCGTGATTGTACTCTTTAACCCGGCTTCGGCGGCGCGGCCGCGCCGTATTTACGAGGCCTTCGCAGTTCTTCGCGCCATCAAACAAGCATCCACGCCGATTGTTTTTGCGCATGCGGTGGGACGCCAAAATGAACGAATTTCCATAGAGACGCTGGCCAGCGCGGACCCTGGCTGTGCCGGCATGAGCACACTGATCATCATCGGTTCCAGCGAAACCCGGATCGTTCCGCGCGGCGTAGGTACGCCTTTCGTCTATTCCTCGCGTGGGAGCAAGGCGCTCTGATGCAAAAGCAGAAACGCCATGACTTCGGCTGGATCGTGCAGCACCGCGCGCGCGGCCTGTTGTGGGCGTGCGACCATGACGACCGGCAGCCCAAGATTGCGCGCCGCGAGGATTTTTCCGAATGTTGCCTCGCCGCCGCTGTTCTTGGTCACGATCACGTCGATCGCTTCCTCGCGGAAGAGCTTTTCCTCCGCTTCAACGGTGAATGGGCCGCGTCCAAGAATCACCCGATGGCGCGGCAGGCTTGGTGTCGGCTCAAGCGGCTCGATCGCCCGGACAAGATAGAAATGCTGGGGTGCGGCCGCGAAGGCTTCGATTTGCAATCGACCAATTGTCAGAAAAACGCGCTTTTGTTCCTGCCCGAGTGCAGCGGCAGCGGCGGCCATATCTGCAACGCAGATCCAATGGTCGCAGACTTCGGGACGCCACAGAGGGCGCGACAGACACACGAGCGGAATGTTTGCACACGCCGCCGCCTGGATCGCATGCCGCGACATCTGCTCAGCAAAGGGATGCGTGGCATCGACAAGCACGTCGATGCACTCAGCCTTGAGATAGGCCGCAAGCCCCGCGGCGCCGCCAAAGCCGCCGCTGCGATAGGGAATCTCCGGCACACGCGGCGCCTTGGTACGGCCGGCGAAAGACAACACGCCGGAGATGCCGCTTTGCCCAGCAAGCAGACTTGCGAGCATGCTCGCTTCCGCTGTCCCACCAAGCACGAGTACCCGCATCGCCTACTTCCCAAACTCTTGCTTTCGCCGCCGTGACCATGCCTTCTTGTGGAAAATGGCTAACGCTGATCGGCATTGGCGAAGACGGCATAGATGCCCTTTCTCCTGCCGCGCGGCGGCTGCTCGCGCAAGCCCAATTGGTAATTGGAGGTGCCCGTCACATCGCGCTTGCCGGTCCTATTTCCAGTGAAACGATGACTTGGCCTTCCCCAATTGTCGCAGCGATACCTCAAATTCTGGCGCGGCGCGGCTCGCCGGTCTGCGTCCTCGCCTCAGGTGATCCATTTTTTTATGGCGTCGGCACCTTGCTTAGCGCTCATATCGGCGAAGATGAAATGCAATGCTTGCCGGCGCCATCGGCATTCAGCCTCGCAGCGGCCAGGCTCAATTGGAGCTTGCAAGATTGCCGCCTTATCTCCCTGCATGGGCGAGAATTCGAGCGGATCATTCCGGTGTTGCAGCCCAGTGCGAAAATCCTTTGTTTGTCATGGGACGCGACGACGCCGTCGCGCCTGGCAACACTTCTCACCGGGCGAGGCCTTGGCCAATCGCGGATCGCCGTGATGGAAGCAATGGGTGGCCCGAAGGAACGGATACGGGTGGCCACGGCCGGAACATTCAACTTAGAATCAATAGATCCGCTCAATCTAGCCGCGATCGAAATCACCGCCTCGGTGGACTCCCGAATTCTTCCCGTTGCAACCGGACTTGCCGATGGCTGGTTCGAATCCGATGGCCAGCTGACCAAGCGGGAAGTTCGCGCGATTTCGCTTTCATCGCTGGCACCACGGCGCGGCGAACTCTTGTGGGATGTCGGTGCGGGGTCAGGATCGATCGCAATCGAATGGCTGCTGTGCGACCCGGCAAACCAAGCGATCGCGATCGAGGCGCGGACCGATCGCGCCGGCCGCATCTCGCGCAATGCTTCGAACCTTGGCGTGCCGCATCTTAAGATCATCACGGGCAGAGCGCCGGAGGCCTTAGCGAACCTGCCGCAGCCTCAGGCGGTTTTCATCGGCGGCGGGGCAAGCGACCCGCATCTCCTCGACACGGCCTACGCGGCCCTGCCCCCTGGCGGCAGGCTTGTCGTGAACGCGGTCACCCTTGAAACAGAAGGGGAGCTTATCCGCCGGGTCGCGGCGCATGGTGGCGAGCTTCTGCGCATCGAGATTGCCCGCGCCGAACCGCTCGGCTCTTTTCACGGCTGGCGTCCTGCTTTGCCGGTGACGCAATGGTCGCTGACGAAGCGGTGAGGCCTGTCACATCGTCGGCGAAGCCGCTCGCGGCGCGGCGAATGCGGCCCGCAATTGCTCGATCTGATGCTCGACTGGGCTTGCCGGCGCAATGCTATTGCCGCGTGGATCGCGCGACTTATAGATCAGGAGATCGAGATGGATGATGCGTGCCTGAAGGCGAAGAGATAGTCCGATGAGATCGCGCAGACGCGACGGCAACCTAGCGAGAACATCCTTATTCGAGACAGCGTCCTGTTCGGACAGACGAATCCTACGCTTTTCGGCGGCGGCCTCGACGCGGGTGAGTTCGCCTTCATTGACGGCGCGCTGGAGCAGCAGCCAGGATGCGGCTTGCATGAGTCTTGTCGTCAGACGCATGCTTTCCACCGCATAAGCGACCGCCGCCGGGCGCGGCAGGAGTTTCGCCTCCTCGCGGCCGTCCCCGTCGAGATAGACCGCGGCCCGGCTCACCAAATCCATTCCCTCCTGGAAAAGCGCCAGGAATTGCTCGGACGCCGCCAGCTTCTCGCCGAAGGAGACCGTCGTACTCTCTTTTAAAAGCGGCGTCTGACCCATAATATGCCCATACTTTTGTAAAGGACCAACTGAAAATGATCCTGCCGGGACGCGGACCACGCGAGCGGCCCTATTTGTTGGGATCATAGGCCAAATCGCGGGCAAGCGGGGGTTCACATTTAATTAGGATTAACGCGGAAGTTGAAGTGTTGTAAGGAATCCCGATGTTGCACTCTGACTCACGCTGAAGAAACGTCAGCAACGGTCAACGAATGATGACGGCGGCTATGAACATTCGAGACCATAATCCCCTCTTTGCGGAAACGTCCCGCCCAGTACCGGATGAAAGAAGCACTGCAACGCTCCGGCTTACTATGATTGGCGGCATTGTTGGGGCGTTCGCGTCCTCGGCGTGTTGCATCGCACCCTTGGCGCTGTTCAGCCTCGGCGTCAGCGGCGCATGGATTGGCAACCTCACGGCGCTCGCCCCCTATCAGCCCTATTTCATTGCGGCGACGCTTGTCTGTCTTGGCTATGGCTATTGGCTGGTGTACCGCCGCAAAAACCTCGCTTGCGCGGATGGCACCGCCTGCGCCCGTCCACTGCCCACCCATATCGTCATAGCTGGTCTCGTCCTGGCGACGCTTCTCGTTGGCGGCGCGATTGGCTTGGACCTGCTAGGACCCTATTTCTTTAGCCCATGATCTTCCATTTTAGCCTTGAAAGGACGCCTATGAGCAAACTGCTTTCGACCGCCGCCTTTGCAATAGGCGTTCTTGCGTCACCGTCTGCTTTCGCCGCCGAAAAAACCGTCACACTGGCGGTTCAGCATATGACCTGCGCCGCGTGCCCTCGCACGGTGAAAGCGAGCCTGCAGGCCGTGCCGGGCGTGACTAGCGTCGTCGTGTCCGCCACGGAGAAGACTGCCATCGTGACCTTCGACGATAACAAGGCGGAGGTGGATGCGCTCGTGAAGGCAACGACGAACGCCGGCTATCCGTCCTCCCCCAAAAGTTGAGCAGAACTCCAATGTTTGCCGATCCGGGCGCACCATGATCCTTGAATCCGTCATCACCTGTCCGTATTGCGCCGCCGCGAAATCGGAGTCCATGCCGGCCAATGCTTGCCAGATTTTCTATACGTGCAACGGCTGCGGTGCAGTTCTACGGCCAAAGCCGGGCGATTGTTGTGTGTTCTGCTCCTACGGCTCGGTTCCATGCCCGCCGATTCAGGCCACGCGTTCGGGTGAAATGGGTGCTGCCTCCTGCTGCGCCGGATGACGGAGGATGCTTCGCGCCGGCACCAGCCCTCTTGCTGGACGAAACCGCCGCGACTATTTGATGCTCCAGGGAGTGAGACCGGATGGACGATCCGCACGAATGCGTAGCATCCGCTTCGGACACATCGGCAGTCCTGGGACCGGAGCAAGCGCTCGAAAAAATCGTCGTCAAATCGGCGCTAGCGACTATGGGGACGCCGGAATATTTCACCCGCTTCGACGCCCTTGCGCCAGACAAGCGCGGGCAACGCAAAGTGATGATGGGCGATGACCCGGCTCTTTCCAAAATGCCTGCCGCGCCAACGCTTCTTGACTTCTTCAAATTGAGGTTTGACCCCGCCGCTGCCAGCCATCTTCTGCAGAGCGCCAATCTCGCACTCAGGGCGGGCGTTGAGGAGAAAGGCGTGCTTGCCTGTTTGCTGCACGACATCGCGATGGTCGGCCTCATCGGTGGCGACCATGGCTACTGGGGAGCGCAACTCATTGCGCCTTACGTCGACGAGGAGGTTGCTTTTGCGGTGCGTTATCACCAAGCCTTGCGGTTCTTCCCCGATCCCGCCGCCGGCTATGAATATCCGCAAGCCTATATCGACATTTTCGGCAAGGACTATAAACCCGAACCTTATATTCGCGCCGACTATGAATATGCGCGCAAACACAAATGGTACGGCATGGCGCGGATGATCACGCTCAACGATCTCTACGCGTTCGATCCCAACACCACGGTCGATCTGGAGACGTTCACCGACATCGTCGGCCGCCACTTTCGTCAGCCCAAGGAGGGCCTCGGCTTCGACAACTCCTCCGTCGCCCATATGTGGCGAACGATGATCTGGCCCAGAAATTTCCTATAAATCTCGGACATACAAAGTTACATCCCCGCCCTTCCGGGAACCCGCATAACTGTGCTGAGCTGAAGGTTAACTGGACCGGAAGACACTTGTTGCGCAAATGTCATCCGGCCAAACACAATCGGCGGCGAAAATCGGGGGACGATTACGCCGGCTTTTTTGGGACAGCCGACTTTTGCTGTTTTCCGCCGTAATACCAAATACCAAATACTCCACCGCCGAGACCCACCAGAATCAACCCGTAGAGAACCAGGCTTTTGCCTACCTGTTGACCAACCGAAAATGGGAATTGCGAGACAAATTTCTGGCCGTGGTCGTTTTCTACTGTCACAATGCCGATGAATTTCCCGTTCTCTGGGAAGGTATGCTCGAAGGTCAGCGTGCCCGTCGGATATTTCTTTGCCGGTAAATAGGCGATGCTCACGGCATCTAGCGCGGCTTTGTTCGCCAGCTCCGCATCCGACAAGAACGGTAGCCCATTCATCTGCGTATGGCTTCCATCATCCTTGATGAGCCGGATTTCAGTGAGCATGTTGCGAAGCTCGGTTTCTTGCATGTCGAGCGCGACAACCGTTTGCCCCATATTGGGGACGTCGTCACAAAATTCTTCCCGGGAATTTTGCGGCTGGTATCCGGTGAAGAACATGATATCCGGGCCAATTCGTAACACACATCTATTGTCCTGCATGCCGACGCCGCCATGCGCATAAGCGCCCGACGTGAGCAGAACTGTAGCAAGGAACCACGCGGCTAATCGTATGATCATGATGTATGAGTCCTCCCAGAATTATTGCGCCTGCTGGCGTTTCTGCTCCAACAGATTAACTTATATAGTGTTTGTTTCCTCTTAAAGACTGTTCGAGGAACTGTCTTAAGATAGGTTAGCCCCTCCGAATTGCTCACCTCGGGCGCCTCCTTCTTCTAGGCACCGTCAGCCTTTATACAACAGTGCCATCGTCTTTCCAAAAGCGCGTAGCATTGAGTTAAATCAAAACTCTCTCACAATCACGTGAGTGCCTTCCGCGGCTGACTTTAGCTATCCATCTTCAGCGCCGCGATAAACGCTTCCTGCGGAATCTCGACCTTACCGAACTGCCGCATCTTCTTCTTGCCTGCCTTCTGCTTTTCCAGCAGCTTGCGTTTGCGAGTAACGTCGCCGCCATAGCATTTCGCGGTCACGTCCTTACGTAGCGCCCGCACTGTCTCGCGGGCGATGATCTTGCCGCCGATCGCCGCTTGAATCGGAATCTGAAACATATGCTGGGGGATCAGTTCTTTCAGCTTCTCGACCATCACGCGGCCGCGCGCCTCGGCACGGTCGCGATGCACCAGCATGGAGAGCGCGTCGACTGGCTCCGCATTGACGAGGATGGACATTCTCACGAGATCGCCTGGACGGTAGCCGGTGATCGTATAATCGAAACTTGCATAGCCCTTCGAGATCGACTTCAGCCGATCGTAAAAATCGAACACGACTTCATTGAGCGGCAAATCATAGGCAACCATGGCCCTCTTGCCTACATAGTTCAAATCCGCCTGCACACCGCGTCGATCCTGGCAGAGTTTGAGCACCGCCCCAAGATAATCATCCGGCGTCAAAATCGTTGCACGGATCCAAGGCTCCTCGATTTCCGCGATTTTCGTAGGGTCGGGCAAATCCGCTGGATTATGGAGTTCAACCGTCGTGCCGTCCCGCTGGACGATCCGGTAAACGACCGAAGGCGCCGTCGCAATGAGATCGAGATTGAACTCCCGCTCTAGACGTTCCTGAATAATTTCAAGATGCAGAAGGCCCAAAAATCCACAGCGGAAGCCAAAGCCGAGCGCCGCCGAACTCTCCATCTCATACGAAAAGCTCGCGTCGTTCAGCCGTAACCGCCCCATAGCAGCGCGAAGATCATTGAAATCGGCAGCATCAACGGGGAATAGGCCACAAAAGACCACGGGCTGTGCAGGTTTGAATCCAGGCAACGCTTCGACGCAAGGATGGCGTGCATCGGTGATCGTATCGCCGACCCTGGTATCGGCGACGTCTTTTATTTGCGCGGTGATAAAGCCGACTTCGCCGGGGCCGAGTTCCGCCAAATCTTGCATTCTCGGCCGGAACACGCCAATTTTATCCACCTCATAATGGGCATCGGTGCCCATCATCTCGATTTTCTGGCCCTTCCGCAGCGTTCCGTCGATAACGCGCACGAGCACGACAACGCCCAAATAGGCGTCGTACCAGCTATCGACCAAGAGTGCTTTCAAGGGCGCCGTTTCATCGCCTTTCGGTGGTGGCAGGCGGGTGACAATCGCCTCGAGGACTTTATCGATCCCGAGCCCCGTCTTCGCCGATATGAGCACCGCCTGCGAAGCATCGAGGCCAATGACATCCTCGATCTGTTGCTTGATACGCTCCGGTTCGGCGGCGGGCAGATCGATTTTGTTCAAGACAGGTACAATCTCATGGCCCGCATCGAGCGCATGATAAACATTGGCAAGCGTCTGCGCCTCGACCCCTTGGCTTGCATCCACAACCAGTAGCGAGCCTTCACAGGCGGCCAGCGAGCGCGAAACCTCATAGGCGAAATCAACGTGACCGGGCGTATCCATCAGGTTCAACACATAGATTTTGCCGTCCTGCGCCCGATATTCAAGGCGCACCGTCTGCGCCTTGATGGTAATGCCGCGCTCGCGCTCGATATCCATCGAATCGAGCATCTGGTCGACCATATCCCGCGCGGCGACCGTGCCGGTCGCCTGGATCAACCGGTCGGCGAGCGTGGATTTGCCGTGGTCGATGTGGGCGACAATGGAAAAATTGCGGATGTTTTCTAGCGAATGGGATGTCATTGCGCCGCAATAGCAGGCGCTGGCCGCGAAGGGAAGGCAAACCACTCGGAGAACGGGGCAGTGACTGTCTTTAAGAGAATTCCGTAGGACGGGTCAGCTGTAATGCCGGGGTGCTTTGAAAAATGCCGCCGCAATACCGCCTGCTTTCAAAGATTTCCCATAGAATGATAATCCAATAGCTTTTTGATACGAACGAGGAGGCCGTCCCGCACGTCGCGGTAGGCGTCGAGCACCCGCTCCCGCGACCCTTCAACGGCGGTTGGATCCAGCGTCGGCCAATAAACAACATCCGTGGCGAGCGTACGGGTGAATTCCAATGCCTTATGATGCGCCTCTGGCGAGAGAGTCACAATGACGTCGAAAGACGCATCTTCAAGATCCTCGAAGGTATGGGAACGATGTTTTGTCATGTCGATTCCCAATTCATCCATAGCCGCAATGGCAAAGCCATCGGATTGACCGCGCTTGACGCCCGCCGAGGCGAAATAGATCTCCTTCCCGAAAAAATGTTTGCCAAGAGCTTCCGCCATCGGCGAGCGAACAATGTTCCGCGTGCAGGCGAACAGCACGGATTGCGGGCGGTTTTTGACAGCGGCTTTCATTTCGGTGGTGTCCCGGCGTTTCGCGCCGCCGGCATCCTCGCTCAGCCTTTCCAATGCAACGCGACTACGAGCGTAAAGATACGCCGCGCCGTGTCGTGGTCGCAGTCGACCTTGCCCTTCAAGCGTTCAAGGAGAAGTTCCGCTGCCTCATTGTGGATCGCTCGCCGGCCCATATCGATCGCTTCGATTTGGCTCGGCATCGCGGTACGGATCGCCGCATAATAGCTTTCGCAAATCATAAAATAGTCCTTGAGAAGACCACGGAACGGAGTCAGCGAAAGGATATGCGCAACAACCGGCGCACCGCTTTCGTCCGTAATTTCCAAAACCAGCTTGGCGTCCTGCAAAGCGATTTTTAGGCCGTAAGGACCGGCGTCACGTCCCGGCAATGCAAAACTGTTTTCATCGATCAGATCGTAGATCGCGATCTGACGCTCGTGCTCCTGGTCTGCCGCGCCACGATTGATAGAGGCCTCGTCGAGGCTCACCGAAACAAGGCGGTTGCGTTCCTGATTATCCCGGCTCATGGCGCCCGGTGATAGGTTCGCAGCGCCACGGACCGCGCATGCGCATCCAAACCTTCGGCCTCGCCGAGCGTGATCGCGGCGGGTCCAAGTGTTTCGAGACTGTCCGGTCCGCATTTCAAAATCGAGGTTCTTTTCAGAAAATCGAGAACGCTGAGACCCGAGGAAAACCGCGCCGAACGCGCGGTCGGCAGCACATGGTTCGACCCGCCCACATAATCGCCAATAGCTTCAGGCGTATGTGCCCCAAGAAAAATTGCGCCGGCATTTTGGATCTGGTCACCGAGCGCGTCGGGATCGGCGGTCATGATTTCGAGATGTTCCGGCGCGAGCCGGTCGGCGAGCACAATGCTTTCTTTGAGATCGGCAACAAGGATGATCGCGCCAAAATCCCGCCAGCTCGCCGCCGCGATTTTTTGCCGGGGAAGCCCGCTCAATTGCCGCTCGACCGCCATCTCGACGGCGCTGGCGAGAGCTGCATCATCTGTTATCAAAATTGACTGCGCCGCCGCGTCATGCTCGGCCTGCGCGAGGAGATCGGCAGCGATCCATTCGGGATTGTTGTCCTTGCTGGCAATGATCAGCACTTCGGAAGGTCCGGCGATCATGTCGATGCCGACGGTCCCAAAAACCCTCCGCTTGGCCGCCGCCACATAGGCATTGCCTGGACCCACGATCTTGGCAACCGGGGCGATCGTCTTGGTGCCATAAGCCAGCGCGGCGACCGCTTGGGCTCCCCCGACACGGTAAACCTCATCGACGCCAGCGAGCTTGGCCGCCGCCAAAACGAGCGGATTGATCCGCCCTTCCGGCGCCGGTACGGTCATGACGAGGCGTTTTACGCCGGCGACCTTGGCGGGCGCAGCATTCATCAAAACCGAGGACGGATAGCTCGCGGTGCCGCCTGGGACGTAGAGCCCAACGGACTCGATAGGACGCCAGCGCCAGCCGAGTTCGACGCCAACTTCGTCGGTAAACCGCAGATCTTCCGGCAGTTGCCGCTTATGAAAGGAGATAATCCGGCCATGCGCTAAGCGCAGCGCATCGAGCGCTTCCGCCGGACAGGCCTCGAAAGCTGCGTCGATCTCACAGCGATCCACCCGCAAACCGAGCTTTTCCAGATCAACAAAATCGAATTTCTTCGAATAGGCAATGAGCGCGGCGTCACCCCGCGCGATGACCTCCGCGATGATCGCGGCAGCCGCCTGATCGACATCCTCCGCGGCTTCCCGTTTCATCGCTAGAAGCGCATGAAAGGCGGCGGCAAAATCCGGGCGCCGCGTATCGAGACGCAAGGGCATAGGACAACCTCCTTGACACGCCCGCCACTCTCATGCGGCGCTTGTGAAACCACTCCGATAAGCCGGGTCATCGCGCGTCAAGCATTTGCCGGACCCTTCCAGGCCCAGATCAATTGCGCATTCCCCGCACTACAGCAACTTATCGATTTCCTTTGCGAGCTGGTCCGGCGCCACCGAAGGTGCGAAACGCTCGGTTACCGTGCCCTCTCGATCGACCAGGAATTTGGTAAAATTCCATTTGATCGCCTCGGTTCCCAGCACCCCCTTCGCCTCGCCCTTGATAAAGCGGTACAGCGGATGGACGTCAGCGCCATTGACGTCGATCTTGCCGAACATGGGAAACGTCACATCATAAGTGAGCGAACAAAATCGTGCGATATCGGCCGCATCACCAGGTTCTTGACCACCAAACTGATTGCATGGGAAACCCAAGACGACGAAACCTTGCGATTGATATTTGCGATAGAGCGCCTCTAGCCCCTCATATTGCGGCGTAAAGCCGCATTTGCTCGCCGTGTTCACCACGAGCAACACTTTTCCCGAAAAATCGGCCAGAGACTTGTTGCTCCCGTCGAGGAGACTGGCGGTAAAATCATAAACGGTGCTCATCGTCGCCTCCGCGCCGCGTCATGCCCTCGAGAAACCAATTCGGCAAGGATCGATTTCCGAAGCAGGCCGGCATTGTCCCTGGGTGCTTACCCCCGCTCCGCCGGTTCGCTGCGCGTCGGCGTCGGAAGCCTTGGCGGATTGCCGAGACGGCGATCGAGATAAAGCCCGATCTCTTCGTTCAAAGGCTCGATGCAGTTCTCGAAAAAATGGTTGGCCCCTGGGATGACGGCGTGCTCGATTGAAATGCCCTTCTGGGTCTTGAGCTTTTCGATAAGACCGGTGACTTCCTTCAAGGGGGCGACGCGATCCTGGTCCCCATGCACGAAGAGCCCGGAAGAGGGACAAGGCGCAAGAAATGAAAAGTCGAAGCGGTTGGCCGGCGGAGCAATCGCCACGAACCCTTCAATTTCCGGCCGCCGCATCAAAAGCTGCATGCCGATCCAAGCGCCAAACGAAATTCCCGCGATCCAGCAGGAACGAGCTTCGGGATTGATCGACTGCGCCCAATCGAGGGCCGCCGCAGCGTCCGATAGTTCACCTTGGCCGTGATCGAAACCGCCTTGTGACCGTCCAACACCGCGAAAATTGAACCGCAGCACGGAAAACCCACGCTCAGCGAAAGTATAATAGAGATTGTAGACGATTTGATTGTTCATCGTCCCGCCGAACTGCGGGTGCGGGTGAAGGATGATCGCCAACGGCGCCCCCCGCACGGGAGAGGGTTGAAACCGGCCCTCAATGCGGCCGGAAGGACCATTGAACATCACCTCGGGCATTCGTACTCCACTGTGACTGAACGGCTGCCAGGCAGCCGAAATGGCGGAAGCGGATATCGATCCGCGATTGGAGAAGGCAGCGCGTCAAAGTGTAGACGTGCTCTCAATTAGTTGGTTCCTCGTGTGAACTTATCCAAATTGCCCGCAACTCATTTTTTTAAATGGCCGATATCTCACGGTGTCAAACCTATGATTGCCACGAGGAACTTGACTTGCGTGCCAAGCGGGACCTAAGTCAAAAAAGCACCCGGTGCGAGGAACACGAGCGGTGGGCAGCTCGCGAAAACCGGCATTCTGGGAAACCATCGGGCCTTCTAGCACGTATCCCCCGCCGGAATGCAAGCGCTTTCGGAATGCTGGGGAGCCTTGGCTTTGAGGCCCGCCCGGCCGCTTAATTTCAAAAGGTTATGGAGTTCTCGTGTCGCGCGCTCGCGTCTACCTCGACTATAACGCCACGGCGCCACTACATCCGGCGGCGCGCGCGGCCATGGGCGCGGCCTTCGACCTTTGTGGAAACGCCTCGTCCGTACATGCCGAGGGGCGGGCAGCGCGGGCTTTGATCGAAGCCGCCCGCGCCGAAGTGGCGGCTTACGCGGGAACTGCGCCCAAAAATATCGTTTTCACATCTGGTGGAACCGAAGCGCTCAATCTGGCGCTCACGCCACACGTTGAAACGTCCAGCGATAAGGCAAAACCATTCGATTTGCTCCTGACGGGGGCCGGAGAACACCTAGCGGTGCTTGCGGGGCACCGTTTCGCGCCTAGCCAACTTGAACGTGTCAGTTTAACACCCGAGGGCGAACTCAACCTCGAGGCGCTCGGCGAGGCGCTGGAACGTGCCCGCTTGGCAGGGAGACGGGTGATGTTCGCCCTGCAAGCGGCCAATAACGAGACCGGCGTCATTCAGCCGGTCACCGTGGCAGCGGACATGGTCCATGCAGCGGGCGGACTTGTCATCTGCGACGCGGTCCAGGCGGCAGGTAGAATCGCTTGCGATCTCGGCAGTTTGAAAGCGGACGCGGTCGTCTTTTCGGCGCATAAATTTGGTGGCCCGAAGGGCGCAGGGGCGCTTTGTTTTGGCCCGGATGGCTACCATATAAAAGACCTGCTCCTGCGCGGCGGCGGTCAGGAGCGGGGGCTGCGTGCGGGAACCGAAAATATCCCCGCGATTGCCGGAATGGGCGCGGTTCTCGCGGCGACAAAGGCGCGGATAGCCGAGCAAGCTACAGCATTGGCGCTCTTGCGGGACGAAATGGAGACGAGAATCGCGCATGCCTTGCCAAATGTTGTGTTTTACGGCGCCAGCGCGAAACGGCTACCCAATACCTCCTGCTTCGCGCTGCCCACGCTCGAAGCGCAAGTCTTGCTTATCGCTTTGGATATGGAGGGTTTTGCGGTATCATCGGGGTCAGCTTGTTCGTCGGGGAAGGTCAAACGGTCACATGTCCTGAGCGCGATGGGCGTTGATCCTGATCTGGCGATGGGCGCCATCAGGGTCAGTCTGGGGTGGGAGTCGCGGCCGGAGGATTGCGTTTCCTTCGTCGAGGCGCTGGCCAAGACGGTGCGAAGGATCGAGGCAAGGCGGGATAGACCGGCAGCGTAATAGCAAGGCCATTCCCCTTTCCGGTACATAGAGCAAAGTACGGGACAAGGCACCCTTGGAAATTAAGCAACGCTATGAGATAGGTTACAATATAATACAAGAAGGTACCTGAACCAGCGGTCCTTGAAACCGCCAAGGTTAGGAGAATGGCATGGCTGCGGTCCAAGAGACCGTCGATCGCGTGAAAGCGATCGACGTGAGCGAATACAAATATGGATATTCTTTCGATATTGAGTCCGACAAGGCGCCAAAGGGCCTCAGCGAAGAAACCGTCCACTTCATTTCCGCGAAAAAGAACGAGCCGGCCTGGCTGACGGAATGGCGGCTGGGCGCTTACCGGCGCTGGTTGACGATGGCTGAACCGCACTGGGCGCGGGTCGAGTTTCCAAAGATCGATTACCAGGACATTTACTATTATTCGGCGCCCAAGACGGCGGCCGGCCCGAAGTCCCTCGACGAGGTGGATCCCGAGCTTCTCAAAGTTTATGCGAAGCTTGGAATTCCCTTGCGCGAACAAGAAGCCCTCGCCGGGATAAGTCCGGAACGCCGGATCGCCGTCGATGCGGTGTTCGATTCCGTCTCAGTGGTCACGACCTTCAAGGAAGAACTCGCCAAGGCCGGAGTGATCTTCTGTCCCATTTCGGAAGCTGTGCATTCGCATCCCGAACTTGTGCAAAAATATCTCGGATCGGTTGTGCCAACAACGGACAATTACTATGCGACGCTGAACAGCGCCGTATTTTCCGACGGCTCATTCGTCTATGTCCCACCGGGCGTCCGCTGCCCAATGGAACTTTCGACCTATTTCCGGATCAACGAACAAAACAGCGGGCAGTTTGAACGTACGCTCATCATCGCCGACAAGGGCAGTTATGTGTCCTATCTCGAAGGCTGCACGGCGCCCAAGCGTGACGAAAATCAACTGCACGCGGCCGTCGTCGAACTCATTGCGCTTGACGATGCCGAGATCAAATACTCGACCGTGCAGAACTGGTATCCCGGCGATGCCGAAGGTAAGGGCGGCATTTACAATTTCGTCACCAAACGCGGCGATTGCCGTGGCGCCAATTCCAAGATTTCCTGGACGCAGGTGGAGACAGGATCGGCGATCACCTGGAAATATCCATCTTGCATTCTGCGGGGGGATAATTCGCGGGGCGAATTCTATTCGATCGCCATTTCCAATGGCCGGCAGCAGGTCGATTCCGGCACTAAGATGATCCATCTCGGCAAGAACACAACGAGCCGTGTCATCTCGAAGGGAATTTCCGCGGGCCGCTCGCAAAACACCTATCGCGGGCTCATCTCCGCCCATCGGAAGGCAACCGGCGCACGCAATTTCACCAATTGTGATTCGCTTCTGATCGGCAATTCCTGCGGTGCCCACACCGTGCCTTACATCGAATCGAAAAATCCCAGCGCGCAATTCGAACATGAGGCGACAACCTCGAAAATCTCCGAGGACCAGCTGTTCTATTGCATGCAGCGCGGGCTTTCGGGTGAGGAAGCGACGGCTCTGATCGTCAATGGCTTTGTTCGCGATGTCCTGCAACAGCTGCCGATGGAATTCGCGGTGGAAGCACAGAAATTGATCGCCATTTCGTTAGAAGGAAGCGTCGGCTGATCGCCCATGCAAGGTGATTCTGCCGGGCCATCGCACCCGTCTCGAAACCTCGAAGAGCTGGACTGGCAGCGTCGCGGAGATGGATCGCGGACAGGCCAAATTTCTTAGGGTCCGACATCGTTAACTGAGGATGAACCAACCGTGCTGGAAGTAAAAAACCTCAGCGTTTCTATCAATGGGCGCATAATCCTTGATGATCTCAGTCTTGTTGTCCGAGATGGGGAAATTGCCGCGCTGATGGGACCAAATGGGAGCGGCAAATCGACGTTGTCCTATGTCCTGGCCGGCCGCAAGGATTACACCGTCGAGACGGGCGACATTTTGCTGAATGGCGAAAGCCTCTTAGACCTCGAGCCGGATATCCGCGCCGCCAAAGGTTTATTCCTCGCCTTCCAGTATCCTATCGAAATTCCCGGTGTCGCGACGCTGACGTTTCTCAAGGCGGCGTTGAATGCGCAACGCAGAGGCCGCGGGCAAGATGAGCTTTCCACACCGGATTTCATGAAAAAGGTCAGGGTATCGGCGAGTAAGCTACAAATCAGCCAGGACATGCTAAAGCGCGCGCTCAATGTCGGTTTTTCCGGGGGCGAAAAAAAGCGCATGGATATTCTCCAAATGGCGCTGCTTGAGCCGTCATTCGCCATTCTCGACGAAACCGATTCCGGCCTCGACATCGATGCCTTGCGCGTGGTCGCCGATGGCGTCAATGCGCTGCGCACGATCAACCGCGGTTTTCTTGTCATCACCCATTATCAGCGGCTACTCGACTATGTCGTACCGGACACCGTGCATGTGATGGCGCAAGGCCGGATCATGCGCAGCGGCGGCAAGGAACTCGCGCTTGAGCTCGAGAAGAGCGGTTATCGCGATTACAACGTTGAGCCGGTGGTTGCCTAGAAGGTCAGGGTTCGCATGAGCGCCGAAATTATCCCCGCGAGAACGCCAGCCGAGGTTTTCCTGGCCAGCGCGTTCGAACGTTCCAAGGCCACGCTGCCCGGCAACGCCAAGGTGGCGAAATGGCGCGAAGATACGTTTCGACGCTTTTATGCGGCGGGACTGCCGCACCGGCGTATAGAGGCCTGGCACTATACCGATTTGCGGTCGCTGATGCGCGAAGCTCTGCCAGTCGCCACGCCGCCGGATGAAACGGCCATCGCCGCGCTACGCGAAACCTTTGCGGCGGATGCTCCGGCGCTGCGTCTGGTTCTGGTTGACGGATTTTTCGCCGGCGGATTGTCCACCCCGATGCCAGATGGAATAAGGGTTGCTTCCCTTGCGTCCGTGTTGTCAGAGGGGCGACTCGAACTGATCGCGCTGTTGGCTTCGCAAGATCTCGGCGGCGAGGATCCCATCGTCGCCTTGAACGCGGCTCTGATGCAGGATGGCATCATTATCGAGGTGGCGGACGGAACGCAGGTCGCCGAGCCTATCCATCTTATTCATGTGACGGCTTCGCCGACAGCCGCGGCGCATTTCTCCCGCTCGGCCGTGATCGTCGGAGCGGGCGCCGCGATCCGTCTCGCGGAATCATGCCATTCAGCGAGCCCTGTTGCTAAAGCCTGTGCCAGTCAAGTCAACGCCTGCCTGACCGTATCGGTCGGCGATAATGCGCGACTCGCGCATACCGCGATGGTAACCGGACACTCCCCGCATGGAGTGCGGCTCGAAACCATGCTGGCGCGAGTCGGCCAAAGAGCAAAATTCGACAGCTTCGCCCTTGTGTCCGGCATTGGTCTCGTCCGCCGCCAGACGTTCCTGCGTTTCGAAGGCGCCGGTGCCGAAGCCTCGTTTGGGGGCGCATCCCTGCTCGGCGGCCGTGAACATGCCGACACAACCTTGCTCGTCGAGCACATGGCGCCCGCCTGCCGGAGCCGTGAGACCTACAAATATATTCTCGACGAGGAGGCAACTGGCATCTTTCAGGGCAAGATTCACGTCGCGCCGAAGGCACAAAAAACCGACGGCAAGATGCTTTCAAGAGCCGTGCTTTTGTCGGACATGGCCGCCATGAACAACAAGCCGGAACTAGAAATCTTTGCCGATGACGTTGTCTGCGGCCACGGCGCCACATGCGGCGGTCTGGACGCTGATCAATTGTTCTACCTGCAAACGAGAGGCTTGCCTCTTCCCGAGGCTGAAGCGCTGCTTTTGGAAGCCTTCGCGGGAGAATTGATCGATGGCATCGGCGATGATGGATTGATCCATGAGTTCCGCGGCCAGCTTCGAATCTGGCTTGCTGCCCGGCGTCATGCAGCGAAAGCGGCTAATGACCAGATGGAGCGCGCATGAACAAACATATGGGCATGGACGCGCCGCTCGATGTCGCTCGCCTGCGCGAGGATTTTCCAATACTTTCCACGACGGTTCATGGCAAACCGCTGGTTTATCTCGACAATGCCGCGTCGGCGCAAAAGCCACGGGAAGTCGTCGACCGGATGGTTCACGCGACCTACCACGAATACGCCAATGTGCATCGCGGCTTGCATCATCTCGCCAATGCCGCGACGGAAGCCTATGAGACAGCGCGGGAAAGCGTGCGGACCTTTCTCAACGCCGGCTCCGTGAATGAAATCATTTTCACGAAATCGGCGACCGAGGCGATCAATCTGGTCGCGGCCTCCTTTGGCGAAGCCTTCATCAAAGAGGGCGACGAGATCGTCTTGTCCATCATGGAACACCACGCCAATATCGTGCCTTGGCATTTTTTACGGGAGCGCAAGGGCGCCGTCCTAAAATGGGTGAACGTCGATGACGATGGAAATTTTCTCCTCGACCAGTTCAAACAGGCGTTGACCGCCAGGACCAAGATCGTCGCCTTAACCCATATGTCAAATGTGCTCGGCACCGTGACCCCAGTCAAGAAAATCGCCGGAATTGCGCATGCGCGCGGTATTCCCGTCTTGATCGATGGTTCGCAAGGCGCCGTCCATCTCGACGTTGACGTGGTTGACCTCGACGTCGATTTTTATTGCATCACCGGCCATAAACTCTATGGGCCGACCGGCGTCGGCGCGCTCTACGGAAAGGCGGAGTGGCTGGCGAAAATGCCTCCCTTCCTCGGCGGCGGCGAGATGATCGAGGAAGTCACCACGGATCGCGTGACTTATAATGAACCGCCACATCGGTTCGAAGCTGGCACCCCGCCCATCGTGCAAGCGATTGGGCTCGGCGCGGCCGCAAACTACCTTCGGCGGATCGGCCGCGACCGCATTCATGCACATGAAATGGCTTTGAGCGACTATGCGCATGAACGTTTGTCGCGGATCAATTCGCTGCGCATTTTCGGCCGCGCGAAGAGCAAAGGCGCTATTATTTCGTTCGACATGAAGGGGGCCCATCCGCATGACATTGGCACGGTGCTTGACCGCAGAGGCATCGCCGTGCGCGCCGGAACCCATTGCGCCCAGCCTCTCCTGGCGCGTTTCGGCGTTACCGCGACCTGCCGGGCCTCCTTCGCGCTCTACAACACCTTCGAGGAAGTCGATAAGCTCGCCGATGCCCTGATCAAAGCTGAAAGCCTATTTGTGTGACAAAAGAGGAACCGGATATGGCGGAAGCCCAATCCATCGAAACCCCTTCGATCGAAACCCGAGAAATGGTTGACCCGGAGTTCATGCCGAACCAGCCGCAGTGGCTCTTCGATCCGGCGGTGCCAGAAGAAGAGCGCGCGCGCTACACAAACGATATCGTCGCGGCCGTGAAGACGGTGTTCGATCCGGAAATTCCGTGCGACATCTATGAGCTTGGATTGATCTACAAAGTCGACATCGGTGACGATCGCCTGGTCAAGATCGACATGACCTTGACTGCACCCGGGTGCCCGGTTGCGGGCGAACTTGCGCGGTCGGTCGAGACGGCGGTTGGCGCTGTTCCTGGTGTGCTTGGCGTTTCTGTCTCGGTGGTCTTCGAACCGCCATGGGATCAGGGACGCATGTCGGACGAAGCGCGCGTTTCGCTCGATATGTTTTGAAGCAACTCGGGAACACTCCAGATGAGACCGTTACAGTGAGGAACCGCTTAGCCTTTCAGCATGGGATCGATCAATTTTGCCAAAGCGTCCGGATTCATCTCGCCGTTCTGCTTTTTCCCATTGATGAAAAACGTCGGCGTCGCATTGACGCCAAATTTTTCAGCCGCCTGATCATGCACCTTGGCGATCTTATTGTAGAGATCCTGGTTTTTGAGGCACGCCTCGAAACTTGTTTGGCTCATCCCGGTTTGCTTGACGAGATTGGCTAAGGCTTCCACCGGCTTGTCGGTGAACGCCCAGTTTTTTTGTTGCGCAAAGAGAAGTTCGACGATGGCATTTCTCTTGTCGTCACCTGCACAGCGGGCCACCATGAAACCGGCGGCCGCCAATGGGTCAAGCGGGAATTCACGCAAGATAAAGCGCACTTTGCCAGTATCGATATATTTGCTTTTCAATTCGGGAAAGGTCGTTGCGTAAAAAGCCGCGCAATGGCTACACGTCATCGACGCATATTCAACGATTGTGACCGGCGCGCTGCTGGAGCCAAGCGCAATATCGGGTAACGCTTCGGCGGCCATCAGTTCGTTGACAGGTACACCCGCAGCTTCCGCCCTGACAGAAGCTGGTGGATTGCCGATGACAAATAGACCCGCGATCGTCAAAGCCGTTGCGGCGGCCGTTTCGAGCAGGCCACGATGGCCTCTCAGGACTGTCTTGGCAGATTTCGGCGAACGCATGACGTCGGCTCCCTAGGCGGCGGCGCGCAGCTTTGCCTGAATACCTGGTGGTAAGGCAAGACAATTATTGTTTTGGCGGGTGGACATACCGCCGCGCTCGCATGCCTGGGCATATTAACCAAATTCGCCAGCGCGCCAAAGCGCAAATCGCCACGGAACCATTGACAGCTTAACAACCGTCCGGCATCGACTTGCCCCGCAACCGCCGCGTTGACAGAAATTGTATCCGCCCCTAGGTTGCACTTTCCCCCTTGCGCCCGGCTCATGCGCGTCTTTCTATCCTCGGCGGCATGCCTGAGCCAATGATCGAATCTCAAGAGGCAGGACATGAGCAGCGCGATCCACGCTCCCGTTAGCCGGCCGGTTCCGATCCCGATCGGGGAAATTCTCCCATGGGCGGCGTTCGCCGGTATCCTGGCTCTCCTCGCCATCTATTTCATCGGCGCCGAGCAAGGCGCGACTGCGCTGATGTCTGGCCATTATCTGCACGAATTCGTGCACGACGGACGCCACATCATGGCCTTTCCTTGTCACTAGTTTGTGCTCGCAAGATGAATCGCCCGCGATCTTTATCGTCCCGTTTTGCAGTGCGATATCATCCAAAGGAACTGCAACGTTTTTGGATCATGCTCTAATGGTGTGGGCACGTGGTTAGTGGTCTGCTTTTGCGGGGGCTCCTCGCGGGGTTCCTCGCGGGGCTGATTGCGGCGGTCTTTTCGGGCTTTGCCGGCGAGCCTTCCATCGAACGCGCGATTGCCTATGAAAGCGCTGCGGAGCAGGCTGCTGGACTTATCCCCGAGCCGGAAATCGTCAGCCGGAGCACTCAGCGCGGCGCCGGTCTTTTGACCGCGAGCGCCATTTATGGTGCCGCGTTAGGCGGCTTGTTCAGCCTGGTTTTCGCTTTCGCTTACCAGCGAATTGGAGATTTGGACCCGCGCACCCTGTCGGCCTTATTCGCGCTTGCCGGGTTTATCGCACTCGTGCTCGTGCCGGAGCTGAAATACCCGGCCAACCCGCCGGCGATCGGCGAGGCGGCGACGATCGGCGCCCGCACAGCGCTCTATTTCGCCATGCTCGCCATTTCTCTTCTTGCAATGATCCTCGCCGTGACACTCGCCCCTTATCTCACGGCGTGGCTCGGCGCCTGGAATGGCACTCTGCTCGCCGCCGCCGTCTTCGCTGGGTTGGCGGGCCTCGCCGCCCTTGCACTGCCGCCTATCGATGAGGTTCCAAGCGATTTTCCGGCAAATGTCCTATGGAATTTCCGCCTGGCATCAATTGGCGCGCGCGCGCTCCTTTGGGGCACGCTCGGATTGGCGTTTGGCGGCATGACGCAAATTTGGCTGCGCGGCGTAAAGCCGTATTCGGCGTAACCTTTTTCATGGACGAGGTGAAGCCGCATGCGCCGTGACTCCATTGCTTCCGTTGGCCATCATTTTTTCATCGGGCTCAAGCCTTCGCCGGTTCTTGACGCGCAAGACCGCGCGCTTTTGGCTGAACTGCAGCCCGCCGGCGTCATCCTGTTCAAGAGCAATTTCCGGCATGATCTCCCCTACGAAGCGTGGCTCGAAATCCATGCCCGGCTGATCAACGATATTCGCGCCGCAACCGGGCGCCCGCACATGTGGATCGGGATTGACCATGAAGGCGGCCGCGTCTGCCGGACACCGCTGCCGATTACCCGCTTTGACTATGCGGTACACTTAGCGCACCAATCGGCGAAAGTCGGCGCCGCGATGGGACGCGAACTCGCCTCGCTCGGCATCAACCTCGATTTCGCGCCGGTGCTCGATATTCATACGAATCCCGCCAATCCGGTGATCGGCCCACGGGCTTTTGGACCCACTCCTGATGCTGTGATTGCCGCCGCCCTCCCCTTCATCGAGGCTCTGCAAAATGAAAATGTCCTGGCCTGCGGCAAGCATTTTCCGGGGCATGGCGACACCAGCATCGATTCTCATCTGGGTTTGCCCTCTCAGCCGCTGGACCTCAATGCCTTGCGGGCGCGCGAGCTAAAGCCGTTCGCGAGTGCGATCAAAGCTGGGCTTTCGATGATCATGACGTCGCATATTCTCTATCCTGCGGTCGATCCGGTGTCACCAGTCACCCTATCGCGCCGGTTCCTCACCGGAATTCTCCGTGAGGAGCTCGGCTTTGAAGGTGTCGCCATCTCCGACGATATCGGGATGGGCGCGATGAAGGGCGTTTTCGACGACCCGGAGTCCGCGGTGCGTTTGATCTCGGCTGGGAGCGACATGGTGATGGTTTGCGCGCATTTCACTGATTCGAGCCGCGCCAGGGGGTTCGCGGAAGCAATCGTCGCGGCGAGAGACCAGGGACGCTTGGACTCGGACATTTTGGCGCGCTCTAAGGCCCGCGTCGAAAACTTGCTGAGCCGCGCGGCAACCAACGACGTGCACCCGCTGCCCGAAAACACTTTTCGCGCGCATGCCGGGATCGCTAAGCTCTATGAAGCCGAAACCGTCGAGGTGGTTTAGCCGCCCTGCCCTGCCCCGCCAGGGAGCAATCCTTGCGCCACACCTAGTTGACCCCGGCTGCCGAAAACCGGGAATTACGTGCGATCGTCCTTATCTCGCCCCGCCAGAGGGAAGAAAACAAGAGTACTCAGCTCCAAAAAATCGTACCAAATTGTTTGGCGATGTTACACTTGACATACCTACTCCCATAATGTAGTGTTTTGGCCATAGGAGTTTTACTGCCATGGTCAATCCCGTTCTTTCTGCCCCACAGTTCCAAGACGAGGAAGGCGCTTTCGCTTATGTCGAAAGCCGTCTTTGGCCGCATGGTCCGGCTTGCCCGCATTGCGGCAATGCCAATGGGAAACGCATTCGCAAGATGGCTGGCAAAACTACCCGCCGTGGCCTTTACAAATGCTATGAATGCCGCAAGCCATTTACCGTTCGCATGGGGACCATTTTTGAGTCCTCGCATTTGCCCCTGCATCTCTGGTTGCAAGTCATCCATTTGATGTGCGCCAGCAAAAAAGGCATTGCGACCCGCCAAATTCAGCGGATGCTCGTTTGCAGCATGAAAACCGCATGGTTTCTCACTCATAGAATTAGAAAAGCTATGCGTGACGGTTCTCTAGCTCCCATGGGCGGCGTTGGCGGAATTGTCGAGTCCGACGAAACTTTTATCGGGCGCAAAGACGGAACCATTAAGCGCCGTGGTCATGGCCATAAGAATGCTGTCTTATCTCTCGTTGACCGCAAGAGCGGGAAAGTCCGATCATTTTATATCGATGGCACCAGCGCTGCCGATGTTATGCCGATCATCCGCAAGAATGTCGCGAAAGAAACCGCGATGATGACTGATGAAGGCGGCCACTATAGTCGCCTAGGATCTGATTTCCAGAGCCATGAAACTGTGAACCATAAGGCCGATGAATATGTGCGCTATGACGGTGATCGCCTCATCACCACCAACACCGGCGAAAACTATTTCAGCGTCTTTAAAAGGGGCATGAAAGGAGTTTATCAGCATTGCTCTGAAAAACACCTACATCGCTATCTTGCCGAGTTCGATTTTCGCTATTCGACTGCCCAGGAATTGCATGGCTTAAAGGCGAAATTGGATTTTTGGTCTTGGCAACAATTGTCACACGCCCAGGCCAAATCTAACTCGCTCCAAGCTGTCGTCTCTCATCAGCTCGCAGGAGGCGAGGTTCTAACCGATCCTCTTGATACTGATGTTTTACTGTCATTGACAGCTCCAACCGGTGAGAAAATTACATATCGATTACCCAAGGCCGAATCTCGTAAGATTGCAGAAGAAATTTTGTCGTTGCCGAGCGTCAAAACAAATTCGGAGGATCTAAATTGAAATCTAAGAAAGCCTTGGAAGATAAGCCAAAGCTTACAGACGCGGATCGCCATAAGCGATTCATAGATATGGCGCATGAAGTTGGTGCATCTGAAGACCCGAAGGAGTTTGATCGAGCGTTCGAGAAGGTCATTCGGAATCCCCCTTCTCCGAAGGAGGATAGGAAGCCGCATACAAAAGATTGACCCAGCTCACATTCTTGGCGATCACATGCCGGACATAAGGCGGTATTAGCTTTTCGTTTGACATCCGCGCAATTGAAAATGCGCAAAGATCAGCCAGTTGAAGCGCCCTAGCATTGTGTTTTTCTGCAAAATGAACCGTGTCAATGATGCGTTTTAAGGGAGGATGTACGTCATCTTGTTGCTCCTTACTCATCCAATCATCTAAAAGCTCGCCGTTCCGAAGCATCCTAACAACGTGTTTGATGAGCTTCTTAGCAGCCGGCCCGTCCTCGTGAATAACGGTAGCCAGCTCGGAAGGTGCATACTTTGCGAGAAATCCGTCCGCGCGCGTTAAGCAATCCGTCGCGGCGGTCGTATGGATCAGATTGTGCTTGAAATGCTGAGGCTCGTCAGGCGGCATAAACCCAGATCCAAATCCTCCCTTAGAATATTGTCCGCAGACAATAGGCAAATTTATATCGTCTATGATTTGAGCTAGTTCGCATAAAACAGCATGACGTTTTGCTTCCTCAGCCCATTCTGGTTTCTGACGGTGGAAATAACCAGAGCCGTGAAAGATATCTTTTGCGTGGAAATAAAATCCTAGACGATCCTGAGGCGCGACATGCTTTTCAATAAGCGTAGCAATCCTCCGGTCAACTTCCGGCCAATCTGAATCTCCATGAACCAACACGCCAGCGACGCACAGATATGGCGCCCTGAAGTCCGATCCAGCTTCGTCAAGGTAAAGCAACCGCACGAGATTATGCCCCAAAAGTGGAGCGCGCTCATGCGATAACGAAACGGTTAGCACGCTCATGACGCGCCCCGATCATACTTATTGTGGTGGGTATGTAAAGTGTAACTTTTCCAAACGTTTTGGTACGATTGACGCCGGAAACCGGACAACCCGCTGATTTGGCCATGTTGATATCATCGGTGGTTGTGACTAGAACAATGCTCCCGGTCGTGGATTGCCTCTGGCAACGCCGCCGCAATAGCTCAGCTGGTAGAGCACCTCATTCGTAATGAGGGGGTCGGGGGTTCGAATCCCTCTTGCGGCACCAAATCACCGTCCGCCACCGTCCAAAACAGTCCATAACTAATTTAAAAACAATGGCTTAAGCCTTAGTGTCGGTCCAACGGCGTCCTTGGACGTGTGTTGGTATCCGCCTCAATTGTTGGTATATTCGTTGGTACAGTGTCGATTCCAACAAGTCAGATACCAACATGTCTCTCACCGATATGGAAATCCGGACGGCCAAGCCCAGCGCCCGCCTCGTCAAGCTTTCGGACGGTGGCGGGCTGCAACTTTGGATCATGCCGGACGGCGCTAAGCGCTGGCGTCTCGCCTATCGGTTCGCGGGCGGCCAAAAGCTGCTCGCCATCGGCGTTTACCCGGCGATCGGCCTTCGCGAGGCGCGGGAGGGGGCGAAGCGACTTCTGGCCGATGGAACGGACCCATCTCTCGCGAAACAGCTCGCCAAGGCCACGAAGGCGACCGCGTCTTCCAACACGTTCGATGCGATAGCCGCAGAGCTTCTAGACAAGAAAAAGCGCGAATCGAAAGCGGGATCGTACCTTGGGCAAGATTGAATGGCTCCTGAGCCTCGCCCGGCCGACCATCGGTGCGCGCCTAATAGCCGAGATAACCGTGCCGGAAGTTTTAGGCATCCTGCGCGCCGTCGAAGCGCGCGGGCGGCATGAGACGGCGCGCCGGCTCCGTGCGACCATCGGGCAGGTTTTCCGATACGCTGTCGCGACCGGCCGTGCCGAGTCCGATCCAACCGGCGCCCTCAAAGGAGCCCTGATCGCGCCGACCGTCCAGCATCGGGCGGCGATCATCGAGCCCAAGGCGTTTGGCGGGGTTCTGCGCGCCATTGCGACCTATGAGGGCGCGCCGGAAACGCGGGCAGCGCTCGAATTGGCGGCCCTGACGTTTGTGCGCCCCGGTGAGCTTCGCGCGGCGGCATGGGCTGAATTTGATCTCGATGCCGCCGTCTGGTCGATCCCCAGTGAGAAAATGAAGATGAAGCGCCCGCATAGGGTCCCGCTTGCCCCGCGCGCCGCCGCCAGTGTATGCATTTGGCGAGGACCACAGGGTATGACGCTATGGACTTGTCGGAATCAATTTATGCGGCTTTAATTTGCATTTGTGCCGCCTTCCAATTCCATGGCAGCAATTCATCGATCCATTTTGGCGGGATGATCAGGTAATGTCGCGAGGACATAGGCGAGCCAGGCCTGCGGATCGACATCGTTGAGCTTGCAGGTCTCGATCAACGTGTAGGCAGCTGCGGCGCGGCGCCCTCCTGCGTCCGATCCCGCAAATGTCCAATTGACGCGGCCTATGGCGACGCCCCGCACAGCACGTTCGGCCGCATTGTTGCTGAGACAGATGCGCCCGTCGCTGAGGAAGCGCGTGAAGGCAGGCCATCGGGTCAAGCTGTAGTTGATGGCCTTGGCGATCTCACTTTTTGAAGAGACGCGATCGCGCTGTTCGCACAGCCAGGCTTCGAGCGCAAGGACGAGCGGCTTTGATGTCTCACGCCGTAATGCCAGCCGCTGTTCCGGCGACGTGCCGTTGATCGCGCGCTCGGCCTCGAAGAGTTCGTCAATGCGCCGCACGGCTTCACAGGCGATCGGCGCCTTCGTCAGTTTTGCGAGATCGAAAAACTTTCGCCTTCCGTGGCTCCAGCATGCGGCTTCAATGATTGGTGCCGGTTTTCGTCGCGCTTCATAGAGCTCGTTGAACCCGGCGAAAGCGTCGGCCTGCATAATACCGGTCCATCCGGCGAGATGAGCGCGCGGATATTCGCCGGCGCGGCTTCGCGAGTAGTAGAACAGCGCCGCCGGTGGATGTTTGCCGCCGAAGGGCCGGTCATCACGGACATAGGTCCATATCCGGCCGGTGACGGTCTTCAATTTCGCCAACACAGGCATGGTCGTATCATCGACATGGAGACGCTCGGCGGCGAAGACATGGCGCCGGATCGCCGCGAGGATCGGATCAAGGGTCGCGACGCTCGCCCCAACCCAGCCGGCGAGGGTAGAGACGTCGATTTCAACGCCCTCGCGCGCATAAGTCTCACTCTGCCGGTTCAAGGGCTGATGCAATAGGAACTTCGAGGCCAGGATCATGGCGAGGAGGCTCGGCCCGGCGCGCCCCCGCGCGATCGGGTGCGAGGGCGCCGGCGGCTCGGTAATCCCTTCGCAGTCCCGGCAAGAAAACTTTTCGCGCACGTGCTCGACAACTTTCCAACGGCGCGGCTCGCATTCGAGTGATTCGGTTACAGCCTCGCCGAGCTTACGCAGATTTACGCCGCTGCATTTTGCCGCAAGCGCAAGGCGCCGGATAGATGATACGCTCACGTGGAAGATGTTCCGGCAATGGCCGGCGTGCTGGTTTGATCACTGTCCGTTCGCGTGGCTCTCGTTGCTTCTCAGGAGCGGCGACCTCGGCCTTGGTCTCTTCCTTGGCCCGTGCCTCCTCGAGATCGGCGATGGCGAATTCAAGCTGTTCGATGAGTTGTTTGCCGCGCTCCGGGGATTGTCCGAACTTCTCCCGCCGGGCTTTGGCGAGCAGGAGCTTCAGCCGCTCGATCTCAAGCGCCCAAACCTTCGCCTCGCTGCGCGCTTCCGCCAACATCTCGCGCTGGGCGAGGATCATCGCGTGGGCCGAGGCAAGGTCTGTTGGGAGCGAATCGGAAGGCGCCGTCACAATGTGAGCTGAGCATAGTTGCGGCTAGAAATCGCCTCCAAACAGTATGCTTGAGTCAAAGAGCCGCAGCTTATCCAGCCGCCCGTGGACGCCAGGTTTTTTGCGGCATTCGCCAATCAATTCCGTCGATAAGATAAGCCATCTGGGCGGTGCTGATCGTCAGTGCGCCGTCGGATACTGAGGGCCAAATGAAGCGGCCCCGTTCCAGGCGCTTCGTGAACAGACATGACCCTTGCCCATCATGCCAAATGATTTTGATCAGGTCACCACGGCGCCCTCTAAAAATGACTAAATTGCCGCGGATTTTGCGCCGGTGGGGCCTGCATGACAACAGTCGGCGCGGATGGCGCGGCAACATGGACCGGGATCAGATGCGCCGCTGCTCGTTCGTCATGCTCATTCACTCGCGCCTCGCGACGCCAAGCAAAGATCAGGCTCCGAGAGACCCCATGCTTGCGAGCAACCTCCGATACTTTCGCACCAGGCGCAAACGTCTCATCGGTAATCCGCGCCTTCTCACTGTCAGACCAACGCCGCCGGCGTTCAAGGCCATTCAAAATCTCAACCCGCATCGACCCGCGACCTTAAGTACGTACTTAAGGTCGCATCCTTCGCCGATCGCAACGAACAAACAAGGCGGTCTCCACCGGAAGCAGACCCCCGTACCGCATCTCGACTCCTTGCTAGAAAGGGCTTCCCCGTAAGGGGCTGCCGACGACCTATTGCCACGACCAAGCTCGACACGCTGGCCATGACCCTCGTCGACCGCCTGCTCAGTCAACGACGCCGAGGTCCGGGAGCGGGCGAGAGCCTTACAGGTGGAAAATCGTCCTTGCCGACGACCAACTCCGCCGCCTCTAAAAGATGGTCGAGTACGATCTCGACGATCTGCTCGGTGACCGGCTCGCGGCGCTTAAATCCGAACGCGAACGCGCCAAGGCCGCGCTGGAGCGGATCAAAGTCCAATCCGCGCCCCAAATCGCCCTAGAGCCCGACCAGATCGAACGATTCGGATCTTTCACGCGCGAGAGGAACACCGAAGGCGAAACCAGCTTCCGGAATGCCTATCTGCGCTCAATCATCGATGCCATAGAGGATGACGACAAAATCATCCGCATCCATGGCTCAAAGGCGAGCCTCGAACAGGCCGTCATCGCCGGAGAGCAAATCGGCAAGGGTGTTCGCAGTTTTGTTCGGAAGTGGCGCGCCCGGAGAGATTCGAACTCCCGACCCCTAGATTCGTAGTCTAGTGCTCTATCCAGCTGAGCTACGGGCGCTTGGCATTCACCGACACCCACCGCGAATGAGCTGGCAAGCCATTCATGCAATCGTTGTCGAGGAATGCGCGCGAGACTTAACCGCTTGCAGTTGCTCTGGCAATAGGGTGCTTCTCACGTCGGACGGTTTCTCATGCGCCGCATCTTATGAACCGCCCACCGGAACCGCTTGAGGCAGCACAATCCGGAACTTCGCGCCTCGCTCCCCAATATCGGTAACTGCGAGCATGATGTTGCCGCCGTTGCTGCGTACGAGATCGGCCGCGATGACGAGTCCGAGGCCAGACCCCCCGGCGCGGCTGGAACTAAATGGAGTAAAGAGCTGCGCACGCGCGCCGACCGGAACGCCGGGTCCCGTATCGCTGACTTCAATATGGGCCTCTCCGTTGTTCAACCAGCCGTGGACCCGTATTCGTCCCGGCCCATGCCCCTCCACTCTGGCGCCGTCCACCGCCTCAACCCCGTTACGTATGAGATTCATGAGGACACGAAACATCTGCTCCCGGTCGGCGACGATTTCAAAATCCGCAGAGACCGCGTTGACGAATTCGATATCGCCTGGTGCTTCTAATCCGACCATTTCCATGACGTCAGCAACCAGAGCACGCATAGGAAAGCGCGCCGGTTTGGGCGGCTCGTCGACGGCCCGGCCGTAGGTCAGCGTGGCCTGACAAAAACGAATGGCGCGATCAAGAGTCGCAACGAGCTTGGGTGCGAGCCGTTGGACAAGCGGATCGTCGATATTCGCAAGCCGGTCGGAGATGAGCTGTGCCGAGGCCAACATATTCCGCATGTCGTGATTGATCTTCGCGACCGCCAGTCCGAGCGCCGCAAGATGTTTTTTTTCCTTTAGCTCGCTCGCCAAAGAATCTTGCATGATGGCGAGTTCCTCTTCGGCATAGGCAATCTCGTGGTTGCCGCATGAGGGAATGATAATCCGTGATGCATTCTCCGGGTCGGCGCCGAAATCGACGATACTTGTGGTGAGACGCCGTACTGGGCGAAGCACCATGAAATGTATCGCGACCGTGGCGAGGGTCGCGACGACCGCCGACATGATGAGAGTCATGACCAGAAGCCGGAGCGAATAAGCGCGCATGGCCTTCGTCAGCGGCGCCTCCTCCATCGTAATCCCGATCGATTCACCCCCCATTGGCGCCTCACCGAGGACGGTGATGAAGCGCCCTGGCGGTGCCGTCAGGGTTGCGAATGCTCCGGGAGACGCCAAAAAAGCCGGTTCCCGCAAGTCGTAAACCTCGTCCACCTTGCGCGGGAGCTCCGATGCGGCGAGGATTCGCTTAGTGCCATGTTTGCTAAGGACGATGATGCGGGCGCCGACACTGTTCAGCAATTGGCGCGACAATTCGGGGGGCACCATGGTCTGCGGGGCTATATCGAGCACGAGCGCGGCCGTATAGGCGGCGCTCAGGCGAGTCCGCAGCCAATTGTCACGAAAAGTGGAAATCGCTGGCACATAAATCATTGCCGCCGCGGTCATCACGAAGGCCGTGATGAGGACAAGGACCCGGGTCGCCAGTCCAAAGCGGACGGGCCGGCGGCTTTTCCGGGTTGAATCTTCACTGGCCGCAGCGACGCCGCTGCCCGGAGGCATCACGAGATCACTCATGGCAACCCCTGTCCAAACCAACGCAGGACGTCCAGGGCTCTCTGCGATAGCGAACGACTGAGCCTGTTTGCTGGAAATGTCATGCACGCGCGCCGCACCGCGTCACTGAGCGCCGGATAAGGAACCATTATAGAGGCTATATCCCCGGTCGTCATGCCCTTCGATATGGCAAGCGCACAAAGGTTAATCAACTCCTCCGCCCCCCAGCCGGTGATTCCGGCGCCTAGGATGAGCCCCCGGCGGCTAATGATAAATTTGACATGGCCGCAGGGCCGCTGCTCAATTTGGCCCCGATCTGTCTCGGCGAAAGGCCAACGGAGCACATGAATCTGGCGATATGCCTCCCGGGCTTGCGCTTCCGATAGACCCGTGCTGGCTATCGGCGGGGAGGTCAGAATGACGCGGGAGGCCGCCTTTGTCCGGGAGTGGCCGCCTGGCAGACCGAGAATGAAACGTATTACGAGACCAGCATGCTGTTCGGCCGAGCCGTCGTATTGCCCACCCTTTGTGACCGAGCCGATAGCGTGGATACGCCGGTTGCTTGTCGTAAGTCCGGTCCCTGTTTCGATACCGTCCGCCGTGTACCGTACTTTCGCTTCGGCAAGCCCCAGGCCCTCGACGACGGGCGCACGGCCAGCCGCGATCAACAAGTGCGAACCCGTGATCGATTTTTCGTGACCGGCAGCCGCGATGAAGACGCGAACGCCATTGCCGCGCGGCTCAATTCGGGACACTTTTATCCCTTCATGAAGAACGATGCCGTCACGGGCGAACCGGGCTCGAACCGGCGCTGCAAGTTCTTCATCTTGCTGTGAAAATGCCTTGGTAGCTGAAAGTATGAATACATCGCTTCCGAACCTACGCATGGCTTGCGCGAGGGCCAGCCCATCGGGATCGGCGCCGATGACAATCAGCTGCTCGGGCGGATGATCGAGAGCACAGAGTGAGGCGTAGTCGAGCGGCCGCACAAGATCGAGCCCTGGAATGGGCACGCTTTTCCCAACGGCACCTGTCGCGACAATGAAACGCCGCGCCTTGATTTTGTTGCCATTCGCCTCGCAGGTGTCGGGGCTCGTGAAGCGCCCCGCCGCGCGAATCACCTGCACATTCATGGCTTCAAGTCGCGTTTGCGTGTAATTTGGCGCGATCGCCTTCGCCGCCAAAGCTAGATGCGCGCGCGCCTGGCTGAAATCGGCTGCTGGCCAAAGTGGCGTCACATCCGCGCCAGTTTCCGCCGCGGCCGCACGGCTCGCAACTATCAGCGCAGTGCGGGGAATGCTGTGCGTCAGCCTGGCACCCCCTAACGCATTTTTTTCAATGAGCACCACGTAGAGGCCAAAGGCCGCCGCCTCGAGCGCAAGCGAGACTCCCGAGGCGCCGCCGCCAACGACACAGATATCGGGCGCAAGCACAGCGCTCATTTGGAAGCACCCTTCTCATTTTTCCAGCCACTGTACGAAGCCTGCCTCGTTACAGCCACTTCGCGATTGGAATTCGCGGTGGGGTTGGACGGCAAACCATCGACGCGCAATCGGCGGGGCCAGTGCTTATATGCGACGATTTGCAGCATTTTGATGCCTGGCCAAGGTCTCCACCCGGGAGAAAAAACTGGACCGTCACCGCGACCATTGGCGGGTGCAAGCGCGGTCCCGATCATGCTATGCCAGAATGTCAGCCTGTTTGTGGTGCCACCTGAGGAAAACGCATGCTCATTGCTATGATTGGTTCCGGTTATGTAGGGCTCGTGTCGGGAGCGTGTCTCGCGGATTTCGGTCACACGGTTGTTTGCATCGATACCGACGCGCAAAAAATCGAGGCCTTGAAAGCCGGAAAAATGCCGATCTTTGAACCCGGCTTGCAAGAACTTGTCGGCAACAATGTGCGGCAACACAGACTTTCCTTTTCGACCGATCTTGCCAGCGCGGTCGCTTCGTCCCAAGCGGTTTTCATCGCGGTCGGCACACCGTCGCGGCGCGGCGACGGCCATGCCGATCTTTCTTTCGTTTACCAGGCGGCGCGGACGATTGCCGCCGGCCTTGAGGGGTTTACCGTGGTCGTGACAAAATCGACCGTTCCCGTGGGGACCGGCGACGAGGTCGAACGAATCATCCGCGAAACCCGGCCGGACGCCGAGTTTGCGGTTGTATCCAACCCGGAATTTCTCCGCGAAGGCGCCGCTATCGATGATTTCAAGCGGCCGGACCGCATCGTCATTGGCGTTGAGGACCCACGCGCCGAAATGGTCATGCGGGAAATCTACCGGCCGCTCTATTTGAACCAGGCGCCCTTCCTTTTTACGAGCCGCCGGACCTCGGAACTGACAAAATACGCCGCAAACGCTTTTCTTGCGACAAAAATAACGTTCATCAATGAAATCGCTGACCTTTGTGAGCAGACCGGCGCCAATGTGCAAGATGTGGCGCGCGGGATCGGCCTCGACAAGCGCATTGGTTCGAAGTTCTTGCATGCGGGTCCAGGTTACGGTGGCTCCTGCTTTCCCAAGGATACCCATGCGCTCATCAAGACGGCTCAGGATTATGGCACACCGGTCCGTATCGTCGAGGAGGTTGCCGCTGTCAACGATCAGCGAAAGCGCGCCATGGCCCGCAAAGTACTGGCTGCCTGCGGCGGGACGGTGCGCGGCAAGACGATCGCTATCCTGGGACTCACCTTCAAGCCGAACACGGACGACATGCGGGATTCTCCCGCGATTTCAATTATCACCGCGCTTCAGGACAATGGAGCGCGGATTCATGCCTTTGATCCCGAAGGCATGGATCAGGCACGCCTCGTGCTCGACGACCTCACCTTTTTTTATGATCCCTATTCCTGCTGCGAAAAAGCCGATGCGCTGGTCATCGTAACCGAGTGGGATGCCTTCCGTGCGCTTGATCTCGATCGCGTCAAGGCGGCTCTCGCGGCGCCGGTCATGGTCGATCTCCGCAATATTTACGATCCAGAAGACATGGCAAGGCGCGGCTTTGTCTATTCCGGGGTCGGCAGAAAAGCCTCCAAGGGCGCAAATCCGGACTCATAAGCCGAGTCCGCCCAAGCCTGGATAGGCGCTCAGATATGCTCCGGGCGGTCCACAGGAATTTGCGGTCCTCCCGTGCCTCCCCCGTGCGGTCGGCAGGTCTTTGATGCTTGGCTCCCGGCCGGCGGCGCATCACACCATCACCGTCGAATTCCCATTGCTCATTGCCATAGAACTGCTCAACACCTATTGACAACGTTTAATTCTATGGACTTTGTAGATATAAGCGGAGGTATTTCCCCATCACCCAATTAAACTAATAGAACCGGATTACGGTAATGAGACCGCAGGTGTCTTTGATATGGCAATCCTATTCCGCAAACAGAGAAAGCATCGCGGCACCGCAGGGACGGCGTTTCGCGTTGAGGGTACGCAATTTGAGCCTCCGGTCATATTTGGCGGGAGTGGGGATTTTGTGCGTGAGCTTATTTTGCGCCGCCATCCCACTGCCAGCAATAAGCGAGGAGGTTAAGCTCATCAATGTTTCCTACGACCCCACGAGAGAACTCTATTCGGATATCAATAATTTGTTCGCGGAGCGCTACAAAGCCCGCACCGGGGTAAGCGTAAGCTTCGAGCAGTCGCACGGGGGATCAAGCAAACAAGCTCGTTCGGTGATCGACGGGTTGCAAGCTGATGTCGTTACTTTGGCACTTGCCTTGGATATTAACGCAATCGAGCGCGCCGGCCTGATCAAACCGGGCTGGCAGGAAAAGCTGCCTTACAATTCCTCTCCTTACACGTCGACGTTCGGCTTTCTCGTGCGTAAAGGGAACCCAAAAAATATCAAGGATTGGAAGGATTTGACCCGCCCTGACGTACAAGTGGTCGTGCCTAATCCCAAGACGGGCGGTGGTGCGCGGTGGGCATTCCTGGCACTCTGGGGCGCGACGGCCAATGCGAAGACCCATGATCTCTCAACGGCGGCTGGGCTGCGGGAATCCCAGGCGGCGGCGCGAACAACGAGGGATTTCCCGGCCTATAAGAACGACGACGCCCGCGCGGTAATCGAGACATTCTACACGCACAACGTGCCTGTTCTCGATAGCGGGGCGCGGGGCTCGACTGTCACCTTCGCACAAAAGTAGATTGGCGATGTCCTGTTGAATTGGGAAAACGAGCTCTGGCTGGCGCTTAACGAGTTTGGCAATGACAAATTCGAAATCGTTTATCCGTCGAGCAGCATTCTGTGCGAGCCGCCTGTAGCCGTAGTTGACGCTGTGGTTGACAAAAAAAACTCTCGCGATGCCGCCGGAGGCTTATTTAAAATTTCTCTACACACCGGAAGCACAGGAGATCGTGGCGCAGTTGCATTACAGGCCACGCGATATCAAGGCTTTGAAGAAATATAGCCCGGACTTGCCAGCGATACCTCTGTTCACCATCGACGAGACTTTTGGGGGCTGGGCAAAGGCACAGGAAGCCTTCTTTGCTGATGGCGCTCTGTTTGATCAGATTTATAAACCAAGCAAATAGCTGGACTCGCGAAGGCCCCGCGCCCTGCCCATGGTCGCTGGCAGACCTCCCAGTTTAGCATCGCTGACGCGCCGCGAAATCTGCTCTTGCCCCGCTCCGGCTATTGACAATCCCTTTTTCTATAGAGTTAGTTATATATCTCGGCGCAATCGTCCGCGCCGGAAGGGGAATCAAAAAGCAGGATAGGATGCACTCATGATATTGAGGTCAATTCAAATACCAAACTTGGCAGCCGCGATTGCACTGGCCGTCCGGGCAATGCATACCCGGCAATCCGTCAAGTCCTTGAGCGTTGAAGGTCGCGGGTCAATTCGCGGCGGATTGTTGATTTCCTGCTTGGGTCTATTGGTTGCCGCTGCTCCGCTGCCCGCGATGGGCGAAGAGGTGAAGATCCTTAACGTTTCTTATGACCCGACGCGGGAGCTTTATTCAGATATCAATAGTTTGTTCGCCGAGCGCTACAAAACCCGCACCGGCGTGAGTGTCACCTTCGAACAGTCGCATGGCGGATCGAGCAAGCAGGCGCGTTCGGTCATCGATGGGCTGAAGGCAGATGTTGTCACGTTGGCTCTCGGCTGGGATATCACCGCGATCGAGCGCGCCGGTCTGATCAAGCCCGGCTGGCAGGAGAAATTGCCTTATAATTCTGCGCCTTACACCTCGACTATCGGCTTTCTCGTGCGCAAGGGAAACCCAAAAAACATCAAGGATTGGAAGGATTTGACGCGTTCGGACGTGCAGGCGATCGTCGCCAATCCCAAAACAAGCGGGGCAGCGCGCTGGGCGTTCCTCGCGCTCTGGGGTGTGACAGCTCATGCGAAGACACATGATTTTTCCACACTCACGGGGCTGAAGGAATCCCAGGCGGCGGCGCGAACGGCAAAGGATTTTCCCATCTATAAGAATGCCGAGGCCCGCGCCGTCATCGAAACATTTTATAACAAGCATGTTCCCGTGCTCGACACCGGGGCGCGCGGCGCAACCGTTACCTTCGCCCAGAAACAACTTGGCGACGTGCTGATAAACTGGGAGAATGAGCTTTGGCTTGCCCAAGAAGAATTCGGCAAAGACAAATTCGATATTGTCTACCCATCGAGCAGCATCCTAGCCGAACCGCCCGTCGCCGTTGTCGATGAAGTCGTGGACAAGAAGGGCACAAGGGACATCGCAGAAGCCTATTTGAAATTTCTCTACACATCCGAGGCGCAAGACGCGGTAGGACAGCTGCATTACCGGCCGCGCGACGTCGAGGCCTTGAAGAAATACAGCAAGGATTTGCCACCGATTCCGCTCTTCACCATTGATGAGTCCTTTGGCGGCTGGACGAATGCGCATGAAGCATTTTTTGCCGAGGGTGCTTTGTTCGATCAATTATATAAGCCGGCCACCAAATGACAGGAAACGCGACGGCGGAACGCCTTACCCCAGGATTGCCCCCGGGCCAGAAGGTTCGCTCGTCGCGGCCTCCGTCGCGGCTCATTCCTGGGCTGCCGCTGACTCTCGGCTATACCCTGTTTTATTTGTCGGTTCTGGTTCTGATTCCGCTCGCCGGCTTGATTTACAAGACGGCGGAGCTGAGCTGGAGCGAATTCTGGCAAACCGTCACCGATCCGATTGTTGCCGCGTCTTTCCAGCTCACCTTCACCGCGTCGGCGATCGCCGCGATCGTCAATGGCATCTTCGGTTTGATCATCGCTTGGGTGCTTGTGCGCGAGCCATTCCCAGGCCGGCGGTTTTTCGACGCGCTAATCGACTTTCCATTTGCCCTGCCGACCGCCGTCGCGGGTCTGACCTTCAGCCAGCTTTATCTGGCGGATGGTTGGATCGGGGGATTTGGCCGCCACGTCGCGGGCGTTATCAACTGGCTGGTGGGTCTCGCCGGATTTGGGCCGGTTTTGGCGCAAGATGCATTGTCATGGCTGAACTTTCCTTATTCGACAACGAACACAGGTATCGTCATCGTCCTCATATTCGTCGGCTTGCCATTCGTGGTGCGGACGGTGCAGCCGGTTCTGCGCGATTGGGACCCAGAATATGAACATGCGGCGTTGAGTCTGGGAGCCAATCGATGGACGATTTTGCGGCGCGTGATCTTCCCTGAGATCTTTCCAGCCTGGCTCAGCGGATTGGCCTTGGCCTTCGCGCGCGCGCTCGGCGAATATGGTTCGGTCATCTTCATCGCTGGAAACATCCCGGGCAAGTCGCAGATCGCGCCTTTGCAAATCGTCACGAAGCTGGATGATTTTCGCTACGCTCAAGCGACCGCGATAGGCGTTGTTTTGCTTTTCTTTTCGCTTCTCATACTGCTCGCGATCAATGGCGTCCAATGGTGGGCGCGCCGCCACGAAAATAGCACCGCAACGTAGACTGCGCGAACATCATCGCACCGGTGCGTACTCGAAATAAGGACTGGTTCATGGCAGGAGCACCGGCAAAAAATCTCGTCATAACGGCCTCCGGGAAGCCGGCTCCGCCAACCGAGCCGCGCGTCCGCCGGATCATCGTCGGGATAACAATCGCCTTTCTCACGCTCTTCATCGTGCTGCCCGTGGTGAACGTATTCGCCCAGGCCTTTTCAAAAGGTATTAACGCTTATGTGAGCGTCTTTCATGTGGAGAGCCCGCCCGAGGGCGCGCAGTTAAGCCCCACGGAGCGCCGCAAGCTCGCGACAGCGCGCAGCCAGGCCGAAAAGACCTGGAGTTCGATCAGGCTCACGGTCGCTATCGCGGCGGTCGTTGTTCCGCTCAACATCGTCTTCGGGCTGGCGGCCGCTTGGTCCGTGACAAAGTTCCGTTTCAAGGGGCGCGCCCTTTTGGTCTCATTGATCGACCTGCCTTTCTCGGTGTCGCCGGTCATCGCGGGCCTGATTTTCGTTCTGCTGCTTGGCCGGAGCGGCGTGCTGGGCGCTTGGGCTCCCAATTTGACATGGCCAGACATTTTCTCACTGCACTGGCGTGGCTTTACGCAAGATTGGTGGCCATTCGAGTTCACCAAGAGCTACACGGGGATCATCTTCACGCCATTCGCGATTGCCTTGGCGTCGATCTTCGTCACTTTTCCGTTCGTCGCGCGCTCGTTGATCCCGCTCATGGAAACCCAGGGGTCCGACGAAGAGGTGGCGGCGCTCTCGCTCGGCGCCTCGGGCTGGCGCACCTTCCGGAAAGTCACCTTGCCTAATGTGAAATGGGCGTTACTTTACGGCGTGATCCTGTGCACGGCGCGGACATTCGGCGAATTCGGCGCGGTTTCCGTGGTTTCCGGACACATCGATTCCAATGACACGATGCCGCTGCGCATCGAGAAACTCTGGAACGAATACAACAATCAGGCAGCGTTCAGTGTTGCGTCATTGCTTGCTTTGCTGGCGGTGGTCACCTTGGTTGTCCAGGCGATCGTTGAGCGCCAAACCAACACAAAAACCCGGCAGGCCGAAGGAGTAGCAAAGCCATGAGCATCGAAGTGAGCGCGATTACCAAGACCTACAATCAATTCAAGGCGCTCGATAACGTCAGCCTCAAGGTTGGAACTGGCGAACTTGTCTCGCTGCTCGGGCCAAGCGGCTGTGGTAAGACGACACTGCTGCGGGTGATCGCCGGCATGGAATCAGCCGACCCCGGAAGCGGTCCTGTCCTGTTCGACGGCCGCGATGTTTCCAGCGAAGAGGTCGGCAAACGCCGCATCGGCTTTGTCTTCCAGCACTATGCGCTGTTCAAGCACCTAAGCGTGTTTGAAAATGTCGGGTTTGGCCTTCGCGCGAAGCCCTGGCGCATCCGGCCAAAGGAAGCGGAAATCCATGCCAAGGTTGATGAACTTTTGCACCTTGTTCAGCTGCAGAACTTCGTCAATCGCTACCCAGCCCAGCTCTCCGGCGGGCAGCGGCAGCGCGTGGCGCTTGCCCGGGCGCTTGCGGTCGAACCGAGCGTCCTTTTGCTCGACGAACCTTTTGGTGCTCTCGACGCGACGGTCCGCCGCGAACTACGCCGCTGGCTCCGCAAACTACATAGCAAGATCCATGTTACGACCATCCTTGTCACCCACGACCAGGAGGAAGCACTTGAGGTGTCGGATAGGGTTGCTGTCATGAATCAAGGGAGAATCGAGCAGTTCGCTTCACCAGAGACGATTTATGACAGTCCGGCCAATCCGTTCGTCTTTAAGTTCTTGGGCAGTTATAATCTCTTCCACGCACGCAAGCCCAATGGCAATGGTGCTGCGGTGGTAAACCCAACGGACGACGCCAACGGCGTGACGTTTGTGCGGCCTCATGACATCGAAATCAGACGTGAGAATTCTGACGGTGCTGGCATCGCCGCAAGGATCAGCCATATCGCCTTTGCCGGCTCATTGGTGAATGTCGAACTGGCGCGAATGGATGATCACGCCGTGATTGACGCCGCTCTGCCCGCGCATGCCTACAAGGACTTAGGCCTAAAGCCCGAGGACAAGGTTTTCATAAGGCTGCACAATACGAGGTCGTTCGAAGATGATTATTCGATCTGAAAACTAAACGAAGCCGGTACTATTATTGTTTGATGGTGCCTACAGCATCTTTCCAAGCCGCTTCCGAGATCGCCGCGCGCAAGCAACGCGCGAGCACTTCATATTTTCCGCGTTCGGACTGACCTGCGAGTTTCGTGCATTGCTCACGGCCGGGATCCGGCGTGCGGGTCCAGGAACCTGTCACTTCAGCGCGATACCGGGATTCAACATCCTGACAGAGAGCCAGCGGCCGGGGATGCCCGGAAAACATTGCACATGTTTTTTCGATCGGGAAGTCGGGCAATCCCATTGGCGCCGGATCCGCCATCGCCGGAACTGAAATCGCAGTTAGGGCGGCGAGGGATATAATCCTAATATTAGCTAACATTCTCGTAAAACTTTCATTCGCAGGGTTGAAACTTTGCTTTCTGCTCCAATAAACACTGCAATCATCCACTGTGCGGCCTATTCAATAAATATGCGGAACTCACGAGGCCTTAGAAAATGACCTTTGCTTAAAATACGCTTACTAAAGGGGGTAGATTTTGTATGGAGACATTTATTATTATTTTGTGGACTGCAGTCGATTGTCAATGCTCCAAATGGGTAACAGTTTACCTCAACTATACAATGATTCCGCCTTCTCCCGTCCGATCATTGGCATAAGCTAAACTTTCCAATTCCCGCTCCCCCATTGATTTGAGCTGTTGCTACTTCTTCCCGCTGGATAGGAAGTGTCTCGATAGGGACCAAATGACACCTGATGGAATTAAAATATTATTAAAAATTACATTATGTTCTAATTTTGTCCAACAAATGATCACGTCCGAACGCGTGTCCGGCAAGTTTCGCTCAAGTTTGCTATTCTTAAGGCAAGCACTCCTAGATTAGGGGCAACGACTCCCGACCGCCGCGCGTTATGCCACGCCGAAACTTGGCGAGGCAGCTCTTCTCTCTCTGCCAACAAACGGTTATATTGCGTCGCAGCAAGCTTGTTTCGCGCGATGAAACGGCGCAGGAAGGCAGCTGCGAAGGATATTTTGAAAATGGGGCAACAAATCGCGCAACAGCAGGGTTCTCCGGCGCCCGTGCAGCAGGACGCTGGGGAATCCGTCGTCCCACGAAAAACCGCCTTCTCCGGCCTGGCCCTCGGTTCCCTTGGCGTTGTGTTCGGTGATATTGGCACGAGCCCCCTCTACGCGCTGCGAGAATCGTTAAGTCACATCAAAGCCGCCGGGGTGACAGATAGCGGGGTCATTGGAACCGTATCCCTGCTTGTATGGGCGCTGTTCTTTACCGTGACTGCGAAATATGTGCTGTTTCTGATGCATGCGGATAATCGGGGCGAAGGCGGCATCCTCTCGCTGATGGCCCTCGCTCAATCGGCGCTAGGCCACGCCGTGGCGCCGGTGTTTTTCCTTGGCGTTGCGGGAGCGGCGCTGTTTTCCGGCGACGCGATCATCACGCCAGCGATTTCGGTGCTTTCAGCGATCGAAGGACTCGAACTCGTCACCCCGATTTTCTCGCCCTATATTCTGCCCGCGACCGTTATTATCCTGGTGTCGCTCTTTTGGGCTCAAAGGCGCGGCACCGCTCGCGTTGCCGCCTTTTTTGGCCCCATCATGGCGGTTTTTTTTCTTGTCATCGGAATATTGGGAGCGTCCCACATCGGCGACTCGCCGCGCATTCTCCACGCATTCAATCCCATCCTCGGCTTGGACTTTCTGTTCGGCCACGGCCTGCTCGGTTTTGTCGTGCTTGGCTCTGTTTTTCTCGCGGTCACTGGTGCCGAGGCGCTTTACGCGGACATGGGTCATTTTGGCCGCGCGCCGATTCAAACCGTGTGGATTCTGTTCGTGCTTCCGGCTTTAAGCTTGAACTATCTCGGGCAAGGGGCGCTGGTTCTCGCCAACCCGGCGGCGGTTGACAATCCGTTTTTCCTGCTCGCGCCAAAATGGGCTCTTCTACCCCTCGTCATTCTTGCCACGATGGCGACAGTGATTGCCAGTCAGGCGGTCATTACCGGCGCATTCTCTCTTGTGCGCCAGGCGATTCAGCTCGGCTTGCTGCCGCGCATGCTCATTTTGCATACGTCTGAGACGCAAGAAGGCCAGATCTTCCTTCCTCGCATCAACCGTCTGCTGCTGATAGGCGTTTTGGTGCTCGTACTCGTGTTCAAAACTTCAAGTTCGCTGGCCTCCGCCTATGGAATAGCGGTGACCGGCACGATGGTGGCGACCACCTCGCTTGCTTTTGTCGTAGTGTGGCAATGCTGGCGTTGGCCGGTTTGGCTCGCCGCCGTGTTCGTTTCGGGGTTTCTTGCCATAGATCTCGCGTTTCTTACGGCCAATCTCATGAAGATTGTTGATGGCGGCTGGGTGCCTCTGCTGATTGGGGGCTGCGCGATGGTTGTGATGTTGACATGGGTTCGCGGGACAAAGCTTCTGACGCAAAAATTCCGCCGTGATTCCATTCCGACACCCGCTCTTATAAGTATGCTGGAGAAATCAAAACCAATGCGGGTGAAGGGGACGGCAGTCTTCCTCACGAGTTCGCCCGAGATCGCGCCTTCCGCCCTTATGCATAATCTCAAACACAACAAAGTCCTTCACGAACGCGTATGGCTTTTGTCGGTTCTGACCGAAGATACGCCGCGGGTTCCGGCCAGCAAGCGCTATCAAATCGAGAAACTTTCCGAGGATTTTACCCGTGTGATCCTGCATTATGGCTACATGCAAAGTCCGCGTGTCCCCGCCGCGCTCGCCTCGCTTCGCAAGGCTGGCTTGAAATTCGATATCATGACGACATCGTTTTTTCTGGGGCGGTGGACCATCAAACCCGCCCCCAATTCGGATATGCCCGTTTGGCAGGACCGACTTTTTATCGCCCTGGCGAGACAGGCGGCGAACGCGACCGACTTCTTCTCAATCCCGTCCGATCGTGTCGTCGAGCTTGGTGCCCAGGTCACGGTCTAATAGCATCTCCCTGGGGTGACCGTGGGGATTCCCAATTTTTCCGTGATTTGAGATGCCCGTGGTCCCGAAGCGCTCGTCAACCACTACCTCTGGGCAGACGTCATCCCGCCACACATCCGTCGACCGATCAAACTTATTTGCCTTGTCGCGAGGCCTTAGGCTTCCAGAGCGGTCTCGGCCAGCCTTTAGATCATCCCATCTGCGGCCCTAGCATCGCACTCTCCCCTCTCCGGCTCCACCAGACTCGATGAGAGGATTGGGAGCGACGCCATCCGGAATAGAAACCGAAGCAAAAGCTTGCCATCGCGCAAGAAGTCTCTTGATCGCCTCTATCCGCTGATCGTCGCCCGGGATGCGGGCACCAAGCCTAGCCATTTCTTGCAGATCGGCAAGGTTACGCCGCAGCAAATTGATATTGTCAGCAAAGCCAAAGTTGTCGAGCCCGCTCATTTTGACCCCCACGTTAGGCCACGCCAGATTTGAAGTTTCCGCCGTACGGTGTTTTACGCTGCTCTTCGGCCATTTTCGGAGCGCTTCGCGAACCTTGGTGCAATCTCTGGGAGATCGCCGCCGGAAAATTCTTTCGAACGTCTGAGCTTTCTTTGGAATGCGGGACCGAACAACCCAATGACATAGCCAATTTGGAGGCTAACGATCACTGCGGCGGCTTGCAGACACCAGCCCAAGAAGCCGCCCTCCAAATATGCTGGGTTGGTCAGAACCAACATGAGGGCAATCGCGAATGCGGGAACAAGTACAAAAAATTTGAAAAATTGTCCCAGAATAAAACCAATGAGAACGCCACTAACAATGAGAATGCCCATCGCATCCTCCTTTTGAAAAGGTGATTTATAGTAGACTATCGATTACATATCGTTCATCGTCAGAGAGAATAGTATTAATATCAATGCATTAGATAATAACGTAATAGATTATTAATCATCTGATGCGGCAAAATGAACAAGACCCATTTGGGTTATGGAGGTCGCGGCGATAGCGGCGGATTCGCTAGGAACCGCGATCCACCGGTCCCATCCTGCGGACCCCAGACACTCCTTCGGCCAGCACGACATCGTTCCACATTTTGTTACCTGCCTATTCATCCGCTTCCCGACGCTTGACGGCAGGGTTAATCCCGCCTAGCCCCAAAAAATGATCCCCCAGCAACGGCTTTCCTTGTCCCCCTGCTTCAAATCGTCTGGATCGACATTCTCTTGTCGGGCGACAATGCTGTGGTCATTGCCCTAGCCTGCCGGTCTTTGCCATTACGGCAACGCCGCTTATCGATCTGGCTGGGCGCCGCCGCGGCGATCGCGCTGCGCGTCGTCTTTACACTTTCCGTAGCGCAGATTCTTGCTTTGCGTTTCGTAAAAATCATCAGCGGAGCAATCTTGCTCGTGATCGCTATCCGGCTCGTCGAGGAGGAAGACTCGGCGAAAGAGGTTGAGCCCCTGTGGCGGCTCGCAAACCAGCGGCTCATGACTCCCGCAAATCGAAGATTTATTTAGATAATTTTTGCTATAAATTTAATATACTAAATTTTACAAATTTGCACCGATTGGGTGCGTCCGGCTGCAGCGGTTTTAATGCACGGGTGGCAGGATGCCACTGATCTCCAAAAGCCAGGTTCGGCGCGATCTGGACCTTCTGGATCTGATGAAAACTTTATTGATTGTGGCGAAGGCAACGCGCGTTCATCCACGAGGCGCAATGCGCGCACGGGATGAGAGCTACACAGCTTAATAGAAAAATGCTGTTTTTTACCGTTCATACTGAAACAGGTGATTGATCATGCTTTTGAACTCAGCAAAGGTATTCGCCGGGGTTTTGCTAATGATCGGCATGGCCCAGGCCCAGGTCAGCAATAATGATGCTGCGCCGCCACAGACTTTAGCTGGGGCGATCCGTGTTCCAAACGTAAGACCTTGGCCGACATCCCCCGGCACCGGGGGGCACGTTGTCATCCCGCAGTCGAGCATTCCCACTCCCGGGGATGCAGGCAAACGTGCTCACACGAATACCCGCGTGTTCGTGCCGAACGAACCGATGAAGCCGCAGGCGTCGGTCGCCCGCCCCCTGGTTGGCCCGCCTTTCCCTGGATATTTTTTTGAAACGCCAGCCTCCCTTGCCTGCATCTATGGCTTGGTCGCTGTGACGCCCGGGTGCGATCCCAATACAGTCACAACGGTTTCGAACCGCGGCAGCAAGGTCATCGCCATCGTCGATGCTTTCGACAACCCATCGGCTTTGGCCGATCTGACATTATTTTCGTCTCAATTCGGCCTTCCGGCACCTACGGCTACGAATTTCCAGGTCGTCTATGCATCCGGCGTTCAACCGGCCAACGATACCAACTGGGCGCTCGAAGAGGCACTCGACATCGAGATGGCTCACGCGATGGCGCCAAACGCAAAAGTAATCCTGGTAGAGGCTGCATCGGATTCCCCCGCCGATCTTATCGTCGCCGAAGATGTGGCGAGCGGCCTCGTGGCCGTCGTGGGTGGTGGCGAGGTCTCGAACAGCTGGGGAGGAGATGAATTCGCGGGTCAGGTGGCTTTCGACACTCACTTTTTGACACCCAAAGTCGTCTATTTTGCTTCCACGGGGGATGCGCCCGGTGTGTCTTGGCCATCGACCTCGGCGAATGTCGTTGCTGTTGGGGGGACGAGCACTTCTCGCTGGCCTTCTACCGGCGCTTTCCGTTTTGAATCCAGCTGGTCGGACGGAGGTGGAGGATCGAGCGCAATCGTTCCAAGGCCCGCTTACCAGAATAGCATCCGCTCGATCGTTGGAACGCAGCGGGGTGTACCCGACATTTCGGCTGACGCTAATCCGATCACGGGGGTTTGGGTTACCTGCGGTCTCGGCTGCGGGATGCCCCCCGGCAGCTGGTACATTGTGGGGGGAACGAGTGTTTCGTCACCGCTCGTTGCAGCGATGACGAATGGGGCCGGCCGCTTCGCCCCCAACACGGCGTCGGAGCTGACAACGATCTATGCAAATAGCGAGCATCCGCGATTTGGGCCGTGGCGAAGATTCAACAATGTTGTGCACGGCATATGTGGCCCATTCGCAGGTTATGCGACCAACAACATAAACGGATGGGTGCCACCTTCATGGGATTTTTGTACCGGGGTCGGTTCTCCGAAAGGTCATGCGGGGCTTTGATTGGAATACGCCGCTCGGAACGAGTGAGCGGCGCATTGCATTTTTTTGTTCGCCCACAATCCAACCTTGAACTTAACTTGAAAAATCAAAATAGCTCGTGCAATGGGAGAGGGCAGGAAAATAATCTTTGCCCCTTCTCACATTGCCCTCGGCTCCAGACTTGCGGATAGGCGCATTCCGGAACCGTCGATATAAGATGACCAAGCGTCTTGCGTTGGAAGCGTTGCATCGAACAAAGAAACGTCCGCCCTTATCAACGCCAAACATTATAGCCTTGAATTAAGAGCCCCTGTGGATGCATCCATTAAACGGTGCATGCGCTGGGAGGACAGGAGCGAGAGGGAATTCGTAGCGTTCGCTCAGAGCGTGATTGCGAAGTGCTTTTTGTCAAACGTGGGATTGTCGGCTTCCCGCCTCCTTGACGCCGGGCAGGCCGAAACGAATTGCCGCTTTTGCTTGCCAAGCGCAATTTCTGGGAAGCGTTAGCGATTTTTACCTCTGCTAACATATTGATTTGATTTATGGTGCGGGCGGCCGGAATCGAACCGGCACTCTGTCACCAGAACTGGATTTTGAGTCCAGCGCGTCTACCAGTTCCGCCACGCCCGCATTGAGCCTCAATTCGATTCGGCCTGACTAACGCGGCGCGACTCCTATGGCTCCCAAGGCTCCCTATCTGCCATAACGCCCTAGCCGCGACAACCCTCGACCTTGATTGCTGCAAGCTGAATAGCAGTTGGCCCTTAGATCTTTGTTTTATATTGGTGGATTACGACCGCAACAAGCAACAGAACGATGACTGAGCCCCCAGAAACCGCACAACTTGTGGAAGTTCCCTTCGACCGGTCCGTTCCCGGAGAACCCGGAAAACTTATCCGCGTGTCGCCCCTTGTCCGCCGTATTATCGCGGGAAATCCCGGCCCGATGACATTTACCGGAACCTGCACCTACCTCGTAGGAGACGGCGAGGTGGCGATCATCGATCCCGGGCCGGACAGTCCAGAACATCTCGCGGCGCTGCTTGCGGGCTTGCGCGGCGAGACCGTTACAGCAATTTTCGTCACCCATACACATAAGGATCATTCCCCCGGCGCGCGCGCTTTGCAAGCCGCGACGGGAGCACGAATCTTTGGCTGCCCGCCGCACGACTTTTCGCGCCAGCCTTCCGGTCATCCCATCGATGCGGCCAATGATTTCGGCTACACGCCGGACACGGTTCTGCATGAGGGAGAAGCGATCGATTTTAAAGATTTCTCCCTCGTCTGCGTCGAGACACCTGGCCACGCGATCAATCACCGAGCGTTCGCCTTGCCGCAAGAAAATGCCCTCTTCTCAGGCGACCATGTGATGGCGTGGTCGACCACGGTCGTTGTACCGCCGGAAGGCGCGATGCGTCACTACATGGCATCGCTCGCCAAACTTTTGATGCGTGACGACAAAATATATTGGCCCGGCCATGGCGGCCCGGTTCGGCAGCCGCGCAATTTCGTGCAGGCACTTATCAAACATCGCCGAATGCGCGAACAATCGATCCTCGCCCGCTTGAAGGCGGGAGATACCGCAATTCCGGCAATTGTTGCCAAAGTCTATCAAGGCCTCGATCCAGCGCTGACTTTCGCCGCCGCGCTTTCGGTTCTCGCGCATCTCGAGGATCTCGTCGAGAGAGGGCTTGTCAGAACCAACGCAGCGGTAACACTCGCCGCGCATTACCACCCATCCTAGGTGAGGCCGCGCCAGCCCCGCACAATTTACGGCGATTCCGCGGCGCTTACTTCTTATCGACGACGGCCGTCAGCGCGGTCTCGAAATTGGCGACGTTGCGCGAATTGGCGCCAAAATCGTAAGGCGCGAAGCGCGACGCCGACCGGATGTCGATTCGCGTTTGGCCGGCAAGCGGCCGCAGTCTCAATGTGACATCGGTCGGAAAACCGAGCAGAAAACTGTTGGCTATCGCGTCAATGTGGGCGACGCCAGAACGTCCCCCCTGAGGCCTCTGATCGACGATTTTCCAGCCCGTCGCCCTCATCGCCTGAATGGCGGCATTGAAGGCATCCTGGGCTTCGAGATCGAGAAGAATTGGCTGGATTTGCGGATAGACCTTGAGCTGTATCTTACGGCGCGCGATGGGAACACTCGCGGGTGTCGCGCCCGCACGGGCAGCCAACGCCTCGCGCGACAGCGAAAAATCCGGCGGATTTGTAAGATCTGTTGAAACGTCGGGAAGCGGCGGCAGCCGCAGGGTTTGTTGTACGAGATAGGCCGGGTAAGCGAGGAGCAAGGCGGCCAGAAGCAGTCCCGCAAAGGCCTGCCCAGCCCCCTTGCGGCCGCTGCGCCAAATGACCACGAAGGCTAAAATCGCTGTCAATATCGCGGCGCAAGCGATGAGCAAGGAACCGCCGAGGACCGCCAGCAGATCAAGCCCGCGGCCAACCCCCGCGATGCCCACAAGCGCGACAGCAAGCGCAAAGATCGCAAGACGGCGGCTAAGTAAGGCCGCCGTGGAATAGGGCTCCTCGATGATCAGACGCCGCATGCAAAATACCCTCTTGCGGCCGGCCCCGCCTCCGGCAGCGTGGATCCTCACGGGGAATTGTTGTAGCTCTTACACGCCGCCGCCGCTGTTGCAACTATACGCCGAAAAGGCTTTAATCGATCATATAGCGAACGCCAGCGCGCAGTTCATTGACAAATACCCTTTGCGACACGGACGTGCCTGTCAGACCGGAAAAGCCGGAAACCGTTCCAAGATCAAGAAAACGGTAACCGACGTCAAGTTGCGCATGATCGGTCATCGCGATCGCGACACCGGCCATGAGCGCCCAGGCAAATTGATAGTGCATGCGCGTTTGGCTGCGATCGAAATCGAAGAAGAACCCATTGGTGCTCACTTGATAGGGCAAACCATTGCTCATTGTCCAAGTGTCGGATTGCCAGTTTCGCGACCAAGTGACACCGGCGCCAGCGCCGATATAGGGTGTGAAGCCACCCCATGTGGCAAGATCGACATAGCCATTGGCCAATAAATCCCAGCGGTGGATTTCGGTGTTCAGATGGCTGGTGCAAATATCGGTCGCTGTAACATTTCCCGAAGCGTCAACGGCCGTGATGCATCGGATCGAAGGACCGATCGCGGCCGCCTGAACCTTTGAGCGATAATCGAGAATGAGGTCCGTTCGGAACCAATCATTGATCTTGTAACCGCCTCCAACTCCAGCGCTGTAACTGTTGAGCACGGACTGCGATGCGCCGAACGTCGAATCTGGCGCTATTTTGGGAAAGGATTCTTGCGCATAGGCAAGATCGCCACGAACGTACCAATTGGACGCGAATTGGACTTCGTCGTCGGGCAGCGCCGGAACGCCGTCGCCCGGAGGCACCCAATAATCGGCCGCCGCCGAGCGCTCCACGAATGAGACAAGGCCTGCCACGGCCGCCGCCCACACCATGTTGCGCACGAAATTTTTTGAACTCATGGGTTTCATCCTTTCGAATCGCCCGGGAGCCGCGGCCGGGTTCAATGCGATTGGAAGATTGGAGCTTATTGCTTAAACGCCACTTAACCATGACGCCTTAGGCGGACAGCACCGCCAGCTTGGCGCAAGCCTTAAATCCGCGCGCTTTTCGAACCGAACAACGGAGATGCACTTGCGCGGCCCGGCATCGCCACTATAGTCGCGCGGCTTCTTAACCCCGCGAGTTCTCAATGGCTGGTTTAACAAAAGACGTCAAAAGAGTCGTGCTCGCCTATTCAGGCGGTCTCGATACATCCATCATCCTCAAATGGCTGCAAACAAATTACGGCTGCGAGGTGGTGACCTTCACCGCTGACCTTGGTCAAGGCGAGGAGTTGGAACCTGCACGCCAAAAGGCGTTGCTGCTCGGCATCAAGCCGGAGCATATTTTCATCGAGGATCTGCGCGAGGAATTTGTCCGCGACTACGTGTTTCCGATGTTTCGCGCCAATGCCCAGTATGAGGGACTTTATCTCCTCGGCACTTCGATCGCGCGGCCACTGATCGCGAAAAAGCAGATCGAGATTGCCCGCAAAACCGGCGCCGACGCGGTGGCGCATGGCGCCACCGGCAAGGGCAACGATCAGGTACGTTTTGAGCTTTCCTATTATGCGCTGGAGCCCGACATCAAGGTCATCGCTCCCTGGCGGGAATGGGACTTGACCTCGCGCAGCGCGCTCATCGCTTTCGCGGAGCAAAACCAGATTCCGATCGCCAAGGACAAGCGCGGCGATGCGCCCTTCTCGGTCGACGCCAATCTTCTGCATGTGTCCTCGGAAGGCAAGGTGCTGGAAGACCCGGCACAAGAGGTACCGGACTATGTTTATTCTCGCACCGTCAATCCGGAGGATGCGCCCAACGAGCCCGAATATGCCGAAATCGATTTCGAGCGAGGAGATGCGGTCGCCGTCAATGGCAAGCCGATGTCGCCGGCAACTCTGCTCGCGCATTTGAACGCGCTAGGCCGCACGCATGGAGTTGGGCGTCTCGATCTCGTCGAAAACCGCTTCGTCGGCATGAAATCACGCGGCATGTATGAGACACCCGGAGGCACGATCCTTTATTATGCGCATCGCGGCATCGAGCAGATCACGCTCGATCGTGGCGCCGCGCATCTGAAGGACGAGTTGATGCCGAAATATGCCGAGCTCATCTACAATGGCTTTTGGTTTTCGCCGGAACGCGAAATGCTGCAAGCATTAATCGACCGCAGTCAGGAATTCGTTACCGGCCGGGTACGTCTGAAACTGTTCAAGGGCTCGGCCTTCGTCGTCGGCCGCTCCAGTGCATATTCGCTCTACGATCAAGATCTCGTGACCTTCGAGGAAGGTGCGAGCGCTTATGATCATCGCGATGCGGCAGGCTTCATCAAGCTCAACGCCCTGCGACTGCGCACCCTCGCCAAACGCGCCCGGAAGATGGAGCTAAGTAAGCAGTCCGAACACTTTTTTCTGAATGAACACGATTGATTTTTTTATCTGGACGCCCAAGTTTTAGACATTATCGTCAGAAAAAAACAAAAGATGCGACAATGCTTCAGGAAGCCACCAAGGAGACACATATGCGCCGGTTGATCACGAGTTCAGCGGCGGCCGCATTGATGGCCGGAAGTGCGGGATTTGGTGCACAAGCGGCATCGATTCCGATCTCCAACCCTGGCCTTACCGCAACCACAACCTTTCCGTTGGAAAAAGTCCAGTATTTCTGGGGTGGCTACAACTACTGCTGGTACGGCAATGGCTGGCAGGGACCTGGCTGGTACTGGTGCGGTTATCCGTGGCGTTACGGCTATGGCTGGGGCGGAGGCTACGGCTGGAATGGCTGGGGCGGAGGCTACGGCTGGCGCGGGAGAGGCTGGAACGGCGGCTGGCATGGTGGTGGTGGCGGCTGGCATGGTGGCGGTGGCGGCTGGCATGGTGGCGGTGGCGGCTGGCATGGTGGCGGTGGCGGCTGGCATGGTGGCGGTGGCGGCTGGCATGGTGGTGGTGGCGGCGGGCACGGCGGCGGCGGGCACGGCGGCGGACATCACCGCTAATGCTGCGTTGAATCGCGGCGCGGCGGTTCTTGGCCGAGCGTCAAGCAATCCTAGCGCACGCCGCGGTTCGGCTTTCCACAAAAAACATTGTAGATAGCCTTAAGAATCGTCCGCACGTCTTCGTTCGCCAAACTGTAAAAGATTGCCTTTCCATCGCGCTTCGTCTCGACGAGACCGTCGAGACGAAGGCGGGCGAGTTGCTGCGATACCGTCGATTGCCGCAAGTCCAATAGTTCTTCGAGATCGGACACGGATTTCTCGCCATCGGAGAGGTGGCAAAGAATCAAAAGACGCGATTCATGCGACAGTGCCTTGAGAAATTTGCTCGCTTGCCGCGCGCGGTCGGCCATTAACTCAAAGTTTGCTGGGGCGTCGCGGGGCTTTGACTGCTTGTTCGCCATGTCCTGTCCTAGGTAAGCCCGCATCGGATTTAACGGCACGGCTTTGTAATTAGAAAGAAATCACATCTTCCAGCAAAATATATCGTATTTATTGAATACATTCCAGACAACAAATCTCGCGTCGCGAGTGATTGTCCACAATGTCCAGCGCCCCTCCTCCCATCGGGACCGCGCGCTAGATAGGAGACTGGACAATGCGATCCCCATACACCCTGGTTCACGATCATTTCATAACATATGAATACTTGAATATGATACAAAATTGTGATTTGTGATGAAGGTGCAAGGAGGAGGCAATGCAAGCAAAGGTCCAGGCGTTCTTTGACGAACCCACGAATACCGTGAGCTATGTGATTAAGGATCCGCAATCAATGGCCTGCGCGATCATTGATCCAGTTCTCGATTACGATCCTGCGTCCGGACGGACTTCGGCGATTTCCGCGCAAAAGATCGCAGCCTTCGTTGAGAGCAACAAATTGCAGACTGAATGGATTTTGGAAACGCATGCGCATGCCGATCACGTAACGGCTGCCCCTTATTTGAAAGAGCGTCTTGGCGGCAAGATTGGGATCGGCGCCAATATCACGATCGTTCAGAAAGTCTTCGGCAAGGTGTTCAACGCCGGCTCTGGTTTTCGCCAGGATGGCAGCCAGTTCGATACTCTCTTCGACGACGGCGCAGTGATCGGCATTGGCGGATTACGTGGCCGTGCGATTCATACACCAGGCCATACGCCGGCGTGTATGACTTATATTTTCGGTGACGCCGCGTTCATCGGCGACACTCTTTTTATGCCCGACTACGGCACCGCGCGCTGCGATTTTCCTGGCGGCGACGCAGGCCAGCTCTACCAGTCGATCCAGATCATTTTCGCAATGCCGCCGGAAACGCGTCTGTTCCTGTGCCACGATTATTTGCCGCCTGGCCGCGCGGACTATCGATGGGAGGCGACGGTCGCCGAGCAGCGAGCCCACAATATTCTCATCCACGATGGCGTTGCCGAGGAACAATTCGTCGAGATTCGCAAGACGCGTGATGCCACGCTCAAAATGCCGGCGCTCATTATCCCGTCTGTGCAAATCAACATGCGGGCCGGACAGCTACCGGCCGCCGAAGACAATGGCGTCACTTATCTCAAGGTACCCGTGAACCTGCTCTAAAAACACATCGAAGGAGAGACTCATGACTGAGAATGTCGGCACCATCGACCGCGCGATTCGTATCGTCATTGGCCTCGCGTTGCTTTCCATGCTCATATTTGCCGGAAGCGAATGGAAATGGCTTGGCCTCATCGGCCTCGTTCCCTTGATCACCGCGCTGGCTGGACGCTGCCCCGCCTACAGCGTGATGGGTATCAAAACCTGCGCCAAAAGCCGTCAATAAAGCGCGACGCCATAAAAATTTGACACAAGTGTTAGCCCCTAGCTGCATCGATGGCAGCTGGGAAAGAGTACGGCCAACAGGGAGCGAATCATGTCCGACACACCAGCGCAAGCGGGCCATCCAATTCATGACGTTGTGATCGTTGGGGGCGGGGCGGCCGGAATCGCCGCAGCTGCAAGCCTTCTCCGCCGCAAGCCAAATCTCGATATCGTTGTCATCGAGCCGCAAACGAAACACTATTATCAGCCGGGCTGGACGCTGGTCGGAGCTGGCGTTTTCCGTGCCGCAAGTACCGAAAGGGATGAAGCCGGCCTCATCCCTCGCCGCGCGAAATGGCTCAACGCCGCCGTTGCGGCTTTTGCCCCCGAGACGAATGAAGTTATTCTTGAGGATGGGAAGAGAATTGCTTATCGCGCGCTGGTCGCGGCGCCCGGCATCAAGCTTGATTGGGCAGCCATCGAAGGCCTCCCCGAAACGCTCGGCAAAAATGGCGTCACTTCCAATTACCGGTTCGACCTCGCGCCCTACACTTGGCAGCTCGTCCGAGAGTTTAGCGGCGGTCGCGCGCTGTTCACGCAGCCTCCGCTGCCGATCAAATGCGCGGGCGCTCCGCAGAAGGCGCTTTATCTCTCCTGCGATGAATGGTTCCGCAACGGCATTCTCAAAAATACAACCGTCGAGTTTCACAACGCGGGCGGCGTACTTTTCGGCGTCAAGGATTATGTTCCGGCGCTCATGGAATACATCAAGAAATATGGCGTGGCACTCAACTTCAATAGCCGCCTTGTCAAGATCGACGGTCCCGCCAAGACGGCTTGGTTCGAGGTGACGAAGGACGACAAGAAAGAGACGATCGCGCGCCAGTTCGATATGATTCACGTCTGTCCGCCGCAACTCGCACCGGACTTTGTCCGCGCTAGCCCCTTGGCCGACAAGGCAGGATGGATCGAGGTTAACCAAGACACATTGCAACATCCGCGTTTTGCCAATGTTTTCGGACTCGGAGATGCCTGCTCGGCGCCAAACGCCAAGACCGCCGCGGCGGCCCGCAAGCAAGCGCCGATTGTGGCCGAAAACGTTCTGTGTTTTCTCGCCGGGAAGGCCCCGCACTGCACCTATGATGGTTATGGATCATGTCCGTTGACCGTGGAGCGTGGCAAGATCGTCTTCGCCGAATTTGGCTACGGCGGTAAATTGCTTCCGACCTTTCCCAAATGGCTGATCGACGGGACCCGGCCGCAACGGCTTCCCTGGCTCCTCAAGGAGAGGATACTGCCGCCGGTCTATTGGAAAGCGATGTTGAAGGGGCACGAGTGGTTGGCGCGGCCTTGGATCCAGCCCACCCCGCCATCCTAATTTCGAGCCGCGGTCACTGTGCTCTTGCCAGCGTCCGCATGGGCGATCGGATTTGGAATGCGCCTTGGATCAACTCGCTGGGCACAACGGTGCGACGGCGGTTCACACAAATATTTGCAAAGCGCTGTAGGTGCGGAACGATATAGGGCATTAGCGAGACCTCATGAACACCGATCTTGATACGGACACCGCCTCCGCGCAGGCGATTTTTCAGTCCTACGGCGGAATGGAAGGTTTGGCGGAGACATTCGCATTGCCAGCGCAGCCGCTCCCGGCCGGATGGCGCGCATTTTTCTTCAGGATATATCCCGGCCTATTGGTGGCGGCGACGATCGCCCTGGCCGCCACATGGTTATCGCAACAGTACCGGTCGCCGGTCATGCTGTTCGCTCTTCTCTTCGGGATGACTTTTCACTTTCTGCACGAGGAAGGCCGCTGCGTGGCCGGGATCGAATTCTCATCGAAGGCGGTGTTACGGGTCGGCGTGGCTTTGCTGGGAGCCCGGATCACGGCGACGCAGATTCTCGAACTGGGAGGCATGCCGATCGCTACCGTGGTGGGAGGCATACTCAGCACCATTGCGCTCGGTGCCTTCGCGGCCCAGCGGCTAGGGTTAAGCCGCTCCTTTGGCGTGCTGTCCGGCGGCGCAGTCGGGATTTGCGGCGCCTCGGCGGCCCTCGCGATCGCTTCGGTCTTGCCCCGCACAAACGAAAGCGAAAGGGATACCATTCTCACGGTGGTGACGGTGACGGTGCTCTCCACCATCGCCATGATCGCCTATCCGCTGTTCGTGACATTGGTTGGCCTTGATCATGTTCATGCCGGCATCTTCCTTGGAGGCACCATCCATGACGTGGCCCAGGTGGTAGGCGCTGGCTATTCGATCTCGCCGCAGACAGGGGACGTTGCGACCTACGTCAAGCTCCTACGGGTCACCATGCTTCTGCCCGTGGTTTTCTCCATCGCCTTCGTTGTCGGCCGCAGAGGCAAGGGCGGCCAAGGCAGCACAAAGGCGAAGCTTCCACTTTTCTTGGTCGGCTTCGCCGGCCTCGTGGCCTTAAATAGCCTTGGTGTATTGCCCAAGTTCGCGAGCGATGCAGCCAATGAAGTGTCCCGCTGGTGCTTGGTCACCGCGATCGCGGCGCTGGGGATGAAGACTTCGTTCAAGGATCTTGCGGCGGTTGGGTGGAGGCCGATCGCATTGATGGTCCTCGAGACCGCTTGGATCGCGGCCGTTACATTCGTCGCGGTAAAGTTCGCCTATTAGGTATGCTTGTCTCTTATCGTCGTCATCATTGTCTTGAGCCAACCTGTCATCGACCGCGCCAGCAAAAACGAACTGGGACACGACCTCGATTGCAGGTTGGACGGATTTGAAAAATGCGGGTACAAATTCCAAAAAAAGTCTCCTTCAATCGGCGAGCGAGGGTGGACACAAAATCATGATAAACAAACGATCCCTTCTCAGCGGAGCGGGAGGCACGCTCGCCGGCGCCGCTCTAGCGAAACTTAGTCTCCCTTTTGCTGCCTACGCCGATGACACCACCAGCCTTCCTTTCGTCAATGGCGACCGCCCCCTGGCGCGCTACCCTGGTAAGCGGCCGCTCATTCGCCTGACCGCGCGCCCGCCGCAGCTCGAGACTCCATTTTCGGTGTTCAACGAAAATGTGCTCACCCCGAATGACGCTTTCTTCGTGCGCTATCATTTGGCTGGCATTCCGCTTTCCATTGATCCCGACGCCTTTCGCATCGAGGTGAAAGGCAAGGTCGACCATCCCTTGTCATTATCCTTGACCGATCTAAAGACCGGCTTTGAGGCGGTCGAAATCGTTGCCGTCAATCAATGCTCAGGGAACAGCCGCGGATTCTTTGAACCTCGTGTGGCGGGCGGCCAACTTGCGAACGGCGCCATGGGCAATGCCCGCTGGCGCGGGGTTCCACTCAGGGCAGTTCTCGACAAGGCCGGCATTCAGGCTGGGAGCCATCAGGTCACCTTCAACGGTCTCGACGAGCCTGTGCTTCCCGATACGCCTGACTTCATCAAGGCTCTCGACATTGATCACGCCACGGATGGCGAGGTCATGATCGCCTACGCCATGAATGGGGAGGACCTGCCCTGGCTCAATGGCTATCCCGCGCGGCTTATCGTGCCTGGTTACTACGGCACCTACTGGGTGAAGCACCTGGACGAGATCACCGTGATCGACGGTATCTTCGACGGGTTTTGGATGAAGACCGCTTATCGCATCCCCGACAATACCTGCGCTTGCACCGAGCCAGGCCAGGCGGCCGCCGCGACCGTGCCCATCAAACGCCTCGCCGTCCGATCATTCATCACGAATCTGGTCGACGGTGCCAAGGTTAACGCAAAAGCAGAGACGCTCGTAAAGGGTATTGCCTTCGATGGCGGCTACGGAATCACAGAGGTTTCGCTGTCGAGCGACGAAGGACAGACCTGGAGCATGGCGAAACTTGGTCTCGATCTTGGCCGTTATTCGTTCCGGGAATGGCAGACCTCCGTGAGGCTCCCAGAAGGCAAGCATGAGCTGAAGGTGCGCGCGATCAACCGCATCGGCCAGTCTCAGCCTGTGGCAGCTTTGTGGAACCCCGCCGGCTATATGCGCAACGTCGTCGAAACGGTGCATGTGCAGGCGGCCTGAGAGTGCGTGCGAATATGCGGATGCCACTCTTTTCCTCGCATACCGTCTTGGCTGCCGTTGTGCTGATAATGGCGAGCATGAGTTACGCCAGAGCCGCGACCTATACGCTTCCCGAAGAGACCCCCACTTTGCGGCCTGGGCCCGGCGTCGAAGCGGCACAGAACTGCCTGACGTGTCACTCGATTGACTACGTCAGCACGCAACCGCCGAACCGTACCAAAGCGTTCTGGGAGGCCGAGGTCTCAAAGATGATCAAGGCCTACCATGCACCAATCAACGACGAGGACGCGAAGACCATCGTGAATTATCTCGCCAAGATCTACTGAGGAAGCTATTGGATAGGGCGGCATTGTCTTCCACGATCCAACGCGGGCATGAGCGGTGTGTAGTCTTACTCGTCGCGCCTCTCAGGTTCCAGTGAACCTTCTCTAAATTTCAATGAGGATAGAGCCCTGATCCAAGGCGCGAGGATTGCCTGGCCGTTTGCCGCCCAGGCGGTGCTTATCGGCCGATTTCCCGCCATAGCCCGATAAAAAAGGTGAAACGTGTCTAGCACAGCGGGGTTGGCAATGCGTGAGCGTTAACAGGGACTTGTGGCTTCATCTGACCGCAATGGGAACGGCCCGAACGTGGCCGGGCCATTGTCCCTCGTCCGCCCACTTGATTAGTGAAACTACCATAAATATAGACTAGTCCCCTCCCCTCATGCAAAAGGCCTTTCGTCCGCCGCGAGGCGAAGGAACCAGGATCAATGGTCAAAATCACCTATATCGACTCAAGCGGCGAAGCCCGGACGATCGAGGCTCAAGAAGACTCGACGGTCATGGAAAACGCCATCCGCAACGGGATTCCCGAGATCTCCGCCGAATGCGGCGGCGGTTGTGCCTGCGCGACGTGCCATGTCTATGTCGATGAAAAATGGGTTGCCTTGACGGGCAAAGCGTCCGACCAGGAAGAAGACATGCTGGACTTTGCCTATAAGGTGCAACCCAACTCGCGGCTTTGCTGTCAAATCAAGGTCACGCCGGAACTCGACGGGCTCGTCGTCACCACGCCAGACCGGCAGGGTTAGCAGATTTTCGCGAAATGCGGGGACTCGAACATCCGTGGACCCGCGGCATTTGCGTATTTTGGCCTCACACGAGGCGAGGCTTCCTATCGATACACGTCCGGAGCAAGGAATGAGTGAAAGCATAAAAACCGATGTCGTCATTGTCGGCGCTGGGCCAGCCGGTCTCTTCGCCGTCTTCGAGCTTGGCCTCCTCGACATCAAAGCCCATCTGGTCGATATTCTGCCGAAACCCGGCGGTCAATGCGCGGAGCTTTATCCGGAAAAACCCATCTACGATATTCCTGGCTTTCCCAAAATATCGGGGCAGGAACTGGTCGACGCTTTGCTGGAGCAAATCGAGCCCTTTCATCCCACATTTCACTATGGGGACATGGTCGAGGCCCTGGAAGTTCTCGGGACTGCTGAGACGCCATTGTTCCGGGTCCGTGCCAGTGGCGGCCAAAATTTTGAATGCAAGGCCGTGATTGTGGCGGCTGGCGGGGGCTCGTTCCAACCCAAGAAACCGCCAGTCCCCGGCATCGATGATTATGAAGGCAAATCCGTCCATTATGCCGTGCGCCGGATGGAGGATTTTCGTGGCCAGCATGTGGTCATCGTCGGCGGCGGCGATTCGGCGCTCGATTGGACTCTCAATCTGCACCCCGTTGCCAAGCGTCTGACCCTGGTCCACCGGCGCGATGAGTTTCGCGGCGCCCCCCATTCGGTCAAGGCGATGCGGGACCTCGTCGGCGCGGGACAGATCGAATTGCGCATTGGCCAAATTTCCTCGCTGTCTGGCAAGGACGGCGAACTTTCCTCGGTGGTCCTCAAGGCCGCGAGCGGCGACTCAGAGGAAATTGCCTGTCAGAAGCTGATCCCATTTTTCGGCCTGACGATGAAACTCGGGCCGGTCGCCGAATGGGGCTTGAACCTTCATGAAAATCTCATTCCGGTCGATGCCGGAACATTCGAGACCAATGTGCCGGGAATTTTCGCGATCGGTGATATCAATCATTATCCGGGCAAGCTAAAACTCATTCTTTGCGGCTTCCACGAAGGCGCGCTGGCGGCACAAAAAATCTATCACTATGTCTATCCCGGCAAGCGGCTGACGTTCCAATACACGACATCCTCCTCCAGCCTGCAGAAAAAGCTTGGTGTGAACTGAAACTTGGCCATTTGGCTGTGCCGGCGAGGGAGAGAATATGCACCGCGTCGCACTTTATGCGGGGTCGTTCGACCCGCTGACCAACGGGCATGTCGATATCATCGAACGCGCCGGAGCTTTGTGCGACGCGCTTATCGTGGCGATCGGCACTCATCCCGGCAAGGCTCCAATGTTCAGCACTACCGAGCGAGCCTCCCTTCTTGAGGCGGTGTTCAAGGATCTTACCGGGGCTCCCGCGTGCAAGCTTTCGGTGCGCATGTTTTCCGGTCTCGCGGTCGATGCCGCGCGCGCCGCCGGGGCGAGCCTGCTGCTGCGCGGCCTTCGCGATGGCACCGACCTTGATGACGAGATGCGCATGGCGGCGATGAACGCCGTGATGGCGCCGGAAATCAAAACGGTGTTTTTGGCCGCTTCGCCGCCGGTTCGTCACATTAGCGCGACATTGGTGCGGCAGATCGCCGGGCTCGGCGGCGACGTGTCGGCCTTCGTACCCGCCGCGGTCGCGCAAGCGCTCGTCAACCGGAGAGCGGCGGGATGATCTCGTTTCTCAATTTTTACCTATGCAAAGGATCGAACCGAATGACGTTTTACCCGAGAATGATTGGCGCGAGCTTGGCTTTAAGCTTGGTGTTCGGCTGCGCCGCGTTTGAAAGCGCGGTGACCGCCGCACAGGCGGAAGACGCGCAAAAGCAAGACCCGCAAAAACAAGACCTCAAGAACACGATTTATCTGGATACCAAGGATGGCCGGATCACGATCCTGCTGCGGCCTGATCTCGCGCCCAAGCATGTGGCCCAAATCGAAACCCTGACCAAGAAAGGCTTCTATAACGGCCTCGTCTTCCACCGGGTGATCGACGGATTCATGGCGCAAACCGGCGATCCCACCGGCACCGGTACTGGCAAATCGGATCTGCCGGATATTCCGGCTGAATTTTCCGGCGAGTCCTTCAAGCGCGGCACCGTCGGCATGGCCCGCTCGCAAGATCCGGATTCGGCCAATTCGCAATTCTTCATCTGCTTCGCCGACGCTTCCTTCCTCAACCACAAATACACAGTCGTCGGCCAAGTGATCAGTGGCATGGATGTCTTGGACAAAATCAAGAAGGGCTCGAAGGAAGACAACGGCGCCGTAACCGCTCCAGATAAGATCATCAAGATGCAGATTGCGGGTGCGGCCAAGAAATAGCCAAATCACGAGCTTTGCCGGAAAGAGTCCACGATTTTCGTGTGTCAGTTTACAATTCAAATCAGTCAGTAACAAAATGTGAAACACTCCGATCCCCGCCATGGCGGCGGGGTTCACGGGCTTCTATTTGGAATCACATCGGTTTCTCGCTAAAGCACTTTTTGTCGCGGCCGAGTGGACACTTTGTCATGGCCCAGATGGGGGATGCGTAGGCGCTGCGGTAACGGCATAGTCATCCCACGGTCAGGATGACAATCGAATAGCAACTTCATTGAGATGCGAACCGGTTGCCGCGTTCCTGATCACCGCAACCGCGGTGATGTTGGGGTGCTGGTAAATAGGTCCAAAATTTTATTGATTTGACCAATCGATAGGAACCCATTCCCGCGCGTCAGCCAGCAGACGCGTGGGAATTTTATTTTCAACTTGGGAACAATGCCTCTCAGGCTCCCGCCAATCCGCGGTGCCACTCTGTGTGAGCCTGGCTTGTAAGCGTCAGCATCGCCACTTCAGAGCCCTCTCCAAATTCCCTACTGGCGCAATGCCCATATTCATGGCCTTCCAGCCGGTTGCCAGTCGAAAACCCTTCACGCGGTTTACCTTGGGCCGCGCATCGGCTATGGCAGGGCCTGAAAAATTCAACCGGGAGACCAGAATGACCGAGGCGGGGAACACGCTCACATTGGAGACTACGCAAGGACCGGTCGTCATCGCATTGCGGCCAGATCTCGCGCCCGCCCATATCGCGCATATCAAAAAACTGACCGAAGAAAAATTCTACGACGGCGTCGTCTTTCATCGCGTCATTGAGGGATTCATGGCGCAGACCGGCTGTCCGCATGGAACAGGCACGGGCGGCTCGAAGTATCCCAATCTCAAGGCCGAGTTTAGTAGCGAACCGCATGTTCGGGGCACCTGCTCGATGGCCCGCGCCCAGGACCCGAATTCCGCCAATTCGCAATTCTTTATTTGTTTCGGCGACGCGCGCTTTCTCGACAAGCAATATACCGTGTGGGGAAAGGTCACATCGGGCATGGAAAATGTCGATAAGATCAAGCGCGGCGAACCCGTCCGCGATCCCGACAAGATCATTTCCGCGACGGTCAGCTGAAGCGGCATTCCGGCACGTGCCGCCCGGGGGCGGCGCGGGCGGTTTCCCGGTGAGGGCGAAGGCGCTGACCGAAGATCGCGCGATCGCCGGAACACGGCCAAAAAGCATTCCTCATGCGCGTCGATCTCTTCGATTTCGATCTGCCGCCCGAACGTATTGCATTACGCCCAGCCGAACCGCGCGATGCGGCACGGCTCCTCATCGTCCGGCCGGGTCGCGCAGCCCGGTTCGAGGATCGCGCAATCCTCGACCTGCCGCAACAATTCCAGCCTGGCGACGTCTTCGTTGTAAATGATACGCGAGTCATTCCGGCGCGGTTGCGCGGGTCTCGGGTCCGTGGCCTCGCTTCGGCCCAGATTGAAGCGACCTTGATCGAGCGTGAAGACGAGGCTTCCTGGCGGGCCTTCGCGCGGCCTGGCAAGAAGCTCAAAGACGGCGAAATCATTCGCTTCACCGCCAGCAATAGCGCCGAACATCTCGACGCCGAAGTCGTTTCAAAAGGCGGCGACGGTGAAATTGTGCTGAAATTCGCGCTCCTGGGCGAAGCGCTCGACAGCGCCATCGAACGGATCGGGCAAATGCCCCTGCCCCCTTATATTTCGAGCCGCCGCAGGGCCGACCAAAGGGACGAGCACGACTATCAGACTTTGTTCGCGGAAAAATCCGGCGCCGTCGCGGCGCCGACCGCCAGCCTCCATTTCACGCCACGGCTTCTTGCCGCGCTTGAAGCCCGGGGCGTCACCCTTCAAAAAGTGACACTTCATGTGGGCGCGGGCACTTTCCTGCCCGTCAAGACGGGCGATACGAGCGGCCACACCATGCATTCCGAATGGGGCGAGGTTACACAGGCGACGGCCAATGTCTTGAACCACGCGCGCGCCGGCGGCGGACGCATCGTCGCTGTGGGAACGACGTGTCTCAGAATACTCGAAACGGCGGCGGCGAACGGGAGGATCGAGTCATTTTCTGGCAAAACATCGATCTTCATCACACCGGGGTATAAGTTCAGGGCGGCCGATGTGCTGTTGACCAATTTCCACCTGCCACGCTCGACATTGTTCATGCTTGCCGCCGCCTTTTCAGGTTTGCCTACCATGCGAGCCGCCTACGCCCACGCGATCGCGGAACACTATAGGTTCTATAGTTATGGCGATGCCTGCCTGCTGTTCCCAGCCGGTGCGGAGGAAACCGTATGACGGAGGCTTTCCGCTTTGAGATTACTGGCGTTAACGGAGACGCGCGCACCGGCGCCATCTCAACGCCCAGGGGAACGATCCGCACACCAGCTTTCATGCCAGTCGGCACGGCGGCCACCGTCAAGGCGATGCATCCTGAGCGGGTCAGAGAAATCGGCGCCGATGTCGTTCTCGCCAACACCTATCATCTCATGCTGCGGCCCGGCGCGGAGCGAATCGCGGCGCTCGGCGGCCTGCATGAATTCATGAACTGGCCGTGGCCGATCCTGACCGACTCGGGCGGCTTTCAGGTCATGTCGCTCGCCAAGCTCCGCAAGCTTGACGACGATGGGGTCACATTTCAGTCCCACATCGACGGCGCCAATCATCGGCTAACCCCGGAACGGGCAATGCAGATTCAAGATTTGCTCGGCTCCGACATCGAGATGCAGTTCGACGAATGCGTCAAACTTCCCTGCCCCGAAACGGAGGCGCGCCGGGCCATGCTCTTGTCGCTGAAATGGGCAGAGCGCTCGAAGACGGCGTTTGTTGAAAAGCCCGGCCGAGCGCTGTTCGGGATTGTTCAGGGCGGCGACGTGGAATCCCTACGGGTGGACAGCGCCAAGGCGCTCGCGGACATGCGGTTTGACGGCTACGCACTGGGCGGCCTTGCCGTCGGGGAACCGCAAGCCATCATGCTCGCGATGATCACCTGCGTGCTGCCTTGGCTGCCCGAGGCAAAACCCCGCTATCTCATGGGCGTCGGCACACCCGACGATCTCATCGAAGCCGTGCGGCGCGGCATCGACATGTTCGATTGCGTCCTGCCGACCCGCGCTGGACGCCATGGCCTTGCCTACACACGGGCGGGACGCCTCAATCTGCGCAACGCCCGTCATGCGGACGATGCCTCCCCCGTCGATTCTTTGTCGTCCAGCGCGGCGGCGCGGACCTATTCCCGCGCCTATCTGCATCACCTCGTCAAGGCGGGCGAGATTCTCGCCATGATGCTGCTGACCGAAATCAATCTCGCCTATTATCAGGATCTGATGGCGGACATGCGCCGCGCCATTGCGGCTGGATGTTTTGGCGAGTTTTGCGACATGACGAAAATGGCCTGGCAGAGCGGCGAGACGAGCATCAAAAGCTAGTCCCGCGGCCGCCAGTCAGCGCGCTTTCGGATCTCACATCAGAGGCCGGCGCAGATCGAGGGTCAGCGGGAAATCCGCCGAACGCTCCTCGGGAGGCACGTCGAACGAGCCCGGCGTGTGACCATGGTCTTGGAACCGCGCCAGGCGGCGGGCCTCCGCCTCGAAACTGTTCACCGGAAACGTGTCGTAGTGGCGGCCGCCCGGATGGGCGACGTGGAACACGCAGCCGCCGAGAGAGCGGCCGTTCCAGCCATCGACGATGTCAAAAGTCAAGGGCGCATGGACCGGTATCGTTGGATGTAAGCCATTAGGGGGTTGCCACGCTTTGAAGCGAACCCCGGCGACGGCCTCACCGGCCGTTCCGGTCGTGGTCAAGGGCACGCGGCGCCCGTTGCAGGCGACGAAGTGGCGGCCCTGCACCAGCCCGTTCGCCTTTATCTGCAACCGTTCGACCGAGGAATCGACATAACGAACGGTCCCGCCCGTAGCACTCTGTTCACCCATCACATTCCAAGGCTCGAGCGCATGCCGCACTTCAAGCTTGACGCCGCCATGCTCCACCGCGCCAAAAAAAGGAAACCGGAACTCGAACTGCGCTTCAAACCAGGCGGGGTCGAACGCATAGCCCGCCCGCCCGAGATCGGCGAGAATGCCGAGAAAATCCTCCCAAACGAAATGCGGCAGCATGAAACGATCATGCAGGGACGTCCCCCAGCGTACCAGCCCGCCTTGCTGGGGCTCTTGCCAAAACCACGAGACAAGCGCCCGCAGGAGCAATTGCTGCGCGAGACTCATCCGCGCGTCGGGTGGCATTTCGAAGGCCCGGAATTCGACGAGGCCAAGCCGCCCCGTCGGACCGTCCGGCGAATACAATTTGTCGATGCAGATTTCCGCGCGATGGGTGTTGCCGGTGACATCGACCAAGAGGTTGCGATAGAGGCGGTCGACAAGCCACAAGGGCGCTGATTCACCGGCGCGTGGCGTGCTGGCCAGCGCGATTTCGAGCTCATAGAGTTGATCGTGCCTTGCCTCATCGACGCGCGGCGCTTGGCTTGTCGGCCCAATGAAGAGCCCCGAGAAAAGATAGGACAGCGAGGGATGCCGCTGCCAATAGAGCACCAGGCTCTTGAGCAAGTCGGGGCGCCGCAGCACGGGTGAATCGGCGGGGGTGCCGCCTCCCAGCACGACATGATTGCCACCGCCCGTTCCCGTATGGCGTCCGTCCGTCATAAATTTATCGGCGCCAAGCCGGACCTGACGGGCGTCCTCGTAAAGGCCCCTTGTCGTCTCGACCAGCGTCCTCCAGCTTGCGGCCGGATGCACATTGACCTCTATGACGCCGGGATCGGGCGTGACCTTGATGACGTCGATGCGCGGATCGAAAGGCGGCGGATAGCCTTCGATATGCACCGGCAGGCCAGAGGCTTCAGCGGTTGCCTCGACCGCTCCAAGGAGTTCGAGGTAATCCTCCAGCGCTTTGACCGGCGGCATGAAGACGCAAAGAACGCCATCGCGCGGCTCGACCGAAAGCGCCGTGCGCACCGCACCTTCGATTGCCTCCTGCTCGACACGCTCCTGCCTCGCGCCCGCCTGTCCACTGGCTACCGTCGATGCCTGTTCGAAATATTGCATGATTTCGTGGTGATCCGGGAGGGCTCCGCGCTCTTCAATCGAGTCCTGATCGACGATGAACGGATAGTCCGACGGCGCTACCTTAGGCAATGACGGCAGCGGCAGCCGGTAGCCGACAGCCGAATCGCCCGGAAAGAGAAAAAGATTGCCGCGCCGCAACGCCCATTTTTCGCTTTGCCACCGCGGCCGCTTCATGGGAGTCCCTGGATCTGCTTGCGCGTTCCAGCGCTGAACCGGCATGACATAGCCAGCGGGCTTCGTCAGCCCCCGCGAAAACGTGCGGATCATGCGGCTGCGCTCTTCCGGATCCTCGAGTTTCGGGTCGAGCGGATCGGTATTATCCGGCAGGCTGGCTTCCTTGACGAGCCATGCGGCGGGATCTTCATAGGCCGGCAAGATATAATCAGGGTCGATTCCGAGCCTTTCGGCAATGCCGGTGGCGAGCGTTTCGGCTTGCTCCCGCTGATCCTGGCCGACGGATATTTTATCCCGCGCCAATGTTTCCGAGTCACTCTGATCCCCTGGAACGAGTTTCGCGATGAGGCCAGGATTGTTCCAAATCGGTTTGCCGTCCTTCCTCCAATAGAGCGCGAAGCCCCAGCGCGGCAGGCTTTCGCCGGGATACCATTTGCCTTGGCCATAATGCAGCATGCCGCCCGGTGCGAAGCGCGCCTGCAAGCGGCGGATCAATTTGTCGGCCAGCACGCGTTTGGCTGGTCCAACGGCGGCGGTGTTCCACTCCGCCGATTCAAAATCATCGATCGAAACAAACGTCGGCTCACCGCCCATCGTCAAGCGAACATCATTTTTGATGAGATCGGCATCGACCTTTTCGCCGAGCGCGTCGAGCTTCGTCCAGGCTGCCTCCGAAAATGGCAGGGTGATCCGGGGTGCTTCACCAACGCGGGTGACCCGCATATCGAAATGGAAATCGACGTTGGCCGGCTCGACCATCCCGGTGATCGGCGCTGCCGAGCGGAAATGCGGGGTCGCGGAAAGCGGGATATGCCCTTCGCCGCAAAACATCCCCGATGTCGCATCCATGCCGATCCAGCCGGCGCCGGGGATATAGACTTCCGCCCAGGCATGAAGATCGGTGAAATCGACCTGCGTGCCTTTTGGTCCGTCGACCGGCTCGATATCGGCCCGCAATTGAATGAGATAGCCCGAGACGAAGCGTGCGGCGAGGCCGACATTGCGCAAAATCTGAACAAGCGTCCAGGCCGAATCGCGGCACGAGCCGGACGCAAGCTCGAAAGTCTCCTCCGGGCTCTGCACCCCCGGCTCCATCCGGATCACATAGCGGATTGCCTTTTGCAGCGCCGTGTTCAGATCCACAAGAAACGTAACAATATGGATGGGATCTTTGGGCAGGCCCGCAAGATAGGCCGCAAGGCGCGGACCGGGTGCTTCCGTTTCGATATAGGGAGCAAGCTGCGCCTTCAACTCGGGTTCGTAAGCGAACGGAAATTGCTCGGCGTAGGGCTCGATGAAAAAATCGAACGGATTGACCACCGCAAGTTCGGCGGTGAGATCGACCTCGACTTTGAACTCGGTCACTTTTTCCGGAAACACGAACCGCGCCTGCCAATTGCCGTGCGGGTCCTGCTGCCAATTCACGAAATGCTCGGGAGGAGTGACCTTCAGTGAATAAGCGAGGACTTTGGTGCGGCAATGCGGGGCGGGCCGCAGCCGGATGGTCTGCGGCTCCAAAACGACGGGCCGGTCGTATTTATAGTGTGTGACGTGATGGATGGCGGCGGAGATGGTCACGCTTGATCAATCCATGGCTCTGGGAACGCGGCGTCCTCTGACGGCACGCGGTGATAGGAAGCAAGATGCGCGCTGATCCGGCTCCGCCGTTTGGCGGCACGCCAATCCTCAGCCGGACATGACGCACCGCAACAGTTTAAAGCAATTTTTACGCCAAGACTAGGCATCCCCTCCTCTGTGTCTTGGTTTAAATTTCCGCATCGGAGTGGAGCAGATAGGCGCCGCCGACGGTCGGAACGGAAGCGTCCGTGACGCAGCGTCAGTTCTTGAGAGGGCGGCTCAACTCCGTGCGCCAGTCCGCCGGATCCGGCGTCGATTGTGGACCAACTGAGTAGAGCTCCCACAAGTTGGCGGCCTGTTCGTGTCCGTTGGCTTTCATCCACGTCTCAAACTCACCCCATGCGGTTGGAAGGCCTTCGTAGGGACCGCTGTACACGGTGCGCGCCACCTTCGCTGCTGGCAGTTCGCCCGGCTTAACGCGTCCGGTCGCTTTAACCGGCGCCGAGACTTTCACGCCCAATTCAAAATCGAAAATGTCCGGGCTCATCGTGAGATGATGCGCGAAGATCGCGCCAATCGGCTCCACGCCCTGTGCGGCGAGGGCCGCCATCAGTTCCCCCACGGCAGGGCCGAACACCTTCATCATGTCGCTGCGCGGCACAGTCAGATGAATAGTGGCCGCCGCCTGAGCCATGGTCTGGATGATCTGGGGTGTATCGAGCATCGTTGTGACTCCGTTGTTGGATATGAAAGTGATTTGCAGCGTCAGCCCAGGGCCTCCAGCCGGACGTAGCTCGCTTCCATGCCGTGCTCCATGCCAGTCGCGAGCATTGCAGCTCGCGTCGCGGCGTCGGGCAGCGTCATCCGCACTGTCATCAACGTGCCCGAGCCGTCTTTCTCAAATGTGGTCACGACGTGATTGTCCGGCGTCGGGTCCGGCAAGTGCATGCGCTCGATATGAATGATGCGGCTGAATGGGACGAGTTCCACGAACTCGCCGGTGATGAAGAAGTGCCTGCCATCGGCGTTCGACCACTCGTAACGGAATTTGCCGCCCGGCCGCAGATCGTTGACGCAAACAGGCATCGACCAGCCATCCGGCCCCAGCATCCATTTCTGGATCAGCTGCGGCTCGGTATGGGCGCGAAAGACGGCCTCTGGCGAGGCCGCGAAGCGACGGGTGACGACGATATGCCGGTCGCCTTCGGCTTTCAGTGTCAGTTTGCTCATCTTCGTGGCTTTCGCTTCTTGGGTTTCATCCCAGCCAACACATCGTCGAGCCGTTCGTAATTCTCGGTTAAAGCCTGACGCAGCACATTGAGCCACTGGTCGACCTCGGAGATGGCCAAGGGTGCCAGCCGGCATGGCCGCTTCGTGCCTTCGACCCGGCGGACAATCAGCCCCGCTCCTTCGAGCACCTTGAGATGCCGGGAAATGGCGGGCTGCGTGATCTCGAACGGCTCCGCCAGCTCCAGCACTGTCGCCTCACCTAAGGCGAGGCGGGCGAGGATAGCCCTGCGGGTCGGATCGGCCATCGCCGAAAAGGCAGCGTCGAGCTTCGACATTTTGCGTCCTTCATTATATAACTAGTTTATTATATAACGAGTCGGCCTATGTCAAGCCTTGCCGCGATCAGCGGCTTCGCATCGCCCAATGGCTGCAAAACCGCGATTGGCACAGCCGAAGCCGCCCTCAGCTAACCGCCGGGGATGGGCAGCACAGGCATGATCTCCACTGACTCGCCAGGGAAGATCGTGAAATGCGGATGATTTTCAAAAAGCTTGGCGGCGGCTTCGTGAGAATCGGCGCGCACAACCATATAGGCACCCATCTCATTGCTCGCGTCTTCGACGCCGCGTTGGGTGACCTTTTTGGTTTTGCCAAGCGGCCCACCCATGGCGACAATCGCGGCCTGATGTTTTTCAGCCCACGCTTTCCAAGCAGCTATGCCTTCCTGCGCCTTTGTTCCCCGTTCAGCTTCCGGCATTGCGTTCCAAGCCAATGCCCTTGGGTTGCTTTTGCTGCCGAGAAAGACAGCCAAATACGTGTTGTTTGCGCTCATGACGTTCACTTTCTCACCGTTCCGGCCCTATTGGGATGATTGATGTCACCCAAGGGCTCGACAGACTCGATAAACGTTGATATCAACATAATCTCATTATGTCGAACGCTATTCCCCTCGATGTTGTTCATGAGGTTCGCCAAGCCTGCCTGTGCTTGGCCACCCAACGAGCCGCCAGAACGCTGGCGCGCCGTTTTGATCGCGCGTTTCAGCATCTTGGGCTTACGAACGGTCAGTTCTCATTGATGATGCCGCTGAATGTTCCAGAACCGGTGAAGCTGGGACAACTCGCTACGTTCCTTGCCATGGACCGGACCACGCTGACGGCGGCACTAAAATCACTGGAACGTCGAGGGCTTGTCAAAGTCCGTGTGGACAAGAACGACAATCGCGCGCGCCGCCTTTCATTGACCAAGGCAGGAATTGAAACGCTTGCAGCCGCCATTCCTATTTGGCGCGCTGAACATGCGGTCTTGGAGGCAGAGTTATCGGACTCAAACGCGGCCAAGCTGCGCGCGCTGCTGCCGACAATTAAGGGCGTGAGAAGAGGAGTTGGCGATGCCTGATAGGCCGATGAACATCATGAAGTCTCGGTGACTATATATCTCAAACGCCCATCAACTTCCCACCCCCCAAAAAAGCGGGGGTTGAGAGACGCCCGCTCACGATCGCTTAGTTTCGAGCTATCTGAGGCGAACGCACGCTCGGTGAGCGCTCACCTGAAACAGCGCAGCGTACCATCGGGCATACGAGTGGCTGTATGGCCGGTCGTTCTCAGGCACCAGGCTTGATTTTGACCGCCCCAGACACAACGACCCCACCCATTTCGGTGGCGGTTTGGACCGCAGCCGCCTAGCGCGAACGCAGGCGTAACCGACGATATGGCAGTGGAAAGAATCACAACTCCGAGCAGCGCAGCGGGAAGTTTTTTCATAACGACCTCCATTTTACAGACCATTGCGACGAATGGCGATTTTCATATAGCATCAGCAAATTCGCGAGGATATGTCACGCGGCGCGCTCGCGACATTGACATCGCCATGCATGCCCCGGTGCGCCCTACCCAAGGACCGAATTCCACCGATGCGGTCTTGTGCAGGAGTCAAGAGTTTATGGGGGAGGCGAGCGGGAAGAGATTTTCAAAAATCACAATGTCAAAGCTTAAACCTATCGCAGAATCGCGCTTGCCCAAAATCGCCAAGCCTTACCTATCGCCGCCGTACATAGGTGTATTTGGACAGACCGCTCATTGTACCAAAACGTTTCACGTGAAACGTTTTTGTCCGATTGGACCCTAAAACCGGACAAAACTGATGGCTGAAACATCAGTTGCCGGGTTTCAGAACGTTTCCTTGAACGGCCGCAGATCGAGTTCGTGAGTCCAGGCGCTTCGCGGTTGCTTATGCAACGCGAGAAAAGTGTCGGCGATCGCGCCGGGATCGATCATCCCATCCTCCCCCTTGGCGTGCACGAAACCGGGAAATTTTTCGCGCGCATAGGCGCCGTCGATGACGCCGTCAATGACCACATGCGCAATGTGGATGCCGTGAGGGCCGAATTCCCGCGCAAGTCCTTGTGCCACGGCGCGCAAAGCTGCTTTGGCTGAGGCAAAGCCGGTGAAGGGCGGCCGGGCGCGCAAGGAAGCCGTTGCCCCGGTAAAAAGGATCGTGCCCCTGCCCCTCGGCAGCATCCGGCGCACCGCCTCCCGCCCGACCAGAAAGCCGCCGAGTGCATTTTGCCGCCAAAGCGTTTCGAAATCCGCGGCATCGAGATCGAGCAAAGGTGCCGCGGCATTGTTGCCTACATTGTACACGACAAGGTCCAAGTCGCCACGCTCAGCAGCCTTGTCAAACAGAGCAATGACCTCTTTTTCGCGCGTCGCGTCGGTGACTTTTGGTTCGGCCCGGCCGCCAGCTTCTTTGATCGCCGCCGAGAGGGACTTCAGACGCGCCGCGGTGCGTCCCGCGACGATGACGCGAAAGCCGTCCCGCGCGAAACGCTGCGCGAGACTGGCCCCAAGACCTTCTTCCGCACCAACGCCGACAACCACTGAACTGCCTGCCGGCACGGGCATCCCCCCGACTTGACGCCACCCAATGGCAGCCTGTCACAGGGCGCGTGGCGGCCGCCAATGCCGGACTCCCGCAGACAGATCAGAGAGTGTCAAGCCCTGCCAAAAACAAGGATGAAATTATTGGCAGGCAGATCGAGCTGTTGTTTAAGCGTGATTCCATATTTATTGGCGGCTTTCTCCAGATCCCGCACATCCTTCAATCCCCATTCGGGAACATTCGCGGCGAGGATTTCCTTGTCGAAGGTCTCGTTCGACAAGGTCGTATATTTTGAATCCACCTTGAAGGGGCCATAGATGGCCAGAAAGCCGCTTGGTTTCAACACCCGGGCCGCGACTTGCGCGATGCCGTCGGTGATCGAGACCGGCGCCACCTGAAACAAGTTGATCACGAAAATGACATCGTAGAGCTTCGCGCCCGGATCCGGCCAGGTCTCTGGAGCAGTGAGGTCGATCTTGATCGGGTCCGCGACATTGGTATTGCCCTGCTCTTGGCGGAAATTCTTGATCGTCTGGAACACGTCGGTGTCATAATCGGACGGTTGAAACTGATGCTGCTGAAAGTGGGGCGCGAAATAATTGATATGCGCGCCGCTGCCGCTTGCAAGCTCGGGATTTGGGTGTACCCCGCTCTTAAATTCAATTAGTCCATAGAAATTGTCAAGATAAATCCGCCAAAAGCTTGACGAGAAGTTTAGTTTATTAATAGACTTCTCAAATGCGTTCGGCCCCCGCCATCACCCCTTGCGGAGAGCAACAATGAGCAAAGTGTTTCTTTACGCTGAGATCCAAGTCTCAATTCCATTTTCGAAAATCGACTGGCAGACGATCAATGGCACGATGAAAAAAGAAAAGGGATTGAAGAGCAAAACCTGGCTGAGCGGTATCAACACCAACTCGATCGGTGGGTTCTACGAGTTCGATTCCCTCGAAAACGCGCAAGCGTATGCAACAGGTTATCTTGCGGCAGCCGCGCAGCGGCTTGGGGGAAGTCTGACCGTGCGCCTTTTTGATGGGGACGTGGTCGGGGAGGCAAGCCGCGGCATAGGCTCGCCTTTCTATGAGAGAGAACCCGCGCTCGCCTGAGGCCGGGAATGAAGGTTGCGATGCCCGAACGCAACCTTCATCAGGACTCATCGAAGAGCGGTTGTTCTTAGCGCTCTTAGCCGTAAAAATTACGCTGCAAGGCCCATCGCCTCTGCCTTTTTCAACAGGGCCTCGGCCATCCTGATGCTGGCGATGTCGATGAGACGTCCATCGAGCGAGACCGCGCCTTTGCCGGCTTTCGCGGCATCCGCCATCGCACTGACGATGCGGCGTGCCTTGGTCACCTCCGCCTCGGAGGGCGTGAAAACGCTGTTGGCGAGTTCGATTTGCGAGGGATGGATCGCCCATTTCCCCTCATAGCCAAGCACCGCGGCGCGTTTCGCCGCCGCGACAAAGCCATCCGGATCATTAAAATCCCCGAACGGCCCATCGATGGGGCGCAAGCCATAGGCGCGGCAAGCCACCAGCATGCGCGTTTGCGCCGCATGCCACTGATCGGCCCAGTAATAAGCACGATTGCCGGACGAGTCCTTGTCCGTGAGCACCCCATAATCCGCATTGACGCCGCCAATGACGGTAGTGCGGGCGCGCGTCGAGGCGGCATAATCGGCAACGCCGAACGACATCGCTTCGAGCCGCTTGCTGGATTGGGCGATCGCCTCGACATTGGCCATGCCGAGCGCGGTCTCGATCAAGACCTCAAAGCCGATTCTTTTCTCGCGCTTCTTCGCCGCCTCGATCTGGGTCACCATCATATCGACGGCATAGACATCGGCCGGAACGCCGGCCTTGGGGATCAAAATCATATCGAGACGCGGACAGGCCTCGACGATATCGACGACATCCCGATACATGTAATGAGTATCGAGCCCGTTGATGCGGACCATCATCGTCTTGCTGCCCCAATCGATATCGTTCAGCCCGGCAATGATGTTCTTGCGGGCTTTTTCCTTGTCGTCGGGGGCGACGGCGTCTTCGACATCAAGAAAAATAATATCGGCGGCCGACTGGGCGGCCTTTTCAAACAATCCTGGATTTGACCCCGGAACCGCAAGTTCGGAACGATGCAAACGCGGCGTTGCCTGCTCGATGATCGTAAAGCTCATGTTCTTATTCCTCTCTTTTCTAAAGGTTGCAGAAAAAATCAGCCGGTGGCACCAAGTCCGCTGGCAATACAATTGATCGATAACAACAGGTTTGATTTGTAGGCTTCCATCGCCTCGCCGCCCTCGCAGGCCCGGAAACGGCGCAACAATTCAACCTGATCGCGATTGACCTGATTGATCGTCGGCAGACGGTGCGCGAGACGGGCGCGATAGCTTGGGAATCGTTCGCCGATCGCGCGCTCCCTGCTGATCCGCAGGATCATCTCGCAGGTCAATGTGAATTCTTGTTCAACCAGTGCGAAGATGGCATCGCGCTTGGCCGCGTCAGCCACAAGCCCCGCATATTCTCGGGCAATCTTGAGGTCCACAAGGCAGAGCGTTTTTTCGACTTCCCCGACGATCAACCGGAACAGCCGCGACTCCTCGAACATGCGCCGCAGCAGCGCCTCGCCGCGCTCCTTGCGTACATCGAGGAAACTGGCGATGCCGCTTCCGACCCCGTACCAGCCGGTCACCGCGTGGCGATTTTGCGACCAGGCGAACACGAAAGGAATGGCCCGCAAGTCGCTGAGCGAACGGGCGCCAAACCGGCGGGCCGGACGCGACCCGATGTTGAGCAGCGAGATTTCCTCAAGCGGGCTCGCCGCCTGAAAGTAGGTCAAAAGATCGGGGTGGTTGATGAATGCCGCGTAAGCCCCATAGGCGGCGCCCGAAAGCGCCTCCATCGCTTCATCGAATTCAGCCCTCGGCACCAAAGCTTCTTCCCGCTCCGAGGTCAGGGCGTGTTGCAGCACGGCGCTGGCGAGGACTTCCATCTGATAGGCGGCGGTGCCGCGATTGGCGTATTTAAACGACACCACCTCGCCTTGCTCGGTCACCCGGAAGCGTCCATTGATCGAGCCTGCGGGCTGTGCCGCGACGGCTTGCGCGGCCGGAACACCGCCGCGGCTCACCGAACCGCCACGGCCATGGAAAAAGGCGATCGGGATTCCACTGTCGCTGCCGGTTTTGGTCAACCGTGTTTGCGCCTTGGCCAATTCCCAGTTCGAGGAGAGAAAACCGCCATCCTTGTTCGAATCGGAGTAGCCGATCATCACTTCCTGCACCCCGCCCTGGGCGCGGGCGCTGCGCCGGACAACCGGGAGCGACAAAAGTTCGCGCATGATGGCGGGAGCGGCGCGCAAATCCGTAATCGTCTCGAACAAAGGTACAATCGGCAAGATGCAGGTCTCGACGCCCGCCGCGTCCCGGAAAAGTCCGGCTTCCTTGGCGACAAGATAGGCGCCGAGAATATCAGCCGCCGAACGCGTCATGCTGAGAATGAAACACCCGAAGGCCTCCCGGTCGAATTGTTTGGCCTTGTCGGCGGCAAGCTCGAACATTCCAAGTGTTTCCAGCGCCTCTGGCGGCAGTTTCGGCCGCTTGCGATTTGCCGGGAACGGCCGGGCAAGCTCGGCCATGATCCAGCTTTTCCACTCTGGTGACGCCGGATCGGGCGGCGTTTCGCCTTTGTTGCCGGCGGAGGCTTGCCACAACGCCTGCAGAGTTTGGGTCAAACGCGTGCTGTTTTCCCGCAGATCAAGCCTGACTGTGCGGAAGCGGAAGATCTCCACCGCCCACCGGACCGGGCGCACAAGGTCCCGGGCGAGATCGCCGCCAGAACCTTCCGTCAACGCATCCTCGAGAATTTGTAGGTCCGCGATCAACTCGTCGGCGCTCGCAAAACCCACGGCGGTGGCAGCTTGGCCGCTCTCGACGCGGGCGATTGTCAGCTGAAGCTTGTACAGCAGGCAGGCGAGGAATTGCCGGTAGGGTTCACCGGCATTCCGCTGAACAATGTTTTCGGGGCTTTCCGCGATGGCGGCCGTGAGCGCGGCCCGGAAAGCTGGAGACGGCGGCAGCGCCCGCTCCGCGATCGACATTCTGAGCAATAGCGAGGAAATGTGCTGCTCGTAGTGACGCAGGCTCGCCAAAGCATTTTGGCGCAACGCCCGGAACGTGACGTCATTTGTGACGAAAGGGTTGCCGTCGCGGTCGCCGCCAATCCATGAACCAAACTGGAAAAACGGCGTGAGCGCGGGATGCTCCCCGGGGTAGACGTGATCGAGCGCGCGATCGAGCTTTTTCAAAAGATCCGGAACGCCGTCAAACAGCGTCTCATGAAAAAAATGCAGGCCCCAGGCGACTTCCTGATCGACCGTCGGCTTTTCCAGACGCAGTTCTCCCGTCATCCAAAGCAGGGCGATCTCGTCACGCAACAAATCGATGAAGCCGGCGCGCTCGCGCGCAGTCCAGCGCGGCTGTTCCAGCTCGACTAGCAGCCGGTAAATGCGGCGATGCTTTTCAAGCACCGTCACCCGCTTGGCTTCGGTGGGATGCGCGGTAATGACCGGCCGCACACGCGTCGCGGCGAGCAAGCCGCGCATCTCTTCGGCGCTCGTTCCTTGGGCCGCCGCCCCCGCGATAAGACTGGCGAATGTCCCCTGCACTTCCGTCTCGCCGCGCACGCGCTCGGTTTGCCGCCGCAACCTCATCGCGGTGTGCTGTTCGACAATCGCAAGCAGCTGAAACCAGATTCCGTGGACCTGGAAAACGCGGGAGAGCACCTGGGGCGCGAACGCGCCGGGCTCGGATTTTCCCCGCAAGATCGCGGCCACCTCAGGATGCTGGCGGTGCACGACATTTGCCAGCAATTCGAACAGGATGTCCGCGATTTCCTCGCCGTCGAGCAGCGCCTGAATGCTGCCAGGCGCGTTGCCGGTCTCGAATCCAGGGCGGCCAGACATGAACCCGGTCATCGGCCATCCTCGCCGCTCGTTGGCGTCCTTTTGTTGGCCACACGGACCTGGTGGATGCGGCAACGGAAAATGCGCATTTCCCTTCGTGGGCTGGAGAAAAGTGCTGCTGCGTCCGCCGCCAGATGCCCGCCGCTTGGATCTTTTCCCGGTGATATTTAGGTCACCAGGAGATGTGTTAGTGCGCCAAAACCTTGGCCATGGTTGACCCAAGCTCGCTCGGGCTCGCCGCCACGGTGAGACCATAGGACTTCATGATTTCCGATTTCTCGGCGGCGCTATCACCGCTGGCCGAAATGATCGCGCCCGCGTGGCCCATGCGGCGGCCCTTCGGCGCGGTCAAACCCGCGACATAGCCAACCACCGGTTTGGTCATGTGGCTTTTGATCCAAGCGGCGGCCTCGGCTTCCTGAGGACCGCCGATTTCGCCGATCATCATGACCGCCTTGGTTTCCGGATCGCGTTCGAAAAGCACCAGATGGTCCAGGAACGAACTGCCGTTGATGGGATCGCCGCCGATCCCGACGCTCGTCGTGATGCCGATTCCAAGATCTTTCATCTGCGCGGCCGCCTCATAGCCGAGCGTGCCCGAACGCGACACAATGCCGACAGAGCCTTGCTTGTAGATATGACCCGGCATGATGCCGAGCATCGCTTTGCCGGGGCTGATGATGCCCGCGCAGTTCGGGCCGACCATCAAGGTTCTATGGTCGCGCTGATAACGCAACAGATAGCGCTTCACCCGCATCATATCTTGCGCCGGAATTCCGTCGGTGATCGAACATACGAGCTTGATCCCGGCGTCGGCGGCTTCCATGATCGCATCAGCGCAGAAAGCCGGGGCGACGAAGGTGATGCTATGCGTGGCGCCCGTTTGCTTGATGGCGTCCTTCACAGTGTTGAATACCGGCAGACCGAGATGGGTTGTACCGCCCTTACCGGGGGTGACACCGCCCACGACCTTGGTGCCATATTCGATCATTTCCTTGGCATGAAACGTGCCTTTGTCGCCGGTGAAGCCCTGGATCAACACACGGCTTGTTTCGTCAATAAGAATGCTCATGGCGTAGACTTCCCCTAAAACCATTTCCGGCAAAGGCGAGGCACCTTTCCGCCGGCCAAAAAAGCGAAAAAAGCACGCCCTTGGTTAAGTGTGCTTTTGTGAGTCGATAGCGCGCTGCCGGCGCGGCGCTGTGCCGCGTCTGGCCAAAGCAAAGTCAGGCGCTGCGCGCATCCCGTTGAGGGGCGCCGCGCGCTGCCGTAACCGCCGCGTTGGCGGCCTCGGCAAGCGTATCGGCGGAGATGATCGGCAGGCCGCTTTTTGCGATAATCTCGCGCCCAGCCTCGACATTCGTGCCCGACAAACGCACCACCAAAGGAACATCCACCTTCAATTCACGGCAAGCCTTGACGACACCTTCGGCCACCCAATCGCAGCGATTGATGCCGGCGAACACATTGACGAGGATCGCCCTGACATTGCGGTCGGACAAGACAAGACGGAACGCCGCCGCGACCCGCTCCGGCGAGGCGCCGCCGCCGACGTCGAGGAAGTTCGCAGGGCTGCCGCCCGCATATTTGATCGTATCCATGGTGGCCATGGCGAGCCCGGCGCCATTGACGATGCAGCCGATATCGCCATCAAGCCCGACATAATTCAGATTATGTTCGGCGGCCTGGACTTCGCGCGGATCTTCCTGAGAATGGTCGCGCATGTCGGCAACCGTGTGCCGCCGGAACAAGGCATTGTCGTCGAACGACATTTTGGCATCGAGAGCGATCACCCTATCGTCCTTGGTGACGACCAGAGGGTTGATCTCGACCATGGTGGCATCAAGATCGCGGAACGCCCGGTAACAGCCAAGAATGCTGGTGACGGCGCGGCTGACCTGCTTGATCGTCAGACCGAGACCGAACGCAAGCTCCCGCGCTTCGAAAGGCTGCAACCCCACCGCGGGCTCGACGACGACTTGCAGAATTTCCTCGGGATGGTCCTTGGCGATTTCCTCGATCTCCATGCCGCCGAAGCGCGACGCGATGATCCGCACCCGCTCAACTTTCCGGTCGAGAACAAAGCCAAGGTAAATTTCGCGCTCGAAAGGTTCAGCGACTTCGACATAGACCCGCTGAACGACTTTGCCTTCAGGGCCCGTCTGATTGGTCACGAGAGTTTTGCCGAGCATTTCCGCTGCGGCGGCGCGGACTTCATTATAGGTCTTGCAGAGTTTGACACCGCCTGCCTTGCCGCGGCCTCCAGAATGGATCTGGGCCTTCACCGCCCAATGCCAGCCGCCGAGTTCGGTTGCGCAATACACTGCCTGATCAGGACTGTAGGCGACCGCCCCATGCGGCGTTGCGACACCGAAATTCGCCAAGATTTCCTTGGCCTGATACTCGTGAATGTCCAAACACCCCTCCTTACAACTTCGTTACAACCTCGCGCCGCTCTCAATACGGCGGGCTTGCCCAATCGGGTTGTTTACAATCCGTCCGCTCCAGTCATCATTCGTAACCTGCCCGTCCAATAGGCCCATTTCGGTGATAACGGGGAAGGCTTATTGCCAAATTCCAACCTTAGCAACCCTCCTGTTCGCACCCTGGCGCGAATTAGGCAAGTGAGCCGCACCTGCGGCATTTCGTGTGAACCCGCTGGCGCCAAATTGACGCTCATGCCCGCCCCGCCGAGAAAAGGGTTGAAAGCCCGGCGTTTGTCGGTATGTAACGGCGACGACGCAAGAACCTCTTCCATCACGTTCGTTTCATGGCTTTCTTAAAGACTTTTCTTTACGGCAGCGCAGCATACATAAACGCGAATGCGATCAAGGTATTGGAATGACGCGAGTACGCCCGCAAGAAAAGCCACGGGGTCAGCCCGGCAATGAAATGAAAGAGAAGTTTGACGCGCAATGACAATCGATCCGCGTTCGCTGCTTTCCGATATGTTCGGCGCCGCCGTCGGCGCGGCACTCCCAGATAAGTGCTTGCCGCTGCATCTGCCCGCGAAGCCTTCGGGCCGCACAATTGTGATCGGCGCTGGAAAAGCTGGCGGATCGATGGCCAAGGCAGTCGAGGATCATTGGCAAGGCCCGCTTGAAGGCTTGGTGGTCACCCGCTATGGCCATGGCGCGCCGTGCCAGCGGATCGAGGTCGTCGAAGCGAGCCATCCGGTTCCCGATGCGGCCGGGCAGGAAGCAGCAAAACGCATTCTCGCCCTGGTCCAGGGTCTGACCTCCGATGACCTTGTGCTTTGCCTCATTTCGGGCGGCGGCTCAGCGCTCCTCGCGCTGCCCGCCGAGGGCGTGACGCTTGCCGACAAGCAAGCAGTCAACAAGGCGCTGCTCAAGAGCGGCGCGACGATCTCGGAGATGAACTGCGTGCGCCGCCATTTGTCGGCGATCAAAGGCGGCAGGCTCGCCGCTGCCGCCGCGCCCGCGAAGGTTGTGACCTTGATGATCTCGGACGTGCCGGGCGACGATCCTTGCGTGATTGCTTCGGGACCCACTGTCGCCGACCCGACCACTTCAGCGGAAGCGCTGGTGATCCTGCAAAAATATGCCATCGCCGTGCCCGCCAATGTACGGGCGCATCTGATGTCGGAGGCCGCCGAGACCTTGAAACCCGGCGATCCGCGTCTCGCTGGCGTTACGAATGTGATGATCGCAACGCCACAAATGTCGCTGGAAGCCGCCGCCGCGGTCGCCCGCAAGGCTGGCGTCGCGCCGCTCATTCTTGCCAATGCGATCGAGGGCGAGGCCCGCGACGTTGCCTTGGTGCATGCTGCGATCGCCCGGCAGGTGCATGAGTTTGGTCAGCCCTTGGCGCCACCTTGCGTCCTTATCTCGGGAGGCGAGACCACCGTCACCGTGCGCGGAACCGGCCGTGGCGGCCGTAATGCCGAGTTTCTGCTGGCGCTCGGCGTCGCCTTGGACGGCCATCCCGGCATTTATGCTTTTGCTGGCGATACCGATGGAATCGACGGCACGGAGGATAATGCTGGTGCTTTGCTTGGCCCAGACAGTCTCGCCCGCGCCACCGCCGCCGGTGTGTCGGCCAAGGCCAATCTCGCCAACAACGATGGCTATGGTTTCTTCGCCGCGATCGGAGATCTGGTGATCACTGGTCCAACCCTCACCAATGTGAACGATTTTCGCGCCATATTGGTGCTTGAATAAGCAATCCCTGCTGGGCTTGCCGGACCGGAGTTCGCCGAAGCGGCCAAGATGCCGCAGCGCCCGAGGATCTGACTTGAAAGCGGTTTCCCGTTTTGCGCAACGTGGTCTAGTAAAGGAAATTCATTCGCGCGACTTCGGCTGTTGCGCTTGAGCCAATGGTTTTGTTAAGAGTGTCAACCGGCAAACAGATGGAGATTTATTATGGCGGGCCGCCACTTTCTATTCGTCCCAGGACCAACCAACGTCCCAGATCGCGTCACCCGCGCCATGATGGTGGCGATGGAAGACCACCGGTCTTCCAAATTTCCCGATCTCACGCTGCCCTTGTTTCAGGATTTGAAAAAAGTCTTCAAAAGCACTGACGGGCAAGTGTTTATTTTCCCGTCCTCCGGCACCGGAGGCTGGGAGGCGGCGCTCACCAACACGCTTTCCCCTGGCGATAAGGTGCTGGCCTCGCGGTTCGGGCAATTCAGCCATTTGTGGATCGACTTGGCGCAGCGGCTCGGCCTCGACGTTCAGGTTTTGGAAGAAGAATGGGGCACCGGCGTCAAGCCTGACAAAATCGAATCCATTCTGCGGGCCGATAAGGGCCACCAGATCAAGGCCGTGCTGGCTGTTCAAAACGAGACGGCGACAGGCGTCACCAGCCACATCGGGGAAGTGCGCAAGGCCATGGATGCCGCCGGCCATCCGGCGCTTCTCTATGTCGATGGCGTCAGCTCGATCGGCAGCATTGATTTCCGCATGGATGAGTGGCGCGTCGATCTCGCCGTCGCCGGTTCGCAAAAAGGTTTGATGCTGCCGGCGGGTCTTGGCTTCGTGTGTGCCAGCCCTCGCGCGCTCGCCGCTTACAAGACAGCTGGGCTGAAGCGGGTCTATTTTGATTTCGGCGATATGATCAAAGCCAATGCCACGGGCTATTTCCCTTACACCCCGGCATTGCCGATGCTGTATGGCCTGCGCGAGTCCCTCAAGATTCTCTTCGAGGAAAAGCTCGAACGCGTTTACGAGCGCCATAATGTTCTAGCGAGCGGCGTGCGCGCCGCTGTCAAGGCCTGGGGCCTGCATCCTTGTGCCAAGGAACCGAAATGGTATTCGGACACAGTGACCGCGATCGTCGTGCCGCCGGGCTTCAACGGCGCCGATGTCATCGATGCGGCGTTCCGCCGTTATGATCTGTCGCTTGGCGCCGGGCTTTCCCAGGTCGCGGGCAAGGTCTTCCGCATCGGTCATCTTGGCGATCTTAATGATCTGATGGTTCTTGGCGCGATTTCCGGGGCGGAAATGGCCATGGTCGATGTAGGCATCGACATTAAGCTCGGCAGCGGAGTGGCCGCCGCCCAGCAGCATTTCCGTTCGACCATCATGGCGAAGGAAAAGAAGCCCACGGATCAGCAGCAATTTGCTCAATTGCACCCGGAAGGCGTCCTCAACGACTAAGGCCTTGCGCGCCTCTCGCGCGCACTGCACTTATCCTTGGTTCCGCCTGCCATCGCGGCGCCGCACACGCCAGCAGACAGCCATGCTGTCGCGGCGGTTGCCGCGCCGCGATGGCGGCGAAACCCGGAGTTTCCGGTCAACACCCCGGATGTCCCTTAGCGATGGTGCAAGGGAAAGGCTCGGGGGCTAAAATCCCGGATAATCGCATCAAAGAAAGAGTCCGCCGTGCCACACTCGATCGTCTTTCTCGACCGTTCGACACTCGAAGCCAATCTCAAAACGCCGAATTTTCCGCATAGCTATAAGGAATATGCGGTCACCTCGGTCGATGAGATTGTCGATCGCCTCAAGGACGCAACGATTGCGATCATCAACAAGGTGCCGATGCGGGAAGCGACTCTTGCAAAGCTGCCAAATCTGAAATTGATCGCGGTCGCCGCGACGGGAACCGATGTCGTCGACAAAGCCTATTGCAAGGCGCATGGCATCATTGTCTCGAACATCCGCAACTATGCCTTCAATACGGTTCCGGAACATGTCTTCGCGCTGGCCTTCGCGCTGCGCCGGAATATTCTTGCCTACCGCGACGATGTGCGTGCGGGCCGCTGGCAGGAGTGCGATCAATTCTGTTTCTTCGATCATCCGATCCGCGACATGACCGGCTCGACGATTGGCATCGTCGGCTACGGTGCGATCGGCAAAGCCGTGGCGCGGATCGCCAACGCCTTTGGCATGAAAGTTCTGGCTTATGATATTTTTCCGCAACCAGGCCTGACCGACTTCGAGACCTTGCTGCGAGAGAGCGACATCATTACCCTGCATTTGCCGCTGACGCCCGAGACCAAAAATCTGATCGGCGCGCGCGAGCTGAAACTTATGAAAAGCGACGCCATATTGATCAACACCGGCCGTGGCGGCCTTGTCGATGAAGCGGCCTTGGCCGAGGCGCTGACCCAGAACATCATTGGCGGCGCGGGCTTTGACGTCTTGACCGTCGAGCCTCCCAAGCAAGGGAATATTCTGCTCGACCTGCGGCTGCCGAATTTCATCATCACCCCGCATGTCGCTTGGGCAAGCCGCGAGGCCATGCAGATCCTCGCCGATCAGCTCATCGACAATGTGGATGCGTTCGCGGCGGGCAAGCCGCAAAATGTGGTTGAAGCCTGAGCCCGGCTCACGAGGAGGGACTATGCCGTCGGACATCGAAATCGCTCAACAAGCCCATATGCGCAAGATCAGCGATGTGGCGCGGGAAAAACTCGGCATCGGCGACGAGCATCTTGAGCCCTATGGTTGGTACAAGGCCAAAATATCGCTGGACTATGTCGATAGCCTCGCCGACCGGCCGGATGGCAAACTGATCTTGGTGACGGCGATCAGCCCGACACCGGCGGGAGAAGGCAAAACGACCACCACGGTGGGTCTCGGCGACGCGCTGAACCGGATCGGCAAGAAAGCGTCCATTTGTCTGCGCGAGCCCTCGCTCGGGCCGGTTTTCGGCATGAAGGGCGGCGCCGCGGGCGGTGGCTATGCGCAGGTCGTGCCGATGGAGGACATCAATCTCCATTTCACCGGCGACTTCGGCGCGATCGGTCTTGCCCATAATCTGCTGTCCGCGATGATCGACAATCATATTCACCATGGCAATGAACTCGGGTTCGATGTGCGGCGGATTGCCTGGAAGCGCGTGGTCGATATGAACGACCGGGCCCTGCGGCAAATCACCGTGGGTTTGGGCGGAGTTGGAAACGGTTTCCCGCGCGAGGATGGGTTCGACATCGTGGTCGCGTCCGAAATCATGGCGATCTTCTGCCTGGCAACCTCGATCAAGGACCTCAAGGAGCGGCTGGGCAAGATCGTGATTGGCTATACGCGCGAACAGAAGCCCATTCACGCGGCCGATTTGCAGGCGCATGGCGCGATGGCGGTGCTTTTAAAAACCGCGCTCAAGCCAAATCTTGTGCAAACCCTCGAAAACAATCCGGCCATCATTCACGGCGGTCCTTTCGCCAACATCGCGCATGGCTGCAATTCCGTGCTCGCGACCAAGACCGCGCTGAAACTTTCAGACTATGTGGTGACCGAGGCGGGCTTTGGCGCCGATCTTGGCGCCGAAAAATTCATCGACATCAAATGCCGCAAATCCGGCCTGCGGCCGCAGGCGGTCGTGATTGTTGCAACCATCCGCGCGCTCAAATATCATGGCGGCGCCGATCTTAAGGACCTCAATACGGAAAACCTCGACGCGCTGGCAAAGGGCGTCACCAATCTGGAGCGTCACGTCAACAATATCCGTAACCATTTCGGGCTTCCCTGCGTCGTTGCGATAAACCATTTTACCTTCGACACGGATGCCGAAATCGAATTGCTGAAGAAGAAAATGGCGCATCATGAGGCGCCGGTCGTCGTGTGCCGGCACTGGGCCGAGGGCGGCAAGGGCGCAGAGGAACTCGCCCACACCGTTGTCGATATCATCGACAAAGTGCCCGGCGATTTCAAATTTGCTTATGAAGACGACGCCACGCTTTGGGACAAGGTGACCGCGATCGCCACCAAGCTCTATGGGGCGAGCGAGGTCACCGCCGATGCGAAGATTCGCGGGCAAATCAAAAAACTGCAAGAGGCCGGCTACGGCCATTATCCGGTTTGCGTCGCCAAGACCCAATATTCCTTCTCGACCGACGCCAAACTGCGCGGCGCGCCGTCCGGCCATGAGATCAATATCCGGGAGGTCCGGCTCGCCGCCGGGGCGGAATTCATCGTGCTGGTGTGCGGCGAGATCATGACCATGCCGGGCTTGCCCAAGGTGCCTGCGGCAACCAAGATCGATCTCGATGACAGCGGTAAGGTGACGGGGCTTTTCTAGGGGTTTCTACCCCCCCCCCCCGCGCCCTGCAGAATGCCTGCGCCAATTCTAGTGCAGGCGACGTCCCTTCCGTTGGCGGCGAGCCTCAGAGCCGGGGGACGAGCCGCGTCTCGGCGATCGCTTCGATCAACGCCGCCACGTCTCCCATGGAATCGTTCGGGGACACTCCGGATGAAAAATAGACGATCTTCACGTCTGTTTGTTGCGCCCGCAAAACAAGTTTGAAAACAAGCCATAGGGAGGCGCGGCGGAACTCCATATCGAGGGTTATCGCGGGTGAACCGTTCCAATCGAGTTCATATTCCCCGCCCCAGCCGAAGGCCACCGCCCCGCGTTTGAAAAATAATTCCGCCGATGAATTGACGATATCCTGAATATTGGCGAACTTTTCATCGTGAATATAGGCAATGAAATCCCCAGCATCGACCAAGCGCAACTCAGCGGCAACGGGTTCGAGGGCGGCGCGCAGGGCGTTCGCCAAAAGTTCGTTGTGGCCTTCGCGCCGGCTTGTCTTGTGGGACGCTTTCATTTCACTAATGCCTTGCGCGGGTTTCTAGCAGACAACGGGTTTCTAGCATACAAAATGTGAATTAATTCCGCCACCGCTTTATAAAATTCAGGTGGAATTGGGCGGTCGACTTCCACGCTGTCGTACATCGACCTCGCCAAAAGCTTGTCTTCAATGACAGGAATTGAGTTCTTTTCAGCGATTTCCCGGATTTTGAGGGCTATAAGGTCCGTTCCCTTCGAAAGGACCAAGGGCGCCCCTCCTTCTTCCCGCACATACCGGAGTGCGATGGCGTAGTGCGTCGGATTGGCAATGATCAGAGTCGCGCGGGGAACCGCCGCGAGCATGCCCTTGCGCCTCCGGTCGAGTGCCAGGGACCGAAGCCTGGCTTTCTTCAAGGGATCGCCTTCGGCCTCCTTCATTTCATCCTTGATTTCCTGCTTGCTCATCCGGATGTCCCGGCGCCAATGCATGCGCACCCACAGAAGGTCTGCGGCGAGGAGCAGCAGCGTCAAGGCGCAAACAACCGATAGCAGCCGGGTGGCGATCATGAGAATCAATTCGGGGATCGCGTCCGGATCGAGCGTCATCGTTTCGAGGAAAGCGTTTCGTTGCCAACGCACCACGGTCCACATCAAGATGCCTATAAAGACCAATTTGCAGATGCCCTTGAGGAAATCCGCCTGACCGCGGGCACTAAATATACGATGCCAACCGTTGACTATTGATATACGTTTCCAGTCCGGCCGGATCCGGTCGAGGATGATCTTGGGAGGGTGCTGCAAGAACGAGGAAGCCAGTCCCGCGAGTGACAGGACCGCCAGCATCGGAACGAGAGGTGCGCCTATGTCCCAGACAAGCTTGCTGAAAAGGGAAACCGCATCCGCACCGTTTTCCAGCAACAGGACGCCCGGATCGCTCGCCAGCAGCTCCAGAGTGAGAGTGACGGATTTCAGCAGATCCCTCGCCATGAAGGCAGCGATCGCCAGCAACGCGAGCATAGTGGCGAATGTAGCGGCTTCCCGGGAAACGGGGATATTGCCCTTCTCGAATTCATCAAGAATCTTTTTTTCGGTCGCGTCCTCGGTCTGGCTTTCCTTATCGGCTTGTTGCGCCATTGCTATTCAATATCCGGTTAATCGAAAAACTCGTCCTCGTCCTCGGACGAATTAAGTTCGATCTCGCCGCCGCTCGCGAGCTCGAGCGCGGTATCGGCGATGGTGCGGCGCGCCTTGAGCACGTCGCGTTGCAAAGCGGGTCCGCCCGACGCGAGCTCGCTATCAACTATGCGCCTCGCCCGGGTGGCAAGCGAGGAAAGTATCGCATCCCTGAATGCCGTGTCCGTACCCTTCAAAGCGAGCACGACCAGCTCGGTCGGAATTTTGTCAAACAACACACTTCGCGCCTTGGGCTGAAGTTTGATGATATCATCAAAGGTAAACATAAGTTTGCGTAAGATTTCGGCGGCCTTGGGCCGTGCCGCGGTCAGGCTTTGCATGACATCTTCCATATGATCGCGGTCCATTTTATTAATGATATCAGCCATGCGCGCATTTTGATCGCTGCCAACCTGGCGCGAGACATTCGACAAAAGATCCTCTTGCAACTGACCTTGGATGATTCGGACTGCGGCTTCACTGACAGGCCCAATATTCAGCATGCGCCGCATAATTTCATTGCGGAGTTCGCGCGAGAGCAGGCCGATGACCTTGGCGGCATGAGCCGGTGCGATTTTCGAAATAATGAACGCCGCCGTCTGCGAATGTTCCTTGGCAAGATAGCCCGCGAAAACCGATTCTGAGACATTGGAAAGGCGGTCCCACATGGCGTGGTTCGTATTTCCGGTGACATCGGACATGACGTCGGCGATCTGCTCCGGGGGGAGAACGCCATCCAGCATCTGCTCGACCTCGCCGGGAGAACCAAGCAGGTCAACGCCGCTCGCAAACTGGCTAGCAAATTCCTCCACGACCGCCTCGAGCATGGGAACCGGCACTGTTCCAAGTTCGGCGACGGATCTTGTAATCTGCCTCAGTTCATCATTATCGAACTGTTTCAAGAGCCGGGCGGCAAGCGGCTTTCCCATGCACAGCAGCAGGGCCGCCGCTTTGTCCGGCCCCTTCAGCGTCCTGACATTCGGACCACTCTTCGAAACACCCGGAGAGGCCATCGACTAGGCGGCGTTTCTGGCGGGTCCGGCAATCTCCGTCAGGGAGACGCCAAGCCGCGAATTGTCATCCTCGACAACAACAATCTCGCCACGCGCGATCACCCTGCCGTTGACAATGATATCGACCGGCTCGCCAACCCGGTGATCAAGCGGGATCACCGCGCCTCGCCCGAGCTTTAAAAGATTCGATACCGGCATCATCGCCGATCCAAGGACCACTTGAACGGACACGGGAATGCGCAAGATCGTATCAAGATTGCGGCCGGAGCTTGGCGCCGCAGCAGTCTCGTCCGCGTTGTTCGACTCTTCGGAAGACAAATCAAATTCGGACATAGTTTTCAAACTCCTGGTAAGATTTTAACATGACGCGCTTTCGCACATTCTCCATCGATTATTCTGCACGTGGTCAGGCGCGGCCTATTTGGCAATCCGGCCGTAACCCATTGCCGGAAGCAAATTCTCAAAGAACAGATCAATCAACGAGGCAAAATGTCATCGATAAGTTCCTGCTCTCTATTAACGGACTCCTCGACACGGAGCGTGTAGAACCCATCGGCTTGACCAAGGTCGCACCAAAATAGCGGCTCGGTGTTGCATTCGAGCTTGACCCTCGTCTTGGCCGTCGCCTGCAACGTCAGCACGTGGCCGATTTGCATACTGGCAATATCCTCCAAGCTGAAATGCCACTCTTCGATCACACCGCGGATCGAAATTTCTGTTTGGCCGATTTCGCTTTGAATTTGTTTTGTCCAGCGCGGATCACGAACCGACATTTCCGTTGACAAATCCCGCACCAAATCTTGACGAATCGAATTGAGCGAGATTTGCGGAATCAAAACGAAAAGTTCGCTTTCGCGCCCCAAAATTCGAAGATTGAGCCTTGCTCTCACGCCGAATGCGGTGCGCGGTGCAATGGCTACGAAATCAAGTCTCGTCTCGATGCGGTCCAATTTGAAAGCCGTTTCGCAAACGGCTGCAAAGGAAACCTGTAGTGCTTGTGCAAAAAGATCGAAGGCTTTCTTCGCGAGCCGCAGCTCGATATTCGAGAGTTGACGTTTCTCGACAGCTGGCGCTTCCCCTCCGTCACCGCCGAACAAGACTTCCGCCAAGGCGAACACCAAATCGTGTTGCAGTCCTATCAAAAGCCGCTGGTCCCATGCTTGTACATAGATCACCCCAATCACGACATTATTTTCATAGTCATCGAGAACATCACCGATCCGCTCGGTGACGATCGACTCGACCATGAACAGCGCCGGTGACGACGATAGCTGCCGCATCAAATCCGTACATTGCGCTGCCATCCGCTCAAAGATGACATTGAGCATGGGCATGCGATCAACCGAAATTCCCGCACCATCCAGCAGTCTTTCGGGCGCCGTCTTCACGATCTGGCCATGGGCACTGGATTTTTGCATGTTTCTCAGGCCGCTTGCTGTTCGTCGGCTTTGCCGGCACCACCCGAAACCGTCTCGTTCTCGACCATGTCGATCGAAGGCCGGTCATGCGATGAGATTGTTTTGCGGCCATGCTCCAAAGCGATTTGCGGCATGGCGCCATTCATGAAAGCCAAGAGAGTCTGTTTAACAATGATATAGAGGCGGCAGCGCCGTTCGCGGATTGTCTTGACCTTCATGGCGATCGGCTGCACTAAGGCGTAGGACATGAATATCCCCGCGAAGGTGCCGACCAGCGCGGCTCCAATGAGATGGCCGAGGATCTCCGGAGCTTCATCGAGGGCTCCCATTGCCTTGATGACCCCAAGAACAGCGGCACAGATGCCGAGCGCCGGAAGTCCCTCGGCGACGGAACTCAACGCATGAAACGCCTTCAGCTTATCCCGGCTGACCGTCTGAATTTCCTCGTCCATCAAGGCTTCTATTTCGTGCGTTCGCGCATTTCCGATGATAATCAAACGGCAATAGTCGCAGATGAAATTGGTCAAGTCCTTATCGGCCAGCACTTTTGGAAAACTCTTGAAGATCGCCGACTCGCTGGGATTGTCGACATGTTCCTCGATCTCGTTGCGCGCCTTGCCACGCAACTCGCGCATCAAAGTGTAAAGCACGCCAAGTACGTCGAGATAGTGCCTTTGCGTGGGGGCACGGTCGAGGATTGCATCCATCATGGCAATTCCAGTGTCCTTGATCGTCGGCATTGGATTGGCGACGATGAAGGTGCCGAGTGACGCGCCACAGATGATGACGAACTCCCAAGGCTGCCAAATCACCGCGACACGCCCGCCCATCGCGGCGAAGCCGCCGAGAATACAGCCAACCGCAACGACCATTCCGATTACGAAACCCACGCGATCAGCTCCCCGCCGAAGGACCTCATCGATCATTAAACAGCGGGCCTTGCTTCAAACTGAATTGCAAAGATCAATTGATACCGACCGTTCAGAAATTCTTCATTGGCGACTGATGGCCGCCGCCGCCAAGGGTCAAGAAAAGCCGGCGCCAACGAAATGCAACGAATTGGAACTTTTCCGGCAAGGCCCCGGCAAGGTCTTGTTGCGAAGGTCGCAAATACAGCCGGGACGACACGAGATCTTTGCCCATGCTCACAGCGACCGTCTATTTCAATGCAATCACCAAGGATTATTCCAAAACCTTGGCGACGATCGCCGCCGAACCCGTGGTCGCGCGGGAAACAAAATATTTTGAGGCCAATATCGGCAAGGTGAAAACCACGGATGACCTCATCAAGAACAGCAGACTTTATACTTATGTCGTGAAGGCCTTCGGGCCGAGCGACATGATGAACGCCAAGGCGCTGATCCGCAAGGTTATCGAAGGCGGCGTTTCCGACCCAAAAAGTCTCGCCAATACGTTGAATGACCCTCGCTACAAGGCCCTGGCCGCAACGTTCAACTTTGCTGCGGCGGGATCAGATACAACCAGTTCGGCCGCGCTTCAGCAAACGACGGTCAGCAATTATGTCGAGCAGTCGCTTGAAACCAATGCCGGCCAGCAGAACCAGGGTACCCAGATAGCGTTGACTTTTCAGCGGCTGGCTCCCAGCGTCACGAGCGCCTATGGGATTCTTGCCAACAAAACGCTTCTGAGTGTTGTCCAGACGGCGCTAGGATTGCCCGTTTCCATGTCACAAGAGAATATCGACGTGCAAGCCAAGCTGATTACGGCCAAGCTCAACGTCGCCGATTTTCAAAACCCCGCCAAGCTACAAAAATTCATTGAGCGATTCACCGCCACCTATGATGCGAAGAACCCCACTTCTGTTTCGGCGTTTCCAGCATCGGCACTGCTCGTCAATTCGCCAGATATCAGTTCAAACTTGCTTTTGAGCCTTGCGAATCTCAAACTCGGAGGCTCGTGACACATGCAAACCGGGCTTTACGTGACCCTATCAGCGCAAGTCGCGCTCGACCGGCGCTTGCAGACGATCGCAACGAATATCGCGAACCAAAGCACCCCCGGGTACAGAGCCGAGGAAGTGGATTTCAAATCCCTCGTGTCGCGCTCGGGAGAGACGCCTGTCGCTTTTGTTTCACATGGCGAAGCGCACATTTCCCGCAAGCCGGGTGTGCCAATCAAGACGGAGAATCCGCTCGACGTCGCGGTTCAGGGTGACGGCTGGCTCGCGCTGAAGGCCCCGTCTGGAATCGTCTACACGCGGGACGGACGCCTGCGCATGCAGGCTGACGGCGCCCTGCAAAGCGTCAACGGCTATCCTGTTCTTGATGCCGGCAGCAGCCCCATCCTCCTCGATCCAGATGCGGGCCCCGTGACAATCGCACAAGACGGGATGATTACGCAGGGTGCTCTCCAGATCGGCGCGATCGGCCTTTTCAGTCTCGACAACACTGCCAAGCTAAAACGCTCCGACAATTCCAGCGTCACCTCCAGCAAGCCCGCGACACCGGTTCTCGATTTTAGCACAAATGGCGTTGCGCAAGGCTATGTTGAGGGAGCGAATGTCAACCCTCTCCTTGAAATGGAGAAATTGATCCTGCTGTCGAGAACCTTCGAAAACGTCGCCTCGGCGATCGAAGGTTCTGAGAGCTCGTTGAAAGATGCGCTTAAAATTCTCGGCGGCTCGGCGTGATCCGCCATGCTCTTGCCCGTCTCGAACATCGCGTAAATGAAGCGCAGGAAGAGCTTGGACCCCTCCGCATCTCCGGCTTGATCACGGAAGTAACGCCGACGTCCGCGCGGGTGGCCGGCTTGTCGCCCTTCTTGAAACTCGGCGACTGCGTCTCCTTCGGCGCGGGCGACCTGTCCCAGCTCGCAGAAACCGTGCGCATCGAGGCGCAGGGCGCGACCGTTAAGAGCTTCCACAGCATGGCTCTCGCCCGCACTGGCGAGAGAGTGTATTACGCAGGCGGCTTACGTCTTTTTCCAGATCAAAGCTGGAAGGGACGTGTGATCAATGCTCTTGGTGTCCCGCTCGATGCAGGCGGGCCTCTACGCCGCGGCACAAAAGCCGCGAACCTAGAGGCGGCACCTCCGGCCGCAATGCGCCGCGCCCGGGTTCAGACGCCGCTGAAGACTGGCGTCAGGGTCATCGATCTTTTCACGCCCATCTGCTCTGGTCAGCGCATCGGCATTTTCGCCGGCTCTGGCGTTGGCAAATCGACGCTTCTTTCGATGCTGGCCGGATCGCGGGATTTCGACACGGTGGTCATCGCGCTGGTTGGTGAACGCGGCCGTGAAGTGCGCGAATTCCTCGACGATGCCTTGGCCATCAACCGTCCGCTTACCGTGGCCATCGTGGCAACGGGCGATGAGGGCCCGCTCATGCGGCGCCTTGCGCCAAAGACGGCGATGAGCATCGCGGAATATTTTCGTGATCGGGGCGAGTCCGTGCTGCTGATCGTCGACTCTATCACTCGATTCGCGCATGCCGCGCGGGATGTCGCGATGGCGGCCGGGGAGCTGGCGGTCGCGCGCGGTTATACGCCGAGCGTTTTTGGCGAATTGCCAAAACTTCTCGAACGGGCCGGGCCTGGCGAAGAGGGGCAAGGCGCGATCACTGGTATTTTTTCAGTTCTCGTCGATGGCGACGACCATAATGATCCCGTCGCCGACGCCATTCGCGGCACCCTCGACGGGCATATTGTCCTTGACCGAGCGATTGGTGAGCAGGGCCGGTTCCCGGCGGTCAATGTCCTGACCTCGATCTCGCGCCTAGCGCAGACAGCTTGGACACCCGAACAAAGCAACCTTGCCTCGAAGCTCCGCGCCCTCATCGCGCGTTACGAGGACACGCGGGATTTGCGGCTCATGGGAGGCTACAGGCAAGGCTCCGACGCCGAACTCGACCAGGCTGTGGTGCTGGTTCCCAGGATCTATGAAGCGATCACGCAATCTTCGTCCTCCGCCCCAAGCAAGGATGCTTTCCGCGAACTCACCGAATTCTTGCAGGCGAAGTGAGGGTCGATTCCTCATCCAATTGGCGGCCGCAATCGTACCAAAATGTTTCACGTGAAACGTTTTGGTACGATCGCGCGAATTTTCGATGCAAAAGCCGCCACATCCATCCCCTTGAAAGACGTAAGGCCGTGCGGAAAACTTGTCTTTTTGGCGGTTTCCCGCAGCTCCCTGCAACCCTGCTTCTGTCTCTTGACTTTCCTGTCCATCGGCAGCGCTATGCTGTCTCCGCTTTTGAAAGCAGGATAAAATCATGACAAAATTTATTTGCGACGCACCAAAAGACAAAGGACGCCGGAATTTTTTCACCCGCACCGCCGCTGCCGCCGCAGGCGCGGCCGCTGCAGCAACGCTTCCGGCTTCATCCGCCAAAGCGGCGGCGGCCGAGCCGGACAAGCGCAAATTTTTGGAAGAAGCGACGCGGCTCGCGATTGAGTCGGTCGAGAAAGGCTGGGGCGGGCCGTTCGGCGCCGTCATCGTCAAGGATGGCGAAATCATCGGGCGCGGTCAGAACCGCGTTCTGCTCACCGGATGCCCGGTGTTCCACGCCGAAGTCACCGCAATCATCGATGCCTCGAACCGGCTTAATCCGAAAGCTCTTCTCGGAAGCAGCTATGGTCCCGGCACCATGCTTGAAATGATCCCTCGCGAAAAAGACTCTCCCGATCTCGTGCCGGAGCGGGCCCGCATGTTGAAGGGCTGCGAAATCTATATCAATGGCGCGCCATGCCCGATGTGCATGAGCGCCATCTACTGGTCGCGCATCGATCACGTCTATTTCGCGGCGAGCTTGAAGGACACCAGTGCCATCGGCTTCGACGATGCGTTCCAATACGCCGACTTCGAGCAGCCATGGGACAAGCGCAGCATTGCGGTGACCCCGGATTTTGAACGGGACACCGGCCTTAAGGCCTATCATGCCTGGATGAACAAAAAAGATCGTCACCCGTATTAAGACTATCAAGTTGCATTGGCGAATCCCGAAGTGACGGCTCGATGCGGGATATGAGAGTGGCGAGCGTCACTTCGACATAGCCTTTCTTGCTTGCTGTGGGCGAGCGTCAGGACCTGCCAGCACGCGCTGGAGGTGCTCCTGGCGGGAGGCCAAAGCGCCGCGCACGTTTTCATTCCACCGGCGATGCTCGCCGCCCGACGGATCGACCGGCCGGCCTGCTTTCTCCCGGTCATGCTGCAAGAGGCGATCATAGGCTGGAAGCGAGTTGGCCGCGAAATAGGCTGGCTTTTTGTCATGGCGCGCCTCGCCGCCAGCATTGATGCTGCATGCCGGCCTTCCAGGATCAAGAGAATGGGCGGCCAAAGATTCCCGCTGCTGCACGATCTCCGCAACTTCTTGCAGATACCAATATTCAGGATCGGGCACCGGCGTCATGTTGTTTCTTCGGACCACGGCGGCTTTGCTCGCGATCAGAGGGAAGTCACGCTCTACTCGTTCGTGCGATATGACGAAGGATGGCCCTGTAATGGTGACACAACTTAGCGCGCTATGATCGTCATAGATCACGATCGTGCCTTGGGTGTTGGACCACAATTTGGCGGCATGGCCATGCACCGCGTTGCCAGTGTGATAAGGGATGAGAACATAGGGTTTGCGGGCACGGTGTCCAAGGAACACCGCCTTGCCGCAATCGCCATTGCGGGGCGAGACGCCGGGAACCCCGTTGGCTGAGACAGTAACTTGGAATGTCTCGAATTGCTGCGCAAGCAGCCGCTCTAGGGGAAGCGCGGGGTTCCAGGCGTTTGGCCATTGGGCCGGTGTTTGCAAGGCTGCTTCAGGCAGTGGCCGCTTGATAAAAAGATTTTGGGAGCATTGTGTAAAGACCTCCTCGGTGGCGCCTACGCAAAAGACAAGCATGCAGCCCTTGCGCGATGCGGCGCACCGCCAGGGATCGAGAGCATCAGGGGCGAGGCCATAATCCTTTTCGAGAAGCTCGGCTGCGAGCGCCTCCACCGCGAACAATGTGATATGAAGGCCCATCGCATCTGGGTCACTCGGGTGAAGCGCCAGCAAAGCGAGTTTTCCTGTGCCAATTGCACCGTCGACGACTTCGAGAACAGCGCCATCGGCGCAACGCTCGCGCGCCCGTGCATGAGATTCGCGGCAATGAACGTCTTCGCCTGCAAGGAGCGCCCGGTAGCACGCAGGCATGCCGCCGCGCCCCCCAAGCCAGCGCTCAGTGGCAGTACGATCTCGGTGCGTCTCGGGCGAAGGCAGCAGAATGGGCACCGCGACAGTCTCCCGGTCGATCACCAGGATTGGCGGGGCGCCGGAGCTCTCGTCCAGCATGGCAGCGAAGGTCTTGCGGCGGCGGCGCCACAAAAGGCCGCTCGGCAGGCCGCCGCTCGCCAGCAGCGCCCGCGTGGCGGTCATCGCAAAAGCGCCCATCACGGGGTTGAAAAATTGCCTGTACTGCCGGTCATAGAAATTATCGGCGCCCTTGGCGACGGTGGCTTCCGCAAGGGTATGAGTCTTGCGTTTCGCCTTTGCGGCGCTCAGCAAATATTGCACAACATGTTCAGCGGCAGGCCCGGGCGCGTTGGCCCGGCGCAAAACATATTCCGCTACGCGCTCCCGCAATATGGGCGGGAGCGCGTGAACGGCGCGGTGAATCAAGGTCCGGAAAGTGGTGATGCGGTACCGGCCGTCGATGTCACGCAATTCGCAGTTGCGCTGCGGCGCGCCTGAAGACATTCGAATTTTGGCGGAACGCAGCAAGGATAAATGCCGCCAATGCACGTTCCCCCCCATATGAAAGTGCTTCATCGATTGAGCCCTTTACGGACCGCTCTTTCCGCTTGGCTAGATGGCCTCCCAGTCAAAAGAATTGGCAAACGGATCAAAGAGCATTGGAGCTTCTTCCCGCAATCGAAATATCTCGTGTCAAGGTGCGGACGGGACTCGGGCACCGGCCCTGGCTGCTGCGCGCGCGGGAAACCATGAGGTTCCCTCGGCTGCTGCCAGAACCGGCACCCGGCCCCCCCGTGGCTGCGGATTCCCTTTGAAGACGAAGCGGCGGCGGGCCTCGTGATAGGCGGGGTCGGGCCCGAAAAAATTGACTCGCATCCGTTCCAGCTCTTCGGCGCGATAGACGGCGAGGGGCTTGACACTTTCGTCGTCGAGACGCCTCTCATGCTTGCGGCGAAGCATCGCGCGGAATTCCGGATCCTGGGCGAGGCGCTTTGCCCGCTCCTTCAGTTCGGCGACGAAAGCCACGGCATTCTCACCGAAGGCATCGTCGAGAAATCCAATCTCACACGCCGTCCGGGCGCCGATTGGCTTGCACGACAAGGTCAGTTCCTGCGCCCGCTTCTGCCCCACCCGCCGCGGCAGCGCGTATGTCCAATATTCGGAGCCATAAAGATCGCCCATGCTCCGGTAATGAGGATTGAGGACGATGCCGGACCTTGCAAAGACGCGATCCGCCGCCAGCGCCATCATCGCGCCGCCAGCCCCGGCATTGCCGCGCAAGCCGGCGATGACGAGATGCGACATGGTGTTGAGGACCTCGAAGATGAGATCGTCCATCGCATGGATGTTGTGCCAGGATTCGGCAGCCGGATCGGGGCTCGCCTCGATCACATTGAGATGGATGCCGTTCGACCAGAAATCCGCGCCGCCCAGAAGCACGATGACGCGAGTCGGACGCGAGCGGGCGTGAAGGAAAGCGTCGCGGAGCCGGGTGCACTGGGATGTGCTCATGGCTCCATTGTAGAAATCGAAGGAAAGGTAGCCAACATCGGCTTCCTCCGTATAGACAATCTCGCGGAAGGTGCGATGATCGGCGGGCGCATCGATGGGCAGCGATGCCTTGGGCACGCTGCGAAGCAATGGCCCCAACACCTGCGCCGCCGGCAGTTTGACCCCCACGGTGGGATTGAACGCGCCATCCGCCTCCTCCTTGGCCTTCAGATGGGAGATCCAGACGGCGCCATCGATGGTGCCGATGCAGATCGCGCCGTCGCGCTGGGCCAGAATCTGGCCGGGAGATCCTTGCAGACGATCTTCCTCGTGGGCTCCATAAAGGAAACAGGTTTGACCGAGCAACAGTGTGGCGAGGACGCCAGGAGCGCTGTCGGCCGCTCGAATCTTGCGCACGATCGCCGCTGTTTTGTCTCGCGACCAATCGATGGTCCGGTCGGCTTGCCGCATTGGCGGCCGCAGACGACCGCGTGCCATTGGCGCCGCATCGGCCAGCTTCTGGGGCTGCCATGCGCCAGACCGGGACTCACCCGATTCGATCCGGGCGATCGCCTCGAGGACACCGCGCAAAGCCGCCTCGGTGACCTGATCGCGATAAAGGCTGCTTTTCGTGACGGCATCTCCGGGAAGCGCAAATTCATGCGAGGCCCAAATCGCGCCGGCATCGAATTCCGCCGCCGCCTCAAGGATCGTCACACCCCAATGCTTCTCGCCGTTGGCAATGGCCCAGTCGAGCGAGGACGGACCCCGATCGCCCTTAATACCGGGATGCACGATCAGGCAGAGATGGCGGGACAAGATTTCTTCTGGAATAGCGATCTTTAACATCGGGGCGAGGATAAAATCCGGCGTCTCGCGGGCGACCGCATCGATCATGGCTTCGGGTGCTGCGGCGATGCAGACACGGATGTCGTGGCCGCGCTCACAAAGCTCGATCCAAAGACGCTGGCTGAGGCTGTTGTGGGCCGTGGTCAAAAACAGAATTCGCATTGTTTTGCTCCTTGGATCTTCCGCCAGCCGGCAACGATTGGAACCGGTATTCCTCCAGGCTGATGCCGGCAAAACGGCGGGAAGAGGAGTGCATCGCCTGTCTTGATTGTCACAAAAACGTTTCCTCGACGCCCCCTGTTCAGGGGGCGACCCGCCAATCAATTCTTATCTGTGATCTTAGTTGAGTAGGGTCGATCGGAACCGCGCCCGGTAGTCGTGCGGACTGACATCGAAAAGGCGTTGGAATGTCCGCCGCATACGTTCGGCATTGCCAAAGCCGCATTGCTTGGCGATCACCTCGACTGGCAGGACAGTTTGTTCGAGTTTGCAGCGGGCGGCGTCGGCCCGCGCCCGTTCGGCAAACAGCGCCGGTGTGTCTCCGGTTTCACTGTGAAAGAGCCGGGCGAAATTGCGCGGGCTCATGCCCATGCGATCTGCCAAGGCGGATACGCTGAGGTCCTCCCCGGGGTGCCCCAGGATCCAGGATCGCAGTTCCTGGATGTCTGGCCGGATCCCCACATCCATATATGTCGCAAAAGCGCTGAACTGGGATTGCCCCCCGGGGCGGCGGGGGAAAACCACCAATGTGCGCGCTGTGGCGAGCGCAATTTCCCGGCCGAGATCCTCTTCGACCAAAGCCAAAGAAAGATCGATCCCCGCGGTGATCCCGCCAGAGGTGTAGATATTACCATCACGGTAATAGATAAGGCTGGAATCGACATCGATCGAGGGATAAGCCCTCGCGAGGATCTCCGAATATAGCCAGTGCGTTGTCACGCGCCGCTGATGCAAGAGACCCGCGGCCGCCAAAATGAAGGTGCCCGTGCAAATGGACCCCACACGCCGCGCCCTTGATGCCAGCGAGCGTACGCAGTCGACAAGGGCCGGATCTTTGCTCGCCTGCTCGGCTTCTGCTCCACCCACCACGAGCAAAGTATCAAGACCGTCCTCTAGGTCCGCGTAACCGTGCGTCGCGACAATCTCGATTCCGCACGTCGTCCGGATGGGTCCGGGGGTAGCGGCAACGATATCCCACTGGTAGCCGGGAAGGTCGGTTTTCCCGTGCCGCAACTGCCAGTATTGCGCATAGAAAAAAACATCGGCGGGTCCACAGACATCAAGAACATCGCAGCCCGGCCAGAGCAACAGTGCGACCCGGCGGGACTTGGTGATCTCTTTTGCTATGCGGCTTACGACAAGCTCGTGCATACTGCCTTCTTCATTGGCGAGCGCATCCACGGTCACCTCGCGCGGGTCTGATCGGCGGCGGCTCATTGCACTACCCTGCGATAGAGATGCCAGCTCGCATGTCCGAGGATCGGCGTGACGAAGGCGAGGCCAACGAAGGCAAACAGGAAGCCGATCGCGAGGGACACCGCGACGATCAATCCCCAAAGCGCCATCGTGAGCGGGTTCGCCAGCACCGCTCTCACAGAGGTGCGGACAGCCACCGCGACTCCGACATTCCGGTCCAGGAGCAAGGGGAATGAGACAACACTGATGGTCAGAACAGTAACGGCGAAGATGAAGCCAATGGCATTCCCCAAAATGATCAAAGTCCAGCCCCGGGGGGTGGTAAGAACCTCGATGAGGAATCCCCTGAAGGACTCCGGCGCGGCCGGGCCGAAGAGCCACACGTAAAGCACATCGGCCGCTGCCTGCCAGCACAGGAAGAGAGTGAGAAGGACGAGGCCGAGGGCGAGGATCGAGGGAAGAGAAGGCGCGTGCCGCAGATCAAAAACATGCCTCCAGAAGGTGTCTAGGCCGAGTTCCCGGCGCCGGCTCACCTCATACAAGCCTATCGCCGCGAAAGGACCAATCAGGGCGAAACCCGACATGAGAGGGAAGAGCAGCGGCAAATCCGTGGTAATTAAGTATATGCAGATGAGCGTGTAGAAAATACTGAACAAAACAGTGAAGAGCGGCCTGCCCAAGAATTCGAGGACGGGCAAGAAATCATTGGCGCCTTTGGTCAGGGAGTCCTTGAGGTCGGCTGGTCCTATCCTGCGTATGGCGCAATGGTCCGGCACCATATTCAAGCCGTTGAGCACATTTACATTTTTCATGGAGCGCTCCTCGGTAGTCTCAAGCGATAATTGATCTTTATTTTCACGACGCTATTGTCCTTCGCGATCTAATCCGCGACAAGGACAAAGATCCCTCGTTTTCAGCCAAGCGAGTTCATGCTGCGTCGCGATGTTGACCAAAATTTCCCAAGAGTTGTGGCGGCCGAACCAAACGGAACGACGCTTCGACGATCCAAGGCATGGATTGAATGGTTCACTGTTCTGTTTGTTCCGGGTCCCTTTGCCGCAAGAAAATCGGACCTTTTTTCTGGGGTTGCCGCCTCGAAATCGCAGAATTCCCAAGAAACGCGGCGGGCATCGGGCTAGAACAAGAGCCCGGAAGCGGGTGCTTTTTGATTGCAAAAAATTCACCTGACCGAAATGGCAACGTAATCCAGACGCTCCCATGTTGATGGCCGAAGCAGAAGGATTGTCATTAAATTTTGTTATTGCAGCATCAATCAGCAGCCGTTTCAGAGTGATTTAGGATTTCAAAATGGGTTTTTTGGCCATGAATTCGGAAATCAGCAGTTTGCGTGCTGAGGAAGAGCTCATTCTTGCTAACTTCACTCGGCGTTTGATGGAGATTGCGGCGGTCTCGGAGGCGTCCGGAGCGGCAGCTTCCCCTACCGCCATGCTCAATGCGATGCATTTGCCCGCGATCGCCCTCGACAAGAACGGATTTGCCGTCGACGCGAACGCTGCGGCGCAAGCCGTTTTCGACGAGAATATCAAAATCAAGGACCGCCGGCTGTACATTCGCGATTTCGACTCGCGAAACCTTCTCAAGCAAGCCATCGAACAGTTGTCCGGGCCACCCCGCCCGAATGCTTTGGCGGTCGAGCCCGTCGTGGTGCCCCGATTGGACAAATTACCAGTGATCGTGCGGATTTGGCCATTCGAGGGGCCATCGCATCCACCAGCGCAGGAAGTGCGCGCCCTCTTGACCATGAATGCCCTAGGTCCGAGGCCAGGGCCGCCGGCGGCGATCATCGCCAAGACTTTCCGTCTGACGCCGTCGGAAGCCAAACTCGCCTGCATCATCGCGCGCGGTGCGCCGCCCGATATCGCTGCCCGCGAATTGAAGATTTCCCGGGAGACGGCGCGAAACCAGTTGAAATCCGTGTTCGCCAAAACCAACACCCACCGGCAAAGCGAACTCGTCGCGCTGCTTTTGCAAGTCGGATAACAGACCGCCGCCGGAGGTGTGTGACCCGAGCGGCTCTACTGCGCTTGTTGTATTCAGGCGGCGGCGAGTAAGCCTCCAATACGGTTCGGCGAGTTCATATACCACGACCACGATGCCATCGCTTCTATGCCTGCGCTGGCAAAAGGTGAGCACAAAAAATGCCCGCCGGGGAGGATCGGCGGGCACTCTCGACCAGCGAGGGGCTGAAGAGGCTTTAGCCCCATCGGCGCAACCGAAGTTTGAACGGTTGTTGCAGTCAAACAAATGCTACGCCAAAACCAAGATCAAGACTGTGCAAAACAGCTCATACTTCAAAATAAATTGCTAAAATCTCAAATTAAGCTGTTCATGCTACGTATACACATGAGTGTACACAAGCAAAATGCACAGATTTATGTCTCGATGTGCGGCTCCTCATGCAGAACGAGATTCAACAAGGAACTGTGGACTTCGATGCCGCCGTTGTAGTGAATGAAGCCCAGTTTACGAAATCTGTTCATGAAGAAACTCACACGGGATCGGGTCGTTCCGATCATCTCCGCAAGCGTCTCTTGGCTTATTTTCGCGATGATCGGCTCCGGCTTGCCTTCCTTGCCAAAGTTCGCCAGCAGCAGGAGCAGTCGGGCAAGACGCTTTTCGCTCGAATTGAACAACTGATCGACAAGGTCGGCTTCGACGCGGAGGGTTCGGCCAAGGAGATGCGCAATGAACATCTCGGAGAATGCCGGTTCCTGATGGATTACGCGGAGGATAGCCGCTTTTTCCAGACGAACGATGACGGACTCCGTCATCGTCCTGACCGTGGCTATACGCTGAACCTGGCTGGCGAGGCATCCTTCGCCGAAGAATTCGTTCGTTCCCTGTATTGCGACAACGGCTTCCTTGCCTTGCTGTGAAACGACGGTGATCTTAATCTTGCCTTTCTGGATGTAGAAGACTGCATCCGCAGGGTCTCCCTGGGAAAAGACGATCTCGTCACTGCGATACTTAGCAATGCTACGGCCCTCACCAACCTTAGCGAGAAAAGATTTCGGATCGAATGACGCTTTGCGCTTGATCGCCATTATGCAGCTTTCTACAGATCGAGTCTCCAAAGGGCGAAATTGCTATTATCATGCGATTTCTCGCGGCTAAAGTAATGCCTTGAGCAATTTTGACCAGTTCTTCTCCCGGCGGTTTGCTAGTTGTTTTTCGAGTCCGAAGATCTGGTTGAGCTACATCATAGCCATTCGGCAAGCCCTAATTTGTACCAGCGTCGTCAATTGAGTCTTTCAAGCAGGGAACAAGACGCGCCTTCTTCTGTATGACGCTTACAGCCCAAGTCGGGAGATCATGTTATGTCACTTGGAACCATTCTCCTCATCGTTTTGATAATCGCGTTGCTCGGTGGCTTTAGCGGCCTTGGAGGCGGTCCTTTCTACGGGACGGGCTATTACGGCGGCGGGGGACTCGGCCTCATACTCATTGTAGTGCTGATCTTGGTTTTACTCGGCAGGCTTTGAACCGAGGGTATTGCTCCTTTTTAAAACTTTTTCAGAAGCGGCGGAAACCCGCTTACGGGATGAGATGCCATGAAATTTTGCTTGACCAAATTGAGCCATTGCGCGGCAAAATAAGTGATGAATTCTCAGCCTGTGCCAGCCGAAATCGGCCGCAAAGGCTTCGCTCGGAGGGAGTGGCCCAAGGCCTCAACCGGTTAAGATCAGGCACCGCCGCGTCATCATGAGCTTCACGGTTTACACAGAATAATCCGCGCACGCCCTTGCGCTTCCCCTGCCCGCGCGCCGTAATCGGTTTTCGCCGAATCATGCGGCATTTGGTCATCCAGGCTCGCCTGACGCGATTGGTTAACCAAACGCTAAGAAGCTTTGTTCAAGAATGGGCTATGATTCAAAAACCGCTCTCGGGCCAACGGGGCGGCGCCATGAGCTTCGCAAAATCATGAAACTCATCAAGACATGAAACTCACCAAACTGCGCATCGCGGGTTTTAAGACATTCGTCGACCCGGCGGAGTTTCACATCGAGCCGGGGCTGACCGGCATTGTCGGGCCGAATGGCTGCGGCAAGTCGAATCTCGTCGAAGCGCTGCGCTGGGTCATGGGCGAGAGTTCGTCGAAAAACATGCGCGCCTCGGGTATGGACGACGTGATATTTTCCGGCGGCGGTGACCGGCCGGCGCGCAACATGGCCGAGGTCGTTCTCTTTCTCGACAACAGCGACCGCACGGCTCCCGCCAGCTTCAACGATGGGGAGTTGATCGAGGTCTCCCGCCGCATCGAGCGCGAGTCGGGCTCGACCTACCGGGTCAACGGGCGTGAGGTCCGCGCCCGCGATGTGCAATTGCTGTTTGCCGACGCTTCGACCGGCTCCCGCTCGACGGCAATGGTGCGGCAAGGCCAAATCGGCGAGATCATCGCCGCCAAACCGCAAGAGCGCCGCCGCATTCTCGAAGAGGCCGCCGGGATCGCGGGGCTGCATTCCCGCCGCCACGAAGCCGAACTGCGCCTCAAAGCGGCCGAAGAAAATCTCCGACGCCTCGATGATATTTTGCAGCAGATCGATGGCCAGGCCGAAAGTCTCAAGAAGCAGGCGCGGCAAGCAACCCGCTACCGCGGGCTCGCGGCCGAGATTCGGCGTAATGAGGCGTTGCTCGCTTTGATCCACCGGACGGAAGCGGCAGCGGCGCTCCAACTGGCGGAATCGAAGCTCGAAGAGGGTCTGCGGGACGTCGCCGAAAAAACCCTCGCTCAGGCCGAAGCCGCAAAGCTGCAAGCGATCGCCGCGCATGAGCTGCCCCAATTGCGAAGCGCCGAGGCCGAGGTGGCCGGGGAGTTGCAACGGCTGGTGCTGGCCCGAGAAACCCTCGACGGAGAAGAACGGCGGGCCAAAAGCCGGACGAGCGAACTCGAACGCCGAATCGCCCAAACCGCCAGCGATATTGCGCGGGAAACGGCGCTGATCAACGATGCGGCGGCCGTCCTCGCACGGCTGGACACGGAAGCCGCCGGGCTCGCGAGCAGCGGTACTGCGGTCGCTGAGATCGAGGCTGCGCGGGGCCGGCTCGCGGAGGCCGAGGCAAATCTCGCGCTCACCGAAAAGGCGCTGGCGGAGGCGCAGGACACACGATCCGTGATTGAGGCACGGCGGGCAGCCCTTGAAACGGCGCTGCGGGAAGAAACAGCCCGCATGGCACGGCTGCAAGCCGAAATCGAAAAAGTGACCCGCGAACGCGATACGCTCCTAGCGAGTGCGTTCCCCGGCGCCGACCTGGACCAACTCCAAGCGGCACTCGATGAGGCCGCCGGCGCGGCAAAGGCGCGGGAAGACGAGCTCGCCGAAGCCGAGGCGCGCCATGCGGAGGCTCGCGCGGCAGAACTCGCGGCCAGGGCGCCGCTCGCCGAAGCCGAGCGGAAGGCGCAAAATCTCGAGACACAAATTGCCACCCTGTCGAAATTGCTGAATGCCGGGACCGGCGGCTTCTGGCCTGCCGTGACCGAGGAAATCAGCGTCGCAAAAGGCTATGAGGCAGCGATCGGCGCGGCGCTCGGCGATGATCTCGACGCTTCGACCAACCCTGCGTCACCCGCCCATTGGGCCGCGACGGACGCATCGGACGATCCGGCCCTGCCGCCGGGTGTCGAAGCCCTCGCGAAACGTGTTACAGCGCCGGCTCCCCTCGCACGGCGGCTGAACCAGATCGGCGTCGTCCTGCGGGCCGAAGGCAGCGCCTTGCGGACTCTACTGAAGCCCGGACAGCGGCTCGTCTCGAAGGAAGGCGATCTGTGGCGCTGGGACGGGTTCACCCAAGCCGCGGAAGCCCCGACTCCCGCGGCGCGGCGGCTCGCCGAAAAAAATCGCCTCGGTGATCTGGCGATCGAGGCGGAGGCCGCGCGCGCCGCCGCCAGTGCCTTGAAAATAAATGCGGAACAGGCGCTAACGGCGCTCACGGCCGCCGGCACCGCCGAGCGCGACACCCGGCAAGCGCATAAGGACGCGCTGCGCAAGGTCGAGGGCGCGCGGGACGAAAAAACAGCTGGCGAAAAGCGCCAAACGGAGATGGCCGCGCGGCTGTCCGCGCTCGACGAAGCCTCAATTCGCATTGAGACGGCCTGCACTGAGGCCAGCCAGAAGCGCGCGCAAGCCGAAGACGCCCTCGCCCAGCTGGAATTGCCGGGCCTTTTGACCGCGCAGCTGGACAAGGCACGCGCGGCGGCGGCCCAAGATCGCGCCATGGTGGCCGAGGCGCGGGCCGCCCTGCAAAGCTATCTGCGCGACGCCGAGATGCGGGCAAAGCGTTTGCAAGCGATTAAGGAAGAACGCCAATCCTGGGGCATCCGAGACGACCGCGCGCGCGGTCAAATCGGCGAGCTTGAGGCTCGCCACGCGGAAGGAACCCAAGAACTCCAGAAACTTTTGGAGGCGCCAAATACGTTTTTGGTGACCCGGCAAACCTTGATGCGCCAGATCGAAGCGGCCGAGGACGCCCGCAAAAAATCCGCCGACAAGCGCGTCGCGGCGGAGACGCGCCTTGGGGAAGCGGATCGCGCGGCGCGCGGCGCCCTCGAAGCAATGAGCATGGCGCGGGAAGAAAAAGCCCGCAGCGAAGCCTGGGTCGAAGCCGCGCGGGCGCGCCGCGATGAGGTCGCGCATATGATCGCGGCGGACATAGGCTGCACCGAGGCCGAACTCTTCGGCCTCGCGCAAGCCACGCCCGGCGACGCACTGCCGCCCGCCGAGGCGGTGGAGAAAAAACTCGACGCGCTCAAGGGGGACCGCGAACGGCTGGGTGGCGTCAATCTGCGGGCCGACGAGGAATTGAACGAGATTCTGGCTTCCAAGACGACCCTGTCCACCGAACATGAAGATCTGACCGAAGCCATCCGGCGATTGCGCCAGGCGGTTCAAAGTTTGAACAAGGAGGGCCGCGAACGTCTGCTGGGTGCCTTCGACGCCGTCCATGCGCATTTCAAGGAGTTGTTCACGACTCTTTTCGGGGGCGGCTCGGCCGAGCTGCAATTGATCGAATCGGACGACCCGCTCGAAGCTGGGCTCGAAATCCTCGTGCACCCTCCTGGAAAGAAGCCACAGGTCATGACGCTTCTGTCCGGCGGCGAGCAGGCGCTCGCCGCGATGTCGTTGATCTTCGCGATTTTCCTGACCAATCCATCGCCGGTTTGCGTTCTCGACGAGGTGGATGCGCCACTCGACGATGCCAATGTCGAGCGCTTCTGCGATCTTCTTGAAACCATGCGCGCCAAAACCGAGACGCGCTTTATTACGGTCACCCACAATCCAATTACCATGGCGCGGATGAACCGGCTGTTCGGCGTCACCATGGCCGAACGCGGCATCAGTCAGCTGGTCAGTGTGGATCTCGAAGAGGCCGAACGCTTCCGCGAGGCAGGCTGAATTTCGCGCCTAATTTCTCCATTATTTCAAGGGCTTTTATGCTTTGGCCTTAGTCTTGACAGAGGCCGCCGCCACTCCTATGGTGCGCCGCGCTCACAGGCCTCCTAAACGTTTGGCAGGCTTCACCATTTTGCCTGTTTATGTTGCGGCACCAAGAGCTGTTGTCTGCCGGAACGGTCGAGAAATATCACTGCGACGGTCCTTTTTAAGCTAAATGAGCGGCGTGGCGAAAAGCAAAGGCACGGAGCAAAAGGTGTGGCGGAGCGCGATGGACAGGACGATCATCGGCGGCAGAAACCAGAAACAAGCCGCGAACGTGACGATGAGGGGTTAAGGGCGCGGCTGAATACTTTGTCCAGCGCGCTCGATGCGCAGGCCGTGGCAGACAAGGCGGCGGATGCTGCCAAGCAGGAGCAGACGCACGTTTTGCCGGGCGCGATCGGCAACGCGATGGGTCTTGCCGTCCGCGTCTTGAGTGAATTCGTGGCGGCGGTGCTGGTCGGCACTGTCATCGGGTGGTGGATCGACCGCACTGCTGGGACAACACCGGCGTTTTTGATTGTTTTCCTCCTCCTAGGAGCGGCGGCGGGGTTTTGGAACGTTTATCGCATAGCAATGAAGCCTCCCAATCCGGAAGGCTGAGAGACATCTAACCGGCGCCAAGGCAAAAGGCCGAAGCGGTTCATGTAACAAGAAAAACTAAGGGAAGCAGGACGTGGCTGAAGAAAACCCCATGGATCCGATCCATCAGTTCGTGATCAAACCGATCGTTAGTCTGCATCCGTTGGGTATCGATGCCTCCTTCACCAACGCGTCTCTTTTCATGGTGATCGTCGTCCTTGCGGCCGCCGCTCTGATGCTCCTTGGGACGCAATCGAAGGCACTGATTCCGGGCCGCCTGCAATCGCTGGCCGAGATGGCGTATCAATTCGTCGCATCCACCGTGCATATGGCGGGCGGCCATGACGGGATGCGTTTCTTTCCCTTCGTCTTCACGCTTTTCATGTTCGTGCTGTTTTGCAACCTCATCGGGCTTCTCCCTTACACATTTTCGATCACGAGCCAGATCATGGTGACAGGGGCGCTGGCGATGCTTGTCATTGGCATCGTGGTTGTTTATGGCCTTATCCATAATGGCAAAGGTTTCCTGAAGCTGTTCGTGCCGTCGGGGGTGCCCATCGCGCTAATGCCGCTTCTGGTGCCGATCGAAATCATCTCGTTCCTCTCGCGTCCAGTCAGCCTTTCGGTTCGTCTGTTCGCCAATATGCTGGCCGGGCATATTACGCTTCAGGTTATGGGCGGCTTCGTCGTGAGCCTGCTCGGTGCCGGGCTTTTTTCGATCCTCGCGCCACTGCCATTCGCGATGACCATCGTGCTGACGGCATTCGAGCTTCTCGTTGCCGTCCTCCAAGCATATGTCTTCGCCATTCTCACTTGCGTCTATCTCAACGACGCAGTTCATCCGGGCCACTGAATAAATATTTGAACAACAGATCAGTCGCCCTTTCATGCAAGGTTACGGAGTACAAAATGGATCCCGCAGCAGGTAGGTTTATAGGTGCAGGTCTGGCCGCGATTGGCACGGGTGCCGCCGCAATCGGCGTCGGACTGATTTTCGGTAACTTTCTTTTGGGTGCGTTGCGGAATCCGACCGCTTCCGATGGTCAGTTCGGGCGCGTTTTCATCGGCGTCGCGCTGGCCGAAGGCTTGGGCATTTTCGCGCTCCTCGTCGCTATTCTCCTGCTCTTCGTCGTCAAGTAAAAACGGCTTTCTTGCGCCCGGATGAAAAGTCCGGGCGCATCCGCAGTGTTGAGGAGACTCGTTTCGTGAACGACGTGATAGCCCGCTTGGGAACCATCGCTCAGTCGCAGGGCAAGCGCCTCGCTGAAATGCTGGGCAATGTGGTGAAGGCGGTGACGGAGGCGAGCAAGTCCGACCCGCAGCTTCTTGACCCGAAAGCCCCAAAGCTCGCCCGAACACACCTTTCTTCCCTTCATTGGCTGCTCGTTGCCGCGAGTTTTTCCGGCGCGGCGGCGGCCCTCTTCATCGTGCTAGGGTTCGAGTTGCTTAACAACACGGGCGCCGCCATCGCGCCTCTCAAAGAGCGCGTGACCATTTTGGGCAAGCGTCTGGATGCGATCGAACACCAGGTCACCGCGGAAGAGAGCGCCCGAACCGAATACTCTGCCTTGACGAATTCGACCCTTGCCGAGATACAAAAGATGCTAAAGGTGATTGCTGCACCATCCAACACCATTCCTTCCCCAAGCGGAACGGCCACTCTCAGTCCGGACCTTGGCCGTCTCGAAAACCGCGTGGCGGCCCTGGAAAAAAAGGAAATTGCGGCCGGGGGCGCCCCCGCTGAAGTCAGCCCCGTGTTGAAGGCAACCGAGGGCACCCGAGGCGAGACCGAGACCAGTTTCCCGCCGTTCGATCCGGTCAATTTTTCGCCCTTGATCATCTGGCTTACATTGAGCTTCGGGTTGTTGTATCTTCTGATGTCCAAGATCGCCGTCCCCCGCGTCGAGAAGATTCTGCACGCGCGCGCCCACACAATCTCGGATAACATCAGCAAAGCGAATGTGCTGCGCGCGCAGGCCGAAGAAGCCTCCGCGGCGCATGACAAGACCATCGCCGACGCGAAAGCCAAGGCGCTCGCGCTCGCGCAAGAAACTCATGCGAAACTCAATGCGGAGACGGAAGCGAAACGGCACGCGCTGGAAGTGGAACTCAACGCCAAAATTGCTGCGTCCGAAGCGCAAGTTCTTGCCATGAAAACCAAGGCCATGGGGAATGTCGGGGCGATCGCCAGCGAAACGGCGGCGGCCATCGTTCAGCACATCACCGGCAAACCCGCCGACCAAAGCGCCATCGCCGCGGCCATCGCCACGCAAAAAGCCTGAGCTGGAGAGTTTCGATGTTCGATCCGGAGTTTGTCGTCGCCACCGGCTTTGCGATTTTCGTGGGCCTGGCAATTTATCTCGGCGTGCACAAAAAGGCCGCGTCCGCCTTGGACGGACGGGCGTCACGAATAGAGGCCGAGCTCGCCGAGGCGACCAAGCTGCGGACGGAAGCCGAAGAGCTTCTCGCTTCGTTCGAGCGGCGGAGCGCTGAAGCGAAGGCCGAGGCCGAAGCCGTCGTCGCGCAGGCCCATGCGGAAGCCGCGCGCATCGCCAGCGAGGCGCACGCGCGCATCACCGAATTCATCCAGCGCCGGACGAAGCAGGCGGAAGAGAAAATCAGCATGGCGGAAACGCAAGCGACCGCCGATGTGCGCGCCGCCGCCGCCGACGCCGCAGTCAAAGCCGCGGAAGCTGTTTTGAAGGGTGAGTCACGGGGCGTTTTTGGCGGCGAATTGATCGGCAAGGGGATCGCCGATCTAAAAACCCTGTTCCAATAATATCGCCCGGTAGAACGGCGAGGGGAGCAAATTCTTTCCGCTCCCCGCCTCATCGAATCGCGGGTTAGCGCGAGTAGAACTCGATGACCAGATTGGGTTCCATCATCACCGGATAGGGAACTTCCGACGGTAGGGGAATCCGGCTGAGTTTCGCCGTCTTCTTGGTGTGATCAACCTCGTAGTATTCGGGCACATCGCGCTCGGCGAGTTGTTCCGCCTCAAGCACGAGGATCAGCTGGCGCGAACTTTCCTTGATCTCGATCACGTCGCCGGGCTTCACCAGGTAAGACGCAATATTCACCCTCCGGCCATTGACCTTGACATGACCGTGGTTGACGAATTGCCGCGCGGCGAAAACGGTCGGCACGAATTTGGCGCGGTAAATGACCGCATCGAGCCGGCGCTCCAAGAGGCCGATCAGATTGTCGCCGCTATCGCCCTTCATGCGAATCGCCTCGGCGTAATATTTGCGGAACTGTTTTTCCGAAATATTGCCGTAATAGCCTTTAAGCTTTTGCTTGGCCTTAAGCTGGGTGCCGAAATCGGACAGCTTGCCCTTGCGGCGCTGCCCGTGCTGGCCCGGCCCATATTCGCGCCGGTTGAAAGGGCTCTTCGGACGGCCCCAAATATTCTGGCCCATCCGGCGATCGATTTTATATTTGGCTTCCGCCCGCTTTGTCATCGCGTGTCCTCTAGTGTGTTTGCGCGAGCAAAGGACACGGGTGCGCTCCACGCGAATTGCGTGGCACACCAATACCGCGTCCTCCGCCAGCTGGGGGAGGAACGCGCCCTCCTCTGCGAGGCCCAAAGAGGCCGCGCTGACAGGTGCATCGCTTCACATGAGAGATTTCAAGGAAGGAGGCACCACGGGTGCGTCTGGGCGGGACAAGCCCGCCACATCATCTCGGCGCGCCACAAGGCACGCCCGGGAAGGGTTCGAGTTAGAGGGTTTTGGCGGACGGGTCAAGTTCGCATCTCTCAGAGTGCCTTCAACCCCGTCCGCGCGGCGAGACTTTCCAAGTCTTCCTTGCGTTCGGAATAACGGCTCGTGAGGTAATCAGACACACCCCGTGTCAAATAAGTGAATTTGACGAGTTCCTCCATCACATCCACCAGCCGGTCGTAGTAAGGCGATGGCCGCATCCGGCCAGCCTCGTCGAACTGCTCATAGGCCTTGGCGACGGAGGATTGATTGGGAATGGTGATCATCCGCATCCAGCGCCCGAGAATGCGCAGCTGATTGACCGCGTTGAAGGATTGCGAGCCGCCACTGACCTGCATGACGGCAAGCGTCTTGCCCTGGGTTGGCCGCACCGCGCCGATCGATAGCGGAATCCAATCGATCTGCGCCTTGATGATGCTGGTCATGGCGCCATGCCGTTCGGGGCTGCACCAGACATGCGCTTCCGACCAGGCTGAGAGCCCGCGCAACTCCGCAACCTTGGGATGGTCTTCCGGCACGCTGTCGGGGAGCGGCAGATCGCTCGGGTCGAAGATGCGTGTTTCCGCCCCCAAAGCAGCGAGGAGGCGCGCAGCTTCGAGCGTCAGAAAGCGGCTATAAGAGCGTTGCCGGAGCGAGCCGTAAAGCAGAAGCACGCGCAGTGGAAAGCTAGCGTGGCTTGTTTGCAATCGCGCCGCGTCCGGGATTTCGAACGCCGCTGGTATGAGATTGGGCAATGCTTCGGGATCAGACAAGGCGGTGCCGCCTCGCTTGCCGCGCGGCGAGGGTTTGAGCCGTTTGGCGGATGACGCGCATGACAGTCCTCACGCGCTGGCGACCCGGCGGCCGTGCTCGTCGACGATGCGTTTGCCATCCTCTTTGAAAAACTCGCCTTGCTGCGGCGGCAAAAGCTCGATCACGAGTTCGGAAGGCCGGCAGAGTTTTACCCCTTTCGGAGTCACCACGATTGGCCGGTTGAGAAGGATGGGATGCGCTTCAATCGCATCGAGCAAGGCGTCATCGGAGAGCGTTTTGTCCTTCAAACCCAATTCCCGGAAAATGGGTTCTTTGTCACGCAGAAGGGCGCGCAGCGGCATGCCGGTGCGCGCCGCGAGCTGGCGCAAGAGGACCCGCGAGGGCGGGGTTTTCAGATATTCGATGATATGAGGCTCGACACCAGAATTGCGGATGAGGCCGAGCGTATTGCGCGACGTGCCGCAGCGGGGGTTGTGGTAGAGGATCACATCCATCGGGGTCACGCCTTTCCCTTAGACAAACGCAAATAGCTGTGTGGAAATTGGGGCCCGGCGGAGGCCCGGAAAATAAACTAAAGTCTCCGCCGCCACGCCACCAAAGTTGGGTTTGCGGCTTCCGCGCTTTTAGCAAAGATGTTTAAAAACCGGTAGTGGCCGCTGTCGCGTCACGATGCCTTGTCGAAGTGCCGCCTCGCCATATTTGCTCCGGCGCGACCGGCGGCCCCTGCCTTCAACCTATAGCTATAGCGTATATCCCACCGCGCCACAGCAACATTCAGCTGCTCAGGCCGCGGAGTGCCCTTTCAATGCGCCGGTCAGGAATGAGCCACATCAAGGCGACCAAGACGTAGATGGCGTCCGCGATCCATGTATTGAGGAACGAGAACAGAATACCCGTCGCATAGAGCACGGGCGAAACCTTGCCCTTGAGGTCGCGGCCGATGGCCCGCGCCAGCACGGAGTCGTTCCCCTGCAAGCGGACGATGGCGAGCTGCAGCCCATTCCACGCGAGCGCCGGCATCAGCAGCGAAACGCCATACACGGCTGTTGGGACCGGAGCGAAATGGTTTTCTCCCATCCAGCGGGTAGCAAAAGGAATCAACGAAAGCCAAAACAGTAGGTGCATATTGGCCCACAGAACCATGCCGTTCACATGCCGGACCAAATGGAACAAATGATGGTGATTGTTCCAATATATGGCCACGTACACAAAACTGAGGACATAGCCAAGGAACACCGGCGTGACCGCCGCGAGTCCGCTCAGGCTGGGATCGGGGGGTGCCTTCAACTCCAGCACCATAATTGTTATGATGATGGCAATCACACCATCGCTGAATGCGACCAGCCGGTCCTTTTCCATTCCCGCATCCTCTCGCAGGCGCCCCCTGCCGTACCATAGGATAGCCCGCTTGCGGACCATGCAGTTGATCCATCGATACGGCAACATGATTGAGAAAAAGCATATCAAAAGGTACAAACAAAAAGAAGACTGCGGGAATGCCTCCCCGTGTTGGGATCATACCCCGCCCAGTGTATTCATGACGAGCCGTCCTCTCTTTGCAGCGATCGAGAAACCTTATGAGCAAACAAGAAAAATCCCTGTTCATGACCTTTCTCATGACCCCCGACATGGCCAATTTTTCCGGTCACATTCACGGGGGGACAATTTTGAAGCTCCTCGACCAAGTGGCCTATGCTTGCGCGGCGAGATACTGCAAGAACTATGTGGTGACGGCCTCCCTCGACCAGGTGATCTTCAAGGAGCCGATCAAAGTCGGCGAATTGGTCACCTTCAAGGCCAATGTCAACTATGTGGGCCGGACCTCGATGGAAATCGGGATCAAGGTGGTCGCGGAGAATCTGACAACCCAAGAAGCGCGTCACACCAACTCTTGCTATTTCACCATGGTCGCGAAAAAGGAGGACGGCACGCTTTGCCCCGTTCCACCGCTCGTGATCGAGACCGAGGTCGAACGGCGTCTCTTCGAGGCGGGCAAAATGCGCAAGGAGATGCGCCATGAAATCATGGAGCGAAATAAGAATCTGCACGTCGGGATACCGGAATAGGCCATTATTTGCCGGTGACCAGCAGGATCTTGCCGAGGTGCGATGAGGATTCCATCATTTCATGCGCCTGGCGGGCTTGCTCGAGCGGGAACGTCGCGTGAATCAGCGGTTTGACCGAACCGTCTTCGAGGAACGGCCAGATTTTTTCCCGCAGTGCCGTGGCGATCGTGGCTTTCTGGGCAACGGTGCGTGCCCGCAATGTCGAGCCGGTCACCGTCAGACGGCGCAGCATGATGGGACGCAAATCGAAATTCTCAACGCTCGGCGATTGCAAAAATCCGATTTGAACAAGACGGCCTTCCGCCGCCATCACGGACAGATTCTTTTGCAGATATGTTCCCCCGACCATGTCGAGCACGACATCGACACCATGTTTGCCAGCGATCTTTTTCACGTCTTCGACGAAGTCATGGGCTTTGTAATCGATTGCGAAATCGGCTCCTAGGGTTTTGCAAAAGGCGCATTTCGCGCTAGACCCGGCGGTCGCGATGACCCGCGCGCCATGCTGCTTAGCCAATTGAATCGCGGTCGAGCCGATGCCGCTCGATCCGCCATGGACGAGGAATGTTTCGCCGGGAGCCAGCCTGCCGCGTGTAAATACATTGTCGAAAACCGTGAAATAATTTTCTGGAAGTCCGGCCGCGGCAACACTCCCCAAAATTTCCGGCACCGGCAGGCACAGCGGGGCATGCGCAAGCGCAAATTCGGCATATCCCCCTGAACCAAGCAGTGCGCAGACTTCATCGCCCACACGAGGCGAGCGGACGCCTTCCCCAATCGCGACGACCCGGCCCGCGACCTCAAGCCCTGGAATGGCGCTTTCGTCTGGCGGCGGAGGGTAGACACCTTGGCGTTGCAGACAATCGGGACGATTGATGCCCGCCGCCGCGACCTCGATCAAAACCTGGCCAGGACCTGGTTTCGGCACCAGAGCCTCTTCGGTTCTTATGACGTCCGGCCCCCCCGCGCCATCAAAATATATCTGCTGCATCATGCGCATGATACGTCTCTCTACCGCTTTAAACCCACGAACACATGAAACTCAGGCCGGTTTCACGAAGAAATAGACCGTCAGCACCAAGCCCATCGCTACGACGAAGCCCTTCGCGATATGCGCTGGCACCCGCCGTGCCGTGTGCAAGCCTGCAAAACCTCCCGCCATCGCGGCAACCGCGACAAGAAGCGTCCAGTACCAATGAACGAGGCCGGCGGCGACGAAGGTTATCACGGCAGCGGCGTTCATCAGCGTCACGACAAGAATTTTTAGGCTGTTCATCAGCCACATATCGCGGAGCCCGAAAAAGGTGAAGGCGGAAAGCACAAGAATGCCTGCGCCGCCGCCAAAATAGCCGCCATAGAGCGCGACCAATCCTTGCACGGCAAAAATCCCGGTTCGATTGAGCCTAAATTTTTTGCCGCTGCTGGGCACAAAATGACCACCGGCGAAGACCGCTGTCGCGAACAGAATAAGCCAGGGCACAATCTTGCTGAAAACGGGTTGCGGCGTGATAAGCAGCAAAATGCCACCGAGGAAACCGCCTACAAGACTAATCCCTGCCAAAACCGGCACATTGACGCGGCTGTCCGCCGACGCCGCAGCAAGACCGTCGCGCGCCGCATAGCCCGTCGCGATTTGGCCGGGGAACAGTGCGACGGTGTTCGACGCATTAGCATCGATGGGCGGCAGGCCAGCGGCGATGAGCGCGGGAAAAGTGAGAAAGGTGCCGCCGCCAGCAACGGCGTTGATAAAGCCCGCCGCGAACGCCGCGACAGTCACGATGACAAAAATCATTATACCGCCTAGTGCGCCCGAAGCGGCGCGCGAGCCATGTTATTGGCTCAGCGTAAAGCACAACAGGGTGAAAGCAAATAGCGGTTTCGCGGCTGCGATCAACTGGAAATGGAGGCAACTATTGCGTCAGCCGCGCGGCGGCAAGCGATTGGGCGAACATGGCTTGCATGGCATTGGTAATGTCGGATGGCGTATAGGCGGAGAAATAAAATCCAGGCGACGCGCATTGTTGCAGCTTGGATGGAATGGTTGGAACGATGGCGTTGACCTTTCCGTCTTCATTATTCGCGAAGCTTGCGTTAGGGTTGGTGATCGGTTGATAGGGAATGTAAAGAACCGCCACCGTGATCCCGCGATTTTTTAATGGCGTGCAGAGCGTGGGGTCCATATTTTGCGGCTGGGATCCCGTCCAGCTGTTCGAGGATGTCGTATAATATTGATTGTTGTCGGCGCCATCCGTCACCATAAAAACAAAGGGCTGCGGCTTGAGAGCCCCAGATCCATCGCCAACACTCGTGATAGCTGTATTCATCGCCGGAATAGCATTCTCAAAATGGGTGCCGCCGCTGCCATAGATGCTTGTCAACTGGCCCGTATCGAGCAAGCTACCAAGCGTTCCCGCCGCCGTTTGCGCTGCTGTTAAATTGTTCGAAATCGCATAAAGTGTGCCCATTTGTGAAATGAACGGATAGAGGCCGATGCGATATTGATTTGGGATCGTCATCGTTGACTTCGCCGTGCTCAGCATGGCCTGCACCGCCGAACCCACGGAATCCGCGCGCAGTGCGATATTGTTGGATCGCGCGAGACTATATCCCTGGCAGGTTTGCGAGGTGCTCGGCTTGGCGATCGTCGTGCACATTTTCTGGGAGAAGTGACAGGCGAACGTGCAGCCGCCAGGGTAAACATTTTTGTTGTCGGGACTGATCGCGGCAAGTTGCGTCTGGCCTGCAGTGGTGGTCGGAAGACCCATCGATCCGGAGACATCGAGGAGCAGATAAAAATCCAAATATTTGCCCATGGTCAAGCTCGATGACGAGCTGCCATTGATATTGATACGGTTGATTCCAAAAATCGGTCCGAACGCATTCTGCGAGCTTGCCCGATAGGAGATGCTGGCGTTGAATGACTGGCCGGACCGTGCCATCGTCACGGCCGGTGTCGTCGCGAGATTGGCGGTTGATCCGGCGTTGATCTTGAAAACGTTCTGAGCCTGCGCCTTGCCAGCGGTGATCGCCGCCGCAGTCAACCCCGGATCCGTTTGTGTCGCAGAGTTTAACTCGATGTAGCTTTGCGCCGCGTTGATCGCAGCAATCGCCGCAGCATCGGAGGCGAGATCGAGCCGCGACTTTGCCGCGAGGGCATTATAATAATCAATCCCAAGTCCTGCCGTCCCGACAAGACCAAGCATGCTCAAGGCGGCGATCATCGCGACATTGCCGTGCTGGTCACCACGAAACCGTTTCCAAAATATCGAGACGATCGTTCGTTTCATGGTTTCGAGCCTCGTCCGCTTGCCAGAAAATGCCGTAAATGATGCCGCATGTCAGTAGCCAGGGCATTCGGCGCCGATCCCATCATCGCCGCTGACGGCCGCATATTTGATGAGCGGTACGTAGCGGGGAGATAGATAGGCGGAACGCGCGATGGGCACCGTACCGAAAAGACCAAAGCCAAAAATTGGCGTATAGCTGAACGCGATGTCGACGACGATGATTGAACCGGGACCGAATACATCAGCGGGCAGCGTTGTCTTGCTTGGTGATGCCGTATCGGGAGCCGAAATCAAGGGCACCCCGCACGTTCGTTTATTGGGGCCGCTGTTCCAGACGACATTCGCGACGTAGCTGCAGTTTGACGTGCATGTCGAAGGATTCGGCGTGAAGACGACGCTCGCGATCGAGACCCCTATGTCATTGCCCCACGACACATGTTTTTGCACCGCGTCCTGCAGAATCTGCGGAAAGATCACCATGGTCGAGTCGACGGCAAAGTGGAGATCGACATAATTGACTGTCCCCGTTCCGTTTTGGGTCAGCATCTCGACGGCGGTCGTCGCGACCAATGTTACGCGACGGGCAAAAGTTATCAGTCGCGCCGCTTCCACCGACCCGAGCATCAAGATGACAAGAAGAGGCAAGACCAAAGCGAATTCGACTGCCGCGATGGCCTGCCGGGCACCCCAGAATTGCTTGAAAAGCTGCGGTACGCGGGGCGCGCTCTGGCGCATGTCAGCACCCCGCCGGCGGCGTATAGGACGATTGATAGGGTTCGTTCTTGAAGGCGGCGGCGGCCGAAACGAGTTTGACCGTCTTTCCGTTAAAGGTCGCGGTCACAGCGGGCAGCCAGACCGCGCCAATGAGGGGCATCGCATAAATGATTTGCAAATACACATATTGACCGCTGCCGCCAGGGCAGAATGCGGTCTGATTATTGTCGAGCGGTGGCATAAGAATCGCGGTCTGCGCGGCGTTGACGAAAGAATAAAATCCGCCCGGATAGGCCGCCTCGGAAAACGTCCGGATATTTACGATGACATTTCCGCAAGGCATCGTCGCGGGAAGTTGCGGACAGAGCAAATTGGTTCTGAATTGCGCCGCCGTCAGACTGCCGTTTTGCACCGAGCCGGTCATGATCTTGCGGGCGGCGGCTTGAGCCGCCTGGTCGAGCATCGCAGAAGAATAAACGAACAGCGCGCTTTGAAAAATCTCGAGGACCATCAACAGAAAAGGCGCACCGATCATGGCGAATTCGACCGCAACCACAGCGGTCCGCGCGCGGATAAACTCCCGGGCGTTGCGCGGGGGTGCACGGCCAGAACCTTGGCAAGAATCAATGCCCTGATGGGTCACCCGGGTTGCTTTGGAAAATATATATCGTAAATATTCGGGGATTAATGAGCGCATTATCACTTTTAGTAATTAAGCAAATCCGCCATCGTTATCAAAGCATGTAATCTCTCTTAATATACAGGCGCCTCTAATTGTTCGTTGATGTAATACTTATAATTCAATTGATTTTCTTGTCAGAGAAGTTCGTTTCGTGCGATTTCATTGACCGCTGCCAGAGTGAAGGTGCGATCCGTAGGGAAATGAGCGTCATCCACCGCTCAAAGAATTCCGGTTCTGGCAATAAATGATTAATGGCACTACAGTTAGGAGATGTTTCCGGGTCGCGCCGCCTTCGCGGCGGATTTCTGGTTTTCCCTGGATTCAGGAGCTTGCCATGGCTGAGATCGATGCCACCATTTCGAACATCCTCGAAAAACTCTCTGCTATCCTCGAAAAACCCTATCGCGCCATAGGCCTTGGCGCCGCGCTCGCCTTCTTGATTCTCCTGCTCTATCATCACTCAGAGATTGGAAGCGGCTTTTTCGGACCGTTCTTCACCTTCCTGCATGTCGTCTCGGGAATTACCTGGATCGGGCTTCTCTATTATTTCAACCTGGTGCAAATTCCGATCGTGCCGACACTTCCCGCCGAATTGAAACCCGCCATTGGCAAATACATCGCGCCCGAAGCTTTGTTCTGGTTCCGATGGTCGGCGCTGGCCACGGTTGTGACGGGACTCATTGTTTTTTCAAGCAGCACTGCAGCCAAGAACTTCACCATCATAACCGGAGCCATCCTGGGCCTCATCATGGCCTACAACGTCTGGATGATCATTTGGCCGAACCAGAAGAAAGTGCTCGGCTTGGTTCCCGCCGAGGACGACGAAAAGCTCAAGGCCGCGCGTCTTGCAATGCTCACGTCGCGTGCCAACTTTGTCCTGTCGCTGCCGATGCTTTATTGCATGGTCGTGGCACGGTTCGTCGCGTGAATTTCTGGAACGTCTCAATCAGGATGGCGCGACGTATGCCGCTTGGCAATGCCGCGCCGCCTCTATTCCACGGTGACGCTTTTTGCCAGATTGCGCGGCTGATCGGCATCCTTGCCCATGGTGATCGCGGTATGATAGGCGATCAGTTGGATGGGCACAGCATAGACCATCGCGGCGAACTGCGGTGCGACATCCTGCATCACGATTGACGCGGCCGCCTCGCTGGCAAAATCGCGCGCGAGTTTGCTGTCACCAATCAGGATCAGCCTGCCGCCGCGGGCCGCGACTTCCTGCATGTTCGAGATCGTTTTTTCGAGCACTCCATCATTGGGCGCGATGACTATCACGGGCATATCCTGATCGATGAGCGCGATCGGCCCGTGTTTCAATTCGCCCGCCGCATAGCCTTCGGCATGAATGTACGAAATTTCCTTGAGTTTCAGCGCCCCTTCCAGCGCCAAGGGATAGGAGGTCCCGCGGCCCAGATACAGCACGTCGCGCATCCTGGCGATGTCGCGCGCCAACACTTCGACCGCGCTTTCGCATTTGAGCGCTTGAGAGATCAGTCCAGGAATCGCGATGAGTTCCGAGACGAGCCGTGCCTCCGTCTTTTCATCGATCGTGCCGCGCGCCCGCCCGAAAGCCAGCGCAAGACATGCAAGAACCGCGAGCTGGCAGGTGAAGGCTTTTGTCGATGCGACGCCGATTTCCGGTCCCGCGAGAGTCGGCGCGAGAATATCGCTCTCACGGGCGATCGTCGACGTTGCCTCATTCACGACCCCAACGATCGTTTGTCCCTTCGCCTTGGCGGCGCGCAGACTTGCCAAGGTATCGGCTGTCTCGCCGGATTGCGAAACCAGCAGCAGCAGCCCTCCTGGTTCGAGGGGCGGATCGCGATAACGGAATTCCGACGCGATTTCGACATCGACCGGCAGTCGGGCAAAGCGCTCAAACCAATATTTGGCGGTGAGCCCGGCGTAATAGGCGGTGCCGCAACCGCAGATCGTCAACCGCCGGAGCGCGGCAATATCGACGGGGAACACAAAAGGCAACGCCGTGCGGCCAGCAGACATATCGAGATAATGCGCAAGGGTCCGGGCGATCACCTCTGGCTGTTCGTGGATTTCCTTTGCCATGAAATGCCGGTAGTTGCCCTTGTCGGCCAACAGCGCCGACGCTGGTGACTTGATCCTGCGTCTCTCCGCTGGTCTGCCAGCGGAGTCGAAAAAACTGGCCGACTCATGGGTCAAGACGAGAAAGTCGCCGTCCTCCAGATAAGCGATCGACGAGGTGAAAGGCGCAAGCGCGAGGGCATCGGAGCCGAGAAACATTTCACCAGCTCTGTCGCCTTCGCCAAAGCCCACGGCGAGCGGGGCGCCGCGGCTGGCACCGATCAAGAGATCGTCCTCGCCCTCGAAAATCAAGGCGAGCGCAAAAGCCCCCTTGAGCCGCGGCATGCTCGAAGCCACGGCCTCGACCGGGCCGAGGCCGCTACACATCGCGTCGCTCACCAAATGGGCAATGACTTCCGAGTCGGTTTCGGTCAAAAATTCATGACCTTTGGCTTGCAATTCGGCGCGGAGTTCGCGGAAATTTTCGATGATCCCGTTGTGCACGACCCCGACATTGGCATTGATGTGCGGATGCGCGTTGTTTTCGGTTGGCCGTCCATGCGTCGCCCAGCGGGTGTGTCCGATTCCAACGTGCCCGCCGAGCGGTTCGGCGGCGAGGCGAACCTCCAAATTTTTGAGCTTTCCGCTCACCCTGCGACGGGTCAGCCGGCCCGCTTCCAAAGTCGCGATGCCAGCGGAATCATAACCGCGATATTCGAGCCGCTTGAGCCCTTCCAGAATCGAAGCCGCAACCGGCCCCTTGCCTAGCATCGCAACGATTCCGCACATTAAAAGTCATCTTTCGATTTGCCGCTCGAGGAAGCGCCCGCCGCTTTTGGTTCCTCCATCGACGACCCCGGCTCCTTCCGTTTGTGCCGGAACAGGCTGGCCCAATCAGGTTTTTCGATTTGCCGGGCGCGGCCGAGAGCGAGCGCATCGGCCGCGACGTCCTTGGTGATCACCGACCCAGACCCGATATAGGCACCCTCGCCGATTTTCACGGGCGCAACCAATGCACTGTTCGAGCCGATGAACGCATGCGCGCCGATCTCCGTGCGGTATTTGGAAAAGCCATCATAATTGCAAATAATCGTCCCGGCGCCGATATTCGTTTTGGCCCCAATGGTCGCGTCCCCAATATAGCTCAAGTGGTTTATTTTGGTTCCGGCGCCAACCTCGGACGCTTTCACCTCGACGAAATTGCCGATTCGAACATCTTGTGAGAGCTCGGTGCCCGGACGCAGACGTGCGAAAGGGCCGATCACTGCGTTTGTTCCGATCGTCGCGCCCTCCAAATACGAAAATGAGCGGACAGTGCTGCCTTCGCCGACTCTGACCCCGGGACCGAAGACAACGTGCGGTTCGATGACCACGTCACGGCCAAGCACCGTGTCAAAGGCCAGGGTCACGCTCCCCGGATCCAGCAAAGTCGCGCCCTCCTGCATCGCTTTTGTCCGGAGCCGCATCTGCAGAATGGCCTCGGCGTCGGCGAGTTGCGCACGGTCATTGACGCCAAGCACCTCATCGACCGCAGCGATCGAAGCGGTAACATTGAGACCGCGCGCCCTCGCGGCAGTGACAACATCGGTCAAATAAAATTCTTTCTGGCTATTGGCGTTGCCAATCGCATCGAGCAAGGCAAGAGCGCGGTTCCCTTCAAGCGCCATCAGACCGGCATTGCAGGTTTCGATGGTCCGTTCCGCCTCGCTCGCGTCGCGGTCCTCCCGGATCGCGATCAGCGCGTCATTCTCCAGGATAAACCGTCCATAGCCAGCCGGTTTCGAGGTCTTAAAACCCAGCGCCACAACCGCGTTTTGCCCGCCCCGAAGCGCTTGCCGCATCTTGGCGAATGTTTGCGGCCGCACCAACGGCGTATCCGCAAAAACGATAAGAAGATCGTCATAACCCTTGGCGATCGCCGCGCGCGCCGCGAGGACGGCGTGTGCGGTTCCAAGCCGCTCCGTCTGGATCGCGATCTCGGCGCTCGCCGCGATTGCCTTGGTTTCGGCGGCCACTGCGGCGTGGCTGGGTCCCACGACGACGACAATCTTGTCCGTGCCCGCCTCCGCCAGGGAGTGCAAGACATGGGCAAGCATCGACCGGCCCGCAAGCTTGTGCAAAACCTTTGGCTGCGCCGAGCACATCCGCAAGCTTTCTCCCGCCGCTAGGACCACGGCGAGACAGGTTCGGTCTGGAAGATTGGGAGGAGGCATGAACAAATTTCTCCGCAGGCTGAGAGCTTGCGCATGGGTGGCGCAAGGCCCTCCGTCTATACTCGCAAAATTGACCAAAATAGCGAATGTGCGTGCACCGCCGCGCCCCGCCACCGCGCGGGAATTTTTCTGGCCGGACGAGTCGAATCGTCTGGAAGGTGTTTATGATTATTGGCCCGAAAAGACCAAGAAGGGAACTTACGTTCGCCAGATTATCCGCTATAGAGAACGGGTGTAAGTGTTTTTTGAGGTCGCGGCGCCGCAGCGCGCCGTCCAAGTCGGTTTCATGGTCGAGCGTCGCGCGTTTTTGAAATGGGTTCTTTGCGGGATTGCAGCTCCGCTCGGCGCAGGGGCAGGAGGCATTGCCGGAACGCCCAGCGCAGCGGAAGAGATAGCTCCGTCGGAACCGCTCCGAAGCTTTGCCTTGGGGGACCCTGCCCCATTCGACCCGAGCATGGTCACCGAGGCCGCCAGATCTCTGTCGAAGCGGCCTTTCAAGCCGCTCGTCGCCGATATTCCCGGCATGTTCCGCGACCTTAGCTATGAGCAATACGCGACGATTCGCGAACGTCCAGGGACGGCAATCTGGGCCGCCGAAAATACCGGCTTTTCGATCGCGCCCTTGCATCGCGGGTTTATCTTTTCGAATCCCATGGAAATCAGTCTCGTCTACGACGCCCGTGCTCGCCGTGTCATTTATGATCAAGCCTTGTTTGACTTCGACCGGCTTGCCACCCCCAGCAACATTGGGGACCTCGGTTTTTCCGGCTTCCGGGTTCTCGCGCAAGGCCAAGGCGGATTTTCCGAACGCGCCATTTTCCAAGGGGCAAGCTTTTTTCGCGCCCTGGCGCCAGGTCAGACATTCGGCACCATGGCGCGGGCGATGTCGATCAAAACCGCCGATCCGCGCGGGGAGGAATTTCCGGCATTCCGCTCCGTCTGGATCGAGCGCCCGACGCTGGCCGCTGGCGCGCTCGTTATTCACGCATTGATTGATTCGGAAAGCGTGACGGGCGCCTATCGCTTTACCCTCCGGCCAGGCGACGCCACGATTATCGACACGGAATGCACCTTATTCGCACGCGTGGCGGTCGATAGCCTAGGGCTTGCCACAATGAGCGCGACGCATCTATCCGGCCCGCTCGACGAGCGGCGCGATGACGATCTGCGTCCAAGCGTGAGCGAGGTGACGGGTCTTCAAATGCTGACCGGAAAGGGAGAATGGTTATGGCGGCCGGTTGCCAACCGCAACACTCTCCAGATTTCGACATTCGTCGATGAAAGCCCGCGCGGGTTCGGGTTTCTGCAACGCGACCGCAATTTCGACCATTATCAGGATGATGACCAGCATTACGAAACGCGCCCTTCCTTATGGATAGAACCCATTGGCGATTGGTCGGCGGGCGGCGTCCAACTTGTCGAAATTCCATCGGTTTCCGAGGCCAATGACAATATCATCAGCTTTTGGAAGCCCAAACAGCCGCTTGCCGCCGGCAGTGAAACGTTTTTTGCCTACCGGCAGTTCTGGTGCTGGAACCCGCCGGAACAGCCACCGCTTGCCATCGCCACACAGTCACGTTCTGGGCGGGGTTCGTCATCGAAACGCCGCCGTTTCGTTGTTGAGTTCGCCGGTGACATTTTGAGCGCTCCGGAAAACAGCGAAGCCTTGAAGGCAAATTTGAGTGCCGCGCCGGGATCAATTGTGGCTGTTCGAACATTTACCTCGACGGACAAAAAAACCTGCCGGGTGCTGTTTGAAATCGATCCTGGTAATGAAACCTACTGCGAGATGCGCCTCGTGCTGGAGGCGGGAGGCAAACCCATGAGCGAGACTTGGCTTTATCGATGGACGCTCTGAGCAATCCTAGGCCGAATGAGCCAGTGGTGACGCCGTTGCGTCCTGGCGATGGCGCTTTGCCGCCGGACGCCTTCTCCTGTGTGCCGCCGGAAGCGCCGCTCGCGATGCCGACTCAAAGCCTGACCCGCTTCGACCCTGGGGGATGCCACCGCGATAGCCGTCATCCCTACCTCGGCTCCTGGCTGGCCCGGCTTTTTGTCTTTGGAGGCGGATTTTGTCTTACCTTGTACGGCGCCCATGAAATGTACAAAGTCATCGAGGTCGGAGGGATCACGATTCTCGAATGGGCGCTGCTGTTGCTTTTTGTTGCCAATTTCTCCTGGATCGCGCTCGCCTGCACGAGCGCTTTAGCGGGTTTTTTCTGGCTTTTGCTGTTTCCGCAAAAACCTCCGGGCCCGCCCGTTTCGTTGCGTCAGCGCACGGCGATCGTGATGCCGATTTACAACGAAGCGCCCTCACGCATCTTTGCCGCGCTCGAGGCAATGATCGAAGAGGTCGAAGCGAGCGGTCTCGGCCAGGCGTTCGAATGGTTCTTTCTTTCCGATACCACCGATCCGGAAATTTTCGTCGCAGAGGAGCACGCTTTTCTCGCCATGCGGAGCCGGCTGGGCGAGCCTTGCCGTTTGTTCTACCGGCACCGCCTCAAGAACCTCAATCGCAAGTCCGGCAATATCGAGGAGTTCGTAACCCGGTGGGGCGGCCGCTACCCGCATCTGGTGGTCCTCGACGCCGATAGTTTGATGACGGGCCGAACCATCATCGCGCTTGCCGCCGCCATGGAAGCCGACCCCGACGCAGGCATCATCCAAACACTTCCGCTGATCGTCAACCGCAATACGTTATTTGCCCGCCTTCAGCAATTCGCAGCACGCATCTATGGGCCGGTGATCGCCGCGGGCTTTGCCGTCTCCACTGGGCGCGATGGCAATTACTGGGGCCATAACGCGATTATTCGTACCAGGGCTTTCGCCGCCCATTGCGGTTTGCCCGTGCTGCGCGGGCGGCCACCTTTCGGCGGTCACATTCTCAGCCATGATTTTGTCGAGGCCGCCTTGATCCGGCGCGCCGGTTACGCGGTCTATATGCTGCCAAGTCTCGGCGGCAGCTATGAGGAATGTCCGCCATCGCTGATCGATCTTTCGACACGCGACCGCCGCTGGTGTCAAGGCAACCTTCAGCATTTGCGAATACTCCCCGCGAAGGGGCTGCATCTGATGTCGCGGCAGCATTTCGTGACAGGAATTATGGCGTATGTGGCCTCGCCGCTCTGGTTGGCGCAACTCCTTATTGGTATCGTCATTGTTCTGCAAGCGAGCTACATCCGGCCCGAATATTTCTCAAGCGACTTCACACTGTTTCCGGCATGGCCAAGGTTCGATCCGCAAAGATCGCTCGAGCTTTTCGGCATCACCATGGCGATCCTCCTCCTTCCGAAGTTTCTTGGCCTTGTTCTCTCTTTGGTCCAAAGTAGCACGCGGCGGGGGGCTGGCGGCGCCGCCAGGCTTATTGTCTCGGCATTCTTCGAGATCATCATGTCGGCTCTGCTCGCTCCGATCATGATGCTGATCCAGGCCGGCCATGTCATGCATTTCGTGTTCGGCCTTGATACCGGCTGGGACCCGCAGCGGCGCGACGACGGGTCGATCCCCTTTGCGGACATCGTGCGGCGGCACCGCGCGCATGTGGTGATGGGGGTGTTGAGCCTTGTCGCGGGTCTGTCGATCTCGCCCTCGCTCGTCGCCTGGATGTCGCCAACGATCCTCGGCCTTATCAGCGCGATCGTTCTTTCCTGGGGCACCGGACTTCGCGGCGTCGGCGTTGCTTTGCGGCACGCCGGTCTTCTCGTGACTCCGGAAGAGCAATCGACCCCACCCGTCATCGCGCGCGCCAATTCCTTGGTGAACGAGCGCGCCCGTCTCGATGCCGATATCCCACAAGGGCTCTCCCTGCTGCATGGTGATCCGCAGTTCCGCGCCTTTCATCTCGCTTGCTTGCCGCGGCCGCCAAAACGGCGGAATGGCAACATCGCGCCGGAATGGGCCCTTGCCGACGCCAAGCTTGCCGAAGCCGGAACGATTGATGAAGCGATCTCCTGGCTTCAACCCAAAGAGCGCATGGCGATTTTACAAGATCAAACGCTGATCGCCCATTTGGCGCTGTTGCCCGCTCAGCCGCCCTCCGCCGATGCCTCTTCTTCGACAGGCTGAGATGTCTCCAACAGCCACGATATCCTCACCAGCGGGTGAGGCTATGTAGCGGCTTTGGCCGCCAAAGCCGCCTGTGCCGCCGCTAGACGCGCGATCGGGACCCGGAAAGGCGAACAAGAGACATAGCTCAGGCCAACATCCTGGAAAAACGCGATCGAGGCAGGATCGCCCGCATGTTCGCCGCAGATTCCAATCTTGATCTCCGGCCGTGACTGGCGGCCGCGCGCGACCGCGATTTCGATGAATTCGCCAACCCCTTCCTGGTCGATCGTGGCAAACGGATTTGCAGGAAGGATTCCCTTGGCCACATATTCGCCGAGGAATGATCCCGCATCGTCGCGGGAAAGCGCGAGACAGGTCTGAGTGAGGTCATTGGTGCCAAATGAAAAGAACTCGGCTGTTTGGGCAAGTTCGCCAGCCCGCAAGCAAGCCCGCGGGGTCTCGATCATCGTCCCGAACGAATAGTCAATGGTCTCGGTCGCCTCGGCGGCAACCGCCAGTGCCACCTTCTCAACCTGTGCCTTGATCCGATCGAACTCCTCTTTGCCGATGACGAGCGGCGTCATGATTTCCACCCGCGCGGCAACCCCAGTCTTGCGCTTGACCGCGACCGCGCCTTCAAAAATCGCGCGCGCTTGCATTTCGGCGATTTCAGGAAAAACGATCGCGAGCCGGCAGCCGCGAAACCCCAGCATCGGATTGTACTCTTGCAGTTCGGCCGCACGCTGGGTCAGCTTTTCCGGCGAAACAGACATGGCCTCGGCAACGGCCGCGATTTCGTCCCGGCTTCGCGGCAGAAATTCATGCAGCGGCGGATCAAGCAGGCGAATGGTCACCGGCAGACCCGCCATGATCTCGAAAAGCTCGGTGAAATCGGCGCGCTGAATCGGCAGCAGCTTGGCAAGCGCCGCCCGCCGGCCCGCTTCATCCTCGGCAAGGATCATTTCACGGACCATGACAATCCGTTCACCTTCGAAGAACATATGCTCGGTCCGGCAAAGGCCTATCCCCTCCGCGCCGAATTTCCGCGCGACACGCGCATCCCTCGGAGTGTCGGCATTCGCCCGCACTCCCATCCGGCGCACCGCATCCGCCCATTCCATGAGTATAGTAAATTCCCCCGAAAGCTCGGGCTGGTGCATTTCGACGGCGCCCTTGAGCACCTGCCCAGTGGCGCCGTCAATCGTCAGCATGTCTCCTTTGCGAAAAGTAACTCCGGCCGCCGTCATGGTCTCTTTTGCGTAATTGACGCGGATCGTGCCGGCACCGGAAACGCAGGGCTTTCCCATACCGCGCGCGACAACCGCCGCATGGGACGTCATGCCGCCCCGCGTCGTCAAAATGCCTTCCGCCGCATGCATTCCCAAAATATCTTCGGGGCTCGTCTCGATGCGCACCAAAATGACCTTGCGGCCAGCGCTCTTCAATTGCTCGGCGTCGCTGGCACAAAAAACGATCTCGCCACTCGCCGCCCCAGGCGAGGCCGGCAAGCCGGTGGCGACAATCTGGCGCGCGGCACGAGGATCAAGCGCTGGATGCAAAAGCTGTTCTAAGGACAAAGGATCGATGCTGGCGATCGCCTCTGGCTTGCCGATCAATCCTTCGTTTGTCATCTCGACGGCGATGCGAAGCGCGGCCTTGCTGGTTCGCTTGCCGCTGCGGGACTGCAACATCCATAATTTGCCGCGCTCCACCGTGAATTCCACATCCTGCATATCGCGATAGTGCGCTTCGAGATGAGCCATCACACTGGTGAGTTCCGCATAGGCGTCCGGCAGCAGCGATTCCATCGACGGATCTTGCGAACGCCCGGCGATACGGGCGGCCTCGGTAATATTTTGTGGCGTTCTGAGACCCGCGACGACGTCCTCGCCTTGTGCATTGAGCAAGAACTCGCCGTAGAGTTCCTTCGCGCCGGTTGACGGGTTGCGGGTAAAGGCGACACCGGTCGCCGACGTCTCCCCCATATTGCCAAAAACCATGGCCTGAATCGTGACCGCGGTTCCATAGGCTGCCGGGATATCATGCAGCCACCGGTAGGCAACGGCACGCGGATTCATCCAAGATTCGAACACGGCGCCAATCGCGCCCCAAAGCTGTTCACGGGGATCTTGCGGAAAGGGTCTGCCTTGGATTTTTTCAAATCGTGCTTTGAACTCGGCGACAATCGCCCGCCACCCGCCCTCAGTCAGTTCCGTATCGAGCGCTATTCCTTTGTTCTGCTTGTAATACTCAAGGATCGTTTCAAAGATGTGATGTTCGATACCCAAAACCACATTCGCATACATTTGAATGAACCGGCGATAGGAATCATAGGCAAAACGGGCGTCGCCCGAATTTTCCGCCAACGCCTCCACGGTGATGTCGTTGAGGCCGAGGTTCAAAACCGTGTCCATCATGCCAGGCATCGAGGCCCTGGCCCCGGACCTCGCCGAAACGAGGAGCGGCGATTGCGCGTCGCCATAGGTCCGGCCGGTGACACCGCTGATAAACCCGAGCGCGGACTCCACCGCCTCGGCTAGGTCCACCGGAAATTGTTTTCCGTTGTTATAAAAATACGTGCACACCTCGGTGGTAATGGTGAATCCAGGAGGGACCGGCAGTCCAAGTCTCGCCATTTCGGCAAGATTGCCTCCCTTGCCGCCAAGAAGATTTTTCAGATCGCTTCCGCCTTCGGCCTCGCCCTGACCAAAAGTGTATACCCATTTTGTCATTGTCACCCTTTAGCGGCGTTCGCACGCTCACGGATCGCGACGTATACACGGCATCCGCGCAGTTTTCCGGACAGTCTTTTCATCGCTTTACCTACAAGCGCCGCAAGCGCAACCCAAAATGACGAACCGGTTCTCCGGCCATCCCGCAACTATCAATACGCCAACCATAGCCGCAAGCCCACCCAAAGCAAAAACCGGCCCTAAGTCTTGGCACCGAGCCCCGTGGCGATTTCTGTGGTACCGGAAAGGATTAGGAAGATTGTGATAAGTCGAAGCGATCGACGCCGAAGCCCCGAAAACCCGAACTGCAACATCCACGACCACGCCGACAATCTTGCCCAAGAGCGGTTATAGCTACCAATTGCCGTGTTCAAAGAACGTGGCGCAGATGGGCATAGTTCCGGATCACTTGTGAAGGTCATGGAACCCATCCCTTTTCGAAATGGCACCCTCCGCCTCGGGCTCTACCGCCATGGCTGCCGGATCAACAAGACCGGCGGCTTCTCAAATGATGTCTCCGCTGATCACGCGGGCCAGCCAAGACTTAGCCTTCACTTGAAACCAAGACTTGGACTTCGCCTAAAACATAGCTTTGCCGGAGAATGCGACCAGTAAACTTCGTCCCGCAATCTCATTTCGGCCGGAAACCGGCTGGACGCAATCTCGTTCAAAACTCCCAAAAGGAGAGGAGTTATCCCACAGTTGAGGCAGCCGGTTGCTTCTGGCAAATTCTTGCTGGATTGTTAAGCAACTGTTGTGCAAAAGCCGCAGTTTCGCTCGAAACGTCGCACAACCCAGTGTGAGAATTGGGGTTTGCGTTGCGGGTTGGTCGTTTGTTCGCTATTCACGATTCTGTAGGGTCGGCCAGGGGTAAGGTCGGCATAGCTTTCTTAGTTTTTGCTTTAGCTGCGTTTCACCGCGTCCGCAACGCTGGTCTGCGGTCTTGTTTTGAAAGAGGCGTCCGTGACGATATCTTCAAAAACCCCCTTGCTCGACACGATCGCCTCGCCCTCCGATTTGCGGCGCTTGAACGAAACCGATCTCGCCCAGATCGCCGACGAACTGCGTACCGAGACCATCGACGCGGTTTCCGTAACGGGGGGTCATCTCGGCGCCGGACTTGGTGTGGTCGAACTCACAGTTGCCTTGCATTATGTGTTCGATACCCCGGACGATCGGATCATTTGGGACGTCGGCCACCAAGCCTATCCCCATAAGATACTGACCGGCCGGCGCGACCGGATCAGAACCTTGCGCCGGGGTGGCGGCCTGTCTGGCTTCACCAAGCGCTCGGAAAGCGATTATGATCCTTTTGGAGCGGCCCATTCCTCCACGTCGATCTCGGCCGGGCTTGGCATGGCAGTGGCCAATACGCTGTCCAACAAGCGCACCAACGTCGTCGCCGTGATCGGCGACGGCGCAATGTCGGCAGGCATGGCCTATGAAGCGATGAACAATGCGGGTGCGATGCACTCGCGGCTGATCATTATCCTTAACGATAACGATATGTCGATTGCGCCCCCGGCGGGCGCCTTGTCGGCATATTTGGCACGGCTCGTCTCCGGGGGCACCTACCGCTCCGTGCGCGAAACCGCAAAGCAGCTCGGCCGCCATTTGCCGAAGTTCATCTATGATCGGGCTCGCAAGACCGAGGAATTCGCGCGGAATTTCTGGGCGGGCGGGACATTGTTCGAGGAACTCGGCATCTATTACGTCGGGCCTATCGATGGCCACAACCTCGATCATTTGCTGCCGGTTTTGAAAAACGTCCGCGATTCGCACAATGGACCCATTCTTGTCCATGTCGTCACGCAAAAGGGCAAAGGTTATGCTCCCGCCGAAGCATCAACCGACAAATATCATGGCGTCAACACCTTCGACGTCGTCACCGGCGTGCAGGTCAAACCCAAGGCGAATGCGCCATCCTACACACGGGTGTTCGCCGACGCTTTGGTTGCCGAAGCACAGCAGGACGACAAAATTGTTGCGATTACCGCCGCCATGCCAAGCGGCACGGGCCTCGATATTTTCCAAAAGGTATTTCCAGAGCGCACCTTCGACGTCGGCATCGCCGAACAGCATGGAATCACCTTTGCCGCCGGATTGGCGACCGAAGGCTATAAGCCATTCTGCGCGATCTATTCGACGTTTCTCCAGCGCGGCTACGATCAAGTCGTCCACGATGTGGCGATCCAGAAATTGCCTGTGCGCTTCGCCATCGACCGGGCCGGCCTCGTCGGCGCCGACGGCGCGACACATGCGGGCTCTTTCGACGTTTCCTTCCTCGGAATTTTGCCGGGCATGGCAGTAATGGCGGCGGCCGACGAAGCCGAGCTAGTGCATATGGTGGCAACTGCCGCAGCTTACGATGAAGGGCCGATCGCTTTGCGCTACCCGCGCGGCGAGGGCGTCGGCGTCGATATGCCGGCGGTTGGTCAAGTCCTGGAGATCGGTCGCGGCCGGATCTTGCGCGAAGGCAGCAAAGTCGCAATCCTGTCCCTCGGGACACGCTTGGCGGAAGCCTTGAAAGCGGCAGAAGAGCTCGCAACCTACGGAGTTTCCACGACGGTCGCCGACGCCCGCTTCGCCAAACCCCTCGACCAGGATTTGATTTTCCGTCTCGCCACGAACCATGAAGTTTTGATCACGATCGAGGAAGGCTCCATCGGCGGTTTTGGCTCGTTCGTGATGCAGATGCTTGCCGAGCACGGCGCGTTCGATGGCATTGGCGCACGAAGCCTGAAATTCCGCTCGATGGTGTTACCCGACAGCTTTCTCGATCATGATAAGCCGGAAAAACTATACGCCACCGCAGGCCTCGATGTGAAGGGTATCGTCAACAAGGTCCTCGCGACGCTTGGCCGTGAGAGTGACGCCCTGAAGAGCATGATTGCCTGAGAGCAATATGACGTGCAAGACCCTGGATGCTGATCCCAAAAAGTCTGCGACTTTTTGGGATCATGCTTTAACGATGTCCGCTTGCGCGCGCCCGTTGCCACCAGCCTGAGCGTTTAGGGCGGGCCGGATCAAGTGCCTCGGGTTGTGGGTCTTCAGGCAAGCGCGGTGGCGTTACGGGTTGTTCCGACGAGCCATAAGCGTCCGGGCGGGAAGCCTCACGGGCATCCGTTTGAACATTGCCGAACGCAGAATTTACCTCGGCCGCAATATCCAGCAGTGAAGCTCCTGGCGACGCTTCCTGCTCTCGCACGTCATCAACAAGGAGATCCGGTTCTGCCTCTTGAGCCGACGCCGCAACATCATCAATTTGAGAGACACGGGATCCGCGCGGCGGCCGGCGGCTTCGCCGCACCCTACCAGACGAGGAACGCCCTCTGTTCGCCTCCGTGCCGGAGGGCAGATCAAGCGCCTCGGCTTCTGATCCACTCAACTCCAGCGACTCGGGTTGAGTTTCTGAGGGGTTTGTATCCCCATCGGCATCGCCCGTCACTCTGCGCGGGCGGCGGCCTTCGCGTCCCGAACTTCGGCCCGAACGTTGCTGGTCGAGCGGTGTTTCGTCGATGGCGGACACAATGGCTTGTTCGGTGTCCGCATCGTCGTCGAGCGTGGCGTTCGGGCGCAATCCGCCAATCTTGGCCATCACTTCCAGCGCATCGTCGGGAGGTTGCGGAGCGTTCGCGGCAATTCCGGAGCCCTCGCGATCACCGCCACGCCCACGCCGCCTCCGGCGCCGGCGCCTTTGCCGTCCCTCGGCCTCGTGTTCGCTGTCGCGATGGGTATGACCCTCGGCAGGCGCCGCCTCGATCGCGGCCAACTCATCAGGCGAACCGTCATCGTCTACGGCGGCTTCATCAAAAAATCTATCGGCCAATTCGGCGGCGGGCGCAGCGACCGGTTGGGACGGCACTATCTTGTTTGCCGCCACCGCGAGTTCGCCCCGCTCCAAGGCATAATAATTTGTGCCAGACAAACTATCATCGGAGGTGATCATCACCGATACGCCAAACCGGTTTTCCAAGTCGCGGAGATGGGGGCGTTTCTGATTGAGAATATAAAGCGCGACGGCCGTCCTCGTTTTGACGACGATGTCATAACTCGAATTCTTGATCAGAGCATCTTCCATAGCCCTCAGAACGTGCAGCGCGATGGATGACGTCGAGCGCACCATTCCGGCGCCGGCGCAATGCGGACAAGCAACGGTCGACCCCTCGATCACCCCGGTGCGCATGCGCTGGCGCGACATTTCCAAAAGGCCAAAATGCGACATCCGGCCGACTTGGATGCGGGCCCGGTCGTTCTTCAGCGCGTCCTTTAGGCGCCGCTCGACAGTGCGGTTGTTGCGATTTTCCTCCATATCGATGAAATCGATGACAATGAGACCAGCAAGGTCACGCAGCCGCAATTGGCGAGCGATCTCATCGGAGGCCTCGAGGTTGGTCCGCAGCGCCGTGTCTTCGATATTGTGTTCACGCGTGGAGCGGCCGGAATTCACGTCAATCGCAACCAAAGCCTCGGTTTGATTGATGACGATATAACCGCCGGACTTCAACGTGACCTGGTTCGAGAACATCGCGTCGAGCTGGGTTTCGGCGCCGGATTTGGCGAACATCGGCTGCGGATCGCGATAGGGCTGGACCATTTTTGCATGGCTCGGCATGAGCAAGCGCATGAATTCCTTGGCCTCGCGATAGCCCTCTTCCCCCGCGACGACAACCTCGTCGATATCCTTGTTGTAAAGATCGCGGATTGCCCGCTTGATCAGCGAACCTTCCTCATAGACCAGCATCGGCGCAGTCGATTGCAACGTGGTTTCGCGCACCGTTTCCCACATGCGCAGCAAATATTCGAAGTCGCGCTTGACTTCAGGTTTGGTTCGCGCGGCGCCAGCGGTGCGGACGATAACGCCCATGCCTTCGGGAACGTCGAGTTCCTCCGCGATGGACTTCAATCTTTGGCGGTCACCGGAATCGGTAATCTTTCGGGAGATCCCGCCGCCGCGCGCGGTGTTTGGCATCAAAACGGAATACCTGCCAGCCAGCGACAAATAGGTCGTCAGCGCCGCGCCCTTGTTGCCGCGCTCTTCCTTAACGACCTGTACAAGCAGCACTTGGCGGCGCTTGATGACCTCCTGAATCTTATATTGCTTGCGATGGCGGTAGGAACGAACCGGCATCTCCTCCATCGCGTCACCGCCGAGCTGTTCAATCTCGCCAGCTTCAGCTTCGTCCTCTTCTTCATCGCCAACATTGTTGCCAGGCTCAGCCGGGGGCCGGGAGATCCGGTCCGTTTCGGCGTCTTGCACGTGTTCGCCCGCAAAATCTGTTTCGAGAATTGGCTGTTCTGGTTCCGAGACCGGACCGGAGTCCTCCCACGACATGCTAGAATGGGATTCAGTGTCCGCCGCGAATTCAGCGTCCGGGGCGCGGCCTGCCTGCACGAACTCCTCGATGTCCGCTTGTGCCACCAAGGTCCCAGGCGCCGGAGCCTCCAATGCCCCAGCGTCGCCGTCATCGGCATCGACGCGACCCGAGTCTTCCGGCGCGCCTTCATGGGGAGCAACGTCCTGCTCCGCCGCAGACGGTTCGCTTGGCGATTGTTCGTCGGCCTCGGGGGTCAGAGTATCCCTGGCTTCGAACGCCAACTCACCGGCGTAGGGCTCTGACATCAACTCACCGGCGTAGGGCTCTGACATCGTTTGATCGATGCCGCTCCGCTTCTCAGCCCGATGGCCATTGCGGTCGCCCCGCCGGAAACGGCGGCTGCGGCGCTGCGAACGCGCGCCGTCGTCTTCCTCATCGCGCTGCGCCCGCGCATCGTCCTCGATCAGGGCTTGGCGGTCGGCGACGGGAATTTGGTAATAATCGGGATGGATTTCCGAGAACGCCAGGAAGCCGTGCCGGTTGCCGCCATAATCGACAAACGCCGCCTGGAGTGACGGTTCGACTCGCATGACTTTCGCGAGATAAATATTGCCGCGAAGTTGTTTTTTATTGGCGGACTCGAAATCAAATTCCTCAACCCGATTACCGCGAAGGACGACCACCCTGGTTTCTTCGGGGTGAGACGCATCGATAAGCATTTTGTTGGCCATGTGAAACTCGTTTGGGCGCGACGCGCGGATGAGCCGCGCTGCCAGCCAAGATCCCTATGCCGGAACTTGGGGCTGAGCGTGGCCGGGAATAGACCGCGGTGCGCACTGGATGGGAGAAGATGGGGGATAAAATAAGGTCGCCGGGACGGCCTGCGTCACCACGCGGCGATCTGCAAAAGGACACCACCAAAAGTGTTCTGTGATGAAGCGCCAGGCCGGCCTCGAAGCGCTGGTCCGAAGAAGGCGCCTGGCTACGCAAGAACAAGGGACGCGTAGTTTTGCGGGGAAAATACGCGCGTTTAACGGAAAAAGACGCATACACAAAGGCAACCGGAGGCACTTCAAAGCCAGAACGATTGCGTGCTGCCGAATCCTTTGCAGGACAAATCATGTCCTTGTCACCTATCCGCAACGGCGCCCCGAACGCGGGGTCCACCGGAAATCACCCCTAGTGGGCATTCTTTGCCATAGATCTCTGATCTCAGACAAATCCTAAGCCCCGAGGCATGGGTAAGGCTACCGGTCGGGCCTTGACTCTTATTTCGAGCCATAAGCAATTTAAATACCAATAACCGAAACCCTCGACCGAACAACCCGATATCTCGCTGAAACCTCATGCCGCAACGTAACGGCAAATGTTCAGGCCCAGAAAAGAACTATCTTTTATATCGGGTTCCTTTGCTGTTTGGCAAGTTTTCTTCGGACCGTGTCTACCAGGTGACGGTTTTGGCGGATGATTTCTGTTATGATCATAATTGGTTAACCTCGATAGTCCAAAGACAAAGATTGCGGTTCATAGGTCTTGAAACGCATACGGTCCCTGTAAACCGCCAAAGCGGCCTAGGCGGCGGCTTATGGCTGATCATTATCGATCAATGTCAAGAGGCAGGCAAGTCAATGCCGGGGTGCGTATTTTTAGCCCGGACTGTGGGTTCGACATTTGTCACAGCGCTCGCTGTCATCGTGACGCTTGCCGCAGCCTGGCTAACCTCCGAATTCTGCGTTATTGCCTCGCGCGCAGACCCGGCGCCGATTGCGCCAGACACACCGCAACGTCCCGCCGCCAGCACTGCTAGGATAGAACGGGCAGGCCCTCAAACCAAGCTCATCTTCGAGATTTCCACGCCTATCGATGCCACGGCCTTCGTCCTTGCCGATCCTGATCGTGTTATTGTCGACTTGCCCCAAATGGATTTTTTGCTGGACCCGGAAAGCGGCCGCCAGGCAAACGGAACACGCCAAAAAACCAGCCTCATTACCGCCTATAGATTTGGGCAACTTGCGCCAGGTAAGTCGCGGATCGTCATAGATCTTCGCGGCCCTGCCCGGCTCCTGCGCGCGGCTTGCGAAAAAAACGAGAGCGACAATCACGCGCGTCTCGTCATCGAGCTCACGGCAACCGATCGCGCGGAGTTCCAAGCGGCTGTCCAAATCGCACGGCAGAAGTTCGAAGCGATAGCACAAGCCAGGCAGGAGCAAAAACCGCAACCGGCATCGGCAAAACCCGTGGTGATGATCGATCCGGGGCATGGCGGCATCGACCGGGGCGCCAGGGTAAAAGGACTTGTCGAAAAAGATTTGGTCTTCGATTTCGCCAAGGCGCTCGCCGCCAAACTTGAGGCTGGCGGTCACCTCAAGGTCGCCATGACCCGCGACGGCGACAGTTTCGTTCCCCTCTCTGAACGGGTCAAGATGGCGCGCGACGGAAACGCCGCTCTCTTCATCTCGATCCATGCCGACACCCTCTCCGAAGCATCCGATGTTTCCGGGGCGACAGTCTACACCGTTTCGGATCGAGCCTCGGATGCCGAAGCCGAGCGTGTCGCGCAACAAGAAAATCAAGCCGATGCCGCGGCCGGATTGGACAAGGCCGAGGATGCCGGCGACGTTTCTGATATTTTGTTCGATTTGACGCGCCGGGAAACCCGCGCTTACAGCCATTTTTTCGCGCACACCTTGGTGAATTATTGGAAAGTCGCCGGCCGGCTCAACAAAAACCCGCAGCGCTCCGCCGGATTTCGTGTTTTGAAAGCGCCGGATGTTCCATCGGTGCTCCTTGAACTTGGCTATCTTTCCAACCAAAAGGACGGCCTGGCGCTGAATTCGCCGCAATGGCGCGATGAAACCTCAAGCCGGGTCGCTGGGGCGATCGAAGCTTTCTTTTCCGCGCGCGAGAACACGGCAAACATTGGCAAAAGCGACTCGGATGCGTCGCCGGTTGGGAAAATCCCTTCGGTTCCCCAATAGTACAGACATCTCTGTATTTTCGGTTTTTGTGCAGCCGTGGTTCTGACCGCAGGGAAATGCTGTGGTCTGTGGCCCACGTCTCGAATATCGATCCGTGGGCCGTTGCCCCGCATTCACCAATCCAGTCTTGCCAGTTGTGCTGAAGCTTGCGGACGGTATATCTGATGCTCGTCAAACCGCGCCAGCAATTTGCGCACAAATGCAAGACGGCTAACGGTGTGCTCCGAGGCATCACCCGTGGCTTCCAGGGTTTCGAGCTCGATAAGCCGCTCCCGCAGAACTTCCGCCATCGTCTCGCCAATGAGCCGTTCTGTATCAAAATTCATCATAACTGGGTCCTCCTGCTTCCGCCTGAGCGCTTCGGGTACAGACCAGATCGCTTCAGCACCATCGGTACCTTTGATAAGCAGCCCAACAGCTAAGATCGGTGCTAAATGGCACAACTCTCGCGGCAGGACAGATAGCGACGGATGCTGCAACCCCGGCAGGGTTTTCGCGTAAGCACGCATAAGCATAAGCTTGAAAAATTTGCCGGCGTCTGCAACGAGATCATCCGGCAAGACAAGGCAGACGGAGAGCATGAGCGGTAAATTTGAAGCGCTCACGGCCTCGTTCAACAAATTTTCAACACAAAATTGCCGCAGGACGAAGACGACAAAGCCAGCATTGGCTTTTACGAAGTGTTTATTATGGAAATGTCGCGGACACGCGGCGGCGGAAGCGCGGCTATCGTATTGAGGCCGCTGGTTTGCTGATTTCGCCCGGCAAGAATTCCGGGAATTCATCAAGAGCTTCACGAATTCAAAGGGCTTGATTGTATGCGGCACATCACCCGTTTCCTTGGTTTCATCTTCGCGACTGGAGCGATTATTTTTATCGTCGGAGCATGCGCGGCGGGTGTTCTCGTATGGAAATTCGAACGGGATCTGCCAGATTATACGACCCTCAAGGATTACGAACCGCCGGTGATGACGCGCGTTCACGCCAGCGACGGATCGCTCATCGCCGAATATGCGCGCGAGCGGCGTCTTTATCTGCCGAGCGCCGCTATTCCCCCACTCGTCAAGCAAGCGTTCATATCCGCCGAGGACAAAAATTTCTACAGCCATGCGGGCGTCGATCCGGAGGGCATCCTGCGCGCTGTTTTCGTGCTTGCGCAAGGCGACAAACACGTCCAAGGCGCCTCGACCATCACCCAACAAGTCGCCAAGAATTTTCTATTGACGAATGAGCGGTCCTACGAGCGCAAGATTCGCGAGGCGCTTCTCTCCTTCCGTATCGAGGGTGCCTATTCCAAGGAGAAGATTCTCGAGCTTTATCTTAACGAAATCTATCTTGGACTTGGGAATTATGGCGTCGCGGCCGCCGCATTGAATTACTACGGTAAGTCCGTCCATGAACTGACCATCGCGCAAGTCGCCTATCTCGCCGCCTTGCCGAAAGCCCCCAACAATTATCATCCTTTCTTGAAGCGCGAACGGGCGATCGAACGGCGCAATTGGGTGATCGACCGCATGATCGAGAACGGTTATGTCTCCCGCCAAGACGGTGAAAAAGCCAAGGCCGAGCCGCTCGGCGTCAATCCGCGCGTTCTCTCGCCCAATGCATTCGCCGCTGGCTTTTTCGCCGAAGAAGTCCGCCGGGAACTCAGCGATCGCTACGGCGAAAAGAAGCTTTACGAAGGCGGCCTTTCGGTTCGCAGCACGCTCGATCCCAAAATGCAGCTGATGGCGAGGCGGGCGCTGGTCGATGGTCTCGTCCGCTACGATGAGGCGCATGGCTTCCGTGGCCCCATGCGCCATATCGACATCAGCCAGGATTGGGGAATTCCGCTCGCCGACGTTCCGGCCCTGGGCGATGTGGCGCCTTGGCGGCTAGCGGTCGTCCTCGACACCAGTGATACCAGCGCGCGAATCGGTTTGCAGCCGCGGCATGAAAAATCCGGCGAGATCGAGCGCGAACGGCTATCGGGCACTCTCCTCAATACCGGGCTGCGTTGGACAAGAGGCACAGGCACACGTTCTGGCCTTGCGCCAGGTGATGTCGTTTATGTCGAGCCGGTCGATGGGAAGCCCCAGCAGTACCGGTTGCGCCAAATTCCGGAAGTCGGCGGCGCGATCGTCGTCATGGACCCCTACACCGGACGCGTCTTCGCGATGGTCGGCGGATTTTCCTTCGACCAATCCGAATTCAATCGCGCGACGCAGGCGATGCGCCAGCCGGGCTCTTCCTTCAAGCCCTTCGTCTATGCGACGGCGCTCGACAATGGTTATACGCCGTCGTCCATTATTCTTGACGCTCCGATCGAAATCGATCAGGGCCCAGGGCTCGGCGTGTGGCGTCCAGAAAATTTCGAGGGCACCTCGGGCGGCCCACACACATTGCGATACGGCGTAGAGCATTCGATCAATCAGATGACCGTCCGGCTCGCCCGCGATGTCGGCATGCCGCTCATCGCCGAATATGCCAAGCGCTTCGGAATCTATGACGATCTGTCGCCTTACCTTGCCAACTCGCTTGGCGCTGGGGAAACGACCTTGATGCGTCTGACCACCGCTTATTCGATGCTCGCCAATGGCGGCAAACGGATCAAGGAAACCTTGATCGACCGCATTCAAGACCGCTGGGGCCACACGATCTACCGGCATGACGAGCGAATCTGCCAAGGCTGCGATGCCCCGGCTTGGCAAAATCAGGACGAGCCCAAACTTATCGACAAACGCGAGCAAGTGCTCGATCCGCTCACCGCCTATCAGATCACCTCGGTCATGGAAGGCGTTATCCAGCGCGGCACTGGTCAGTCGATCAAGGAGGTCGGCAAGCACCTTGCCGGCAAGACGGGAACAACCAACGAAGCCAAGGATCTGTGGTTCATTGGATATTCGCCAGATCTCACGGTTGGCGTTTTCATGGGCTATGATCAGCCGCGTTCGCTCGGGGATTCGGCCCAAGCGGCGCATTATACGGCGCCGATTTTCCGCGACTTCATGAAGATGGCACTTGCCGGCAAACCCGATATTCCCTTCCGAGCGCCGCCCGGCATCAAGCTGATTTGGGTCAACGCGAAAACCGGAATGCGGACGAGCGCGAGCACCTCGGGTGCGATTCAGGAGGCGTTCAAGCCCGGCACCGCACCGCCGGATTCTTATGCCGCGGGGGACGCCACGCCGCGTGCGCAAACGGTCGATCATGACACGGACCGCCTGGTTGGAACCGGCACCGGCGGTTTGTATTAGCGCATGATCTGGAAGCTCTATTCTGGAAGCTCTATAAGGACTTCCCGTGCTTTAATGCGTGATCCAACCAATCGGAATCGGCGGCGAGGACTAAGAACGCGGGCGCGCCGCGGGCTGATTCCCTGTCTCCGATGAGCCTATCCGCATAAACCTCTCACCTCATTGTACCCGGCGGTACCGGCATCCGCATCCCGGCGGATTTTTCTTGCCCTCGATCGCGGCTTCCACTGCCGGCACAGTGTTTTTGTGTAAAGAATGGGCAGGTTTCATAATGCTCAGGTGACGAAACGCCAAACGCGCTGCATAATGGGGTTGATCCTTTCCCATCAATTCAGGTGGTTGCCGCATTATTTGGCGAGGCTGCGTTAATGAGAACTACGCCTATGTCCACCAAACATTCCCGCGAGCTCGTTCTTATTTTGCTTGTTGTCTTGCTGGTCATCGGTCTTCCGGTCGCCGTATGGCTTGATCTGCACCAGACGACGGAAGCAAGCCTGCTCCGGCAAGCCAGCGATCTCAATTCGGTGATCAGCAGCGTCCGGGGATATTATAGCAACACCGTCGTCGGCCGTATCTTGGCGGAACCGGGATCGACGAAGGTGGTCCACAATTACGAAGCCATTCCTGGCGCGATCCCAATTCCCGCGACCATGTCGTTGGAGCTTGGCCGCGTAATCAACGAACAGCAGCAGAATATCACCTATCGTTTCATATCGGACTATCCATTCAAGAACCGGGAGCCGCACACGTTTGACAAATTCGAAGCCTCGGCCCTCAAAGCGTTGCGGGCCGGTACAAAAAAGCAACTGACCGAAGTGTCACAAGATTTCTTCTCCGACCGTGTGCGGCTTGTGGCGCCCGTGATTATGAATGCAACTTGCGTGAACTGCCACAACGCCCACCCAGAAAGCCCCAAACACGATTGGAAAGTTGGCGACGTGCGGGGAATTCAGGAAGTGAGCATTACCCAGCCGATTGCCGCCAATCTGTTTTCGCTCAAATATTTGTTAATGTATTTCGTCGTCGTGGCTGTGACCGGTTTTACGTTCATTGCGCTTCAGCGCCGCCAGGCGGCGGTGATCCGTTTCATTAATAGAGAGCTTGAGACCGCCAACGAATTTCTTGCGACGCTTGCGATGAAGATTTCCCGCTATTTGGCACCGCAAGTCTACAAACGCATTTTCAGTGGTGAAAAGGACGTCACGATCCACACCGAGCGCAAGAAGCTCACGATTTTCTTTTCCGATATCAAGGATTTCGCCGCGACCACCGAACGGTTGCAGCCCGAGCAGATCACGCAATTGCTCAACGAATATTTCACCGAGATGTCCTATGTCGCCGTTACGCATGGGGGCACGATCGACAAATTCGTCGGCGATGCCATTCTGATCTTCTTTGGCGATCCCGATACCAGGGGAGAAGCGGAGGACGCCAAGGCTTGCGTGCGGATGGCGTTTGATATGCAGCGGCGCCTCGCCGAGCTGAACGCCAAGTGGCGCAACGCTGGCGTCGAGAACCCGTTCCGCGTCCGCATGGGCGTCAACACGGGGTTTTGCAATGTTGGAAATTTTGGCAGCGCCGACCGCATGGACTACACGATCATCGGGGCCGAGGCCAATCTGGCGGCGCGTCTGCAGTCGATCGCCGAACCCGGACAAATCGTCATCAGCTATGAAACCTACGCCCTCGCGCGTGACATTCTTGTAGCGCAGGCTCTTTCGCCCATTCACATGAAGGGAATCAGCCGGGAGGTCATGCCCTATGTGGTCAAAGGCATGCTTGATTCGGCTGGCGAGCAGGTCGCAATCTTCAGCGCGCATATGACTGGGCTCGATTTTTATCTCGACCCCAGCATGCTCAATACCAAAAACGTCGCGAACATCCGTGCCATCTTGGAGGCGGCCCTCGATGCGCTCGAAAAAGACAGAGCCGATGCCCAGCTCGGTGATCCAGTATGAGAGGCGTTGTCTTCAAAACACCGGCCTGCCGCGCGCATTCAGCATGTCCGCCAAGCTTGCGAGCGCCTTCGCCCGCTTCCGGAAAAAGGTGTGCGGCGCCCATTGCTTTTCGATGCAGAGTTTTTTGATCGAGCGCCCCCGCGCCGAACGGAGCGCCCAAAGGGTCGTCACCAGCGCCATCCCGGTATCGAGATCGCGCAATTCACGCAGCCATTCAAGGGCGGTGTCCATCCGTTGGATCTCGAGGGCCGTCGGCCGGATCACCGTGCGATTGGCCACCTCCTGGCGTGCCCGGCGTTCGCTTTCCGCGAGTTCCGCCTGTGCCAATTGATCGGCCCATTCAGTCACGGTGCGCGGCCAATGGCCGCCGGGCTCGCGGGGTCCGCGCATCCGCGGCAGGCGGTCGAGTGTGGCAAACGCCTGAACGAGCCTTTTGCCGACAAGCTCCGCATCCCAAAATTCCGGCAAGCTTTCGCGCGGGACGGTGAGCGGACCCTCGAATGAGGACGCCTTTGCTTCGCTCTCCATTCTCAAACCCCATCATCGAGAATATTGTCGAGAAGACTTGGTTCGGACGCGACTTCGAGCAGCAGAAGCTTGATCATCGACTCACGGGTAAGGCTGCGCTTGGCCGCCGCCGCCTCGAAATAGCTGTTGGCCTCAGGCGGCAATCGAACCGACATGGCCGCCGCCGCGGCGCGAAAAGCGAGGCCGAATCGTTGCGCTTGACGGTGCACATTGTTGGGGGTCGAACTGATGATGGGATCTTCGGCGATGCGCTTGGCTTCCCAGCCAAGACCAAGGAGGAACCCCAAGCGGGCAATACGCTCTCCTGTCCAACGGGATTTGTGAATTTCTGTCGCAACCGTCACGGCAAAACCTCCTTCTGCACTCACGCGCGGGACCATTCCGGCGGCACCGCTAAAGATGAGCTATAAGGTATTTCTACCGTTCTTGTCAAGGCAATTTTACCTGATGCATTCCTGATTAAGTTCGGTTACTCTACCGGTATGGAATTGGAAGACGTCCTCGCCCGCATCGAAAGCCGCCTCAAGGAGGTGGGTCTTTCGGCGCATGCTGCGTCGCTTGCCGCCAAGCGGCCGGACGCCATCCGCAATCTGAAGCGGGCCGTCAAAAACAACGACCGGCGTGGCGTCACGACCGAGACCTTGATAGCGCTCGCCCCCGTCCTGAAGACAACCGCGGCCTGGCTCCTCGAGGGCGTTGGCGATCCCACCCCCCGCAACAGCGTGCAAGTTGTCGGGAGGATCGGGGCCGGCGCGGAAATCCAGCCGGAATTCGAACAAATCCCGCCCGAGGGCTTGTACGAAATTGAGGTTCCGTTTCCAATCTCGACGGACGCGATCGCGTTCCAAGTCGAAGGCGACAGCATGTGGCCCCGCTATGATCCGGGAGATGTGATCATTTGCTGGCGCGAGGGTACCGATGTGGCGGACGTCATTGGCTGGGAGGCCGCCGTCCGTACCACCGACGGCAAGCGCTATCTGAAGCGCATCCAGCGCGGCGGCGCCAACGGAACCTTTGACCTTGAGAGCCATAATGCGGCGCCAATCCGGGGCGTGCGAATCGAATGGGCGGCAGAAATCAAAGGTGTTGTCAGATCCGGTCAGTGGCGCCGGAAATAGAAAATGTGGTTAGGTAGTAATACCTTGACATTGGTATTTTTACCTGTAGTCTCGAGCGGGTTCCCTGCCGGAGCCCGCGCATGCCCTATTACACTCCCGCCCAAATCAACGCTGAAACCGCAGTTTGTACCCAGGCAAGGCGCAGCGCAGCCTTTCTCGTCAAACAACGGGCGCGCGCCTATGCGAAGCGCCCGATGACTTTGGAAAATCTCTGCCCAGGCCTCGCGACCGCCTCACATGGAACAATGCTTGCTCTGGCGAAACATTTGTTCGAGACGGAACGGCAGACGACCCGCCGGTGGTTCGGATTTGGTGGCGAAGTTCCGATTCTCAACGCCAAGGCCGCCCTCCTGCGGGCGCGCGCCCGCCGACGGGCGAAAGTGAGATTTCCGGCGGCGTGAGCGCCTGAAATCTCAATCCTCCCTTGAACTTAAATTTTAGCTCGATTGACGCCGCAGGAATGCCGGAATCTCGAGGTGGTCCTCTTCGAGTGCACGCGATTGATAGGTGCCCCGCCCATGCGGATCGGCCGCGGCTTGCGGAAGCCTTGTCGGGGCCGGCGGGTGCTGGGTGCGTTTGCCGTATTCCGCATGAACGGGATTTGGCTGCGGCTGCCGGTACGTCTGGGGTGCGGGCGGCCGCACGGGTGCTTGCCTTTGCGGTGCGGGCGCTGGCGCTCCCCCTTCCTGGCGGCTGACGCCAAAGGAGGCCAGCCGCTCGAGCAGCGAGCGGCGCTTGGCTTCCGGATGCGGCTCGGCCGCCAACTCTCCCCGGTGGGCGCGGATTTGATTCTGCGCCGGTAGCGGCAGATCGTCGATTTGCGGCATCCGCTGCGGCCGGACGACCGGAGAATCAGGCGCCTCTGGGACAAAAGGCCCGTCTTCATAATGGTCGCCCACACGCACCGCTTGCTGCGCCGGTTCGCCATAGTGACGCGACTGAGGCACGACTTCCTGGATATGGACTCTATTTTCAGCGCCGGTGCCGGGCGCGCCGAAGGGCTGGGCAGGCGTTTGTCCGCGCTCTTCGTAGCGCGGATTATATTCACCCGCGTAGGTCTCAGCTGGCACTGTTTGGAAACGCGGCTGCGCGGTTTCGATCGGGCGCGCCGCTGTCTGCGCCCGCAGGCGGGTGGTGACCTCCGCGATACGGGTCTCGGCGGCGGTGGGCTCGTAGTTCGTCAGTGCATGATCGATGCCGGTCGCAACCACAGAAACGCGGACAATGCCGTCGAGGTTTTCATCGAACGTCGCGCCAAGAATGATATTGGCGTCCTCATCGACCTCCTGGCGAATCCGGCCGGCCGCTTCATCGACTTCATAAAGAGTGAGATCATTGCCGCCGGTGATCGAAATGAGCAAGCCGCGCGCGCCCTTCATCGACACTTCGTCGAGCAGCGGATTGGCAATCGCCGCTTCGGCCGCGAGGATTGCCCGCTTCTCGCCCGAGGCCTCGCCGGTTCCCATCATCGCCTTGCCCATCTCGCGCATGATGGCGCGGACGTCGGCAAAATCGAGATTGATCAAGCCTTCCTTGACCATCAGATCGGTGATGCAAGCAACCCCGGAATAAAGCACCTGATCGGCCATCGCGAAGGCATCGGCGAAGGTGGTTTTCTCATTGGCGATGCGAAACAAATTCTGATTGGGGATAATGATCAGAGTATCGACGGATTTTTGCAATTCGTTGATGCCCGCCTCGGCGATGCGCATGCGGCGCGCACCCTCGAATTGGAACGGCTTCGTCACGACGCCGACCGTCAAGATCCCCATGTCCCTTGCGGCCCGGGCGATGACCGGCGCGGCACCCGTGCCGGTGCCGCCGCCCATGCCCGCGGTGACGAACACCATATGCGCCCCGGACAAATGATCGCGAATCTCCTCGATCGCTTCCTCGGCCGCGGCCCTGCCAACTTCCGGCTGCGATCCGGCGCCAAGACCCTCGGTGACCTGAAGGCCCATCTGGATTATGCGCTCGGCCTTCGCGGAGGTCAGGGCCTGCGCATCCGTATTGGCGACAATGAACTCGACCCCGAGCAGGCCCGAGACAATCATATTGTTGACCGCATTGCCGCCGGCGCCGCCGATACCCGCGACCATGATATGTGGTTTTAGCTCCCGAAGCTCGGGCGCTTTAAGATTGATCGTCATCGTCTGGCCTCTCGACGTTGGAGCACCGTTAGCCGGCACTCGGGTTTTCATTTAAGTTATTCGCGGCACACACATGTTACTCGCCGCCCTTACGCTCGCCGCATGCACGCTTAAAAACTACTTTTGAGCCACTGCCCGACCCGTCCGATGTATCCGGGCGCTTGCGCGTCCGCAACGGCGCCGCGCCGCGACGGACGGAAATGCTCGATACCACTCACTTGCGGATAGACCAAAAGTCCGACGGCTGCCGCGAATGCCGGACTTTTCGCCGATTCCGGTAGTCCCTTTATCCCGAGCGGACGGCCGATCCTGACCTGCCCGGAGACAATCCGTTTCACCGCCGCTTGCATGCCGGTCAACTGACAGGCGCCGCCGGTGAGAACGAGCCGCCGCCCCGCGTGGGTAGGAAGACCCGCGAGTTTGAGGCGGTCGCGCACGAGTTCGAGAATTTCCTCGACGCGCGGCTTGATGATCGCGATGAGTTGCGCCTTCGGCAAATGCGCTGGACGCTCGCCGTCCTCGCCCGCCTGGACCACCGCGATCGTCTCGCTTTCATCGGTCACCGAAGTGAGGCAGGCGCCGTAGAGTGTCTTTAACCGCTCGGCATCCGCGAGCGTGATTCCAAGGCCGCGCGCGACATCCGTGGTGACATGGTTGCCGCCGACGGCGAACCCATCCACATGCGTCAGATGGCCGCCGGAAAACACACTCACCGAGGTTGTCCCCGCCCCCATGTCGATCAAGGCGGCACCTAGTTCGGCTTCATCATCGGCCAAAGCGGCAAGGCCTGCCGCGTAAGGCGTCGCAACCATCGCATCGACGGTCAGATGGCAGCGTTCGATCGCGAGCATCAGATTGCGCGCCGCCGCCGCGTCGCAACTCAGCACATGCATTTCAGCGCCGAGTTCCTCGCCGACCATGCCTCTTGGATCTTGGACGTGCCGAGTCTCGCCGAGCGAGAACCCGATGGGCAGGGAATGGAGCACGGCCCGGCCCTGTTGTTCACCGCGCGAGGTGCAAGCCTCCAGCACCCGATGAACATCGGCTTGCGTAATGGCACGCCCGGCGATCGCAACCTTGGCGTCATAGCGCCGCGACGCAAGCCGTCCGCCTGTCGCGTTCACGATCAGGCTCTCGACCTGTACTCCGGCCATCCGTTCCGCCGCATCAACCGCGAACCGGATCGCGGCTTCCGCCGCGTCCATATCGACGATGGCACCACCCTTGATGCCGCGCGAACGCTGATGCCCAATCCCGAGAATGCGGCAGCGATGGGTGCGCCCGCGCAATGTTTCGGAAGAATCGCTCGGATTGAGCCGCGCGATCAGGCAGACGACTTTCGATGTGCCAATGTCGAGCACGGAAAGAACCGCGCTTTTTTTCGCCGCCAATGGCGGCAGGCGCGGCGGCAATATCCTCGAATTCATATATGGCCGCCTTTCGCCTTGGTTTTCCGGGGGAGCGTTTCCGCGCGTTCGGCCGCCGCTTCCTCGGTCAATCTCGCGACAAGGCGGTTAGGCTGCCGCAGGTCGATGGAAATCAGATCCTTGTCAAGGACATGCGCGGTTCGCTGCAGCTCTGCCAGCCTGGCGAGCGCCGCCTCCGGCTCAATTTCCGGCAAGAGAATTTCGACGCCGGTCGCCGTCTTCAACGTCCAGCGGCGCTGCGCGACAAGCACCCCCGCGACGATCCGTTCGCGCAAATCTCCCGCCTTATCAAGAAGCGCGAGATATTGATTGAGTTTTTCATTGGCCCTTGTCCCGACGACCAGCGGCAGATGAATAAACCGCTGGTCGCGCATCGGGGCGATGGGAACGCCGTCGGCGGCCACAATCTGCACCTTGCCGTCGCACTGCCAGAGAGCGAATGGCTGCCGTTCCTCGATTTCTATCAAGAGCCGGTCCGAATAGAGTTTGGTGACGACGGCTTCCTTGACAAGCGGCAGCTGTTGCAGCCTTTCCCGGACTTGCGCCACATCGAGGAACAAGAGCGAATTGCGCACCCCGATCCCGGCGACGGCAAGCAGATCCTGGTCCTTGAGTTCATGGTTGCCTGAGACCGCTACAGACTTGATGGTGAACCCGAGTGCCTTGGCCACAATATCGGCCGGTTGTCCCTGCGCCTCGACGAAAGCGGCGTAATGGCCGCCCTTCACGGCGCCATAGACGCCAACCGCCGCCAAGAGGAACAAGGACAAATACGCGCCGGTCCCTGGCCCAGCCAGCCGGGTTAGGATCTTGTGCCATAAGTCCGGCCGTCTCTGCCGCGCAGGGGGCATGAGCTTCTGCCGCGAGCCAGCAGCCCCACGCACCGCCAGATTGCCGCCGTAAGCCAGGGCCGCAGGGGCAAAGCCCTGCCCTGGAAATCTCAACGATCGCAGGAGGCGTCCTCGACCATCCATCGTACAAGCTCACCGAATGTTAGGCCCGCGAAGGCCGCCAATTCCGGCACAAGCGACGTCTCGGTCATCCCAGGTTGGGTGTTGACCTCCAGGATCACGAGTTCCCCTGTCCCATTTGGGGAATCGTCATACCGGAAGTCCGTCCGGCTCACGCCGCGACAGCCGAGCGTCTTATGCGCCACGAGGGTTAACTCTTGTACATTTTGGTAAATATTTCCTTTAAGATTCGCCGGAAGCACATGAATGGAGCCGCCCTTGGCGTATTTTGCATTATAGTCATACCAGCCCCCGTCGGCTGCGCGTATCTCAATGACGTCATAGGCTTTTTCGCCGATGACGGCGCAGGTCAGCTCGCGTCCAGGGACGAAGCGTTCGACCAAAACGTCGTTTCCGTGCGGCCAATCTTTGTTGGTTAATTCTTGCGGCGGCGCGTTCGCCCCCTCCTTCACGATCATGATGCCGACGGAAGATCCCTCATCAAGCGGCTTGATGACATAAGGAGGCGCCATAACATGGCGCCCGGCTGCGACGTGGCGATCGACCGTTACCCCCTCGGCAACCGGAATTCCGGCGGCGCGAAAGAGGTCCCTGGCGCGGTCTTTCCGCATGGCGAGCGCCGAAGCGAGCACACCTGAGTGGGTATAAGGAATGCGCAGCATCTCCAAAATGCCCTGCATGATGCCGTCCTCGCCGAACCGTCCGTGCAGTGCGTTGAAGGCGACATCCGGTCTGAGTTTGGCTAGCGTCTGCGCAATGTCGCGATCGACATCGAGCTTGGTGACGGCAAAACCTTCCGCTTCGAGGGCTTTCGCGCAGGCCGCCCCGGACCGCAGCGACACCTCGCGTTCCGCCGAGAGTCCGCCCAGGAGGACGGCGACATGCTTGGTCATGATGTCTCACCCATCAATTTGGTAAGGTTTCCGGCCCCAATCGGACAAAAGTGTTTCACGTGAAACGTTTTGGTACGATTGACGGTCCGGGCAAACGGACACGCGCGAGGCGCGGCCGAATACAAAGCCGGGATTTGGGGCAAGCGCAAGATCGTGATAAGTATTATGAGTACGCCCAGGGGTTTTTTGGCTTGTTTCAAAAGCCTCCTCCTGAGGAGGAGGCGCGGCCCGCGTCTCGAAGGATGCGCCGCGCGGACTTCGACCCGCCCTCGTCCTTCGAGACGCGAGCTCCTCAGGATGAGGGCTGTGGGGCGCGTGGTAGGTTCCTCATCCTGAGGAGGCGACGAAGGCGCCGTCTCGAAGGATGGCCTGTCAAAGATCGAGCTCGGATTGGGTCCCGGATTTTTCGCGTTTGGCCTTTTTGAAGACGGATGTGTCTTGCCAGGGCAAATGCAGCGGATTGGCTGGGCCGAGCAGCTGCTCGACGGTAATGATCTGGATTTTGGGAAAGTTCCCGTAGTCCGTCTTGTAGAAACCCGCGCTTGCGGCTTGCGTGACCATGCCCTTGGTCGGCGCCTCGAGCGTTAGAAACCCGCCCATCTTGGCGCCTTCCTGATCGACGGTGACGATGAGGTCCTTCACCATCGCCGGATTGAGGGCTTGGCCGCCCTTGACCGAGACGATGACTTTTTCAGTCTTCTTACCGTCGGGCTTTATGCGCGTAGCTGCTCGATGATCTGGTCGAGCAGCATCAAATCAGTCCCGGCTATCGTGTTCCAATCTATGTTCTTGAAGGCCGGATCAGCGCCTATATCCATAGAGACCGAGAAATTGCTCAATCGGAACAAGCAAGCGCGCGCCTTTTCCAGCATAAGCTCGTTCTGCGCCGGGACCATGTCGACGATCAGTTGAGGAAGCTCATGGGAGACGCGGTTACGATATTGTCGTAACCCCTGAATCGCATCCATTTCGTCGGCGCTGATCGCCTCGAAGTGATCTCGAAGATAAAGAAGGCTCGCCTCGAACACGTCCTTATGCCGCGCCAGCACGTCGTCCTCATAGGTCTTAAAGGGTAGACCGTCGCCGAAGACTATATCAGCAAAGAAGTTCTTGACCCTCACTATGACAAGCTCCTTGACCAGTTCGAAGGCCAAAAGGATCAGTCCGACATGTGTTAGATGGTGCCGTACATTTTCGGGTTTCATGTCCTCAATTCTGGAGAGTGTCATATGGTAGCCCATGCTCTTCTAGGAACCGGGCCGTATGCTTCGTCAACAGCTCGTTACTGATGCCGAGCTTCTTCCGATACGGCTCAATGAATTCGGTCAAAGCTTGATCGACACGGTCGAAGATTGTGCGAGCAGTGACCAGCTCTGCAATCATGGTATCGCGTCCATTTCTCTTGCAGAGCTCGACGGCGCGCTCTCGGAAAAAATGGTGCGCCAGAAAGTCTCGGCATGCTTTGGCTTCTACGATTTGTGCTTTGAGATCCGTTCCCATCTCTGCAAGCTCCTGCGCACGCTTGACAAGATTTCCAAGGCTTAAAGTGTACTGCTTCGCCAGGAAGGCATCGAACCCAGCTTCGTAGGCCGCTAGATCGAAATTCTCACGCTCTTTTAGCCTATAGTCTTTCGCCACCTGGGTTAGATAGTCGAGTTGCAGGATCGCATTTGCAAGCCCGCTCTCGAACACACCGGCCATGTAATATGCGAGTCCAAAGTGGGCATAGACCTCCTTGCAATACTCGCTTTCGTCATACGGCTCTGCGCTCATGGCTGGGAACTCGAAATCGTCCCGCCGTTCACCTTGCTGGGGCGTCTCCACGAGGCTCTCCTTGCCGTGGAATTGAATGGTGGATCGAGATAGATGAGATCAATGCTCTCGTCGGCGATGTGCTCGCGCAGAATGGCGAGATTGTCGCCATAAAAAAGCGTGTTGTGCGCGGGTGTTTTTTGCATCGGGCCTGGCATTTCGGCACATCAAGGGCCGTGGCGGCCACATGATTCCATTCAACGAACGGCTGAACCGAGCCTATCTGACCTTTGAAGTCAAGGATCTGCGACCGCCGGAGGCGGCGCGCCTTTGGCGCGTCCTTGAGTTCAAAGGTCAGATAGGCTTTTCCGCCGCCGTGCGATGAATGGGTTTTTCCGCGCGGGGCGCGCCGCTGAACACAGAAGGCCACTCCCACCCTACAGAGTGACGCCGCGCGCTTCCAGAGCGCATGGCGCGAACGCTCGGGCCAACGGTCCAGCCAGCCACTGACCGGATCGCACTGCACAAGGGTTCTCCGTCCGGGAGCGCTGGTTGCTGTCAACGCCCGTGATGACCCATCGGCGAGAGTACGGACTTGCCAACCCGGCCGAACCGAGTCAGATTTAGATCAATCGTCGGCAATCGGGGGGATGCCGGATGACATATTTTCCAAAAAGACATCTTAAGATTTAGAGCACGTCCCCTTATTGGGGGGCGCGGCTAGCCACGCTTTTACGTATCTGCAGTAATCATTTCGGTTGATCAAACGCCTACTGTTATCCGCAATTTGGGGGGTGCAATGGCGAGTGGACAGGGGCTCGTTGAAAGAGCCCAAAAACACATTGGTGAAGAATACAGATTTGTTGATGTTCCCAAGGATGATCCGAATTGGCGCGGACCATGGGACTGCGCGGAATTTATCTCTTGGCTCGTCTTTCAGGAAGCCGGCATTCTCTACGGTTGCGAGGACAATCACGGCGATCCTCACAAAGCGAACGCTTGGACAGGATATTGGAAACGCGACGTTGAGAGTGGGGGAATTCGCGCGTCTGTCGAGAAGGCGGCAGCGACGGTTGGCGGCATTCTCCTCCGTTTTCCTCCCAACGTGCCAGGAAAGTATGGGCACATCGTCCTCTCAGACGGGCACGGCGGCACGATCGAGGCGATGGGGAAAGCTTACGGCGTGAAAGCCGGAAAAGTCGCCGGGAGAACATGGCACGCTGGGATTCTATTGCCGGAGATTGCCTATGACGGCACAGTTCGGCCGGTAGATGTATCTGGTCCGTCTCATTTATTCGCTCCCAATGCCCCCAACATGAGTTCGTCCACCGTTTCAGGAATCCAGGAAGCCTTGAAGGCAAAAGGATTTGATCCGGGGAAGATCGACGGGGAGTTCGGTCAAAAGACGATGGAAGCCGTCGTCGCCTTTCAGCAGGCGCAAGGCTTGGTTGTCGATGGGGAAATGGGAGATGAAACGGCCAAGCAGCTGGGGATCGACTTGGCTGCGTTGGCGCCGATTGTGGCCAACGCCATACCCAACATTGCGAATGTTTCAAATTTAGGGGGATCGGGAACCATGCTGCCACTCATTCCAATTGCTCTCCAACTGCTCCCTGGGCTTGTCAATCTGATTGCAGGCGACAAGACAGGTCCGGTCAAAGACGCCATTAACAAAGCCGTTAGCGACATTACGGGCACGACCGACTCTACCGCTGCCCGGCTGAAGATCGATACAGATCCCTCAGTAGCCGCACAGCTTCAATTGAAGCTGGCGGAAATCGCCGCCGCTGAAGCCGAGAAAATACGGCAAGCCCATCTCGCTGAGGCTGAAGCGCAACGCAAACAGGATGAACAGAAGACCCAGGCGCAACTCGCGTTCTTCAAATCGCAACAGGAGGAACAACTCGCTAAACTAAAAATCCAGCAAGACGAAGAGACTGAACGTCGAAATGATGAGTTCGAGCGTTTCAAAGCCAGCTTGCAGGATGTCGACACAGCCCGGCAGAGGTTCTATGATGCGTCAAAGTCAGGGGGACCTGCGGCCCGAGCACCTATTTGGATTTCGCTTATAGTCACGCTCGGATTTTTCATCATCTTTTATTATCTCATGATATTTGGCGTCCCGATAGGCAAAGACGGCAAGCCCATCGACGGGACCTATCAGCTCATTAATCTCACACTCGGAGCGCTTGTCGCCGCCTTTACAACGGTGGTCAGTTTCTGGCTGGGGTCTTCTCAAGGATCCCGCCTAAAAGATGCTGCAACCGCAGACATACAGCTCGCGCAGTCACAGAGGATGAGCGAGACTATCAAGTCACAAGCAAGCATGATCAAAGAGACTCAGTCAATCAATTTGGATGCTGTTCGCCAGTCTTCCGCTGTCGCAAATCCAGCCAACATACAACCAGCAGCGGTAAAGCGATCGAACTTTCCAAAGTGTGTCGACATCGTCTTGGCCAAAGAAGGAGGCTTTTCCAATGACCCTAACGATCCCGGCGGCGCGACCAATTTTGGAATCACGCAAAAGACGCTGAGCGCATGGTTAGAGGATCGCGGGCAATCCGCCGCCGCCATCGATGACGTGAAAAAACTCACGCGAGACACGGCGTGTGAAATCTATCGAACCAATTATTGGAACAAATTGAGGTGCGAAGATCTCCCCCCAGGTGTCGATTTGGTGACGTTTGATTTTGGCGTAAATGCCGGACCGGGGCGGTCAGCCAAATTGTTGCAGAAAGCTGTAGGAGCTGCCGACGACGGTTCGGTTGGCGACGCCACCATTGCAGCGGCGAGGGCCAAGAGTCCTCAGGAGGTCGTCCGAAAAATGTCCGAGCTTCGGCTCGATTATTACCGCTCGTTGTCTGGGTTTGCAACCTACGGGCACGGGTGGAGCAATCGAACAACCGACGTGGAAAAAGCCGCGATGGCAATGATCGAACCAGTTGCGGTTTCGTAAAGTGCGCTTAACGATTTTTTTTCTGCACGGGTACGCCATTCAGGACGGGATGGCTTTCCCAACGCGCAAAATTTCCCACTCCAAGGTGACCCCGCTCGTCTCCTTGACGCGGGCGCGAACTAGTTCGCCCAGGCTTTCGAGATCGGCGGCGGTCGCTGATCCACGATTGATGAGAAAATTGCAATGAAGCTCCGAGACTTGTGCGTCACCAACGGTGATGCCGCGGCAGCCCGCTTTGTCGATGAGTTCCCAGGCTTTTTGGCCGGGCGGATTTTTGAAGGTCGAACCGCCAGTGCGGGTGTTGACGGGCTGCGTTTCCGAGCGTGCTTTGGTGATCTCCGTCATTTCGGCTAGAATGGTTTTCGGATCGCCTGCGCTACCCGCGAAAACCGCCTGGGTAAAGATCACGTCCGATGCCACCGAACAATGGCGATAAGTAAATCCCATATCCGCATTGGCAAACTCGAGAATGCGGCCGCTTCGATCGACGCCCCGGCATGAAACAAGCACGTCCTTGGTCTCGGCCCCATAGGCACCCGCGTTCATGCGAAGCGCACCCCCGACCGAGCCTGGGATGCCGCGAAAAAACGAAAGCCCCGCGACGCCCGCTTTCGCAGCGGCGGAGCTCAGTTTCACGTCGGGTACGCCAGCCCCCGCGCGCAAGGTCAGGCCGTCGATTTCAACGCCCAAAAATCCCTTGCCAAGGCGGATCACGACACCTTCGACGCCGCCATCGCGCAGCAGTATGTTGGACCCGGCGCCAAGCACGAGAACCGGAATCGCGGGATCAAGTCGGGACAGAAAATAGGCAAGATCGCTCTCGTCGTCCGGCTCGAATAACACTTGCGCCGGACCGCCCGTCTTGAACCAGGACAAATGCGCCAGCGGGGCGTGGTTTGAGAGCACGCCGCGCAGTCCAGGCATCCGCCCCGTCAGTTCTGCTGCGAGATCGGGAAAAATCGCGGCGCCTTTATTCGGCGGCGCCAGCATCAATGTCTTCCGCCGCGAGTTGCGCGGGCAGCGCCTGCGCCCATTGGGTGATGTTGCCCGCGCCGAGACACACGACGTAATCGCCGGGCTTGGCGAGCGAGCGGATAAGCGGCGCCAAATCCTCCGGCCGTTTGAGGCCGAGCGCATGAACGTGTCCTCGCGCCTTCAAGGCGGCAACGAGGGACTCACGATCGGCGCCAGCGATCGGCGCTTCGCCCGCGGAATACACATCGGCGACGATCACCGTATCCGCGTCGTCGAATGCAGATGTAAAGCCATCGAAGAGCGAATGGAGGCGCGTGTAGCGATGCGGCTGCACGACGGCGATCACATGCGACTTGGCCGACGCACGGGCAGCCCGCAACACGGCAGCGATCTCGACGGGGTGATGGCCGTAATCGTCGAAAATGGCAGCGCCATTCCAATCGCCGGTGCGGGTGAAGCGGCGCTTGACGCCGCCGAAACCCGCGAGCGCTTTGCGGATCGCTTCCCCGCTCATGCCGAGCCGGTGCGCGACGGCGATCGCGGCCGTCGCATTCAAGGCGTTGTGCTGGCCCGGCATTGGCATGGTAATGTTTTCAAGCGTGGTCTCGGCACCCGTTTCGCGGTCACGGATGATCACCGTGAAATGCGAGACGCCGTTGCTGAGATCGATGCCGGCGAGCCGGTAATCCGCCTGCGCGCCCACACCATAGGTCACGACCCGCCGGTCCTCGATCTTTCCGGCAAGCTCTTCGACCGTGGGGTGGTCGATGCACATCACGGCGAAACCGTAAAAGGGAAGGTTTTCGACGAAAGCGCGAAAGGCCTGTTTGATCGCGTCGAAAGTTCCGAAATGATCGAGATGCTCGGGATCGATATTGGTGACGATCGCGATTTCAGCCGGCAGTTTGAGGAAGGTGCCATCGCTTTCATCGGCTTCGACAACCATCCAGTCACCGGCGCCAAGCCGCGAATTGGTGCCGTATGCGTTGATGATGCCGCCGTTGATGACGGTCGGATCGAATTTGCCAGCTTCCAAAAGAGTGGCGACAAGGGACGTGGTCGTTGTCTTGCCATGCGTCCCGGCAATGGCGACGCAATGCTTTAAGCGCATGAGCTCGGCAAGCATTTCCGCCCGGCGGACGATGGGCAGGCGCTTTTTCCGGGCGGCAATAAGTTCGGGATTGTCGCGCTTGATCGCGGTTGAGACAACGACGACTTCGGCGGCCCCGAGATTTTTCGCATCATGCCCGATATGAACGAGGGCGCGTTTGCCGCGCAACCGCAAGACATTGGCGCTTTCGGAAGCATCCGAGCCTTGCACCGTATAGCCGAGATTGAGAAGAACCTCGGCAATGCCGGACATGCCTATGCCACCAATACCGATGAAATGAATGGGGCCCAGTTTATCCGGTAACCTCATGAACTTTATCCTTGTTCGTCGCCAAACCAAGCACCAGATCGGCAAGCCTTTCAGCCGCGTCCGTGATGCCCGTCCGCTTCGCCGCGGCGGCACGGCGCGCAAGGCCATCCATATCAGCCTGCGCTTCGACAAGAGAAGTCGCCAGCCATTGCGGCGAAAATACGCTCTGCGTGACAACAATCGCGGCCCCGGACGCGGCGAATTGTTCCGCATTGGCCGCCTGATCCTGGTCCAGCGCCCCCGGCAACGGCACAAGGATCGCAGGACGGCCGATGACGGCAAGCTCGGAAACGGTCGAGGCCCCGGCACGGGCGATCACGAGGTGAGATTGTGCAATCCGCTCCGGCAAATCGGCAAAAAACGAGCGGATTTCGGCATCGACGCCAAGTAGCTTGTAGGTTTCACGCACCCTTTCCTCGTCCTCGGCGCGCGCTTGCTGCGTAATGTGGAGCTTTCGTCTTGCCTCCGGCGGCAGAAGTTCGATCGCGGGGGGCACGATGTCCGAGAAAATCCGGGCTCCTTGCGAGCCGCCGGTCACGAGAACTCGCAGCTTTCCATCGGAGTAGTCTGGGAAGGCTGTCAGCGCGGCCTCGATGACCATAGGGCGGACGGGATTTCCTGTAAGACGTGTCTTCATGGCCATGTTACCGGGGAGTCCGCCAAGCACCTCAAAACCCTTGGCGATCACCTCGGCCCTGTCGGCGAGGTAGCGGTTGGCGCGGCCGATGACGGCATTGCCCTCATGCAGTATCACCGGCACTCCGAGCTGGGATGCCGCCAGAACGGGGGGGACCGTCGGATAGCCGCCAAACCCTATCACCGCGCGCGGACGAATCTGTTTGAAGAGCCGCCGCGCAGCGCGGGTCGAGCGGATGATCGTGACGATCGCCCGGATTTTCGGCAACAGCGACCCGCCGCTCGGGGTCGCGGCAGCCAATCTATGAACCGTATGGGCCGGAAAATTGCCGTCATATTTCGCGGCCCGTTCATCCGTGATGAGATGCACCTCAAAGCCGTGGACCTTGAGTGCGTGGCTCAACGCAGCCGCAGGAAACAGATGGCCGCCAGTCCCCCCCGCCGCGACGGCCACCGGACCTCGTCCGTTCATGCGAAAATTTCCATCCTTGTCTCCGAAAGGAGCGCCGCACCCGGCCGTTTGCGCAAAACCGCGATCAAAAAGCCGATCGCCATCGCCAGCGAAATCAGCGAGGAGCCGCCGTAGGAAATAAACGGCAAGGTCATGCCCTTCGCCGGGATGAGGTGCAGATTGACGGCCATGTTGATGACGCTTTGGATGCCAAAAAGCATGACCAGTCCAGCCGCCGCGAACCGGCAAAATGGGTCCTCGTTGCGCGCCGCCAGAGACAAGCCGCGCAGCACAATGAAGGCAAAAATGGCCGCAATCAAAAGGCAGGCCAGCGCGCCGAACTCCTCGCCGGTTACCGCGAAAATGAAATCCGTATGGGCATCAGGAAGGATACGTTTGACAGTCCCTTCGCCCGGCCCCTTGCCAAACCAGCCGCCGGACAGAAAACAATCGAGCGCGGTATCGACCTGAAACGTGTCGACCATGCCTCCACCCGCTCCTGGATCGATGAATTTGAGGACTCGGGCGCGGACGTGGGGCACGAATTTATAAGCGAGCATCGCGCCGCCTACACCCGCGCCGCCCAAACCAGCCACCCAAAACCAATGCAAACCAGCCATGAAGAACAGAGCCACCCAAACGAGCGAGATCAGCATCGTCTGGCCGAAATCCGGCTGGAGGACCAAAAGAACGATCGTCACCAGCAGCAACAGTATGGCGATCAGATTTGCCGGAACATCGCGCCGCTTTGCGGCCTCTGAAAAAGCCCATGCCACGAGGATGACAAAGGCTGGCTTCAAGAATTCCGAAGGCTGGATGCCCAAAATCCAACGGCGCGATCCTTTGACTTCATGACCAACGACAAGTGCCGTCACGATCAAGGCGACCGATACCAAAAACACGATGAGCGCCACACGGCGAACTTGCCGGGGAGTTAGAAATGACGCCCCAAAAAGGACGGCAATCGAGGGAATCAAATAAAGGACTTGACGATGCACAAAATGGAAGGCCGGGAGTCCGAGACGCTCGGCAACCGGCGGGCTGCCGGCCATCGTCAACACAAGCCCCAAAACCATTAACGCGCCAATGGCCGCGAGGATCCAGCGATCGATCGTCCACCACCAATTCGCCATCGGCGAGCGTTCCGCGCGCGATACCATAGTTGCCTCCTCAACTCGCTTTTTTGTCCGCGAGCAAAGCCTTGACGAGATCGCGAAAGCGATCGCCTCTTTTTTCGAAATCTGGAAATTGGTCGAAGGACGCGCAGGCAGGCGAAAGCAGGACGACAGGTTCGGCAATCTTGCTTGCAAAAGCATCGCGCGCCGCCGCGGGAACTGCGGCTTCGAGTGACCCGCAGCGCTCATAGGGAAAAGCCTCTCCGATGGTTCGCGCGAAAACATCGCTGGATTCGCCAATCAGATAGGCTTTGATCACTTTCCCGAACAAAGGCCGCAGCGGCTCGATGCCGCCCTCTTTCGCCCGGCCGCCGATAATCCAAAACACCTTGTCGAAGGAGAGCAATGCTTTTTCGGCGGCATCGGCATTGGTCGCTTTGGAATCGTTGACAAACAGTACATTACCTTCGTGCGCCACTTCTTCCAAACGGTGCGGCAGCCCGGGAAAACTCCGCAGGCACTTTGCGACACGCTCCGTATCAAGACCAAGCGGCCCAAGCGCAGCGACAGCGGCGGCGGCATTCTGGCCATTGTGTTTTCCGCGCAGCGAAGCAATTCCGGCCAAATCCGCAATCGGCGCCGAACGGCCACCGTAATAACGCAAAAGACACGTTCCATCGAGGACAATACTGTCTTCAACCGGCGTGTTGTTCACGGAAACGCGAATGACCCGTTTCCCCGATTTGATCAGCCTATTGGCGATGGCACGCGAAATGTCATCGTCGATTCCGACAACCGCGAGATCGGCTTTTTCGACCAGTCGCGCCTTGATCGCTGCGTAATTTTCCATCGTGCCATGCCGGTCAAGGTGATCTGGCGTGACATTCAAAAGGACACCGGCGGACGGATTGAGGGATGGCGCAAGATCGATTTGAAAGGATGAGCACTCAACGACGTGGACGCGTTCCGGCGCCGGCCTTTCCAACGCGAGAATGGGAGTGCCGATATTGCCGCCGGCTTCAACGGCAAATCCGAAACTCTTGTAGAGATGCGCAACAAGCGCTGTGGTTGTGGACTTTCCGTTCGTCCCGGTGATAGCCACAAAGGGCGAGCCTGGCGCGGTTTTCTGGCGTTCGCGGCAAAACAATTCGATGTCGCCGATGATTTCAATCCCGGCTTGCTTTGCCTTAAGGACCGTCCAATGAGGCGCCGGATGCGTCAACGGAACCCCGGGAGAAAGAACAAGCGAATCAAAATTCCGCCAGTCCACGGCCGCAAGATTTTCGATCCTCAGCCCCGCCGCGCGGGCATTCTCGCGGGCATGTTCATTGTCGTCCCAGACCGACACGCGAGCACCGCCGGCGGCAAGCGCTTGCGCAGTGATGAACCCGGAGCCACCGAGGCCAAACACGGCGGCGTGCTTACTCTCGAAGCAAGTGACCGGCGTCATCGTCACCTCAACTTCAATGTGGAGAGGCCGATGAGCGCCAGCACGAAAGCGATGATCCAAAAGCGGACCACCACCTGCGGTTCAGACCAGCCGAGCTGCTCGAAATGATGGTGGATCGGCGCCATCTTGAAGACGCGCTTGCCGGTCATCTTGAATGAGACCACTTGGACAATAACGGACAAGGTCTCGACGACGAAAAGGCCGCCGACGATGGCAAGGACGATCTCATGCTTGACGGCGACGGCGATGGTGCCAAGCGCCCCGCCGAGCGCGAGAGATCCGGTATCGCCCATGAAGATCTGCGCGGGCGGCGCATTGAACCAAAGGAAACCGAGGCCAGCGCCGATCAAAGCGCCGCAGACGACGGCAAGTTCCCCCGACCCGGGAACGAAGTTGATCCCGAGATATGTCGAAAATATCGCGTTTCCAGCGAGATAAGCGATGATTCCGAAAGCCGCTGCCGCGATCATCACGGGTACGATGGCAAGACCGTCAAGGCCGTCCGTGAGATTGACCGCATTGCCTGCGGAAACGATCACGAAAGCCCCAAAAGCAAGAAAGAAAATCCCGAGGTCTGCGACAAACCCATTGATCGCCGGCAACGACAGAGCCGTCGTGTGCGGCGTCCCGAATTTTACCATCGCATAGCAAGCAGCAATCGCGATAGCTACCTCCAAGGCCAATCGCCGACGCCCAGAAAAGCCTTTGTGAGTCTGCTTCGTAACCTTCAACAAATCATCGTAGAAACCTATCGCGCCGAAACCCACCATGACCAAAAGCACGATCCAAACGAAATGGTTGCGCAAATTGGCCCAGAGCAAGGTTGAGACGATAAGACCGGACAAAATCATCAGGCCTCCCATCGTCGGCGTCCCGGTTTTCAACAGGATATGAGATTGCGGGCCATCGTCGCGAATTGGCTGGCCCTTGCCTTGTTTCAAACGCAGCGCCGAAATGATTCTCGGGCCGAAAAAAAAGACGAAGAAAAGCGCCGTCGCGGTGGCGCCGCCGGTCCTAAAGGTGATGTAACGAAACAGATTGAGCGGGCTGTAAACCGTTGAAAATTCCGCAAGCCAAGTCAGCATGTCACGGCTCCCGGCAGATTCTTCCCCGCGCGCTGTTTAAGGCCATCGACGATCGCATTCATCCGGATGGCGTTCGACCCTTTTACGATCACCATATCACCGCCATGCACCGCCGCCCCAACCAGCGGCACAAGATCACTTGCCCGATCGCGCCATGCCCCGCGCAGCTGATCTGGCAAAGCCTCAAAGAGATGCTTAGTCAAAGGACCAGCCGCGAAAACGAGATCGATATGATTGGCCGTAATGTCACCGGCAAGTTCGGCATGCATCGCCGCCCCGCCATGCCCAAGTTCCAGCATATCGCCGAGGACAGCAATGCGGCGTCCGTTGCTTTGTTTAGGTAGCGCGCCCAAAGCCGCCAACGCCGCGCGCACCGATGCGGGATTGGCATTGTAGCTCTCGTCAATCAGCGTATATGGACCACCCTCGGCAGGTAATACCAGCCTCTCGCCACGTCCAGTCTGCGGTGAGGACATTGCGAGTGTGCTCGCGGCCTCATCGAGATCAACACCAAACGCTTTCGCGGCAAGCAGCACGGCAAGCGCATTTATCGCAAAGTGGCGGCCTGGCATCCCGAGATGAAAGTTTAGGTTCTGGCCGCAGATTCTTGCCTCGACCACGGAATGATCGATGCCGACCGTTACTTTTGTCAGCCTCGCATCGGCATTCTCATGTTCGCCAAAACTCGCGACATGCCCCGCGGACGATGCCCTCGCATGCGCCAGAAGGCGCTCATATTGGGGAAGATCACGATTGAGTATCGCCACACCGCCGGGTGCGAGACCCGAAAAAATTTCTGCCTTAGCGTCGGCGATCTCATCCACGCTGTCGAAATATTCAAGATGGACGGGAGCAATCGATGTGATGATCGCAATATGCGGTCGGACCATTGCGGTCAGTGGCATAATCTCGCCTTTGTGATTCATTCCTATTTCAAACACTCCAAATCTTGTGTCCTTCGGCATTCGAGCCAAGGAGAGCGGCACGCCCCAGTGATTGTTATAGGAGGCAGCCGACGCGTGCGTGGCACCGGCATGAGCTAGCACGAGCCGCAAGGCTTCCTTCGTCGATGTCTTGCCCACCGATCCCGTAACCGCGGCAATGCGGGCGGTGGACCTTGTCCGCGCCGCCACGCCGAGGCGTTCTAGCGCCGCGAGAACATCCGTCACGACATAGAGCGGCCCAAACGGCCGGAGCGCGTCGGCATGGGCCTCGTCGACCACCGCCGCACCCGCACCTTTCTCGAATGCTGCTGCGACATAATCATGGCCGTCGGAATTGACCCCTTGGATGGCGAAAAAGAGTTCTCCTTCCCGCAAGGTGCGCGTGTCGATCGAAATTCCCGTAATGCCGCCACGCGGGAGACGGCCGCAGACCCGTGCCTCCAGCGGATCGACGAGAGCGAGGCTCGTCCACAGAAAATTGCTGCTGGTCGCGGTGCTCATGCGGACGCTTCGTTCAAGATCGCGCGAACGCAGCCCGAGTCCGAAAATGGCAAAACCTGTTCGCCGATCTTTTGCCCGGTTTCGTGTCCCTTACCCGCGATGAGGAGGCCATCATCTGGCGCAAGTATCGCAATTCCCCGCACGATCGCCAAAGCTCTGTCGCCGATTTCTTCGACATTCTCCGAGCCTTGCGCGCCGCTAAGAATGGCTTTGCGGATCAGTGCAGGATCCTCCGAGCGGGGATTGTCGTCTGTAACGATGACATGATCCGCCAGATGCGCAGCGATTTCGCCCATGATCGGCCGTTTGCCGGTGTCGCGGTCGCCCCCGCAGCCAAACACCACAATGAGTTTACCGCGCACAAAGGGCCTCAATGCCCTGATTGCCTTATCAAGTGCATCCGGCTTATGGGCGTAATCGACGAAAACCGGCGCGCCATTTTTCCGGCCGACGATTTCGAGGCGGCCAGGTGCGCCCTCGAGTGTTTCGAGTGCCTGGAAAACCTTTTCGGCCGGACTTCCGCCCGCAATACAAAGAGCCGCGGCGACGAGCGCGTTCGAGACTTGAAAGGCACCGGCAAGGGGAAGCAAAAGCTGGAAGATTTTGCCCTCATAAGCGATTTTTAGCTGTGTCGAAAAATTCTCCGGCTTAGCTTCGAGCAGACGAAGACTGTCGCCCTTGAAGCCGGTCGAGATAACACGAAGGCCACGCGTTTCGCAGGCCGCGATGATTTTTTCCGCGACGTCGCTATCTGCATCAACAATGGCGGCTTGACCAGGCTCAAGCAGCCGCTCGAAAAGCTGCAGTTTGGCGGCAAGATATTCGTCAAGCGTCGCATGATAGTCCAGATGGTCGCGGGAAAGGTTGGTAAATGCCGCCGCGGTAAGGCGGACGCCATCGAGCCGGCGTTGCAGAAGACCATGCGAGGAAGCCTCGAGGGCAAGATGGGTGACGCCGCTTCGTGCGAGTGTGTCCAGGGTTTTGTGCAAGCTGATGGGATCTGGGGTGGTGAGCGAGCCGGAAACCGGCCCTGAAGGCGCGACGATGCCAAGCGTGCCAAGGGAAGCTGCTTTCGCGCCAAGGGCCGACCAAATTTGCCGCACGAAATCGGCGACTGATGTCTTGCCGCTTGTTCCTGTGACTGCGACAATCGTTTCCGGCTGGCGCGGATAGAGAAGCGCGGAGGCCTGCGCCAAGGCAAGCCGGACATCGGCAGCTTTAACGAACGTGGCAGAGCCGATTTCGTCCCCTGGATCGTGCTCGGCAACGATCGCGACAGCCCCGCGCTGGACAGCCTGCGGCACAAAGGCGAGGCCGTCGGTTTTGGTTCCCGGCACCGCGAAAAATACCATATCCGCCGTCACCTCACGGCTATCGGCGCTGATGCCCTTGATCTCGCGGGCCGCCAAACCCTCCGGAATATCCGCCTGACGAAACAATTCGGCAAGGCGCATCAATGCCCTCCTCCGCCTTTTGCCGGCTGATTGGCCTCTCCATAGCCAAGTTTGGCGAGGAGCGGAAATGGTTGCACCGGCGTATCGGGGCGCGGCGGCAGCCCTAACAGGGGTCCTGTCCGCTCGATGATCTTACCTGTGACCAAACCCGCGTTATGGGCTGCAGTATGATAGCCGCCGTCCTCCGGCAAGCCTTGCGGCTCGTCCAAAAGAGTCAAATAAAGATATTTTGGCTTATCGGAGGGCATAATGGCCATGAATGTCGTGAAGACTCGATCCTTCGCATAATGTCCGTGGATGATCTTATCTGCGGTTCCCGTCTTGCCGCCGACAAAATAGCCTTGGATGTCGGCTATTCTGGCGGTGCCGATTTCGGCGTTGAGCCGCATCAAATAGCGCATGGACTCTGACGTCTCCGGCTTGATGACGCGCGGGGCATTGCTTTTTCCATCCTCTTCGTTCCGCTTCAGGAAGGTCGGCGTGACAAGAAATCCGCCATTCGCCAAAGCGCCGACGGCCATCATGGCCTGCAAGGGAGCAACATTAAGGCCCTGCCCGAAGGCAATCGTCATAGTATTCAGTTCGCCCCAGTTTCTCGGGACAAGGGGCTCGGCGGATTCGGGAAGTTCTGTGCGCAACCGGCTAAGCTGGCCCATTTTTCTCAAAAATGCCTTATGTGCCTCGACTCCTGCCATCAAAGCCATGCGCGCGGCCCCAATGTTGGAGGAATATGTAAAAACCTCGGGCACGCTCAGCATCCGGTGAGTCGCGTGATAATCGTGAATGGTGAAGCGGCCATAACGCAGGCTGTCGCGCGCATCAATCCTCGAGCGCAGCGTTACCTTGCCCAAATCAAGCGCCATCGCGACGGAAATAGCCTTGAACGTTGATCCCATTTCATAGACGCCAACGGACAGCCGGTTGATATGGTCGGGATCAAGCGCATCCGCCGGGGTGTTGGGATCGTAATCCGGCAAGGATGCCATTGCGACAATTTCGCCGGTATTCACATCGAGGATGGCCGCCGCGCCTGCCTTGGCCCTGAACTTGGCGATACCCTTGGTGAGTTCGTCCCTGACGGCATAGGTGGCCTTAAGATCGAGTGAGGTCGTGATTGGTTTTAGATTTTGCGGCGTCAGATTGAATCCCGCACCGTGCAATTCCGCCAGTCCCTGGCCATCGATATATTTTTCCAGTCCAGAAATGCCGATGCCATCAAGGCTGGCGAAGCCAAGCACATGCGCGGCAATGGGCCCATTGGGATAAACTCGCTTGTTCTCGGCAAGAAACCCTACTCCGGGCAGACCGAGCCGGTAGACTTCCAGTTGCTGTTTTGGAGTAATCGCGCGCTTGACCCAAACGAACCCCTTCCGTGAACCGAGCCGTTCCCGCAGGTCACGCGCGTCAACGCCCGGAAGCACGGCGGTCAGAAGTTCGACCGCCTCATCCTTGTCGATGATCCGGCGGGGTTCCGCGAAGACCGACATGACCTTGACATCTGTCGCCAGGATCTCGCCATTGCGGTCAAGAAGGTCGGGGCGTGCGGCAGCGACAGCATCTGCGGCCGCATGTTTGACGCTTTGCGGCGGGTCCAAGCGCAAACCAAAATCAATGAGCCTGGCCGCGATGATCCCATAGACAGCGAGAAATATCCAAGCCGCAAGTCGGATGCGGAATACACTTTTGTCCGGTTTTGCCGCGGACAAGCCAGAAAAAAGTTTTTTGAAGATACCAGGACGGCGGCCAGCTGCCCCCATCGGCACATTGTTAGGCGCGGTCTCGAAGTCTGTATTGAGGTGATCATTCATCTTTTGCGGCCGTCATCTGGCCGGCGTGGCGGACGCGGCGGGATCAACAATGCTGCTATTGCTAGGGGTATTTGCCAGTTCCGCAAAGCCTAGCGCTTCGAGTTTGCGGCCAATCGCGTCAACTCTTGGCGCCTTGCCTGGCAGAGACTCCGTACTAACGATTTGACTCAAAGCAATGGTTTGCAGATCGAGGAATTTGTCGGCGAGTGCTTGAATGCGTTCTGGGCGAGTCAAATGCGCCCATTCAGCCCTCAACATGCCGATTTTATCCTGTTCCCCTTTGATCTGATGTTGAAGCTTCATGATGGTTTCGGCGTGAAAAATCGTTTCATATTTGATTGTATAGGCGTAGATGGCCGAAGCGATAAGTGCAGCGATCGCAAAAATATTTAGCATCCGCACCATGTCAGTGCCCTCCCGGATGAACGACAGGAAGTTTCGCAAGCGCCATTAAGCGATCATCGAGGCCGCGCGGCGGAGCTTTCGTCCGCTCCCCATGCCGGAGCTTGGCCGAACGCGCGCGGGGATTGGCGTCTATCTCGCGCTGCGATGGTATGACCGGTTGGCGGCCGGCAAGAACAAAGGTTGGCTGAGGCGGCGCAATCTCATGGGGAAGCCGCCGGGAGGCCGTTCGTCCGCGACCGGAACGCTCGGCGAAAAACTGTTTGACGATGCGATCCTCAAGCGAATGAAACGTCACCACGGCAAGCCGGCCGCCCTCTTTCAGGACAGCTTCGGCCCCCGCTAACGCGTGGACCAGTTCGCCGAGTTCATCATTGATGGCAATGCGCAGCGCCTGGAATACGCGTGTCGCGGGATGTATTTCACCCGTTTTGCCGGGGACCACACGTGCGATCATTCCGGCAAGGGCGGCCGTCGAGGTGAAGGGTGCTTTCGCGCGGTCCATAACGATGGCACGGGCAATCCGGCGCGATGCCCGCTCCTCACCAAAATAATAAAAGATATTGGCGAGAGTTGCTTCCGCGGCCGTGTTGACGAGATCGGCCGCGCTCGTCCCCGCGCAGTCCATGCGCATGTCGAGGGGACCATCACCACGAAAGGAAAAGCCGCGCCTGGCATCGTCGATCTGCATCGAGGAGAGGCCGATGTCGAGAACGACGCCGTCGAAATCGGAAAAGCCGAGCTCCCGTGCCGCCTGGTCGAGCCTTCCAAATCGCTCCTTTACGAGAGTTAACCGCCCGCATGTTTCGGCCGCCATCATGGCCCCTTCGGCGATTGCGATGGGGTCGCGGTCGAGCGCCAAAACTCTAAGCTTGGGCATGGAGAGCAGTGCGCGCGAGTAACCGCCCGCGCCAAAGGTCGCATCAAGGTAGAGCCCGCCTTCACGCGGGGCAAGCACGGTCATGACTTCATCACGAAGCACGGGAATGTGCCGGGCCGGTCCGCCTGCGGCGAGAAATTCCTCATCGCCGCGACCCGCTGTCATTCCCGTGCTCCATGTTGCCGTGGCGGCGGCGATTCCGGCGCCACGTGTCTGGAACTAAGCTGTTTTCTAAAATCGCGCAGCTGGCTTCTGGCCTCCGCAAGATGCGCGAGAAAACGTCCCGGTTCCCAGATTTGAAATTTAAATCCATGCCCAACGAAAGTGATCTCCGTGGCAATACCCGCATAAGCTTTGGCGCTTTCGCTGAGGATCACGCGCCCCTCCGTATCAATTTTTAAAATCTCGCTGGTTCCAATGAGAGCCGTCGAAAACAGATCGCGCTCCTCTGAATAAGGGGAAAGCTTGCCAAGAAGGTCGTGAATTTCACGCAGAAGAGCGTGCCCGCCACAGTCGAGGGCTTCAACATCAAGCGAGGGGTGAACATAAAGACCGTCAAAGCCGTCTCGTGCCAGCACTGCCCGGAACGGCGCTGGGATCGAAACCCGCCCCTTGGCATCGAGCCTGCTGGTGTAATGCGAGACAAATCCGTCCACTCCCAACCCCACCCGCACGGGTTCCCTCGGGCTTGGCCGCGAAGGCCACTGGCGCGCCGAAACACACCGTCCAACGCCTTAACCACGACGCGGGAGAGTTTGGGATAACATGGGAAAATTTGGGCGTCAATGGAATAGCGCGGTCACTGCCACCCAAATTTGCAAAAAAAACGGGTTGTTATTTCGCCTTCTTACGTTCAGGGCCACCTGGTTTCAGAGCAGGTTGGGTCATCGACGGCGGGTCGCTCGCCGGAAAACTATCCTCAAGTTCCCGATCTAGCTCGTCGTCGAGTTCCTCATGTTCCTTTTCAGCCAAGCTTTCCTTGGTTGGATTTTTGGGATTTCTGTCCTTGAGATTTTCATTACTTTTTGGGGAGGCATGCCCGGTCATGATTTAGCTCCTTCGATCCATTCAGGCGCAGGAACGATCAGTGTGGGAAACTGTTCCCTTGCCAGACGAGATCCCGAAATGGAGGCCTGCCCGTTTTACGTCAGCTGGCTACAACGCGATACGGCGGGAAGACAATCTCGGCCAGAGTCCCTTGGGACTGCTTGCTCTTGAGGGTGAGCGATGCGTGATTAGCCTCGACCAGGGCTTTAGTCAGCGGCAAGCCTAACCCGGTTCCCTTCGACGGCTTGGTGGTGGCAAGCCGCCGGAAGGGCTCAAAGGCCGCGCCGATATCGCCCCCCGACATCCCCGTCCCGGTATCGCGAATTCGAATAATGGCGCTTCCTGTATCGGCGAAGGCCGTCGCGACCGAGACCCGGCCACCGGGCTTGTTGAATTTCACAGCGTTCGACAAAAGATTCAAAACGATCTGGCGAAGCGATCGCTCGTCGGCAAGAATGTTCGGTAAAGCCGGCGACAGCGACAGCCGTATGACGACCCCTTCCTGACCCGCTTGCGGCCGCATAATCGAGACACATTCGGAAACAATGCGATTGGCGTCGATCGACGCGAACGCAAACTCCATTTTGCCCGCCTCGATCTTGGAAAGATCGAGAAGATCATTGACAAGACTCATGACGAGCGCGCCCGAGGCACAAATATCCTTGAGATAGCTTTCATAGCGCTGATTGGCCACCGGACCAAAACGCCCATCCAGCATGACTTCGGCGAAGCCCAGGATCGCACTGAGTGGCGTCCGGATTTCGTGGCTGACCTTTGCCAGAAAATCCGATTTCAACGCGCTGGCACGCTCTGCTTCCCTGCGTGCGGCCAAAAGCTCACGCTCGACGTTCTTCCAATGGGTAAGATCACGCAGAATGGCGCAAAATCGGAGATCCGTGAGAGCGCCCGAGCCGGACGCATCTCCGATCCGGCCGAGCGTGATAAATACCGGAATAGTCCCGCCTTGCCTGGTGAGACCTTCAACTTCACGCCCGTGATTGAGCAGACTAATGCTGTTATCGGTTTTTAGCCTTTCAAAATAATCTAGCGCGAGCGGCTTGCTCGCCGGTGCGATTAAAGCCGTGAAATGCGCACCGGCGACCTCATTTTGATCGAAGCCAAAAAGAGCCTCGCCAGAACGGTTCAAGGACAAAATCCGCCCCTCCTGGTCGAGCACCGCGACGCCGTCCGCTGTAGTTTCCAAGATGGCGCTCAACTCACGAAACTCGCTTTTTTGACGGTGCTGCTCCCTTTTAAGGAGGGTGCGGCCGCTTCCGCCGCCCTGCTCCGATTGCTCAAACGTGCCCTTTTGCTGACCGGCACGCCTGGCAGTCCTTTTTCGTGTTTTGGAAGGGCCTGTCCGTTTGCCGTGATCTGCAACATCAAGTACCGCCCCGGCAAACAGTGGCGGCGCTTCTCCTGCGCGGACACGCCGGCAAAGTAAAGTGATGGTTTTCACCGCGGATCCGATGCGGAAACGCAACCTCATGCTGCGCGGTGCGGCATCGAGAATTAGGGTTTCGGCCAAACCGGCAAGCGGCCACCAGCTTTTTTTGGTTCCGCTGGAAACAACATGGGAGAGTCTGTCGAGAGATTGAACACCGAACAAATACAAAAAGCTTTTGCTGGCGAGCACCAACTTGTCTTCTTGAGTGGCACAACTGCCCCCCATCGCAAAAAATGGCATCTCCCGGCTGATCGCGGCTGGCAGGATGCTTAAAATATCCCCGATCTCGCGCTCAGTCAGTCCCGGCTCGCAACAAAATCGAGATGCGCCACCTTGCGCCTTCTCCGCCAGCATGGAAAACCTTCGCGAAATTCTAGCGGTGCTGCCCGGAGGATTTTAACAGCCGAATCACACGCCGGACAGTCTACGCAAATGTTCATAAGCTTTATATTCGTGCCGCCGCAACAGGGTTGTTGATATCGCGGCATCCCTGCCTTCCAAAGAGCCGATCAAACCCTTGCAATCCAGTAGCGATCCTTTTACCGTCCGGCGCTCCCGCAGGCCGCCATAGCTCAGTTGGTTAGAGCGCTAGATTGTGGATCTAGAGGTCCCCCGTTCGAGCCGGGGTGGCGGTACCATAAAAATCAAAGACTTAGAACGAAATTTGGGACGTCTGGGAGGCCCAAAATCGGGAGTGCCTTCATTTATGATTAATCTGAAGCCTTGCGCGGGAATTCCACAGGGGTGCTTCGCCAATCGCCGTGATGTCACCGTCGAGGCCCCGTTGCCGAATCAACAACCGATCCGGCAAGAGCGGGATTGGCAACGATCAAAAACGCTAACTTGGTTGAGGTTGCTAATGGGCCCTAAGCCAGGCTGGCGGCACCAATTTTCTGTTACGGCAGGTCCGGAATAAGGGTCCACTTAGCTCAGGGCTGGAAATTGTCGCGGGCGGAATCGACGAGTCCACGGCTGGTAATCACGATCCAGCCAGCGCCGCGCCTTTCAATTGATTTTACGGTTCCCGCGCCTGGAATGGTTTCTCCGGGTGTGACTTCGATCGAGCCACGGGGACTTTCCACCAGAGCAATGCCATCGTAAACGTCTCGGACAACCCAATTCGTGATCAATTGCGGATTTCGCTGTCCGTTCGCTGGTTCAAATGGCGGCGATCGCTCCCCTGCTGGACTCGTGTTCGCAGCTGGAGCAAGGCTCCCGAGCGGACGTGGAGCCCCCGGTGCATTGGGATTTAGGGAGGGATTGAAGGCGTCACCACGGCCGCCTTGCGCCTGTTTCCGCGGCGCAGATGTTCCTGATACCGGGACGGCACCCGCGGATCCGGCGGCAACGGGCGCCGCAATTTGGCGCTCCATTCGATCGAGCCGTTCGATAATTTGGGAGAGCTTTGCCTCGGGTTCGCGCTGCACGCGTTCGACCTTATCAGCAAGTCCAGCGATCGAGGTGCTAGTTTCGGATTTGATCGCATCCAGACGCGTCTTCAGGTTTTCGAGCCTCGCAGTCTCAACCCCCATTTGGCTTTGCGCGGTGCTTAAAACTTCGAAGCTTGCCTTAAGGGAGCGGAGATCCTCCGCCATTTTTTGTGTCGCACGCAAGATTTCCCGTCGCTCAGCGCTATCTTGCGCGGCGATCTGGTTAACGGGGGTTGGATTTAGGCTCAATTGGTTGCCAGAAAAATACGAGCTCGCCGCCCAGGCAAAACCAAACAAGCAAGCCGCTAAAGCCGCCTGCGATCCGTAGATTAAGATCCGTTCCAGCCGGGGTGGTAATTGTCCTGCAGAGCCTGGCTCCGCGTTATTAAGAATTACGAGCCCCGACAACCGGTCGGCCCGCGGTCTCGAGACATTGCGCTCCCTTGTTCCCATCGGGACATTCGCGGCCTGCGGGCGAGCCCCTCCCGCCCCGGCTTCAGGAACTGCTCCAGCAGCGGAATCAGTCATGCGTGCGCTCCACGGATGGTTAAGGCTTAACGGTGAGCCTTGCGCGCATTCCTCTTAAAACCGCGTTAACAAATCGGGGACTCACGACGAGATGATTCGACAAGTCCGCAGAACCTTTTTGCTCCGTAAGCGTTATTTTCATGGGGGAGGAACATTTGATGATGAAAGCATTTAATGCAGTTCTGCTCATCGTAACCGCGAGTGCAATTTGCCCGGTCCAGGCCCAGACTGTGGAATCCGGAGGCACCGGCGGCTCTTCCCGGGGGCTCAATTCGCACCTCTTGAATGAAAATTATTTGGCCCCGACTGGCGAGACCGTTCCCCGCCCCGGTGTCTCGCAAGGTGCAGCCACGACTGACCTCGATCGACGGATCGAGCAGAAGGACAACAGTCTCGAACAAAGCATTTGCAGCAATTGCAATTGAATCTGGACCGGCCAGTAAACGCCTTCTTGCTGTTGGGGGTGTGGCAGCCAAGCGTTCTTTCGCATGACATCCCTTCCACATCCACGCTACACTCGCCGCACGGAATAGGAGAATAGAGTGCGGGTCGAAGGCAAGCCTTTTAGAACCGTTTGGCTGGATGGGCAAACCAGGTCAGTCAAAATTATCGATCAGACGCGGCTGCCGCATGAATTCGCAAGTCTGTCCATAAATACTGTTTTTGAGGCGGCACATGCCATCAAAACTATGCAGGTGCGTGGCGCGCCGCTCATCGGCGTGACGGCGGCCTATGGAATGGCACTCGCCATGCGCACCGACGCTTCCGATACGAACCTTGACTCGGCGTGTGCCATTCTCGCGGGAGCCCGTCCGACCGCCGTCAATTTGCGGTGGGCGATCGATTCCATGCGCAGGCATCTCTTGGCCCTGCCTCTCGCGGAACGGGAACAGGCGGGGTTCGCCCATGCTGGCGCGATCACCGAACAAGATGTCGAACTGTGTCAGGCAATCGGCGGACATGGGCTCGGCTTGATCCGCGCCGCTGCCGCCCGCAAGCCCGGTCAACGCGTCAATGTCCTGACGCATTGCAATGCGGGATGGCTGGCGACGGTCGATTGGGGGACCGCCACGGCACCAATCTACAAGGCGCATGACGAAGGAATTGCGCTACACATATGGGTCGACGAAACGCGGCCGCGCAACCAAGGCGCCTCACTCACGGCTTGGGAACTTGGCCAGCATGGCGTGCCTCACACGATCATCGTCGATAATGCTGGCGGCCATTTGATGCAGCATGGTGAGGTCGATCTGGTGATCGTCGGGACCGATCGAACAACCGCTTCCGGCGATGTTTGCAACAAAATTGGCACCTATTTGAAAGCGCTCGCGGCGCAAGACAATGGCGTGCCATTTTACGTCGCCGCGCCATCGCCATCGATTGATTTTACAATCGAGGACGGGATCGCCGAAGTGCCGATCGAAACCCGCTCGGCCAGGGAAATCACCCATATTACGGGGCTTGGCGCTGACGGGCAGATCGAAACGGTTTGCATCTCTCCAGCCGGGAGCAGCGCCCTCAATTACGCATTCGACGTGACGCCCGCCCGCCTGGTGACAGGTCTCATTACTGAGCGCGGGGTGATCTCGGCCACTCGCGACGCGCTCGCCAAGGCTTTTCCCGAATGTATTGGCAAGCGATCATAAGCTCGCGCCAACTCACCAGTGGCCAATTGTGACTCAGCGACGTTTGAGTAAATCCGGCCGCCGCTCGCGAGTAATCCTGAGCGCTTCCGCCTCGCGCCACGCCTTGATTTTCGCGTGGTCACCAGAAAGCAGCACTTCAGGAATTTCGTGGCCCTCCCAAGCGCGTGGCCGGGTAAAATGCGGATATTCAAGCAGTCCCGCCTCGAAACTTTCCTCGACGCCGGACGCTTCCGCGCCCATCACGCCAGGCAACAGCCGAATGCAAGCATCGCATATCGCCATCGCTGCTATCTCGCCGCCAGAAAGCACATAATCGCCGATTGAGATTTCCTCGAGACCCCGCGCTGCAATGATGCGCTCATCGACGCCCTCGAACCGCCCGCAGATCAGCACCACTCCCTGGCCCGAAGCGAGTGCCCGAGCACGTGCCTGGGTGAAAGGAGTGCCACGCGCGCTGAGTAGCAGACGGGGTCTAGAATCGGCTCGATCAAGCCCAGCGTCGAGGCTTGCGCTCAGCACATCGGCGCGGATCACCATGCCGGGGCCGCCACCCGCAGGGGTATCATCGACAGCGCGATGCCGTCCAATTCCATGGGCCCGGATATCGCGCGCTTCCATTGACCAAATATCGCGAGATAGCCCCTCGCCCGCGAGGGATACGCCAAGAGGCCCCGGAAACATCTCCGGAAACAGGGTGAAGACCGTTGCGGTCCACATTCCGGTTCAGCCCTCTAGCGGTTTTGCTTCGATCTCGACGGGTGGCACGAGAGTCAAACATCCAGCCTTGAGATCAATATGCGGAAAAATTTCCTTTTTGAACGGCAAAAAAAAAGTCTCACCGCCGCTGGCGCGGGCAATTTCTAAAATATCCCCGCCCCCGAAATTCAGGACATCGATGACACGGCCAAATGCCTCGCCCGCTTGAGTGAATGCCGACATGCCGATCAAATCAGTGAGATAAAATTCTTCCTCCCCAGCGTCCGGCAAAGCATCGCGCGGCACATAGAGCGATGCATTGGTCAAGGCTGCGGCACTCCCGCGGTTGGCAACTCCCGCGATCTTGACCACGAACAATGAGTCCTTCACCGGACGCAGGCTGACAATCGAGAATTGTCGAGTGCCGCTTTCATCCAGTAGAGGCTTGTAAGCAGCGATCTCACATGGAACGCCGGTGAAAGATTGGAGCCGCAAATCGCCGCCGACGCCATGTGGGGCGCCAAACCGGCCAACGAGGATAAGATCCTTGACCATCGCACACTAAGCCTTCGATCAGGCCGGCGATGCGGCCGCCTTGTCTGCCGCAGCGGCGCGTTCCTGCGCCTTTTTCTTTGGCAATGCCTTTTTGGGATTGCTGTGCTGCTCTCGCGTCAGAACGCCGAGACCGTCGAGCAGGCGGGCGACGCGGTCGGTCGGCTGTGCGCCCTTGGCGATCCAAGCTTTCGCCTTGTCCTGGTCAAGCACGACGCGCCCCTCCGCATCCTTCGCCTTCAAGGGATCGAAAGTGCCGAGACGCTCGATGAACCTCCCATCGCGCGGCATCCGGGAATCGGCAACAACGACACGGTAGAACGGCCGCTTTTTGGCGCCCCCGCGTGACAGACGAATTTTCAATGGCATTGTGTTATCCTTTCAAATTTCGATGATTGATGATTAACCTTCGACAGTGTCGAGCCGTTTCTCGATCCATGCGATGCGCGAGCCAGGTCCGGCCATCATTTCTTCTTTCCGAAGGGACTGAGCCCGCTCAAAAGGCGGCCGCCGAGACCAGGTAATTTTGGTGTTTCCACGGTTCCGATCGCCAGTTTTTTCGGAGCATGCCCGTGCGATCCGGATAGCGGCGCCGAGGCAACGTGCTTTTGCCCCATTTGTTTTTGCATGGCGGCTATCTGTTCAGGCGTTGGTTGCGGCATACCTGCCGGAAGTCCGAGCATCGAGGCCATTTTCCCCATCGCACCGCCTCGCTTGGGGCCCCCCATCGCCTTCATCATATCGGCCATTTGCCGGTGCTGTTTCAAGAGCTTGTTTATATCCTCGACCTTGACCCCGGATCCGGCCGCGATGCGCCTTTTGCGCGAAGCCTTGAGCAGGTCGGGATTGCGGCGCTCCTCGCGCGTCATCGAGTAAATCATCGCGCGCTGGCGTTTGATGATACGATCATCGATGTTGGCGGAGGCAAGCTGACTCTTCATCTTGGCGACCCCCGGCAGCATCCCCATGATGCCTCCGAGGCCGCCGATCTTCTCGACTTGGGCGAGCTGATCCAAGAGGTCCTCAAGATCGAACTTTCCCTTGCGCATCCGCTCAGTGGCGCGGCGTGCCTGCTCAGCATCGATTGACTCGGCTGCTTTTTCGACGAGCGAAACGATGTCGCCCATACCGAGAATGCGATTAGCGATACGGGATGGATGGAAATCCTCCAGCGCGTCCATCTTCTCGCCGGTCCCAAGCAGCTTGATCGGTTTGCCGGTGACAGCACGCATGGACAGCGCAGCGCCGCCACGTCCGTCGCCATCGATCCGCGTCAGCACGATGCCGGTGATGCCGACACGATTATCGAAGCTTTTCGCTAGATGAACCGCGTCCTGACCGGTGAGGCTGTCAGCGACAAGCAAGATCTCATGCGGTTGCGATGCCGCCTTGATCTCAGCCATCTCGGCCATCAGAGCTTCGTCGATATGGGTGCGCCCGGCCGTGTCGAGGATAACGACATCATAGCCTTGCAAACGCGCCGCCTGTTCCGCGCGTTTGGCAATCTGGACAGGAGTCTGACCGACGATGATCGGCAAAGTATCGATATCGACCTGGCGGCCAAGCACGGCGAGTTGCTCTTGCGCGGCCGGCCGTTTCACATCGAGCGAGGCCATCAAGACCTTGCGCTTCATTTTTTCGGAAAGCCGCTTGGCTATTTTGGCAGCAGTGGTCGTTTTGCCCGCGCCTTGTAGGCCGACCATCATGATAGCGACAGGCGGAGCTGCATCGAGATTGATAGGGTCGGCATCAGCGCCGAGCGTTTCGATCAAGACGTCATTGACAATCTTCACGACCATCTGGCCGGGCGTCACTGATTTGACGACATTGGCGCCGACAGCGCGAGCACGCACCTTGTCCACAAAGGAGCGAACGACGTCGAGCGCAACGTCGGCTTCAAGAAGGGCGCGGCGAACCTCGCGCAGTGCGAGACTCACGTCTTCTTCCGAGAGCGCGCCACGACGCGTCAGTTTATCCAGAATTCCAGAGAGCTTTTCCGAAAGCCCTTCGAACATGCGCTTAACCTTTAAGCCTCACCACATCAGAGGCGGTAATTTCTCGAACTTTAGCACATTCTGCAATAGCAAATGCGCCCAGGAGCGCAACGCGCCGCTGAGCGTTCACCGCTTGCCGCAAAGGACAAACCGGCTCGCTTGCAACCACCCTCAAAAGAAGGAGGTGATCATTTAGGCGTTTCCCGGTAAAAAAGTCAAGAAAGCTTAACCTTTGGTAATGCCGTCAATCGAACCCCTACCAAACCTTTATAGAAGGCAACGGTAGAAGAATAAGCGGCCAGCAAATTGCTCACATTCTGTTTGGGATGATGTGAGCGCGCAAGTATCTGTTTGTTGGCCATATCTCCACTCCTGCTCCAATCACGAGTCCTGAGGCTAGCTTTGCAGTCATACCTCGAGCGCGTATCTGGACTGGATGAAACTCAACTCATGTCTACGCACGCTTGACGCAAGCCCGCGAGCCTATTCCTTGCGCCTTCAAACTAAATGGAAGCAAGGACGGCGATGACAGTAGGGATTAGCGAGCATAGGCGGGAAAAGGCAGAAATAGCGCCCGGACATCTGGCGCAGTCATTTGCAGAGGAGGAACTCCTTGCGAACGCCCTCGAATGTTTTCGCGCCGGCCGCTACGCGGAGGCAGAGGCGGCCTATGCCGAGATATTAACCCGCATACCTGAACATTTTGTTGGCCTTCATCATCTGGGTCTGATCGCTCACCAGCGAGGAGAGCATACAGCCGCCGCGAGGTGGATCGAGCAGGCACTTGCCGCCAAACCAGATTATGTTGAAGCCCTCTCCAATCTCGGTGCGGTTCATCGCGCGCTCGGCAATACTGAAGCTGCGCTTTCCGCGACCCGGAAAGCTATCGCCATCGCCCCGGAATTTGCACAAGCCTATTCCAATTTGGGCAATGCGTTAGAGGACCAGGGCCGTCTCGACGACGCGCTCGCCGCCTATCGGCAAGCCGCGTCGCTCAATCCCGGTTTTGTCGAAGCCCATACGAATTGCGCTAATGTGCTCCGCAAGCTTAGCCGGTGTGGGGAGGCGATTGTGGTGTGCGAGCACATCATCAAACAGCGTCCAGATTCAGCCGAATCCTATTTCTGTCTCGGCAACATTTTGAAGGAGTTAGGCAAGCCGGACGACTCCGCTAACGCCTACCGGAGGGCGCTGGCACTGCGTCCAGATTTCGCCAAAGCTTACACCAATCTAGGGAATGTCTTGCAAGGCCAGGAAGCTTTTGAAGATGCGGTCGAGGCTTACCACCAGGCCCTTATTTTACGTCCGGATCTCGCCGAAGCACACGCCAATATGGGCGCAGCACTCGAAAGTCTGGGTAGGCTTAAGGAGGCGATAGAGGCCTACCGTACCGCCGTCGAGATCAACCCGAAGCTACTAGCCATTCGCGTTTGGCTTTGTCACAAACGGCGGCTAGCATGCGATTGGGAGGGGATTGAGGCCGATGAACGCGAACTTCGTACTATGATTGCCTCGACACACGAACTCATTCATCCCTTCCCGGTCCTTAGCATGGAACTGGGCGCGGAAGAACAACTTCGCGTCGCACAATCCTACGCGGCAAGTTTTTTTGTAGCCACACCATTCGAACACAGGCGGGAAGAATATGCGGGCTCCAGGAAGCTGAGAATAGGATATTTATCGGCCGATTTCTGTCGCCACGCGACCGCGCTTCTCATGGCCGAGTTATTTGAGTGCCACGACAACTCTAGTTTCGAGATTTTTGCTTATTCGCACGGTCCTGAGGACCACAGTGAACTCAGCGTGCGGCTGCGGCGCGCCTTCCATGAATTCGTTGATCTTCGGGAGATGACGGACTCTGAAGCAGCAAAACGCATAAAAACTGATCGAATTGATATTCTCGTTGAATTGAAGGGATACACGAAAGGAGCGCGAACTGGGATTGCCGCCCAAAGACCAGCTCCCTTACAGGTGAGCTTCGTTGGCTTTCCAGGAACCATGGGTGCCAGTTTTATCGACTATGTGATCGCTGATCCCTTTGTGTTACCGATGAGTCAGCAGCCTTTTTACACTGAAAATATCGTCCATCTACCGCATTGCTACCAGCCAAACGACAGCAAGAGGCTGATTTCCAACATCGCGCCGACGCGCGCCGGATGTGGTCTTCCAGATCAGGGATTCGTATTTTGCTCATTCAACAATACCTACAAGATCACGCCGGAGTTTTTCGGCATTTGGATGCGCCTCTTGACCGCTATCCCAGGAAGCGTGCTGTGGCTCTTGGAGACGAATGTTCTCGTCAAGGACAACCTTCGCGCCGAAGCGGTCAAACGGGGGGTTGACCCAAATCGTCTCGTTTTCGGGCCAAGACAGCCATCTCCGGAGCATCTCGCCCGCCACAGGCTAGCGGATCTCTTCCTCGATACCTTGCCCTACAATGCGCACACAACGGCAAGTGATGCCTTATGGGTAGGCCTTCCGGTATTGACATGCGCCGGGGACACCTTTGCAGGGCGCGTAGCTGGCAGCTTGCTGCAGGCGGTTGGCTTGCCCGAGCTTATAACCTTTTCGCTCGACGCTTACGAAGCCACGGGCCTGCGCCTAGCGCGGGATCCAGCACTCTTGGAAACCCTGCGGCACAGGCTTCTCGGCAACCGGTTGACTGCGCCGCTCTTCGATAGCGCGCGTTACGCCCGGGACTTTGAGGCCACGCTCACCCGGATGTGGGAGACTTGGGCAAATGGCCATGAACCCTCAGCCTTCGCGGTTGCCGCTTCTCTACCCGGCGGCGTAGCTGCGACCTCCGCCCCACCGATAGAGCGAATCACCTACCTTACGTGTCCGCTCTGCGAAAACGCCGATATTCCAGCGGTCCTTGGCGCCGATTGCTCGAAACACCCAATCTACCGTCCAGACCTTCCGCCAGTCATGACCTGGCACGAATGTGGCGCCTGCGGACATATCTTTACCGAAGGATATTTCGATGCGAGCGCCGCCGTGCGGATGTTCTCAAAAACGCAGCCCAATCAGACCGTCGGTTACGACATGGAACGCCAACGCCCAGTTTCCGCGCGCATAGTCGCACATGTCGCGCGCTATGCACAGGCAGGAAGCTGGCTGGATGTTGGATTCGGCAATGGCTCCCTTCTCTTTACGGCGGAAGAATGGGGCTATACCCCGGCCGGACTCGACCTCCGTAAGGAGAGTGTCACCGCACTCAAGCAACTTGGTTATGAGGCATATTGCCTGCCAATCGAAGAACTCGATTGCCCCGATCGCTTCACTGTTGTCAGCATGGCCGATGTACTCGAACATATGCCGTTTCCAAAGGCCGGGCTAGCCGCCGCACACCGGCTCATGCGCCAGGACGGAGTTCTATTCCTGTCGATGCCGAATACGGAGAATATGGTCTGGCGGCTGCTACACGCCAACAAGATCAATCCCTATTGGGGCGAGATCGAGCATTATCACAATTTTTCCCGCAAGCGGCTTTACGCGCTTCTGCAAGAACATGGATTCGCCCCAGTCGAATATCACGTCAGTGAGCGCTACCGCGTGTGCATGGAGGTAATCGCGATCAAGCGTTGACGAAGATATGTGCGGCCGGCGCAATAGCTTATCCCCCGCGTTCAAAAGTGCGATCCTGCGATTGTCAATTATACCAATATTCTACGCTTGGGACAATATAGTCCAATCCTGGAGCACTCGTCCTCAATTCTTTGAAGGACTGAGGTTGGCAACAGATGGGATGGGACCGCCACACCACGCTGTTCCCGGCTTGCGCCGCGCGCGTCCTTCGTTTATGCCGCTGCCTTCGCCGCATCTAAGATTTGGGCCGTCATTTGTCCCTTGTAGAAAAGCCCGTCGCCATTATCATGGGCAGCGAATCTGATTGGGAGACGATGCGGCACGCCGCCGCCCTCCTCGACGAGCTCAAGATCGGCTTTACGGCCCTGATCGTCTCGGCGCACCGGACACCAGACCGACTCATCTCTTTCGCCAAGGGCGCCAAGGAAGCGGGCTTTAAAGTCGTCATCGCCGGCGCTGGTGGCGCCGCCCACCTTCCAGGCATGGCTGCCGCAATGACCGCGCTTCCGGTGCTCGGGGTTCCCATCAAAACAACGGCACTTGGAGGGCAGGATTCCTTGTTTTCGATCGTACAAATGCCTGCGGGTGTACCAGTCGGCACGCTGGCGATTGGCAAGCCTGGCGCGATCAATGCGGCGCTGCTCGCCGCCGCCATCCTCTCATTAGGGAATCCGGCGATAGAAGCCAGGCTTTCGGCTTGGCGGACGGCACAAACCAAGGCGGTGGCCGAAGGGCCGTCGCGGGAGGGCTGACGGGTGCCATTCGATCTTGTTCCAGGTGCGACGATTGGGATTCTCGGAGGCGGCCAGCTAGGGCGGATGCTCGCATTGGCTGCGGCAAAACTTGGGCTCAAGACCCATGTTTACGCGGAAGATCCCGATAGCCCGGCGTTCGACGTGGCAAGCGCGCGAACGATCGCGTCCTATGAGGACGAAGTGACTTTGGCGGAGTTCGCGCGCGCCGTCGAACTTATCACATATGAATTCGAGAACGTACCTTCTCGCGCCGTTTCCATACTTTCGGAAGCGTGTCTAGTCCGGCCGGGCCCCAAGGCATTGGCTATCTGCCAAGATCGTCTCGTCGAGAAGGAGTTTTTGACGGCGGCGGGTATTAAGACGACACCTTACGCGCGGGTAGATGACGCCGGCGCGCTCGCCCGCGCCGTTGCCCAGATAGGCCGCCCGTCAATCTTGAAGACGCGCCGTTTCGGTTATGATGGTAAGGGTCAATTATTGCTGCGCGAAGGCGCCGATTTGGCCGTAACGTTTCGCACACTAGGCGGGACACCCGCGATTCTCGAAGCCATCGTGCCTTTTAGCAGGGAAATCTCTGTTATCGCCGCCCGCGGGCCAGGGGGAATGTTCGTGGCTTATGATGTTTGCGAGAATATCCATGAAAATCATATCCTTAAGTCAACTCGTGCGCCCGCCCTCCTGCCATCTGAGATCACGGCCGAGGCTGTCCGCCTTACCTGGGTAATAGCGGACGCGCTAGATTATTGCGGTGTCATCGCGGTCGAAATGTTCGTTGTCGGCGAAATTAGCGGCGGCGACGCTTCCAAGATTGAACTTTGTGTCAACGAAATCGCGCCGCGAGTCCATAATTCCGGCCATTGGACCCTCGACGGCGCCGTCACTTCTCAGTTCGAACAGCACATCAGGGCTATCGCGGGCTGGCCGCTGGCAGCCACCAGCCGCCTCGGCGCGCAATCGGGCGGGCATGTTGAGATGGAAAATTTGATCGGCGAAGATGTGCTTGCCTGGGCAAAAATCCTTAGCGAGCCCGGAGTTAGTCTGCATCTTTATGGCAAGGCGGAGGCGCGGCCGGGCCGCAAGATGGGCCACATAACGCGCATAGTGCCTGGACCGGACCAATAGAGCGCCAATTGGCTTTACAGGTAGCGCCAGTTCTGGTATCGGCACTGCTTCGCCTTTCAGGTGCTTTTCAGCGCCCGGCCGGTTATGCTTTTGTTCAGATCGTTCATCCTATCATGCATTGGCTGAGGCCAAATTCAAGGACTCCTGCGTGCAAGTTCTCGTTCGTGACAACAATGTCGACCAGGCGCTCAAAGCGCTCAAGAAAAAGATGCAGCGGGAGGGTATTTTCCGCGAGATGAAGCTCCGCGGCCACTATGAAAAGCCCTCGGAAAAGCGGGCCCGCGAAAAGGCAGAGGCCGTTCGCCGCGCCCGTAAGCTGGCCCGCAAAAAGCTGCAGCGTGAAGGAATTCTGCCAATGCGGCCCAAGCCCGTGGTGGGGGTTCGCTGAGCGCCTGGATGGGCACCATTCGAGCATGGACAAATAGACAAGACCGGTTTCGGGACCATGCTCCACCATTCAGCTGACCGGCGAATGGGACAAGGGTTACCCATGATGGTTTTCCCGGCGTTTTTTGATATTGCAACGCTCGTGCAATGGCGAGCTGTAGTTGGCGTCTTTTTTCTTACCTGTTCCCTGCTCCTCGCTGGATGCGAAACGGCGACCAGCATCATGGGCAAGCAGGGCACCGGAGTCGCCGAAGTAGCCGATCAGTCGCCGCAGGAAGCGTCCGCCAATCTGGCGTCCCTAAGCGACGTGATTCAGCGCAACCCTACAAGTGCAGAGGCCTACAACACCCGTGGCGTCGCCTATGCAAAAATTGGTAAGTTTCAAGATGCAATCAATGATTTCAGCCTGTCGATCAAACTCAATCCAAATAATGCGGCATCACTAACCAACCGGGCGCTGGCTTATCGCCAGGTCAACCGCGACGAAGCCGCTCTGTCTGACTTTAACCGCGCGGTCGAGACAGATCCGAATCATGCTCAGGCTTTTCTCGGCCGTGCCAACCTTTTGCGTATGCAAGGCAAGCTAGATGACGCTCGTTCCGATCTTGACCGGGCAATCAAACTCAATCCAGAAAATGCCCAAGCATTCCACGCACGGGGATTAATCTATCAGCGCGAAGGATTACATGAGCAAGCGATCACCGATTTCGATAACGCAATTGATCGTGATCCCTTCGCTGGTGCGCCATATCAGGCTCGCGGACAAAGTTTGCTAGCTATTGGTAAGAACGATAAGGCGATCGAAGACTTCAATGCCGCACTTAACGTTGACAATAAGAACGCTGATGCATGGGCGGGACTTGGATTGGCCTACGAAAAATCCGGTAATCGGATCAAAGCAATTGAATCCTATCAACGCGCGCTGGTCTTTGATCCCAGCAGCCAACTTGCCAAAGATGGTGTCGCGCGCGTAGGGCGGATTTAAATCTGCCTATTGTAGATACGTTTGGGATAAGTTGGATGGCAGAACAGGCTTAGCTTGAGGTTTTCCTATCTGAGCGAATGATAGGGATTCTCAAGCTGAGTCCTGACCCTAGCACTACTTTGGCAGTTTAGGTTTGACGGCTTCTGCGAGGAGTTTCTCACAGTGGGGGGGCATCGCCTGGGTGGAGGCCGAACAAAGAGGTCGAGGATGGCTTGCCTGATGGCCGGCAAGCTTGGTTGTGGCGACGGTCCCCCGACTCTTTTTTTTCCGTCCCGCTGCTTTGAGGCGGCGGGATTGGAGAAAGACGTAGGCGATCATTGTCATCAGAGCATGTCGATGTAAGCCGGTCCAGGAGCGACCTTCGAAGTGGTCGAGGCCGAGCTCTTCCTTGAGCTGCTGGTGGGCCTGCTCACAGACCCATCTGGCTTTAATCGTGGCGGCGAGCATCTTGAGGCTCGCATCGGCTGGTAAGTTCGGCACGTAGTATTTTTGCTCGCCAGTCGACCGGCGCTCGCCGACGAGCCAGACCTCGTCGCCCGGCATGCACTGCATACGATTATCGAGCATGCGGTGCTTATGGCCATCCGCAACGCGGACACGGCGGGCCGCGAAGAGACATGTCAGCCGGCCTTTGGTGTCCCGCCGCCAGCTGACCTTTTGCCATTTGCCACCGGCCAACAACGCTTCAGCAGAGACCGGGGGCTGATCAGGGATGTGGTATTTGCGGGGTCTTCCCGCCTTCATGGCGGGGAAGATCAGGGCAACGTCGGCGGGATAGACGTTCTGGCGTCGCGACAGACCCACCGCCCACAGCAGACCGCGCTCGCTCAGAGCCTGGCGGAAAGGCCCGCTGGAGCCGTACCCTGAATCGGCAAGGACGCAGCCAAACCACGCCCCAGAGGCGATGACGCGATCAATCTCCGCGATCGCAATTTCCGTCTTTGTCAGAGCAGTCTGTCTATCCTTCGGCACACCGGCCCGCGCCATGCGCTCAGGATCATCTGTCCAGCTCTCGGGCAGGAATAGCCGCAGGCCCACCATCACCGGCACCTCGCGCGACGCCAACGTTAGCGAGACCAGCGACTGACAGTTGGCAGTCTTTCCAAGCGATGAGGCATATTGTGGCGCGACGCCAACCGAATGCTCGCCCTTTTTCGACAATGCGGTGTCGTCGACGATCAGCCACGCGTCGGCGCCGCCAACCATCCTGTCGGCTTCGGCGAGCAAAGCCTTCTCGAGCGGCGCGGCCTCCCACACGCCACTGGTGATGAAGTGATGAAGCTGGTCGTAGCCGACTTCGCCATCACGCGCCGCAATGGGCTGGACACTCTTGCGATCACCCGCGCCGATGAGTCCCGCGACATAAACCGGGCACATCCGTGCCCGCGCCTTGTGTCGAAAAGCACTGAGAAAAGGTAGGAGCCACCGCCCCAGGTCGGATTTCCAGCCCTCGTCCATGGTCGGCCCTCCGTGAGGTCGACCACCCATGAATCACGCAACACGAAACTCGGGAATCCCAAAAACGATAGATCCCACAAAAATCTGCCAAAGTAGTGCTAGGGTCCAGACTCATAAGATCCACCAAACAATAGCGGCGACAAGGAAAATGGGCGCCATGAAGTTTCGGGCGAGCCGGTCGTAACGGGTTGCGATACGGCGAAAGTCCTTGAGGCGGCAGAAGGCATTCTCAATGCGGTGCCGCTGTTTAGGACCTCCTGTCGAAGCTGAAGGGCTGCTCCCGGTTCGACTTGTTGGGAATGACGGGCTCTAGAGCGGAATTCTGCCTGATTGAATCAGTTTTGGGATTCCTGAATCGGCTTTGATCTGATTCAGCATGAGGGCTGGCGAAGGAGGGCCGGTCTTCATGCCCAAGTCTCTTTCTTTTGACCTTCGCTCGCGTGTCCTGGCCGCCTTTGATAAAGGGTTTTCGTGCCGTCAGGCTGCGGCACGGTTTGGCATTAGCGCATCGAGCGCGATCCGCTGGCAGGCTGTGCGCCGACTGGGCGGCGATGGGCGTCCCAAACCGCAAGGTGGCGATCGCCTGTAGCGGCGCACCGAGCAGCATGGTGATTTTATCCGGGCTCTTCTTGCCAAGACGCCGGACATCACCCTGCCGGAGCTGAAAGAGCGGCTGGCGCAGTCTGGTGCTTTTGTGAGCGTCGCCGCGCTTTGGCGCTTCTGCAAGCGTCACAAGCTGACGCGCAAAAAAAGACCGCGCACGCGAGTGAGCAGGATCGGCCCGATGTCCTGAAGCGGCGGGAGGACTGGTTCGAGAGCCAGCTCGACTTTAATCCCGAGCGCCTCGTCTTCATCGATGAAACCTGGGCCTCGACGAACATGGCCTGTAACGCATGGGCGCTGCGCGCGCGGGGAGCGGTTGCGCGCCGGGGTCCCGCACGGACACTGGAAGACAACGACCTTCGTCGCCGGGCTTCGGATCGACGGCATCGCGGCGCCCTTCGTGTCCCGACTTCAACCCAATTGAAAAAGCCTTCTCGAAACTCAAAGCGCATCTGCGAAAGGCCGCAGAGCGGACCGTCAGCGGCCTCTGGGACGCCATCGGCCGCCTCATCGATCTCTTCACGCCGCAAGAATGAGCAAACTTCTTCGCCGCCGCAGGTTACGATGCAACCTGAACGAAAAACGCTCTAGAGCAGTATCCGACCTGAATGAATCTGAAGGGATTCCCGAATCGGGCTTGAGGTGATTCAAACTGTCTGCCGGAGCAAGGAGGCCGGCAGGCATGTCGAAAGCCTTGTCTCTCGATCTTCGGGTTCGTGTACTGTCCGCGGTTGCGCAGGGTCTAAGCCATCGCGAAGCCGGCGCGCGGTTCGCGGTCAGCGCATCGAGCGTCAGCCGCTGGCGAAAGCTTGCGCGGGAACGGGGTGACGCGCGTCCGAAGGCGCTCGGCGGGGATCGTCGGTCGGGCCGGATCGACGCCCATAAGGACACAGTCCTCTGCGTGCTCGAGGCGACGCCCGACATCACCATCGAGGAGTTACGCCAAACGCTGGCGGACAAGGGGCTTGTCGTCGGCTATGGCACGATCCGCCGCTTCTTCGCGCGTCATGCGATCACGCGCAAAAAAAGACTGCGCACGCCAGCGAGCAGGATCGCCCCGACGTCCTGAAACGGCGCGAGGACTGGTTCGACGGGCAGATCGATCTCGACCCTGACCGCCTCGTCTTCATCGACGAGACCTGGGCCTCGACGAAGATGGCCCGCACGCATGGCCGTTGCCGGCGCGGCGAACGCCTGCGCGTCGGCGTGCCCCATGGCCACTGGAAGACCACGACTTTTGTCGCCGCCCTCACGACGCGCGGCATGATCGCGCCGTGGGTGCTGGACGGGCCGATCAACCGCGACGCTTTCGAGACCTATGTCGACAAGGCCCTCGTTCCAGACCTGCGGCCGGGCGACATCGTCGTCATGGACAATCTGTCGAGCCATAAGGGGCCAAGAGTGCGGGAGATGATCGCGGCGGCGGACGCCAGCCTTCTCTACCTGCCGCCTTACAGTCCGGACTTCAACCCGATCGAGAATGCCTTCTCCAAGCTGAAGGCTCATCTGCGTAAGGCTGCCGAGCGAACCGTCGGCGGCCTCTGGGACGCCATCGGCCGCATCATCGATCTGTTCGCTCCAGCGGAATGCAAAAACTACTTCGCCGCCGCAGGATACGATGCAACATGATCGGCTATTGCTCTAGTGCCGCGTTTTTGCAACCATTGGCGCAAGGCGGCGCTGTCATAGGCTTTATCGGCGAGGAGCTTTCGGGCTGGCTTGGTGCGACAGATCAAGGGCTCGGCGGGTAGACAATCATGCGCCTCACCACCGCTCAGTAGGATGGAGAGAAGGCGGCCCTTAGCATCTGCGATTGCGTGGATTTTCGTATTGCGCCCGCCGCGCTGTCCGTCGTCAGATAATTTGAGACAGATGGCGGCGTGATTTAATGGAGGACGCGGCTCATCTGATGTTTGATTTTATGCGGCGTTCAATTGGTGTTGCAAGCGACGATTTTGGATGGTGGCTCGTTTGATCCTTTCTCGTTGCAGCAGAATGGTTTGTCCTCGGCCGAAGTAGACGTCAGCCGGCGTGAGATTGTCCAGGCTCTCGTGATAGCGGCGATGATTGTAGTGATCGACGAAGGTGTCGATCCTGGCTTCCAGGTCGCCGGGCAGATAATAGTTCTCAAGCAAGACGCGATTCTTGAGCGTCTGATGCCAGCGCTCGATTTTGCCCTGTGTTTGCGGGTGGCAGGGCGCGCCGCGCACGTGATCCATGTTGCGTTTGTCCAGCCATTCGGCCAGATTGGCCGAGATGTAGGAAGGGCCATTGTCCGAGAGCAATCGCGGACGATGGACGACCTTGGCGTGATCAAGCCCCGCGGCTTGCAACGCCAGGTCGAGTGTTTCCGTGACGTCCCCGACCTTCATCGTCGTACAGAGCTTCCAGGCGATGATGTAGCGCGAGAAGTCGTCCAATATCGTGCTGAGGTAGAACCAACCCCAACCAATCACCTTGAGATAAGTGAAGTCGGTCTGCCAGAGCTGGTTGGGCGCCGTCGTCTTGTCCTTGAACTCATCGGCGGCCTTCATGACGATGTAGGCGGGACTGGCGATTAGGTCGTGCTCCTTCAGCAGGCGATAAACCGAAGCTTCCGAAACAAAATAGCTTTTTGTGTCGGTGAAGCGTGTCGCCAGTTCCCGTGGCGACAGCTCCGGCTCGTCCAGGGCCAGTTGCACGATCTGGCCCCGCACATTGTCAGGAATTCGGTTCCAGACGCGGTCGGGCCTGGGAGATCGGTCTTCCAGGGCCTCTGGCCCGCCAGTCTGGCAAAGGTCGCACCATCGATAAAAGGTGGCGCGAGAGACGCCGAGTTTCTCCAGCGTCCGGCGCGCCGGCAGATGGGATTGCTCGACCAGCCGGATGATCTCCAGTTTCTCGGAAGCCGGATATCTCATTCCTCGCTTTCCCCATCCGCGATCATGCTTTTTTTGAGCAGGCGCAATTCCAGCGCCTGCTCGGCGACGACCTCCTTCAGTGCCTGAGCTTCCCGGCGCAGGTCCTTGACCTCGCCGCTGGTCGCCGCACGCGCCGTGTCGCCCGCCAAGCGCCGCTTGCCAGCCTCCAGGAACTCCTTCGACCAGGTGTAATACAGGCTCTCGGCGATGCCCTCGCGCCGGCAGAGTTCCGCGATGCTATGCTCGCCGCGCAGGCCGTCCAGCACGATGCGGATCTTCTCCTCCGCCGAATATTGCTTGCGCGTTGCTCGGCGAATGTCCTTCACGATCCGCTCGGAGGACGACTTGGCAGTTCCGGATTTCTGGCTCATCTCCACTCCTCGATGGTTACGATGAGCCAGAAATCCTCCGTTATTCAACCCGCTAAATCTGTCTCACAGGTGCTGACGCCGGACAATTCTCAACAAGTTTAAACTGCGGCACCGATGAGCCATTTAAAAATGCTTGAGTGACACCAGTCGTCCAAGACACTGGCTCAACGTCATAACCTAGCGAGCGCTTCAAGACAAAAACAGTTGTGGATCCATCCCCAATTCCGAGCAGTTGTCCCTTTTCCATATTGTCTTCTGGATCGATGTAAAGAAATGTACCAAATTGACCCTGACATTGGAGATATAGACCCATCAGGCTTTGCAGAGAGTTAGCTCCAAGACCAGGATATGAACCATTAGAATCCAATCCTTCGACAGTCAGTTCGAACTCATAAATCGCCGTTGAATAATTTGGTGATCTGACTTCACGGCCCGAAGCATGGCTTGCGATCCTGGTCGAGAATGATGGTCTCTTGTGAATCGACCAGCTCAACCCTGGAAGAGACGGAAAGATAAACGGCATGGGTACTCCAAAACTCGGATCTGGTGCCAGTGGGGCGATAAATGGCCCCTTGCCGTTAAGCCAATTGCCCGCCTGCCAATTGCCGGCATCACCCCAGACATTCCCAAGATTCGGGAACACTGGGAATGGTCGCGCATCCCAGTTCCATACCGAACAAAACGAAGGCTCAATCATCTTGACGCCGCCGGTAGACATCGCATTATGACCATCTACGAACCAATATTCGTAGATAGCATTCAATGCCAACAGCGAGAGGGTCTGATCAGTTTTTGCAAGAAATCCCGTTCCGACTTCTGCAGGATTCCATATTGACCAATAGGCGGTTGCGCTTTCTGTCGATTGCGCGTCAAAAAAAACATTCGGCTGATTTGTGCTTTTGTCGTTCGAAGGGAAACCATATTCTGCAAAGACAATTGACTTTGATTGCGGAACCCACTTCGTCGAAGGACCCTGCGGAACGTCACCAAATCCGGTATCATAAAGCGCTTGATGCGGATGGTTCCACCACCATCGAAGCTGCTTATTGCCAAGAATCTCTTGATGCGGAAAATACTGGTTCCGTGATTGTGTCAGACGGTCTCCCTCTGGAAGTGAGACCTGCATATCAGTTCCGGCTGGATCAAGTCCACGCCCACGATTGTTCGAGTCAAAATAGAACCAATTGAATTTCTCACCACCTTCAATGTTTGCCTTAAGATATGCCTTATTGTAAATTGATGGTGTTCCAGTGAGTCCAAGGCCATTCATCTTGTCGGGTCCGGGTGGCCATGACAATGGTGCCGGAGTACACCAATTCAAAGCATCAAGGCCGCCCGTGCCTGTTGTCCAATCTGAGAGAGGTAGGTAGTTATCAAAACACACAAAGTCGATATTGTTGTGCGCCCAGAGTTGGTCTAGGTGTGGCCATTGGCCTTTCGTTTCGGTTGCCGGTAATGATCCAGGATGTTGCCAGCCCATCCAATCGGACCAATCCGCAGCATAACTGATGAGATTGTGAAGCCCTCTTGTGTCTTTTGTAAAGCCTGCGGCATCAAAAATGCTCCGCACATCATCCGAGATTTCAATCAATCCCTGGACGAATGGATAGTCCCAGATTGCGTTGCCACTTCCATCGACTGTTCCAGCAAAGGTCCAACCAGGACCGCGTATAGTTTCAAGACCACGTGCCTCGGAACCAATAAAAAAAAGGTCAACCCCGCCAGCAACTACGCAAAGATTCGCATAGTGAAGAATCATCCGGCGATAGGTGTAGTCGGTCAAAGAACCAGAATAGGAGACAGTCTTATTTATTGGATCACTTATAAAGTCCGTTGTAGATGCCGAGCCTAAGAGTCGGTCCGGAAAGTTCATCAATTCAGACAAAGCTTTCTGAGCGTGAGACGAATTGAGGCGAGACGGAGAAAAGCGAGTGCGTTTCGGGTGAGATTTTCGAAGTCTTTGGCCAAGCGGCGGCAACGATTAAGCCAAGCGAAGGTGCGTTCGACAACCCAACGTCGCGGCAGAAGCTCAAACCCTTTGGCCTGATCGGAGCGTTTGACGATTTCGATTTGTATATGCGGCAGGATTTTGGCCGACGCCTTTTGAAAGACCGGGCCCTGATATCCGCCATCAGCAAAGAGCTTTTGTAAAAACGGATACAAGCCGAACAAGGTCGACAGAACAAGCACGCCACCATCCCGATCTTGAATGTCGGCGGGATGCACCACTGCATGCAGCAGCAGGCCTAGCGTATCGACGAGGATATGGCGCTTCTTGCCTTTGATCTTCTTGCCAGCATCATAGCCGCTCGGATCGATGCGGCGCCCCCTTTTTCCGCGCTCTTTACGCTCTGGCTGTCGATGACGCAGGCCGTCGGGCTCGCTTCACGATCCATGGCTTCGCGACACTTCACGTAGAGCGCGTGATGAATGCGATCCAGCGTGCCGTCCCAGTTCCAAAGGTCGAAATAACCAAACAGCGTGCTCTTGGGCGGCAGATCTTTGGGAACGTAACGCCACTGGCATCCCGTGCTCAGCACATACATGAGACCGTTCACGATTTCCCGCGGCTCAACAGAGCGCTTGCGTCCGCCACGTTTGGCCGGTGGAATAATCGGCTCGATGTGCGACCACTCATCGTCCGTCAGATCGCTCGGATAGCGCAGTTTGTCACGATTGTATTTCGGGCGGTTTTCGGACGTCCACATTGGCGGCCTCTCATCGAATCAGGCAGCCGCCAATGAATCACAAATGATTCATCCGATTCAACTACTTCCCGGACGGACACTAAGAATGTTGCGACCGCGCTAGCGGCGTTGCTTGATACGTCCGGCGAGTAGCTAATCCGCCCGCGCCATGGTTTTCCCGGCACATCTAAAAGAATAAAGGGATAGAACACAACGCGGAAGCCACGCGACTTCAGGTCAATAATGCATTCAACAATTGACTGATCGGATGGCGTCCCGCCGTAGGTAAATAAACCATTCTCATTGGACGAGATTGGGATAAGTCCGCTAGACTCCTGTGTGAGCGAGGAGCATCTCCAACTATCATGGTCCCAGGAGTTCCCATTCCATTTTCGAAACGAGCCTCCAATATATGTTGTGGACGGATAAACTTTACAGGTCGAGGCATCAATCGAGTTCGCAAACCATGAACATAACACAGCGACCGTTTGGCAGCCCGGAATTTGAACTTGCAGCTGGTCAATCGCTAAGGAATAATCCGTCCTGACTGGAGTACTCCCCATATAATTGTTGATTGGTACCAGCCCTGCTTCAGTAACACGCTGTCCTTGCCGAACAGTTGTGGCGTATGTAAACTCGCCGGTCGCAGGAAGCAAATTCACGCCATTCACAAACCCCATGTGTTAGCTTGCCGCTCCGAGCTTTGAAAGGCCGATATGTGACCCGGTACGGACACCTTCATTGATCGTGCGCATGATGGTTCGGCCATGATTCTTAAAAAATTGCCTTACGCTCTGTGAATCCATGGCGGAAACATTGAAATTCACCGCGTGGTGTACATGTACTGTACCAGCAACTCCACTGTTCGACTCCATAATGGCACGAAAGCTTGCAGCGGGACCCGCGGGCATAATCATTTCTCCCTGATGCACTTGAGCAATCATGTCAGTCGGTAAGCTCCAGGCACCACTGGCAAATGAGGGGAGACCGGATCCGACGCTCAGTACCGCCGCTTCGGCACCAGCAGCTGGACCCGCCGCGGCAGGTCCCATGACGGGAGAAAGAAAGCCGAACACACCCGCAAAAGTCTCGCTCGCCGATGCCACGATGCTTTTTAACACCGCGCCCGCAGTGCTCGCCATAGAAGCAGTTGAGGCGGTGGATTCCAACCCCGTTCTTGCCGCCGTTCCAGCAGCAACTGCCGCTGTTTTGGTAGCTTCACTTGCTTGTGTGGCAGCGGATTGCGTAGCGACGCCAGCCAGCCAATCAGCGACAATCCTTGCCTTAGCTTGGACAAACGACTGAATAATTTGTAACAGAATGATGCGTGCGGTGTCCCGAAGCTTCAGATGGCCTGTCATCATACTCATGACAGAGGAAGACACGGTTGTACTGATTTGCTCGAAGCTGCGCCTATAATCACTGTAAATTTGCTGAGTGACGTTACGCTCTATTTCGCTCCTCCTTAGCGCGGACTCACTAGTAACCTCTTCAATCCGCCGCTGGGCGGAAGCATAGGCAATAGTACCTTGTTGATAGGTCGACTGCTGAAATAAGAGATGCTGACGCTCAATGCTTTCACGTTGGCTCTCAAGCTGGAGTAGGCTGGATAGCTCCTCTTGACGGGATATCTGCGCCGTCTGCGCTTGCTCCTTAACGAGGGAGGTTTGCTCCTTAAGTCCATTTGATGCGATATCATATCGCGCTTGTTCATTTTGACGCGCGATTGCAAGTTCGTTTTCGCTGGATGTCTGTGCCGTTGCTATTTTTCGTGCCGCATCACTTGCATAAGCTTGTGATAGTGAAGCGAATGTGGCGCTGATCTGAGCGGCGCCGGTGCGTAAGGCATTTGTCGTGGCTTCGACAGCGATTGTTGCTTGCTGCATTCCTCTCTGTAAGTCGGAAACGTTCGCCGTAAATGCGATAGAGACATCGTCCGTCATATTGGTGCTTCCAATTATAATATTGACTGAAGCATTGATTCATTGATTTGTCCCGAACCAACCCTACGTTTGCCATCCAATTTCATCCGAACCTGTTCGGCCATCTGAACTCAACGTACCCCCATAACGTCATCCGTTTTCAACTGCTCGCACCAGGCCGTCAGGGAATCGAGCTATGAGTGTACCTATACCACTTGGATCATCGGTATTTTTATTGCTCTGAGACTCGGATTTTGGCTGTATTCGATAAACGCATTTCAAGATCTCATGCGTCGGCGGGGAGTTTTTCCAGTATGCGAAAAGACAACTCACATCATGTATAGTCATTTCATCTATTTCGTTCGGAGTGTATCCACAACTAGCCATAAGTCTTGCGTAAATGAAGTCGAAATCCACGCGGGCGGATCTATTGCCTAGAGATCGCCCGCATGGGCTTCCCCCAGGTTGGCGTCTCTTTTTACCGACGCCTCAATAAACCCACCAAGGTGTAGAACAGTAGCCATGGCAGCTCCAATTTCTGGCGCGGTTGCCTCGATGTCACCTAGCGAGGTGGCGGCATCTTCATGATCCCGTCTTAGCGCGATAGCGACGATAGCCATGGCTGCTGCGACATTGCCCTTCGCCTCGGTGGCGCCCGACATGAGCAAAGGCTCTATCTCTTGAACTTGTCGAAGCGTCAAGGGACGCACTAGCCAATGGCGGTCACCGAGATGAATCAATTCAGGCGTAGGCCGCACGTTAGGACGCCTCCGCAAACGACCAAGTCATCACGTTACCTGCAGGATCAGCAAAGCACGAAAAATCAAATTCCGGCATGACAAAGTCTTCAAGCTTAGTGTGAAAGCTCAATTTGTTCGATGTGCAATTATTGAGCTTTAACGAAATTGCTTGGCCTTGAAATGTTGAGTAAAAGACTGCCTGAAAAGTTGGCGTCGTTCCGAGGAGTTGGTTGGTGACGGTAAATTTTTCACCACTACCGCTTATTGTGTATGTGTAGCTCGCCAAAATGGCTTTCCCAGAGTCTGTTGAATTGAGCGTGTAGACTCCAGAAGCGACGGAGTACTGGCCGAATGACGGCGTCGCAGAGACCTTCGTTAGAGGTAGGCCGGTCGCCGCATAGAGCAAACCTTCATCATCAACGAAGGAAGCGGCGTTGACAACCGTGTAAGTAAATGGCGCCGCAGATGACACAGTCCCGACTTCAGCGAAAGACGTCGCAAGTTGACCTGCCGATGGTGTAACGCCGTAAAAGAGATTGGCAAATGCTATTCCGGAAATGCGCGCAACCTTGGCCTTTCCTGTTGTTTTGATCGAACCACGGGCTATCGCAACTGGACGTTGGAATTGGCCGCTAAGTTCTTTGATCGTCGCTGCTTCCTCAATCGTTACCTCCTGCACAAGACCAAAATTTATCGGTGTTGCATTTGCTGTATCCGTGCGCGTTCCGAGCAATACGCCCGAGCCGAAACTATACATGTCTGACCTCTTTCCTTCGACCTTCTCTGACAACCCACGACAAATTACTTGGACAATTCAAATTGTATCCTTCGACGGTGATTGTCACGCATCGTCACATGGAATGCCCGTTTCGTTTGGATATTACTATCCATTGTCCGTATATCGTTACCGCACGATAAGACTGCCTGGGACAAACACCACTCCCGGGGCAAGGAATCCCCGAGTGGACGATATACCAGTATCAAGTAAGTCTTGATTGCTGGATGCTTTGGTGCCGTCGCCACAGCGGAGACCACGAATTTCATACCCAAATATCAATCCACGAACACCTATGCGCGGCGTATACTTTGTAGGCAAAATACTATGACTGATCATCTTTAACTTTCTGCTTGATCAAGGATGATATTGTTCGTCGGCATGCCTGTTGTCGCTTTGGTCGAAGGCGCCATTAGGTGTGCCAAACAAAGTTGGATCTTGTGGAATCCCAGAGAACCGCTGATTGCTTTTAATACAGACAGTGATGCCGCATGAATTCAGACACGCAGCATAAACACTTTATGGCAATATAAGTTTGATCGGCACTATCAAGAGAGCATCGCCGTCTAAATCGCCTGGATCCTTCAAGGGCTTTCCATCGATGCGGCATTGATAAGCAGACCCCCTCAGCGAATTTCTGCCGAGGGCAATATCACTCCCCGTTGGAGCAAAGGCCGCGTCAAAAATATCCATCATCTCGTTGATCAACGTGGCGCCGGAGACGCCGGGATCCTTGGCGTTGAGATAAACAAAAATCCTAACTTCGATGACGCGTTTGGGAAATCCCTTTTCGTTCCAAGAGTATGATTCTTGACCGCCCTCAAATAGAAAACAAGCGGGACGGTTTGCCGCTGGTACGTCACTCCAAAGCTTAAGTCGTCTTATCGGACCAAGCTTCCAATCGTAGGCATTGGCGACGATATCCATAATCACTTCTATGGCGCTTTCTCTCGACGCTATCGCCACTCAACTCTCCAGATTTAGGCTACTTCCCCAAGCTTCCGCTTGATCGGAATCAATATTGGGACAATACCGCTCACTCACCCTTGAGCTAATGCCTCAAGAACAGATTGTTTAAATCCAGATTCTATTTCGGCGCGCATTTCAGTAAGCGAGCTTTGTAGATAGGAGCGCGCGGGAATGACTGACCCTGGATGATGGACGCTTTTTGCAAAAGACTGGTTTCCACCTACGTTAAACGCCAATGCCTTAGCGCTTGTCGCAATGATATCGTGAGCCGCAGTTTTTCCTCCAAACTCTTGAATTGCAGCGTATGCTAGGCCAGTGCTAGAGATAGAGACGGACAAGTCCGCACCGTCGCTTTCGATCGAAGATACGATCGAAGCTGCAAGGGAACCCGAATGAGAATTTAAGACATCGCCAGCGAGCTTTTGCCTAATTCTCGCTTCTAAAACGTCACGTAGAAACTGTGCTTGTTCAAATATTCTAACTTGCAATACCTGTGCATCGAATTCGACGTCTGTCATGGCATGACCACACGGCGATATGGTAGCAAAGCCGTTTCGACATAGTCGGGAATGTCCTTGACAATGAACGCCATCGTTTCTTGGCCACCAAGTGACTTTGATTGTTGGCCTATCCGCGAACGGTACGTATAGCGGTCAGCTACCCACTCCATGCAGCACGATGCAAGATCGGAAGGCACGTAACCATAATTGATAAGCACCAAGGAGCCCGCATCCGCTTGGGCAAAAGTATACTCGCCGTTCCCAACGGTATATTGGCCAGCCGCAGGATTTCCGGTGACCAGAACCAATGAAAGGCCGTTCGAGTATGCGACGCCGGCGTCGCTGGTCCAATCACCATAAGGTGCTTGCGCTGAAATGCTATAGGGAGACGTCGTTGGAATAACTGCCTTTTCTCTCGAAGCCTGGTATCCTGCGGTATACGAAATCGCGACGTTTTGTACACCACAATAAAAACGAGCCCCCCGCAGCGACAACCGCTGCATAGAGCCGGGTGGGGCCGAGTCAGAGGGGTCAAGAACGTAGCCCGCTTGTATGGTTTTGCCGCCAACAAGCAGAGGCGAGGGAGATATTGCAACGCCGTCAATGGTAACGGAGGAAACACTAATCACGGGCCATTGACGGAGCATAATTGAAGTCTCATTACCCCCGTCGCGGATCTCGTTGTAAGTTAGCGGCAAAATTGTAGGACGATCTATAACGTGAAGAATTGCTTGACTGATCTGCGCAATTAGTCGCGCGAGGAGAATGTCATCATCGGTTCCGGCGACATCAAGCCATCGCTTGATGTCAGCGAGGCCGATGAGATCGAATGAACCCGCCATAGTGTCTAATCCTGACGTATTATTGAGCCTTTTGTCTTATAGAATTGGCTTCGGTCTTCTCAGAGATCAAGCCTTCAGCCGTCGTGTTGCTAGCACTTCTTTACTCGAACCTAATTACGCCGCAGTGCAGAGATCCAGCGGGGGCTATCCATTGGCTGAGAGTTAGGAATTTCTTGCATCCACCGTAAGAATGCTAACGGATTGCGAATACCAAGAAAACATGAATTCAATTCAGTCCGGGACATTGGTGATAGCAAGAATGCCCGGTTCATCGCTATCATCCGGCAGCATCGAAGCCTCCGCCACACTTGAAGCAGTTAGTGCGCTTCGTCGACGTGATACATCAAATCCCTTTTCGTCCCAAAGGATGAAGCCATGCGAGACAAGAGTCTCGCTAGCTTCGTCCTCGACATTCACAGATTGGTCTTCTCCTATCTCAATGGCAGTACCCGCGAACGATACCGCACGGCATCCGTCAGGAATCCGTAGTTTCATGCAAAGGTCCTTATCTAGAGCGCCTAAAGAAACATGTTTTGCGCAGTGAATTATCTTAACAAACGCGTGGCATTACCATCGAAGTGGCTTCGCTCCGATGTAGATGGAATGTCAAAATGAAAGGGAGTTAGAAGGACCTATCACCCGTTACCAATATTTGTGATTAAGGCTAGGGATGGCGGGAAGTAATTTTGTAATACTTCATCAGCGTACACCCCGTATTCATATTTACGCGTACGAAGCGGCCACTCGATTTGATAATAATCTTGCCGCGTCCGAATTTGGACGACATTGCCGACGCCGGCGAGCGGATAAGGCAATATCTTAGTGGTCATAAGAATTGTTCCAGCGGGCATGTTTGGATGCACCCTAATATCGACCACGCTGCCGCCCTGCATCGAGAACCTGTTAAGATAAGTGCGGACCATGATGCCGCCGCCCATAAGATCCTGCGCTGTTTCGAAGACAAACCGCTGCGCGGCGATTTGCGATCCCGCGAGGATCTTTCTCGATATGTTCAATGCCTCCTGGGAATTGACCCACATCGTATCGGGAGAAAGACGGTAATTATCCCACATCGATTTTAGAACTGTATCGATCTCAATTTTTCCGCCCGCGCCGTCGGAGGTCAGTGGTGTACCCGTCCCGGCGTTCCCTGTAGCCATCGTGTAAACATACGAGCCTGAGCCTGGAATGAGCGCCTGATAAATTAGGCCATCGAAAGCAAGCGCGTTCGTAGAGTTGTCAACATAAACGTTATTGACCTGAAGCGAAGTAGCAAGCTGAGATCCGGTTGCTGTAGCGGTGATTACCAACGAATTTATCGTCGTTATCGCTCCGAGTTTTTCAGAACCCGTCACGCCCAGAACCAGGCATAACCCAGCGCGCCGATCACTGGAGTAACACTTGCACTGATGGAACCAGTCGTACCCGTGGTGGCTACGGTTGCGTTGGCGCTAGGTCTTGCCAAGCCGCCTCCAAATGTATCGGACGATAAATCAGCATTTTGGCGAACGATTTGTCCTTGCACGCCACCTGCGACGCTACCATTCATCAGCCCGTCAAGCGTCATTGCGACGCAAATAATAGACCAAGTCTGCGCCGCTAAAGTGCCTCCCGTGGTCAAAGCGGCGAGCGTCGGCGTCGGTGTTGCGCCGAGCGGCACCGATGTACAGCCGCCGAGGATCATCGCTTCCTCCCCGAGCATAAGCGCCTCAAGTCCGGTTTTCGCACCGATTGCTCGGACATCATCGAATTCTTGGCCCGCATATTGAGCCTCGAAATCAACGCTCGTCTCTACACCAATACCTTTGTAGCTAGCAGTATAGTCCTGAGTTTTGACCGCCATGACGCCGCCTCGATTGGCCGATGACACCCCAAAGCGCAAACCCGTCGTATTAATTGCGGTTATTGCCCGCCACGCGGCCTGGATTCCGCCTTTCCCAGAAACACGCGGGATCATGTTTCGCAATGGAGTTAAAACGGGATAGAGGAATTTGGCTCCAAGTTCTAAGTCATAGAATGTAAGCCCGGAGGTCGCACTTGGGTTTTGCGAAAACGTGCTTTTTTCGAGCCCCAATAGGCTATTAAATCGGGGATCGCCAAGCGGCTTCTGCTGCGTAGTTTTAAGTCTTTCCAGAATTTCCTGAGCATCAGTCTGTATGGTCATGTCTTGCTCCTATCCGCATCTGCATTTGATGGAATTATCGTGGATCACACTTTTTTTGGAATTCACGTCGCCGCGATCCGCATTTACTCTATTCGGGAAATGCTGGTATCAAAGCCAACGCGAAGCTGCCGTCGGCTCTTGACTAAGGTTCGCCTAGCTGTGCCTAATTAGGCATCCAAAAGGAACCGCTAGCGCAATGGCGGGCGGCCATTTCGTTGCGCTAATTTAATGGCAAGTACGGACAGAGCATCCGGATTTGAAAGTAGCTTTTCGTTACCAGAAGAAGATTCATCTCCGACATCATCCGCTTTAGAGATGACCCGCGGCTGACCTAAGAATGGCAAAGGGAAAGGTTGCTCTTCAATGTTCTTAAGACGGCACAGTACATCTGCCAGAGTATCCGCAAGCAAATCGAACCGTTTTTCTATTCCTCTTTGAGATTGCGTCGTGCAGATGGCTCCAAGATTTTCGGATGAGTCACGCAAGTGTTGCATTTTCGCTTGGTCTGCTTCCTCGCCCCCAGGACCGCGTTTTATCGTACTCACCGATTTTAGTGAGGCCGATTTTGGAGGCGCGTCAAACATTGTTAGAGAGGCTTGCAGATCGGTCTCTTCGCCCACCATAGTCCTTAGGATGGCTAAAGTACGCGCAAAAAGCTGCCGGGTATCTGCAGCTTTGCCTGTATCATCTGGCGGGATCATTTCCCCCAATTCCTGGTCATCTCGCAACCAGTTCAACTCCTCGATAAGTTTCTTAAGACGTGCAGTTTCTTCAAATCCTTTTCCAAAACTTCGCTTCTCGATTGTTCCATCTGTCTTGATCATTTCAAATGTGGCTTCCGGCAAACATGGCAAATCAACGAGTGAGATCTCGCTCGGCGCAGCCGTGTAGCGGTTACGACCCTCCGTATCTTGCCAACGCCGTTCGTAAACTCCGCCTTGTGAAAACCCCGTGTAAACACCTTCCTGAACCTTTAGCCATTCGACGTCGTCAACCACCTTTGCGCAAATTTCAACTTTTTTTTCTGCATCATTAAATGTGATTTTGGTAACTTTTCCAGCTGCTACATTCCCGTGCATTGCACGGAGGTTACCAAATGACTTGCCACCAGTAGCTTTCGCAATTTCTTGCGACCATTTTTCATAAAGAGGTTTGGTCGATGCGTAATCACATATCTCTCCTGCCCGGTCCTCCATCTCGGCTGTTGCGACGCCATACACTAGGCGGCGCGTTCCGTCGACCTTCACTATCGGGATAAACATACGCAGCGCGGACATGAATGCTCCTCACGTTTAAAAACATGAATGATCTGAAGCGGCCGATGTCTTGCATCATAATCCAAATGCAAATTTCTTCGGTTCATCAACCCAAGCCGATGGTTAGACAACCGCAGTCGCAGCAGTCCATCATACAGGCAGAGGAACAAATCCCGTGTTGGTTAAGGTCATTGGCCTACTTGCTGAAGCGTTAGCCAGCGGCTCCCGGCCAAGCACGGCGCGGGCTTCATTAATGGTCAAAATACCTTTTGACGTGTAACCTGAAAGGACCGCCTCTTGCGCGATGGGATCGGTTTCGTGCCCTGTACTCCAGACGAATTGGAGATCCGGGGAATTGAATTCACTAGACAGGATATCGTCGACGAGCGCCTTCGCCCAGGCGAGTATAGGAGAGAGACCTTCTTCTTCAGCAAGCTCTTTCTGGGTCTCAGCTGTTGCCCGATTGACCGTTTGCATCAAAGTTTGCGAAGAGATCGAAAATGCAAAGCAGATAATACGAGCGAGCCATTCGTCAAACGGCCCCTTCAGCTCTGGTTCCTTCGTTTGGATAAAAGTCTTCGCGACTCCTCCTGGAATGAACTTCGCACGCCTACGACGGCCGAGATCACCCTCGAAATAGGCGTCCCAGTATTTCTGATAAGTGGCGATTTGATCTGGTGCCCAACTTTCCGGCACACCAATCAAACTGTCGGGAATATTGCCTTCGGAGAAATACTCGAGAAGATACAATTGCCGGCGTAAGGCTATATTCACCGTTGTCATAACCTGCTCCACGGGGCTCATACCGTAGACCCGATTGACACGAAGATTTCGGGGTCTGTAGATCAGGTCCCGCACGGAATAATTGATCGCCGGATATCCTTTCAGAATCTGCTGATAAGCTGCTGGGTAAATAATTTTGCCTTTGTCGAAATACGGTTGCGGGGGACGTCCCCATGCGTCGATCACTGGTTTGATTGTCGTACCATCAAGCGGCAAAAGAGACCTAAGATGTCCACTGCGGTCCCGGCTCACATATAATGCCGGAGCATCGGTGACAAGAACTTCTTCGAGCAAGATGCGCAACCAATCGGAAAAGCAATGGATGCCATCCGGGCGAGCGAAGAATCTCCGAATTTCTTCGATTCTTTCCACGTCGCTTGTTGAGCGCGACGATGAATCGCGCCTTGAAATACTCCACGACTGGCGCGAGACTTGATCCTTACGCGTTTCGATGACAAGCCGCAAAAGATCGTAGCCATCCGCAAGCGAGCGCAAAGTCGAAAAGGTAACCCGTTCAAACGGACGCGATAGCGTCGACAGATTATATCCTGCCGGATAATCCCATTGCCGCCCAGCAACCTCCGGAGGGGCAAGTGGCGTGATAGGCTCCAGCGGCCCGAACCAATTTGCTTCGTCCTTTCCAGCTTCGGTTCTCGCGAAGCTGACGTTGACTTCGTAGGGATCTAACGGCCAGCTCCGTTGCCCTTTGCTACGTTCGGCCATACTGATTCCCTCTTATATTTGAGTTTCTGCAGAGTGCGTTATTGACGCCCAAGATACGTAATAGTCAGTTATCTTTTGGCAGCACTACCCGGCGCCGGTAGCTTCCGCTTCGCGCCGATAGAATTCAATAATTCCCGTCCCATCATCGCGGCCGAAAAGATGAGTTAGCGCCCAGACCGCGGCGTCGGCATGGTCGGGACTTCCTCCGCCAGTGAAGCCAGCACCGGAAAAAGCACAAAGCTGATCTTCAAGCTTGCCAAACCTTCCGGCGTGATGAACTTGACCCTGTGCGTAGCGCACAGAAATCGGTTCGGCTCGGACCGCCTTGCCGCGGCTGGCCGTCACAAGCCGTACCGGCACGTTCCTGTCGGCGGCATGAATAGTGGCGCGTACCATTTCACCACCAAAGTTGCTTTCTGCAACGATGCAATCGGCGCTATACTCGTGGAAGGCGGTAACCGCTCGCCTCCCCCATCCCAATGGCGTATCCCGGCAAGACAGATCCGCAAGTATGTAACAATCTCCATCAAATCCTCTCGCGGCGACGACGATTCCTATTTCGTCGGCGCCCAAATCATCTCTCCCAGCTGCACCGGAAGGATCAAGTGCGACGACCACAGCCGCGCGTTTTTCTGTTGGAATATCTTCGATTTTACAACGATATGATTCAATTATCTCATAGTTCCACAGAGCATCATCGACTTCATCAACGTAGACGCCTTCGTAAAATCGTTTGCGCTGCTTCTCCGGAAGATTCTCAAGGCTTTCCAGAAATTCTTTGGAGAGATTTGCTTCGTTGTCCGGAGGATTCAGGAATGCACGCTTATAGTTCTCCGGGTCCTTCAACATCTGCATAGAAACTGGATCACGTTTTTCACCAAAGAGAACGTTGGTCCAATGCAACTTACCAGACGGGTGTCCGGCGTCAGCACCTGTGAGACAGATTTAGCGGGTTGAATAACGGAGGATTTCTGGCTCATCGTAACCATCGAGGAGTGGAGATGAGCCAGAAATCCGGAACTGCCAAGTCGTCCTCCGAGCGGATCGTGAAGGACATTCGCCGAGCAACGCGCAAGCAATATTCGGCGGAGGAGAAGATCCGCATCGTGCTGGACGGCCTGCGCGGCGAGCATAGCATCGCGGAACTCTGCCGGCGCGAGGGCATCGCCGAGAGCCTGTATTACACCTGGTCGAAGGAGTTCCTGGAGGCTGGCAAGCGGCGCTTGGCGGGCGACACGGCGCGTGCGGCGACCAGCGGCGAGGTCAAGGACCTGCGCCGGGAAGCTCAGGCACTGAAGGAGGTCGTCGCCGAGCAGGCGCTGGAATTGCGCCTGCTCAAAAAAAGCATGATCGCGGATGGGGAAAGCGAGGAATGAGATATCCGGCTTCCGAGAAACTGGAGATCATCCGGCTGGTCGAGCAATCCCATCTGCCGGCGCGCCGGACGCTGGAGAAACTCGGCGTCTCTCGCGCCACCTTTTATCGATGGTGCGACCTTTGCCAGACTGGCGGGCCAGAGGCCCTGGAAGACCGATCTCCCAGGCCCGACCGCGTCTGGAACCGAATTCCTGACAATGTGCGGGGCCAGATCGTGCAACTGGCCCTGGACGAGCCGGAGCTGTCGCCACGGGAACTGGCGACACGCTTCACCGACACAAAAAGCTATTTTGTTTCGGAAGCTTCGGTTTATCGCCTGCTGAAGGAGCACGACCTAATCGCCAGTCCCGCCTACATCGTCATGAAGGCCGCCGATGAGTTCAAGGACAAGACGACGGCGCCCAACCAGCTCTGGCAGACCGACTTCACTTATCTCAAGGTGATTGGTTGGGGTTGGTTCTACCTCAGCACGATATTGGACGACTTCTCGCGCTACATCATCGCCTGGAAGCTCTGTACGACGATGAAGGTCGGGGACGTCACGGAAACACTCGACCTGGCGTTGCAAGCCGCGGGGCTTGATCACGCCAAGGTCGTCCATCGTCCGCGATTGCTCTCGGACAATGGCCCTTCCTACATCTCGGCCAATCTGGCCGAATGGCTGGACAAACGCAACATGGATCACGTGCGCGGCGCGCCCTGCCACCCGCAAACACAGGGCAAAATCGAGCGCTGGCATCAGACGCTCAAGAATCGCGTCTTGCTTGAGAACTATTATCTGCCCGGCGACCTGGAAGCCAGGATCGACACCTTCGTCGATCACTACAATCATCGCCGCTATCACGAGAGCCTGGACAATCTCACGCCGGCTGACGTCTACTTCGGCCGAGGACAAACCATTCTGCTGCAACGAGAAAGGATCAAACGAGCCACCATCCAAAATCGTCGCTTGCAACACCAATTGAACGCCGCATAAAATCAAACATCAGATGAGCCGCGTCCTCCATTAAATCACGCCGCCATCTGTCTCAAATTATCTGACGACGGACAAATATCCATCTTGACGATGTTCTTTTAGTACCATGCCAGGAAAGCAGAGGCTCGCTACTTGAGGGAGCGTCCCGAGAGCAATTGATGCACGCGCGGCATTGGCACGGAAGCGCAATATAGCATGACGGGAGTCTCTCTCTTCAAGTGCGCGCATCAGGATAGTGCGAACGATAAGAAATGTTTTCCCAGAGCGTGTACCACCTGCTAGACAAGTATAACGCTGCGGGCCATTGAGGAGGAGACGACCCGCCTCCTGGCCTGCGCTAAATATTACCATGCGTGGTCCCGGGCGCGATATTATGGGGACGTGCGACCTTATTAAGCGCCGGAAGCCCCTGCTTCATTGAGGACAGCGCAGCAGCCTAGCGCATCGCTGAAAAACTTCGGCAAGCCACGGTGAGCCCAAGATACTTGCTAAAGTGTGCCATTTTTTAAGATGACGGGCGTGTAACCGGCGGCTATTCTGCAACCACCAAAAAAGGCGCAGGCCGTGCTCGGTACCCGCGCATATGGCGCTGACAATTGCTCACATGTCAACGTATCTGCAAAACAGTGAATAGCACGTTCGTACATTTTTGCCTTCAACAGTCTGGTTTGCGAGAAGTAGTTAACATGCTGACCGAAAGCCTAAGCACGTTGAATGAGCTAAAATGTTCTCGGGTGATGCCTCAGTATTTTTCCAATGGCTTTCGTTGGATTGGCGCGATACGACACAAATTCATGGATGGAGGATTGGGGCAGGAGCCAACATCGGAGTTCGTGCTTGGTACCCGCGCATATAACGCTCACATCTGCTTGCATGTCAACGCAACTGCGTCGCACGCAATTGCACGTTCTTACACAAACATTAGCAAATCTTTTGACGGATTGCCCCAAAAAATTGCTCGCATCGGCACCATTCCAAATCATTCTGACAGTTATCGCTGGAAATTGGAGGTTGAGCGCATGGGCACGTAATGCCGTCTTTGATCTAAAGCGACGCTCTCGAATAATTCCTGATTCCTTGGACAAAATTGTACGACACGTCATATAAAGCTAAGGACTATTAGAGGATTGACTACCCTGGATGCCCCGAGGGGCGGTCCGCAGATGCGTGGTTACAGGGTCCGGATGTCAGAGTTTATGTGATAGGATTTTAAAGTGAGCAAGGACCGCGGTGCCGATAGTAGAGATTCCAGGCTGAAATCCGGACTGTTCAAACGAATGTTCAGACGAAGGGAAGATTCGGCCGAAGCCCTCCCCCCAAATCCCACTGATGATGATGTCGCGAAGGAATTTATTGCGGTAGAGAACTCCATAGAAGAGCTGCAAACAGCCTTCAGTGAGGCACACTCCCCTGAACCGGAGCGGAGCTGGTGGGTCCGATTGCGCCATGGGTTATCTCGCTCTTCCGGTTCGATCGGGGAAGGTCTCACCTCAATTTTTACCAAGCGTAAACTTAACACAGAAATGCTGGACGACCTCGAAGATGTTCTCGTTCGCGCCGACCTCGGGGTTGCGACCGCGGCACGGATATCAAAAGTGATCGGCGAAAGCCGCTATGACAAGGATATCGGGGTCGAAGAGGTCAAGGCAATTCTCGCTTCTGAAATCGAGCGCGTTTTGATTCCCTGTGCCCAGCCACTGAATATCGATGTCAGCAAAAAGCCATTTGTCATTCTCGTGATCGGTGTGAACGGATCTGGCAAGACTACGACCATCGGTAAGCTCGCGGCGCAATTCAAGGCAAAGGGTTTGAGTGTCCTCCTTGCTGCTGGCGATACATTTCGAGCGGCCGCGATCGAGCAATTGCGGATATGGGGAAAACGCCTCGATTGTCCGGTGATCGCGCATGAACAAGGTGGCGATGCTTCGGCACTGGCTTTCGATGCAATGAAGGCTGCTCGGGAATGTGGTACCGAGGTCATGATGATGGACACAGCAGGCCGGCTACAGAACCGGGTCGAACTCATGGCGGAACTCGAAAAAATCATACGCGTCATGAAAAAGATCGATCCCGAGGCGCCGCACGCGGTGCTTCTCGTGCTCGATGCAACAGTGGGCCAGAACGCAATTAGCCAAGTCGAGATTTTCAGCCGTTTCGCCGGAGTCACTGGTCTGGTCATGACCAAGCTCGATGGAACCGCGCGCGGAGGCATACTTGTTTCGATCGCGGACAAGTTCAAACTTCCAATTCATTTTATTGGCGTCGGCGAGAGTGCAAGCGACCTTGAAGCTTTTGAGGCACGGGAATTTGCCCGCGCCATCGCGGGAATGGAAATCTAAATTTAAGCTCGTCGCCCCGAAGTACAGAAAGGTCAAGATAATGAATGAAATAGGTGCCCGGGCGGTTAGGCAGAATGAAGGGCAACGCGAAAAACCATCCCCTTGGGTCAAATTTGGCATCGAAATGGGGCCGTTGATGCTATTTTTTGTAGCGAACGCATACCCGAAATTGTTCGCCCCTGCTGCCGCGCTATTTTTGGCGCCCTCCGTTTTGAACGGCCCCAACGCTGGTCTCTTCACCGCGACCGCCGTCTTAATGGTTGCCGTCGCTGTGGCGCTCGCAGTCTCATTCGTTGTGGCACGCCGGCTTCCGGCCGTGCCACTTATGACCGCGGTGCTTGTGCTCGTCTTCGGAGGACTCACGCTTTATTTACAAAACGCAACCTTCATTAAAATGAAACCGACCGTGCTTTATGCCGGTTTCGGCACGGCACTCATTGGCGGCCTCGCAATGAACAAGTTAATACTGCCGATCATTTTCGATCATGCCTTGGCCTTGAGCGAGCGCGGCTGGCGGCTTCTCACCTTACGCTGGGGAAGCTTTTTCTTTTTGCTTGCATTTCTGAACGAAATCGTTTGGCGCAGCCAGTCGAACGATGTCTGGGTCGCATTTAAATTCCCCGGGATTTTCGTTTTAATTTGTCTTTTTTCAATTGCCCAGATGCCACTCATTGGGCGACACAAATTACCAGACGCAGAAGCTGCAAGCGCGCCTGATCATTTTTAAACGTGCGCTCACAGACCGCCGTAGCTTTTACCTCACCCAAGCGTCCATTTGGGAGATCACCCGAGCCACTCTTAAAGCCTATATTGCTGGATTCGGGTCGTCCGTAGTCCAGCAAGCCCATATTGATCAATCGATAATTGCCAGGATAGAAATTCGTCTACGGTTAATGTGTAGCGGCTGCAAGCTTCGTCCAAAGACAAAAGGCCCCCTCTTACCGCTGCCACGACTTCGGCCTTGCGGCGGATGACCCAGCGCTTTGTAGTGGAAGGGGGTAAGTCGGCGACGGTCAAGGGACTACCGTCTGGCCCGATAACATACTTGGTCCGCAGACGGCTTGATTCAGACATGCTCATCACTCACGCATCAGGATGATCTTACAAATATGTACAATAGGTGCGGTGTTTTAAGATTTGCCTAAACCGAAGCCACGCTATTTCGAATGAAATTTTGGTCAAGAGCCATCTATTATTTACTGCCAACACGGCGTTTCATATATTATGTCTCTAATTGAGACGATCCATTTGCAGAATGTTAAGAAAATAGCCACGGGAACCATCAGAACTGGAGGACCGTGGTATCGAGCAATTTGCTTTTGAGATAGAGAGGTATTAAATGGCGGGGCTGCCAGTCGGCGTGATAAGCATGATATTTCTGTTCGGACCCGGCTAAGCATGGCGTATATTGTAGTATGTGCGCCACTGTTACCTAGAAGCGCCGACACCGGTTCAATCCGGCACGTGGTGCAATAACTTGTTGCGAGCCAAGAGAGTGAGCATTGGGCGACGGCCATGAATCAAGACCGTGCTCCGGGAGGGATCTTTGATCCCAAAAGTCTCGGCTTCCACAAATCCGCAGCGCAAACGCGAATTGTCGTGGCGATGTCAGGCGGAGTCGATTCCTCTGTCGTGGCTGCTTTGCTCAAGGAACAAGGTTTCGATGTTATTGGCGTAACGTTGCAGCTTTACGACCACGGGGCTGCGGTTCACCGCACCGGATCGTGTTGTGCCGGACAGGACATTCATGATGCCCGTCTAACTGCCGCCCGCCTCGGCATACCGCACTATGTTCTAGATTACGAGGAGCGGTTTCGAACTAATGTTATTTCTCCTTTCGCAAAAAGTTATGCGGAAGGTCAAACGCCGATACCCTGCGTTGCCTGTAACAGTGAAATTAAATTCGCCAATCTGCTGGGGACAGCGCTGGAGCTTGGCGCTGACGCTCTTGCGACCGGCCACTACGTATCCTCAGCCCTTGATGCCGCAGGCGAGCGCGCCCTCTATAGGGCACATGACCTTTCCCGAGATCAAAGTTACTTCCTCTTCTCCACAACCAAGGCCCAGCTCCAACTTTTGCGGTTTCCACTTGGCGAGATGGAAAAAGTGTACGTTCGTGGTCTCGCGCGGCGGTTTGGGCTTCCGGTTGCCGAAAAAGCCGACAGTCAGGATATTTGCTTTGTTCCAACTGGCAATTACAGTGAACTTGTCGAACGTTTGGCACCCGGCGCTGCCCGGCCCGGGGACATAGTAGATCTTGACGGCCACCTGCTCGGACGCCATCCTGGCGTCATCCATTATACAGTCGGTCAAAGACGTGGACTAGGTCTTGGAGGCTCCATCGCCCGCGAACCGCTTTTTGTTATAAAACTTGATGCGGCTCGAGCGCGAGTTGTGGTTGGGCCGCGCGAAGCGCTGGCCACTCGCTCGGTCCGTTTGCGGGGGCTTAACTGGATTGGACCCGGTCAACTAGGGGATCTTGCGAAGGGTAAGGAAGTCTTCGTACAAGTTCGCTCGTCCCGGCCACCTGTTCAGGGCTTTCTTTTTATTGGCGCCGAAGAAACATCTGTGGAATTCGCCATTCCTGAAGAGGGTGTTTCGCCCGGCCAAGCCTGCGTCTTTTATGCTTCAAACCAGCCCCGCGCACGGGTTTTAGGCGGCGGATTTATCACATCAACGGAATCGTCTCAGCCGCCGAAGCTAAATCAATACCAGCCAGCTGAGTCGATGCCACTTTGATGGCCTAACTCTACCAGGACCCTAGCACTACTTTGGCAGTTTAGGTTTGACGGCTTCTGCGAGGAGTTTCTCACAGTGGGGGCATCGCCTGGGTGGAGGCCGAACAAAGAGGTCGAGGATGGCTTGCCTGATGGCCGGCAAGCTTGGTTGTGGCGGCGGTCCCCCGACTCTTTTTTTTCCGTCCCGCTGCTTTGAGGCGGCGGGATTGGAGAAAGACGTAGGTGATCATTGTCATCAGAGCATGTCGATGTAAGCCGGTCCAGGAGCGACCTTCGAAGTGGTCGAGGCCGAGCTCTTCCTTGAGCTGCTGGTGGGCCTGCTCACAGACCCATCTGGCTTTAATCGTGGCGGCGAGCATCTTGAGGCTCGCATCGGCTGGTAAGTTCGGCACGTAGTATTTTTGCTCGCCAGTCGACCGGCGCTCGCCGACGAGCCAGACCTCGTCGCCCGGCATGCACTGCATACGATTATCGAGCATGCGGTGCTTATGGCCATCCGCAACGCGGACACGGCGGGCCGCGAAGAGACATGTCAGCCGGCCTTTGGTGTCCCGCCGCCAGCTGACCTTTTGCCATTTGCCACCGGCCAACAACGCTTCAGCAGAGACCGGGGGCTGATCAGGGATGTGGTATTTGCGGGGTCTTCCCGCCTTCATGGCGGGGAAGATCAGGGCAACGTCGGCGGGATAGACGTTCTGGCGTCGCGACAGACCCACCGCCCACAGCAGACCGCGCTCGCTCAGAGCCTGGCGGAAAGGCCCGCTGGAGCCGTACCCTGAATCGGCAAGGACGCAGCCAAACCACGCCCCAGAGGCGATGACGCGATCAATCTCCGCGATCGCAATTTCCGTCTTTGTCAGAGCAGTCTGTCTATCCTTCGGCACACCGGCCCGCGCCATGCGCTCAGGATCATCTGTCCAGCTCTCGGGCAGGAATAGCCGCAGGCCCACCATCACCGGCACCTCGCGCGACGCCAACGTTAGCGAGACCAGCGACTGACAGTTGGCAGTCTTTCCAAGCGATGAGGCATATTGTGGCGCGACGCCAACCGAATGCTCGCCCTTTTTCGACAATGCGGTGTCGTCGACGATCAGCCACGCGTCGGCGCCGCCAACCATCCTGTCGGCTTCGGCGAGCAAAGCCTTCTCGAGCGGCGCGGCCTCCCACACGCCACTGGTGATGAAGTGATGAAGCTGGTCGTAGCCGACTTCGCCATCACGCGCCGCAATGGGCTGGACACTCTTGCGATCACCCGCGCCGATGAGTCCCGCGACATAAACCGGGCACATCCGTGCCCGCGCCTTGTGTCGAAAAGCACTGAGAAAAGGTAGGAGCCACCGCCCCAGGTCGGATTTCCAGCCCTCGTCCATGGTCGGCCCTCCGTGAGGTCGACCACCCATGAATCACGCAACACGAAACTCGGGAATCCCAAAAACGATAGATCCCACAAAAATCTGCCAAAGTAGTGCTAAGTGGTTGAATCAAATATTTGACCCGGGCGACGGCCCGTGGGAATGGAGACTATTGTTACGAAGTTTGGAGGTTGGCGCCGATGCAAGACGAATCATTTCTCGGCGATACCTTGCACCAGAATTCGGCTTCAGCCGGAGGTCCCATGGTTCTTGATAGTACACATATCAAAAAATCATATGCTCGCTGGGCGCCTATTTACGATCTCGTCTTTACATTCGTATTGAGACCCGGACGCAAAGCCATCACCACGGCTGCCAACCGACGCGGCGGAAGAATTCTCGACGTCGGGGTAGGAACCGGCCTTGAATTACCAATGTTCGACTCCCAAACTCAATTGATCGGCGTTGATCTTTCTGAGCCCATGCTACTGCGTGCGCAGCAGCGTGTGAATGCCAAGGCTTTAGGTAATGTCGAAGGCCTAGTCGCCATGGACGCGGCGCGCCTCGGGTTCCCAGACGCCCATTTCGATGTCGTGGTTGCCCCCTATGTCTTGACGGTCGTGCCCGAGCCGCATGCCAGCCTCGATGAATTTGTGCGAGTCGTGAAACCAGGTGGCGAGATTATCCTCGTCAATCATGTCGGTAGCGGCAAAGGCCCGATATCCTGGATCGAATCCACTCTTGCCAAATGCAGCGCTGAACTCGGCTGGCGGCCGGAATTCCCCTGGTCGGTTTTGGGTGACTGGATCGATTCCACCCCTTCCGTCCGCCTCGTGGAACGACGCAAACTGCCGCCGTTTGGGCTGTTTACACTTGCGCGGATCGAAAAGCTTTGAAATGGAGCTTTTTTACCACAAAGATCCTTCACGGTTATTTTGAGACGATCTAAACGCACTGCTCTGGCCCAAAATCCTCTCCCCCAAGGTGCTGGAGGCTGATGATCTAGTCCTGGTCGGGATTGGCAGCAGCCTCAATGAAAGGCGGTTGAAGCCGCTTTATAGTTCCGGCAAGTGCGTGGTTATATTTGGCACCGTCGCCGGCTATTGCGTCGTTCCCCGAAAGATCGACGGCTTGTATATTAAGGCGGTCAGGGGTCCGCTCACCGCGGCTGCGATTGGCCTCTGCCCCGAGCCGCGATTACCGATGGTGCAGCGCTGCTCGCTGGGGCTCCAGAACTACACCCGGAGCGGCAAGAGACGGACGAGATTTTGTTCATCCCACATCATGGTTCATTGAGGCCTGGCCGCTGGGAGCTCGCCTCCAATGCGGCGGGGATGCAATTCGGCGACCCACGCTCACCGGTACCCAAAATCCTCAGCCAGATCGCGCGAGCAAAGCTGGTCGTGACCGAGGCGATGCACGGCGCGATCTTGGCCGATACGCTCCGGGTGCCATGGATACCAGTACCACACCACCGGTCATTATTGTATTCAAATGGCGCGACTGGACTATGTCCCTTGGGCTTGATTATGGGCCTATTTTGCTGGGCACGAGCACACGCAGCGAGCGCTTCCGCTATGAACGCATAGCCCGCGAACTCAGGGCCGATGGCCTGCGTCCACCCGCCGATATCGCTCCCAACGCGACAGTCCGATGAGCTGATGGAGGATTTCCGTGCACGCTGCCGAGTGGAAGACGTGGGTCGGCTGCCGCCTGAGCCTCCCTCCTATCCGCCAGTCCGAGCAGCGGCGAAGCGGTTTCAGTCGCTCCTCGACGGCCCAATCATTGTCAGCGCCGCGCGCGATCTTGTCGTCGCATCGAAATCCCGGCTTTTCCTAAGCAACGACGGACTATTCCGAAACAGGCTTGAACGGCTGCAATCGGCTGTCGCCAGCCTCGATGAACTGGTGTGATGGACAGGGGATCTCCATTGACGGGATTGTCCTAGTGGAGCGTAAATGGGGTAAAAGCGTCACTCGCCAACCAGCGCTATGAGGGCGCCTATCTGTTCGGGGCGATCTGCCCGGCGGCGTGGAACCGGCGCCACGCTCGCAATGCCCTATGCCGACACAGGGGCGATGCAGCTCCCCTCGACGAAATCTCCCGCAGCGGCACCAAAAGCGCGAACGCTGTTCCCGCTGCTTGACCGCGCCCACTGGCATACGACGGGCGCGCTTAACGTCCCCAGGAACATGACCCTTTCTGCACTCGCGCTCCCCGGGGCTGAACCCCGTCGAGAATATGGCAGTTCATGCGCGCCAACAGGCTCTCAAACCGCCTCTTCGACACCTATGACGCCATCATTGACGCCGCCCGCGAGGTTTGGCGAAACGTAATCGCCCAGCCAAAAACCATCACCTCAATCTGCGGGCGGGACCGGGCCCATATCTGTTAATTATAATGACCGTTGGTATAAGCTGAAAATTACTATTTCGTAGGTACAAATTAAATTTTTTAACGAAATTACTTGAGTTAATTCAAACATAGCAACCACATAATTTGGTAGTGTCTCAGTTTGAAATTCTGCCCCATTGATGATTCTCTCGCCGTCTCCATCTGCTTCCTATATGCTTGCCGACAAGCAATGGAGCGCTGAATGGAAGCCGATCCAATGGAGGAAGGGAAGCTGGCCGCTGCGGACGGCAAACCGTTATCAGATAACCCATATCCAGCAGGCTCTGATGCTCATGAACAATGGGCAAAAGGCTGGTACTACTTCCATTCTATCGTTGAAGACAGGGAACCGCTGGACGATGCCTAGAGGCCCCAAAGGCGAAAAGCGCCCCGCCGACGTTATCGGCAATGCTGTCCATGTCATGCGTATTGCCACTGGCGAGATTGAAGACACCATCCCTGACGATGGTAAAGACCCTGCCGCGAAAGCGCTTGGCAAAAAGGGCGGCGCGGCGAGAGCCAAAAGCATGACGCCGGAGCGGCGGGCTGAGATAGCGAAGAAAGCGGCTGCTAAGCGATGGGAGCGCTAAGCCAGCGCATCACCGACACTATCGGCGATGTATTGGACATCGCGAACTAATGTGACCTCTGCCCATTCGCAGCACATGGCTTGCCAGAGAACATCCCCGCCGCACATCAATTGATTCGCTGCTGATCGTATCCATTCATGATGATCGGCCAGTGTCATAGCGCGCTCACAGGCATCCGAAACCAAAGCAATGTCTCGACCAATTCTCGTCCAAAGATGACGCCATTTTTCGCGCTGTAATTTTTCAAAGACGACCCTTTCTGGGGCATCTCCTCCAGGTAAGAGCAGACAACCAACCGCCGCACCCTGATCGCCATCTAGAAAAACTCGCGTTGGCCGAGGAAACCTATTTGCTTGAACCATCTGACCAAGTGCTACACCAAGATTAGCAGCTCCATATGGAATAATTGAGCATCGAACAAATAGCTCGCGAGCGTGCCTGCTAAGTATTTCACTTAAAAAGACAGCTGCGCGACCGTCCTCAACATAAAGTTCACATTCTGGATGCTGTTCATCATCCATTTTCGTCATTGCAAACTGAGGGCTAACTCCATTAACAATTTCCTTTGTTCTACCCGTTTCCAGAATGTAGATCCGTGCTGAAAGTGGCAATTCTTCTAGGATATAAGGTGAATGCGTACTGACAATTATTTGGCATTCACGGTCGCGCGCGGCAACCGCTAAGTCTCGTATAAGTCTGCGTTGTGCCCTCGGGTGCAGAGACGATTCAATTTCATCGATTAGGATCAGTCCATATTGAGGAAGCGGAGTCCCAAGCAATTCCGCAACTGTAGTTTCGCCTGAGCCTTGGTGGAAACCGGAATATGGCTGATTGGCTTTTGAAAGTACCGGTATTTCCCGACTTGCATCGATCGTTGATATTGCCATCCTAGCGTTATCGTAATCTCGTCCCATGATCTGTGAGAGGCGCGAGACTTGATCATCGGTGAATGGCGTTGCTGATTGCTCAAGATGTTTGTTTTTGGCGATTCTGGCGTACCCAACGCGCGTGCTTACAGGCTGGAGCCGACTAAGATCAATATAGGCTACCCTTCGCTCCGGGCGCTCTGGTTGACCGAGCCAGCGAGTAGTTGGTTTACGAACCGATGACACATTGTGCTCAACGCCCTGTTTGTAACCGAAGGTCAGCCGGACATCCGAAAGATTATCCCAGGCTGTCTCAGGGAAAAACTCAGATGGGAACCAAGTAACGCCCCCTTGCTCCTGATTCTGGTATACGCATGCCGCTGATTGCAACACGGTGCTTTTCCCTGATCCATTTTCTCCGACAATGGCAACGATTGGAAAGTCAAACGTGATCCGCTGATCAGACCAGCCTCGTATGCGTTGGATTTGCAGCCATTCTAGCCATTTCGGCCACCCGTTTCCTGTTTGCCATTTTGTTTCCAAACGGCGCATTTCATTGCTTAAAGCCATCTCTGCCTCCGGCGATCCCGTCGCGATAGCGGAGACTCGCGCTTCGCCCATCTTAGAGCGATAGACAAAGCCAATTAATTTGTCTATAAGAAAATTAAATGCTGTTTTGCCTCGTCCAGGCGCCGTGCGAGAGCGACATTTTCCTCGCTATAGGAGACTATCTGCGCAAACAGAAATTATTTACTTGACGGTAAGTATAAAAGTTCATATACAGGAGCTATGAACAAGCTCCCTGTTGCCACGCGCGCCAAAATGCTTTCGATGTTCTGCGAAGGCACCTCGATGCGTTCTGTCTCGCGCCTCACGGATACGAGCATCAACACAGTTTCGAAGCTCTTGGAGGATGCCGGGCGCTTTTGTGCTGGCTTCCACGATGAGAAAGTTCGCGGCGTGAAAGCAAAGCGTGTGCAGGTGGACGAAATCTGGTCATTCACCGCTGCCAAACAAAAGAACGTAGCCGCGATGAAAAATCCGGTCGATGGCGCCGGCGATACTTGGACTTGGACGGCAATCGAAGCCGACACAAAGTTGCTGATTTCGCATTTCGTTGGCGGGCGTGATGGCGAATGCGCCAAGTGGTTTATCGAGGATATGGCCTCGCGGATCGCGAACCGTATCCAACTGACTTCAGACGGCCACAGAGCCTATTTGGAGGCCGTTGAAGGCGCGTTCGGCGCAGATGTTGATTATGCCATGCTGAACAAGATTTATGGGGCGTCCCCTGAGAGCGCCAAAGGCCGCTATAGCCCAGCCGAATGCGTTGGCTGCCGGAAAGACATTATCGAAGGCGCGCCGGATATGAAGCATGTCAGCACGTCTTATGCTGAGCGCGCAAACCTCACAATGAGAATGCACAATCGGCGGTTTACAAGGCTTACGAACGCTTTCAGCAAGAAGTTCGAGAACCATGCTCATATGGTCGCAATCTATGCTGTTTGGTACAATTGGATGCGCATTCACAAGAGCTTGCGCGTCACCCCAGCAATGGCCGCTGGCCTAAGCGAGACGGTCATGGATTGGGCGGGAATTGTCGAGGCGATGGATGCGGACGCACCGTCCAAGAAACGCGGTACCTATAAGAAGGGTGAGGCATAGTGCCCACCCCGCATACTACATTGGTGCCGGGCATTTTATATTTAAGGCGATGGGATTCGTCAGTCTAACTTCTTTCTGAACGGCTCTTGAAAATCTCTCTATCCGCCTCCTTTTATGTTCAGCGAATATATCGGCCATAGCAGCGCGTATAATACCTCCCCAAAACCAATGTGAGTAACCAATTGTCATGAATGCATTCAACGAAGTATTGATATATTTTTCTTCAAACTCGGGATTTTGCTGAATAAATATACGCTCATCATCACTGTTGATGGCAGAGGTTCTTTCTCCATTAAGTAACTTCTGTCTTTTTACACTTATAGCTATTGCAAAAAGAAATGGGAACTTTTTGTCTGCGACAGCCCCATTCCAGAATGCAAGATCGTCAATGATCGATGCCGGCAAACACCCAGTAGTTGTCAGTAAATCTCGTGCCGATGACGCATATTTCCTCGACCACTTGTCGAGATTTGCCAAGCGTTCAAGGTCACGCTTCACTGCTAACGACGCCACCCACACGGCCGCCAAAGAGACGGGAATGAGGATAGCCAACGCCAATGATATACTCATTTGCCGGGTTTCCTCTCGATACGTTTGACTACCTGCTCGTGCTTGCGAGCAATTTCAAGACCAATAGCGTCAGAATCTCGTTTGATGCGATGATCCAGCTCCCGACTTTTGCGAGAATGATCATGAAAGTCTTTGATAATTCCTTTAACAATCAGCCCTAATTTATCGATTTTAATTGCGATCCCTATTGTTATTATTAGCAAAGCCGCCCCAGGCACGCCAAAAGCAGAAGCTAAGCTGGATACGGCATCGATGGTTTCTTTATCTAAGAATGACAATCCCGCGCCTCTATCACGAACGGCGCGGGAGGCTACATCGTCACTGAAATTTCAGCAATGGCCACGCATCCGTCATGCGATTGTGGCAGCGCTTTAATTGACGGCAGTCAATTTCAAACTGAGACACTACCCATAATTTCATGATAATATGATAATATTTTATATAGACCAAGTTATTAAAAATTATTTGATTCATTTATCGTGGCAATCTGTCTATCTGTTAATGTACAAACAAACTCATCAATACTAATGATTATCATAATTATTAATTATATACAGTATTTAATGGAAATAATTTCAGATAACTTGCAATTAAAGTCTTCTTGCGCCAATAGTTAAAAGAATTTACAGAATAATGTAGCGCAGTTACTTGGGGCCGCAAACGTTTGAACCTAATCAGTCTGACTCTGCACGAAAATCGATAATACCCCTTGTTTTGCCTCCCGTTAGCACATACATTGTGGAGTGTCGTGTTTTTGCCGACGGTTTGGCCTCGCATTTTTGCGTCTGCTGACGACCTCCTCCTCAAAACCCCGATACAACGTCCGGCGTCCCCATGAACGGACGCCTGTTTTTCTCTACGACTCTAAGGATAGCTTCTATGACTACGGGAACTGTGAAGTGGTTTAACCCGGACAAAGGATACGGCTTCATACAGCCGGACGACGGTGGCAAGGATGTTTTCGTCCACATCAGCGCCGTAGAACAATCAGGATTGCGCAATCTGCAGGAAGGTCAGAAAATCGCCTACGAAGTCATTGCCGATAAACGCACCGGCAAATCTGCAGCGGGAAATCTTCGCGCGGCCTAAGAGCACGACCGTACATATGCAAGGGCCCTGGCGTTAAGCTGGGGCTTTTTTATGAAATGGTAGTTGGTCGAACTCCGTTGTCGACCCCCTAAGCCAAGAATTCAAGTGCTCAGTATAGATCAAGTTATGAGAATTCCCCCGGTTTTTGATCATATCCCGCTTGAGAGGCTGTTAACGGTGCGGATGGTCCCTGAAACAGTCTTTGCCTTCTCATACCAAGACATTTCGTAATAAGCCATCGCAGTAACATCGAATAGTGATGCGTGATTCAAAGTCTCGGTTGGAGGCTTTTGATTATACGTCTATTTTTGCTGATCGAGCGCCAGATGGCGCAAAATTCTCCTTATTTTCCGTTGTCACGGCGTTCCGCGGGGCGACAACCGGCGTGTGACCGGCTTGCCTCGTTGCTCATGTCTGGCTGGCTTTCTTTATGCTGTGGCCAAAGGCTACAGGAAGAAGCGCTCCCATAGTATAGGCAGCTCGAATGCCAACAATTCCAGCGACATATATCTTGGCGTCCGCCTCGGCGAATTCGTAAATACGCTGGCGGCAGGCCCCGCATGGTGTGACCAATGCATTGCCTTCTGCGACGATCAGTACCTCGGCAATTCGTCGTTCACCGGCAACAATCATGGCGGCAATAGCTGCGGCTTCCGCGCAAGTGCCGACAGGAAAAGCGGAATTCTCGACATTCGCGCCTGAGAAAATTACGCCCGACTGGGTACGGACAGCGGCGCCGACAGCAAACCCCGAGTAAGGAGCGTAAGCCCTCGATCGGGCTTTGACCGCCGCAGAAAAAAGTTCCCCAATTGGAACCGTATCGAAATATACCGATTCTCGACTGGGGACTCCTAAAGGAACAATCATGAACATCAATTTTGTCCCATTCTCCAGCGCGCCCCAAGCCGCCACACTTGAAGTCAGCGTGGCCGGTCATGGGCGAAGCGCTGCGCCTCCGTAGCCACAGCCTCGAAATGTCCAGTCACCTCGTCTAATGCAAACAAAGTTCCCTTCGCGATTCCGAAAAAGGCACCATGCAGACTAAGTTTTGCCTGTTGTTCGAGTTCCAAGATCCAAGGAAAACTGCGTAAATTGTTGAGCCCTTCGACGATCGACGCGAGTGCCAAATGCTCGACATAATCGTCGCCCGAGAAGTTTTCGGGAGCAATGCGAGCCGCTGCGGGACCCAGCAGACTTATCCATTTTCCTATGAAATCACCAGGCGAGAGCGGCACCTGACCGGCACTCGCCTCGTTGCGTGCGAAGGCCCGCACACCACCACAGTTAGCATGTCCCATGAGCACAATATGCTCGACCCCCAAACCCATCACCCCGAATTCTAACGCGGCCGAAGTCCCGTGCAACCCATCGCTGGGGCCATACGGTGGGACAATGTTCGCTATGTTACGTACAACAAAAAGCTCGCCGGGCCGAGCATCGAAAATTACCTCCGGTGACACGCGAGAATCGCAGCAGCCGATGAGCATGATCCGGGGATTTTGCCCCGCTTCAGCTAGGTGATGAAATCTTTCTTGTTCATAAGCAAAACGCCCGCCTAGGAAGGCTTCGTAACCGCTGACGAGGCGATCCGGCAGCAGCGGATGGCCACTGGCGCGTCTGATTATCGGTGAAGTCGTTTCAGTCATGGAATAGCCTCCGGGAATTCGCGCGGACCGCGTGTCCGGCTTACGGCGACCATAGATCGCCTTAATACCAGGCCCAGGAAAGACGAGTGTGCTACCAGCTATTCCAACTCAATGCTGTAGCTTGGACAGAATTATGGGCCTCTTTGTCATTCGGCCTTTTTTGGATGCTGGCTTGAGCCTATTCGTTGGTACCACTATTTCGCTATTTTCGTATGCCGCATGCTTCGCTGATCCTGAACCCGCTATCCACTATTCTCCGGTGGAAAATTTGGAGTGCACTGATAGCACGCTGATCGACCGGGCGGAGCACAATATCGACTTCGCGGTGTATGTGTTAACGGATTGGCCAGTTATGCGAGCTTTGATTAGAGCCGCCAAAAGAGGAGTCAAAGTGCGCCTATATTTAGATGGAAGAAGAATAGGCGAGCGGGAGCCCACGCTACTTTTTCAGGAATTGCTCGCGACACCTCAAATCGACGTACGTTTCAAGCGGCCAAAATCTCCTTTGATGCACCTAAAGAGCTACCAAATTGACGGCCGATGGTTGCGCACCGGCGCCGCAAACTTTTCTGCCTCGGGGCTAAAGCAGCAAGACAATGATCTTCTTATCATCGATAGCGAAGCAGCGGCGAAGTCATTCGAGTATCGCTTCGAGGCGATCTTCGCGGAAGGGGAGACACTACAATTGACTCCCAAAGGGGACCTTCCTTAGCCACTTAGGCTCGGCATCAATCGATTTCGCCTAAAGTCGCAATTGCACCATAGCAGCCACATGCTTTGGACCGTCAATATGCCCGGTCGCGTAAAACCTCAAAACAAGTCCGCAACATAATATTGAGGTCAAGCCCCTGCGACCAATTGTTAATATACCATAAGTCGAATTTCACACGCTCGGCCATTTGCTCGAAGCTTGCGGTTTCACCCCGCAGTCCATTCACTTGTGCCCATCCCGTCATTCCCGGTTTAACATGATGACGGAAGCTATAATCGGCGATATGCGTCCTATATTCATCATCATGAGCAAGTGCGTGCGGCCTTGGGCCGACCAAGGACATGTCACCCTTAAGTACGTTAAAGAGTTGCGGCAGTTCGTCGAGACTGGACCGGCGCAAAAATCTACCAATGCGAGTAAAGCGTATATCGTTACGGCAAGCCTGTGTGACTACTGGTCCGTCTTCTAAAACCGTCATCGTCCGGAATTTATAAATGACGAATTCCTTGGCATTGAAACCGCTTCGACGCTGACGGAATATGACTGGGCCAGTGCTATCAAGCTTGACAGCGATCGCAGCGACCAAAAAAAGCGGCAAGAAAAAAATTATAGCGGTCGCCGAAACCACAATGTCGAGTGCCCGCTTGAGTGCTCTCTCGAAAGAAGTCAAAGCCAATCTTTGGATTGTAACAGGCAGAAGCAATGCGTTCGTAAACTCGCTACGCTGCCCAAGAAGGGTTCTCATGCTATGATCAGGCAAAAGCCGGACTGGCAGCGGAGACGCGCGAAGGCGGGAACGAACCGTTTCGAGCAGTTCCTGACTGCACCAGCGAATCACGATTAAGAATTCCTCGGCACCCTGTTCCGTAGCTGCGGCGATTGCGCCGTCGAGGTCGGCAAGCATTTCATCTGAGCGGCAGCCTCTTTTCGTAGCTAAAAAAACACGGGAGACTTCTTTGCAGCCGAAGCACTGCAACAAACAATCTGCGCTCAATCCCATCAATTCCCCTGTTTCCCCGATCGACACAACACGGCGTCCGTCGAGGTTTCCCGCTGCAAGAATGGAACGCGTTACATTGGCAAATGACCAGCGGGAAATGATCAGGAAAATGAGTTGGAGCAATAAAGTTGAACCCAAGGGCCACAAAGACGACTCGATATTTCCTCTCAGTAACGGCACGGACGCGATCGCCAGAAGAGCCGTTGAGGCAAAGATCGCGATGAGCCGGCTAAAATAGGGAAGAGGCACAAGCAGTACTGGCAGGCGATATAGTCCACGCATGTTGACCGCATAAATGTATAGCAAGCCATTCATGAGCCCAGCGCCGAGACAAACTCCAGCAGCCGCGAAGTCATTGTGCCAAACGTGTTGGCAAACGCTTCGTCCAATAACACTAGCAAGGCCAACAAGCATCAAATCGACGATTCGAGCGGCGATTTCAATTTTTTGGTAGGAGATATTTAAATGGGTAAAAATTCGCGATTTTTTTTCGGTGCGATGCAAAGGTTCTATAATATCACTCAATCGGCTTAAAAACATCCGATAGCCTCTCGTAAATTGACAATTGAAGACTTATCTCACTTCCAGACAAGCCCTGCCCTCGCAACGATTCAATTCGTTTACATTTTTGTTTCTTCTATCATCAAATTGGCGCTTTCTCAAGCCTCGCTCGCACCCACGACCCCTGGTCGCTGACATAGGTTACGATGTTGATGCGTAATATGCGCCGTGGTTGCAGTAGTATTAAACAGAATTATGAATGTGCCTTTTCCGAAGATTGCGCAACGTTGGTAATTCTAAAATTTCTTCTCCAGTTCTATGTTTCAAGTCCTCGGCCAATCCGTTTTAGCCTTTGGCTTCTACTTGTTATAGCTGCTAATCTTTTCGACAGTCCCGTCTCGGCGGCTGAATTTACTGATGTACCCGGTACTAACACCATCAAAGATACGGCTCCCGTCAGTGAAAATTCTAGGCCAAGCGAACAAACAAATGCCGCAAGTACGGGTCCTTCTTGGCGCCTCGTGAGAAGCACAGGACCAAATGGTGAGCCAGGAGCATCCGCAATCCTGCATACGATTGATTTTGAGCGATCCGATCCACGTTTGGCAGGCCTCATGTTGCAATGTGGAAAGCAAAACATCGAGATTATCATCGTGGTGGTCGAGCCTTTTCCTCCTCGCGCACGACCGCAAGTCACCCTACGGACATCTGGGCAGGTGTTCCAATTTGAAGGATCCATAATTTCTACAGGCGCCGGAATACTTTTACCCAGCGATGCTACTGTCTCGCTGCTAGGTCCGTGGCGATCAGCATCAGAGCTTGAAATAAAGGTAGCCGACAGAGAAACTGTGTTGGACGGTGTTGTCCCCTTATCTGGTCTTTCCACGGCCCTCGATTCGCTCAATGCTGAATGTGTCCTAAAATGAGACTTTACGTGAGCATGTATTTCGGTGGATAGTGAAAGAAAAACATAAGCCTTAAATAAGAAAAATAGCCAGGAAGGAAGGCATCAAAATGGAAATTCTGATCACGGGAGGAGCCTTTTTGGGGGCTCTATTGGGCAGATTTTTTAAGGTGCTGATTCTCATTCCTGCCAGTGCACTCATCTTTGCGATTATCTTGATGAAGGCGGGGTTTGCCGGGTACCCTATGTTAAATTCGATAACGAAAGTCGCCCTACTTATCGCAAGCCTTGAACTAGGTTATATAGCGGGTCTGATTTCGACCGACATCTCCTCTGCCTCGCAAAGTTTTCGCAGTTTTTGGACTCGTCCGAGCCGGACTCCCACATCGCGCCCCTTAAGATGATCAACCTTCGATGTGTCTCTCACCGGCCCAAGTGGAAAAAACCAGAAGACTTTTAAAATAGCATCAGTCTACGGTTAGCGAGGGTCGACTTCCGGCGGCCTCGCGGGACCATCGGAATCGACAAATGACCCTTGCAGAAACCGGCCAGTTTTTTCGCCATGATTGGACCACCGATGAAATCGTCGCGGTTCACGATTTGCCATTGCTTGACCTGATCTCGCGGGCAAACAGCCTTCACCGGAATATTCACGCAGTCAGCGATATCCAGAAGGCGAGTCTTCTCAGCATTAAAACCGGTGGCTGCCCTGAGGATTGCGCTTATTGTCCGCAATCCGCGCATTACCGCGAGGTGAATCTCGACAAGATCGATATGATGACAACCGATGCCGTGCTCGGCATCGCCGCGCGCGCGAAAGCGGCCGGAGCTGACCGCTTTTGCATGGGAGCGGCCTGGCGCAACGTCCGCGATGGCGTGGCTTTCGACGCGGTGCTCGATATGGTGCACGGCGTCAGAGCGCTCGGGCTGGAGGCCTGCGTGACACTCGGCATGTTGAACGAGAACCAAGCGCGGCGGCTTCAAAAAGCGGGGCTGACCGCCTATAATCACAATCTCGACACAGGCCCAGAATTCTACCCAAATATCGTGACGACCCGTACCTACGAGGACAGGCTCGCGACCTTACGAGCCGTCCGCGCCGCCGGGCTTCAAATGTGCTGCGGCGGTATTATAGGGATGGGCGAAAGCGTCAGGGACCGCGCGTCCATGCTGCAAATATTGGCGGGGTTCGATCCGCATCCTGAAAGCGTGCCGATCAATGCGTTGGTTCCCGTCGAGGGAACGCCTCTTGGGCAGGAATCGAGAATCGACCCGATCGAGTTTGTGCGGATGGTCGCAACTACGCGTATTGTTTTACCGGCGGCAAGGGTTCGTCTTTCGGCCGGCAGATCCGTGTTGAGCCGCGAAGCGCAAATCCTTTGCATGGTCGCCGGAGCAAATTCGATTTTTTATGGTGAAGCGTTGCTCACGACGCCCAATGTCACCGAAAACGAAGACGACGCTCTGTTTGCGACGCTCGCGCCGGTCCAGCGCACGAACGAGTCCGTTCATACGTGAACATCTCGCACTCATGATCGCCGCGAAGTGTCCTATCGAAACCGCCAACCAGACCAAAATCATTGCTTGAAATTGTTCGTCAATATCGGCCTGCGTTCTCGACGGAACGCGCGACTATCCAATTTGCAGGATCCTTAGCTCCTCCTCAAACCGATTATCGGTGCGGACAAAAAGGGAGCTTTCATGGACGACCGCGGTTTCATTGCTGAGGGGAAGCCGCCATCCCGCCCAGATGATCGGCGACCGTGAAAATATCCTTGTCACCGCGCCCTGAAATATTGACGACCAGCAAATGATCCTCGGGCTTTGTTGGCGCGATGTCCAAAATTTTGGCCAGCGCATGCGCGGGTTCAAGAGCCGGGATAATCCCCTCCAACTGCGCGCAAAGCTGAAACGCCGCAAGTGCTTCCGCATCGGTGGCGGAGAGATAAGTGACTCGGCCGCTTTCTTTCAGCCAAGAATGTTCAGGACCAATGCCCGGATAATCAAGGCCAGCCGAGATCGAATGCCCCTCCTCAATCTGCCCGTCAGCATTCATCAACAAATATGTCCGGTTGCCGTGCAAGACACCCGGCCTGCCGCCAGCAAGCGACGCTGCGTGTTTTTTGTCGAGCCCAAAGCCCGCAGCCTCGACTCCATAGATTTCCACGGAGGGATCGTCGAGAAAGGGATGAAACAAGCCGATGGCGTTGGAGCCACCCCCGATGCAGGCAAAAAGCGAATCCGGGAGCCTCCCCTCGGCGGCCTGCATCTGCACTTTTGTTTCCTCACCGATTACACATTGGAAATCGCGGACCATGGCCGGATAGGGATGCGGGCCAGCGGCCGTCCCAATGCAATAGAATGTATCCGCGACATTGGTGACCCAGTCACGCAACGCCTCGTTCATCGCATCCTTCAAGGTCTTTGCCCCAGATTCGACCGGCACGACCTTGGCACCGAGGAGGTTCATGCGAAAGACATTTGGCTTCTGCCGCTCGACATCGACCGAACCCATGTAGACGATACATTCGAGCCCAAATCTGGCGCAAGCGGTCGCCGTCGCGACGCCATGCTGGCCAGCGCCTGTCTCCGCGATGATCCGCGTCTTGCCCATCCGCCGGGCGAGGAGAATCTGGCCGAGCACATTATTGATCTTATGCGCGCCGGTATGGTTCAGCTCTTCGCGCTTGAAGTAAATCTTGGCGCCGCCTGGCCGCCCTGCGGCAGCAGCCTTTTGGCGGACGAAGTCAGTCATGCGTTCGGCGTAATAGAGCGGACTCGGCCGCCCGACATAATGGGTCAGAAGATTGTCAAGCTCGGCCTTGTATGCCGGATCCTGCTTGGCTGCGTTGTAATGTTTTTCAAGGTCGAGGATCAGCGGCATCAAGGTTTCGGCGACGAACCTGCCGCCGAACAAACCAAAATGGCCACGCTCGTCGGGACCGGAGCGAAACGAATTGAGTGCGACGGGCACCGCGTTTACCTTTCTCGCTTGATATTCGATCAGTACGTGATCCTGCCGGGCACCACGGGCCGCCGCAGCATTAACAGCTCTGCGTGGCCCTACCAAACATTGCATCCGCCCGCCGTACCGCAGAGACGAACGCCGCTATTTTACGCCGGTCTTTTTCACCTGGCGCACTTTCGACGCCGGAAGATACATCGACACCTTGCGCATGGGTCTGGGCCAACGCATCCGCCACATTGGCTGCATTAAGACCACCGGCCAGCAGCCAAGGTTTCTTCGTTTCGATCAACTCAAGTAAGCTCCAATCGAAAATCTCTCCATTGCCTCCAGGCTGTCCCATAGGCCGGAGCGGTTTTGCATCGAACAGCAAGTAATCGGCGACGGCGTCGAAACGCGGAACATCAGACAGATCCTCGGCTCGCCAAATTGCCATCGCTTTCATCACAGGCAGCCCGAAACGGGCGCGAATTGACGCGACCCGTTCTGGCGTTTCGCTCCCGTGCAATTGAAGGAGGCCGGGATCAAGCGCGGCGATGGCCGCCGCGAGCGTTGCGTCGCCAGCATCGACCGTCAGCAGGACCTTGCACGCCCGCTTCGCGGTTCGCCGGTTGAGAGTAGCAGCAAGCTCTAACGAGACATGCCTTGGACTTTTGTCAAAAAACACAAAGCCGACCATATCGGCGCCACACGCAAGCGCCGCGTCAAGCCCCGCCTCCGTTGTAAGACCGCAGATTTTGACAAGGACGCTCATGCTACGTTACCGGCATCAATATAGCGAAATATATGATTATAAAGCCCGCGCAGAGTTAGCGACCGCCTGAACTCGACCCTGCAATTTTACGAGATTTTCTGTTTTTCAGTCGGGCGTCCCGAGGATAAACGCGCGAGATCCCCACGCAAAGCGTTCACTTCGCTCCGGGCCCGGCGCGCCGCACGACGGTACATTCCTTGTTCCAGCCAGGTCGTCACACCGCCAAGTACTATTCCGAACATCGCCGCAAGAAGCATGACAATGTACAGTGGCACCACGATTTGGGTTCCTTCCGACGTGTGGCCAGCGAAAGGGTCTAGAAATATTGTCACCGAATGCCGGTTGGCGGCTGACAATGCCAACACAATGAGCGCGACAGGGATGAGAAAAAGGTATTTTAAAAAACTCTTCATTTGCGGCGGCCCTCGGATTCGTCCCATACCGCGCGCTTCTAAAGGATTTTTCACCGGTTGGTAAGGTGCCTGTAGCGGAAACCGTAGCAAGTGCGGCGACTGCTGCAAAATAGGGCGGAATTCTTCTTGGCCCTGACATATGTTTGTTCCGGACGCCCATTCTCAAAGCGTTGCCGGTGCTATGAATGAGGCTCAGATACCCTGAGTCTTATTTAAGCGTTCCCGCATTTCCTTGCCGGTCTTAAAAAATGGAACGGTCTTTTCGTTCACCGGCACATGCGCTCCCGTGCGCGGGTTGCGGCCGACTCTCGCATCCCGGTGTTTGACGGAGAAAGCCCCAAATCCGCGCAATTCGACACGATCGCCTCGAGATAGCGCATTCGTGATCTCATCAAGAATAGCATTGACGATTTTCTCGACGTCGCGAAGGTAAAGATGCGGATTACGATTGGCAATCCGCTGTACAAGCTCGGATTTGATCATGGGCCCCGTCCAGAAAAATTTTCTTCGTAGTTTCAATTGGTCCCGTTAACTTGCCAAATCGACAATAGACCGTCAAGCATACGCTCTTGTGCGCTCTTCGCGGCATGGTCAAGAACGACGCTCAGACCGCCAAGACCCAGGGCTTCGGCGGCGCGTGCTGAAAAGCTCAAGATGCCCAAACGTTCCAATGTGCGGTCCTGTTTCCAGTCCCGTACCGGCAAATCTTTCGTTACATTTTTCTCTTTTTGAAGCCAATCGATGGCCTCTCGCTCTCCGCCGAGACGATCGACGAGATGCACTTCCATTCCCTGCCGGCCAGTGAATACCCGGCCATCCGAGACGACCTGCAGTTGCTCGTCCGACATCGCCCGGCGCTCCTTTACGAGCGCCTTGAACCAAGTAAAACTATCATCGACGAGCGAGGCGAGTGCGGCCCGCGCTTCGGGGCTCGTTGGCTCAAACCCGTTCGGCGACGCCTTGAGCGGTGAGGATTTCACATCCTCGACTTTCACCCCCACCGTGTCGAGCAATTTGGTAAAATTCGGATATTGCACCAGCACCCCGATGGAGCCAACGAGAGCATTGCCGAGCGCAAAAATTTGATCAGCCCCAATAGCAGCGATATAGCCGCCGGAGGCCGCCATGCTGCCGACCACAGCAACCGTTGGTTTCTTGGCCGTGAGGCGACGGATGGCATCGTAGAGCCGTTCCGCTCCCGAAGTGGTGCCGCCCGGGCTGTCAATTGTAATCAGAACCGCCGCAACGCTCTTGGAATCCTCTATTTTTTGAATCAATTTCAATGTTTCGCGATCGCCCGTGATGATTCCTTCAATCGCAAGTCTCGCAATATGGGGGGTGAAGCTCAAGGACGCATCCGTCCCAAAAAGGCGAAGACCCGAAACAATAAGGGCCACGATCAGCGCCGAGAACGCAGCAATGCGCCAATAGGACACTCTGCGCTGCAAACTCCGGCGCTCCGCAAGGTAATCCGCAAAAAAGGGTGATGCCATAGCAATTCACTGGTCGGGGATTTTCCGGCGCCGCCGGGCTCGAGCCAGCGGCTTACTCTTGGATCGTAACTAAAGCAGGTTTGCGTTGATCGGACAACCCGCCGGAGATAATTCCACCAGAGCCTGTCTCTTTAGCCCCTGCTTAGCACCCTACCCTCTTCCTAGCGCGCCAAAACGCACCCAAGCAGAGGAACGAGACGACTGAAACGCGGCCTCGGCTTCCGCAACAAAGCCATCAACCTCGGGAACCTCTTAAAATCACAAAAAACCCGCGCGAAATATCCGCGCGGGCCAGGAGCCGCTAAAACTCTAACCGCACGAATTTTCAATCGTCCGTCTTTGCCTTCGTGTCTTTTTTAGGCGCGTCCTCTCGCGCCTTTAGCGCGGCACCGAGAATATCGCCAAGTGAGGCACCGGAATCAGCGGATCCATATTGCGCAATCGCTTCCTTTTCCTCAGCCACTTCCAGGGCTTTGATCGAGACAGAAATCTTGCGGGCGCGGCGGTCGAAAACGGTGACCCTTGCATCGACCTTCTCACCAACAGCGAAGCGCTCGGTCTTCTGATCGGCCCGGTCCCTGGCGAGTTCGATACGTTTGATGAAGGCGGTCAAATCTGTCCCGATAATCTTGACATCGATTCCGCTCTCTTTCACTTCCAGAACCTCGCAAGTGACGACCGACCCTTTCTTAATGTCCGGGCCCTCATCTCCGGGTTTCACGCTCGTGTCGCCAGGCGGCTGCACCGCGAACGGATCGGAGGTGAGCTGTTTGATGCCAAGCGAAATGCGCTCTTTCTCAACATCAACATCGAGGACTTTGGCTTTGACGGTATCACCCTTCTTGAAGGCCTCAATAATTTGTTCGCCGGGTTTGGTCCAATCCAGGTCGGAGAGATGAACCATGCCATCGACATCGCCGTCGAGACCGATGAAAAGACCAAATTCAGTCTTATTCTTGATCTCGCCCTCGACTTCCGAACCGGCCGGATATTTCTCGGCGAACGCTTCCCAAGGATTGACAAGGGTCTGCTTCAAGCCGAGCGAAATACGGCGCTTGACGGGATCAACTTCGAGAACCTGAACCTCAACCTCCTGGCTCGTCGCAACGATCTTGCCGGGATGCACGTTCTTTTTGGTCCAGGACATTTCCGAGACATGGATAAGCCCTTCGATTCCCGGCTCAAGTTCAACGAACGCACCGTAATCGGTGATGTTCGTCACCCGGCCTTGGAACCGCGCACCGAGCGGGTATTTCGCCTCGATGTTCTGCCAAGGATCTTCGAGGAGCTGCTTCATGCCAAGCGAGATCCGATGGGTGTCGTGATTGATCTTGATGATTTTGACACGTACCGTCTGGCCGATGGACAGGACCTCGGTTGGGTGATTGACACGCCGCCAGGCGACGTCCGTCACATGTAGGAGCCCATCAATGCCGCCGAGATCAACGAAGGCGCCATAATCGGTGATGTTCTTCACGACACCGTCGATCACCTGACCTTCGGCGAGATTTGCGACGATTTCATGCCGCTGTTCGGCGCGGGATTCCTCAAGTACGGTTCGGCGCGAAACGACGATATTGCCACGGCGGCGATCCATCTTCAAAATTTGGAACGGCTGCGGCGTTTGCATCAACGGCGTCACATCGCGGATCGGACGGATGTCAACTTGACTGCGCGGCAGAAACGCGACGGCGCCATCAAGGTCGACGGTAAATCCGCCTTTCACCTGATTGAAGATAATGCCCTCGACCTTCTCTTGTTTCTCGAAGGCCTTCTCGAGTTTGACCCAGCTCTCTTCGCGCCGCGCCTTGTCACGCGAGATGACGGCCTCACCAAGCGCGTTTTCGATCCGCTCAAGATAAACCTCGACCTCGTCACCGACAGCGAGCTTGCCCTCGCGCCCAGGGCCTTGAAATTCCTTTAGCGGGACACGGCCTTCCGTCTTTAGACCGAGATCGATGACGGCAACGTCTTTTTCTATCGCAACGACGAGGCCCTTAATAACCGACCCCTCGAAGGCTTCGTTCTGGCCGTAGCTTTCATCGAGAAGTGCCGCAAAATCCTCGCGCGAAGGCGCGTAGGTATTGGTGGAAGTCATTTGTTCTCCTGATTGCCCGAATGCGGGCGGCGCCGGGGGTTTGGGTTGGTTGCGCTTCTATCCGCCATCGTTTGTCGGCATTACGACAAACCACCGCTCAAGAGCGGGCCGGCGCTGGGACGGCGGAAGAAACAGGGTTTAGGGCTGCTATGTAGCAAGCAGCAGCTGCGGCGGCAAGGGGAGAGGCCAAGTTTCCGTAGTATTAGGTCTGTCTGGGCCGACCCGCGATAACTCATCGGTTTGGATGTTCGGGCAGCTTTTGGTTCAAGGGGCGGCTTGAATGCCGCCCCCGAAATCGGTCGATCACTGAGATCAACGGCTCAATACGACGATTTCCCCGGCGATGGGCGCCGTGGCTAATTTTCTAAGGATTTTAGAGGTCGGTTGCAGCGGACTCGCTCAGCCGAATGATCTTCAAGGTTGCCGTCCCTTGTTCAATCATTCCGATTGCGGCTGCGGCTCCCTTCGCGAGGTCGAGATCACGCCCCCGTACGAAGGGGCCTCGATCGTTAATACGCACGATCACCGAGCGGCCTGTTGCGGGATTGGTCACCTGAAGCCGCGTGCCAAATGGCAAGGTTCTGCTCGCGGCTGTAAACCCATGTTGATCGAATCGCTCTCCCGAGGCCGTTCGGCTACCGGACGAATAGAACGAGGCTTTGATGAAAGTTCCCTCATGAGAACTGGCATGAGAAACCGTGGAGAATAGTGATATAAACGAGAATGCGATAGTTGTTACACTTGATAATCTCAACACATCTGCCCTTTTCTGTGAACGACAGGGTGCAGATACATTGAGATTGTGACCAGAAAGAGATTTACAAAATACAAGATAGTTCTAGTTAATAATAATATCTGACGTTGTTCTACAGTAAAGCTTACAAACGTAACAAAATTTGTAAATCTATTGGTATATTCATTATTTGTTCTAATAGAAAACTTACTTATTTCAACCAATTAGACAAATAGGACCCCGTTCTTCACGGAACCCTTTAGCTTTAGCTTTCTGAGGGAGCTTTTCATAAAAAACGCATTGAATAAATCTTAGCAGGTATCCGGTCTGACTTGCCGAGCCATGGCCGCATCCACGAATTGCGGCAACGCTCTCACCCCTCGACACTCGGCAGGTCGAAAATCGCCCGCACTGCGCGCTTCGCTCGTAAGAAATTTTCGCCGGCAAGCGCGGTAGGGCTAATCCTCGAACATGCCTTCCAAGGCGTAATGGTGAATGGTCTTCCGGTTGGCGATTAGTTCCGTAACGGTGGGTTCGCCTTTCATGGCGCGGGCGATCGCGAGTTTCGTTGCTTCGTAATTGGTGCGATAAAGATCGTGCCTATCGAGGTTCTTGTCTGTGGCGCAACGAGGATCGAGCCAGAGCATGATAATCATGCAAAGCTCATCCGCCCGGTCCTGCGGCAGAACCCCTTCCGCTAGGCAATCCACAATAGCATCGCCGGTCGCTGCCTGCACGATCCCGCCGAGCAATTCGACATAGTCCTCGGAACGCACCGTCATTTTGGTTGTCATCATTGTCGCTGGGCGTACCATTTGGTTGAGATCGCGGATCACAAACATGCGCGGATGACCAGCCACCTGTCCTGCCATCGCGGCGAAAGCGTGCCCCACGGGACCATTGACATGGCCGATCATCACCTCGGGCATGGCATCAGTGAATTGCCCCTCCGAAGCTAGAACCGTCGCTTCGCCTGTACGCAGCCAAATCTCGCTCATGTTCTCTCCTCACGCTTGAAATGCTGCGCTCGCATAACATCTAGAAAAGCCTAGAGAAAGGGTGTGAGAGACCACGGCCGCGGCGTAAGGACGCCTGTTTTTACAAAATTTCATACTCTGCCGCGCCACGCGATGTACTTTTGGCTCATGACAATCGTACCAAAGTGTTTCACGTGAAACGTTTTTGTAAGATGGCCACTTACGCCGCATCACGTCCGTTTTGTTGAGCGGCTGCCGCGCGAATCGCTGCGATGTTTGATGCGTATTGGCTTGGACCGCCCTTGAAGATGGCGGATCCCGCAACCAGCGTGTCGGCACCCACTGCCGTGACCAGACCAGCTGTTCTTGGAGCAATTCCGCCATCGACCTCGATGCGGACCGGCCGGGCACCTATCATTGCCTTCAGTTCGGCGACCTTGTCTACAGTCGAACCAATGAAGGCCTGGCCACCAAAGCCGGGATTGACCGACATAACCAGCACCAGATCGACGAGATCGAGGACGTGTTTGAGGCTTGACACTGGCGTCGCCGGGTTGAGCACAGCACCAGCTTTTTTGCCAAGCACTCGGATCGCTTGCAGCGATCGATGAAGATGCGGCCCCGCTTCGACATGGATCGAGATCGAATCCGCCCCGGCTTCCGCGAAGGCGGCAAGATAGGGATCGCAAGGTGCGATCATAAGGTGCACGTCGAATGGGATCTTGGTAAACGGGCGCAAAGCGCGCACGATGGCCGGTCCAACCGTGATGTTGGGGACGAAGTGGCCATCCATGACGTCAATATGAATCCAGTCGGCGCCAGCTTCCACGATGGCACTGATTTCCTCGCCGAGCTTCGCGAAATCAGCGGACAGAATCGACGGGGCGATGACAAGAGGTGTCAATTTAGTCCGGCCCTTCAGTTGCCTGATCCAAGTCGAAGACGCGGCCCGCGAGCACATCCAGCGCGTCTATCGTCATTAGATCTCACGCGACACCGACGGTGTCCCTTGGCTCATAGTCGGGCTGCCAATCGCCCTGCCTAGCCTCTCCGGCTTTTTTGGGTTCTCACTGGCTATGTTCATCAAAGCTCTCCGGCCTACTCCGCTGCGCTGCGCCGTAAGTTCACTTGGGGATCGAGGCTGCCAGATGCATAGCGCTTGGCCATGACGGACATTGGCAGGACCTTGATCTTCGAGGCATTTCCGGCAGTCCCGAATTGCTCAAACCGTAGCCGGCAAACCTCCCGCATGGCCTCCATCGCGGGTTTCAGGAATTTTCGGGGATCGAACTCGCCCGGCGTTTCTTGAGCAACGCGGCGGAGCTCGGCGGTCATTGCGATACGACAATCGGTATCGATGTTCACCTTACGCACGCCATGTTTGATCCCCCGCACAATCTCCTCCACGGGCACACCATAGGTCTGCCGCATGGCGCCGCCATAGGCATTGAAACGATCTTGCAGTTCTTGTGGAACCGATGACGATCCGTGCATCACGAGATGAACATTGGGAAGTTTAGCATGGATCGCTTCGATGACCCGCATCGATAGAATATCACCGTCAGGTTTACGGGTGAACTTATAGGCGCCATGCGAGGTGCCCATCGCGATCGCTAGCGCGTCCACCTTTGTCCTTGTCACGAAATCAACGGCCTGATCAGGGTCGGTCAAGAGCTGGTCGCGATTGAGCTTGCCTTCGGCACCATGCCCATCTTCTTGCTCGCCTGATCCATGTTCAAGCGAACCAAGGACACCAAGCTCACCTTCGACCGAAGCCCCGACGGCATGCGCCACTTCGACGACCCTGGCCGTAATCCCCGCATTATAATCATAGCTGGCTGGCGTTGTGCCATCAGCTTCGAGCGAGCCATCCATCATGACTGATGAAAATCCGTATTGAATTGCCGTGAAGCAGGTCGCTTCGCTATTTCCGTGATCCTGGTGCATGCACACGGGTATGTCCGGATATAACTCGATCAATGCGTCGATCAACTTCGCCAGTACGATATCGTTCGCATAAGAACGGGCTCCACGGCTCGCCTGGATAATAACCGGGGAATCGGTGGCGGCCGCCGCCGCCATGATCGCCAAGCCCTGCTCCATATTGTTGATATTAAAGGCTGGAACGCCATAGTTATGCTCGGCCGCGTGGTCAAGCAATTGGCGAAGAGTGATACGGGCCATGGAATATACTCCGTCAAGTATTAGGCCGCGCCTGGGGCTCCTGGCGTCAAGCCCTCCAAAATTTGCTTTACCGGTTCATGCATAATTCACGCCGGGCATGGGGCCGGTAAAACCTTGAGCGATGCCGCGATTTCCGGCAGCTGCAAACATTTGCCCTTGTCTTACTTTTCAATACACCGAGCAAATGTTTAATCACCATCCTCCGTCACGGGTTCGCGCGGCGGCGCCTTTCGACAAGTTGAAGAACGAAAGGAGTTAAAATCAACTGCATCGCCAGATCGAGCTTGTTGCCCGGAATCACGATCGAATTTGCGCGCGACATGAAACTGTCACGGATCATCGAATGGAGATACGGAAAATCAATCCCGCGTGGTTTTGCAAACCGGATAATGACCATCGATTCGTCAGCAGTGGGAATCCAACGCGCGGCGAAAGGATTTGAAGTGTCCACCGTCGGAACCCTCTGGAAATTAATGTCCGTTTCGGTGAACTGCGGACAAATGTAACGGATATAATCGGGCATTCGCCGCAACATCGTTTCCATGACCTCTTCCGTCGCGTAGCCGCGAGCGGAACGGTCTCGATGAATTTTTTGTATCCATTCCAGGTTTATGACAGGGACCACCCCGATTTTCAGGTCCGGATATTGAGCAATATTCACTTTGTCTGTTTTAACCGCGCCATGCAGACCTTCATAAAATAGAAGATCGTTGTTCCGGGGCAAAGCTTCCCACTCGGTAAAGCTTCCGATCGGGCAATTATAGCGCAATGACTCTTCACTATCATGGACATAGTGCCGGGTCTTGCCGGTCCCGGAGTCATTATAGCTACGAAATACCCCCTCGAGTTCCTCGAGTAAATTGGCATTTTCACCGAAATGACTGAAATGCCGGTTGCCGTTCATTTCCTCTCTGGACATAACGGCCTCCATTTCATCACGATCGTAGCGATGAAACGCGTCCCCTTCGATAAATGCCGCCGTGATATTTTCACGACGAAAAATTTGTTCAAAAGTGCGCTTGACAGAAGTCGTTCCCGCTCCCGAGGATCCGGTTACCGAAATGATCGGATATCTCGCTGACACGTGATCCTCTTATTTCAGCCCCGCATTTCTTAAATGCGCATGAGCCCGCGTTTGCCAAATAACGGCGCGTGCTCAGCTGAAAATTGCGGATCGCTATGATAGCGGGTGACGAGTTCAACCGTGTCTGAAGAACCAAATACGAGCGGCACGCGGGCGTGGATGGCGGAAGGCACAATGTCAAGTATAGGATGTACACAATTGGTCGCCCGCCCTCCCGCGCGTTCGACGACAAATGCAACCGGATTGGCTTCGTAAAGAAGTCGAAGGCGCCCGTCTTTATAACCGGTCCTTTGATCGCCGGGATAAAGAAAAATTCCCCCCCGTAGCAAAATCCGATAGGCATCGGCGACAAGAGAGCCCGTCCATCGCATGTTGTAGTTGCGCTTCAACGGGCCGTCAGTTCCTTGTACGCAGTCGTCGATAAATGCCTGAACCGGCGGGTCCCAATATCTGTAATTCGAAGAATTAACCGCGTATTCGGCGTACTCCGTGCCGACGACGGGACCCGATACTGCGCGGATAAAGCGGCGGGCGCGATGATCAAGGATGAAGATCTGAGTAGGTCCGCTCTCGAAGGCGCAGACAAGTGAGGTCTGTGGCCCATACACAACAAAGCCGGCGGCGAGTTGCATTCGCCCAGTTTGCAGGAAATGGGCCTCGGGTCCATTTGCATCCGCAATCATAGGAAGAATCGAAAAAATGGTGCCGATCGAAATATTGGCGTCGATATTCGACGAACCGTCGAGAGGGTCCATCGCAACCACGAGGTGCCCTGCAGGATCCAATACTAGGGGTTCACTCAATTCTTCGGAAACAACCGCCGCGACTGGCGACCCTTTGAAAGCGTCAATGAACAAATCATTGGCCAGGACGTCGAGTTCCTTCTGAACATCGCCGTCCGTGTTCGTGCTGCCGCGGCTTGCCCCAAGTTGACCGTACAAACGTCCAAGGCTGATCAGATCGGACATTTCAATGGCAGCCGCCTCAATCGCGCGAAGAACGCAGGCAGTCCCGCTTAGACGCGGGTCCAGCGTCACCATCTGATCGAGGTAGCTGGCAAAATCCTCGGTCTCAGCGATTTTCTGCATGTGGGAACTTTATCACGGTTGAGAGGTCGGCAATGTGGCGCAAAGCTACCAAAATTATAAAGTGAATAATAGTGCCATTTGGCTTAAAGGCATTTTCCCTGGTCAAAGGTGGGCATTCAATTTGCTAAAAGATTTTCACTGGTCATGGTCACGATTAAGCTAAATAAGCTGCAAAGGAGAAGGACAGCCGCATGGGCAGAAATTTGGCAAACAAAATATATCAGGAGATAATCAAACGGAGATCTCCGCAATGACACCAAAGAAACACAGGGTGACCCTCGCAGCGAAGCCAGCTAAACCCGAGATCAACCGCACCTGTCGCCACGAAGCACGACAAAGCGGCAGATCTAAAATATTGCTGCACGCCGGCGCAAGCCTTCTGATCTTTACTGCCTTTACTTCGTTTGCTCCGGCGGATACAAACGACTATCCTACGGAAGTTCGCGCTGACTATGTTTTTGTCTGCATGAAAACCAATGGGGAAACACCTGATACACTGAAGCGTTGCTCTTGTTCCATCGATGTGATCGCTTCGATGTTGCCTTATAACCAGTATGTGGCCGCGCAGACCGTGGCGAGTATGGATCAGGTGCAAGGACAAATCGGAACGATGTTCCGCGCCAGCGAACAATCTAGAGCTATGCTGGGTGATCTCCGCCGTGCGGAGGCCGAGGCCGAAATTCGTTGCTTTTAGTGTTCTTATAGCGGAGGCGGCTTACTACCATAACGAAGCCGGTTAATCTCGAATGCAGGCGTTATCCGCAGCATTCACCAACGCTATCTCCCCTCGTTCCTAGCGATCACTGCTCAATCTTAGCGGAACGCGCAAATCCTAGAAATGATATTGCCCTGATAGAGGAATGAAATGCCAGCGGGATGGTGGCCGAACGACAGCATATCAAACGATATAATCCTAAGGTGTGTCGTCCTTAATTCGAGTGAAAGTCTGTGTCGTCGTTACGACCCTCCACTGATTACCCCGCCTTTCGACCGACAGAACCCTCCCCGCTTTAGGGAGCCTCGTCCCGCGCCGTGCAACATACAAATCATGATTGATCTGCAGCAAAGCAGTTTCCTTGTAGACGAACCGCAATATATAGGTATTGTACTTGCTCGCATCTGCTGATGGAGGGCTTTCGTTGTTTGCGAAATCGGACGCAATTTTTTGACCCGTAACTCCATCGCCGCTCTTCGAAATCGAGCCGGTGATATCGTAGTCGATGGTCGAATAGGTTGCCGGCCTATGATTGGATTTGCTGGCCGATCCAGCCGATGTATGGGGCTTGCCGAGAAATCCGCGCGCGAAAGATCTAGAAATTTCTCGCTTCTTCAGCCTTTCTAGGCTGTTACCTTCACCAATCATGAAAGCGGCGAAAGCGACTGAGCCGAGCGCCGCAACAACACCCATAGCGACCAGCCCTCGATCCGCCATGAAAGTAAGCTTCTTCGCAAGAACAGCATCTATATCCCTCGACTGGCCGCTTCCCAAAAAAGATTGATTCACCGGACCAGCAAGGTTTGCCCTGTACTGTCGCGGCATCTGCTGTAGGAGCGTTCCAGTACCACCGCTTGGTCTATGCCGTTTTTTTCTTTCCATGTCTAATGCCAACTAACTCTCGTGCCCACAACCACCAGCACTTGCATATTCTGGAAAGCCAATCACCTCACGCGATGAACTCCTGTGCATCCTGAAGTGATGGAAAGAGACGCCGGCCCAACATCGTCTCGATTTCGACGCTCCCATCCATGAAGAGTAAGTAAGCGCGATCCTTCACCCAGCCCCGCTCAATGATCTTTTTTGGTTGCGATGGACGGACGGAAAGGACATTCCCGCCGGATCGCGCGTTTCTCTCAAGCACCGAATCAAAAAATCTATTCAATGCGCTAAACCCCGACTGCAACGCTCCTACAATAGCTATTCCAAATCCGGTAAGTACTGTGCATAGAGCAATGATCAGCAGGTTGAGATGGTCTGCATTCATGGTGTGTCCGGCCAGGTTTTCGACGAGTTGACTCACCTGAGGCGCTGAAATTAGAAATGCCCAACCCAGGGCCACAAGCATGTAACCAATCCATGTAAGCCTATCAAGAAGCATCGAATCGACCTTTCATCCGGTTGATTTTTCCCATCCGAATTCGATAATTGACGACATAACCTTATTCCAAATTGAATCGAAAGAGCCTAATAAAATACAACTACAATTCCACGTATTGGCAATGCTTTCGCTCACATCGATTAGGCTATCTTGAAATATCCTGTTTCGGTACATAGGTAAATTCTTCCACGAGAACTTCTTTAATGATTTCCTTCCCAAAGCGAAGATTGATCTTTTGAGCGAGTGACGTTGTCAAATTCTGCAAATCATATTTTTCAAGATGCGCAAAATCCACTTTGCTGGAATAAAGAAGCCGAAACGCCTCGTCGGTAATAAAATCGTCGGGAGGCATGGCCAATTCATTTAGATTCCGTGCATCTGCAAGATATATGAACTGTGCCACGATATAGCCTTCGAGAACCCCATTCGAGATCATCGGAACATTAAGCGGGATCGTCTTCCGCCGTTCGAGATTTCCTTCCCATTTGATCGGCGCTTTGCTGTCGGTGTTCCGCGACACCCAGCTTGAACTTACATATGCGGCTGCCGAAGTAACGGCCATTATCCAAATCCCGATTGCAATTAACCGATTCATCGCGACCTGCCATTGCGGCCAAGTTCTCGTGCATACGTACCATCCGAATCGTGCTCTTGAATTGCGCCGGCGATAATTGCGGCAATCGTACCCACTGCATCCAGATGCATTTGAAGCATTACGAGATTCTTTTGTAGTTTTGCTCGCAAACCTGCTAGAATCAACTTTGGATCGTTTGCAGAGCGATTGTGATCAGTCCCGCGCATCGCATCCATCGCTCGGCTCAATTCGAGAAGCCCGTGACGCTTCTTGTGATTAAACTCTTCTAGCGCAATCGTCCGATGCTCGATCAACATCGTGGTTTCTTTTTCGAGTATCCCCTCAAGTCTCCCAACAGCGCTGACGAAGGCATCAAAGATGATTGCCATGTCGGCACCCGTTCCAGATTCATGAATATTTATGCACTGTGGCAACCGTCGTAGCGGTACGGCGACTGCGCGATCTCCGGAATCAAGCGTTTGTTTTTCGGGGAGCACTGACGCGAATTCACTTTCCATAGTAAATCACATCGATTCAGAATGCGGCACGCGGTGAGCCGTGAGTTTTTGAACACTATTGCGGGGGAATAGCTGTCTCGAATCTGAGTTAGAGGTCGGTATTGACTTTGGGACAACACCGAGATCAATGGATTTTCCGACTTGAGTCGCCAATTGGTCCGCCAGAAAAGATCGCCAAATATCACCCGCTGTACCGTTTCCATAAAGGACACCAGAGTCCTTGGGAAGCATAGTTTCCACAAGGTTTTTTAATACAAGTTGTTCTAGAGCTTTGTACGCTTTCATCTGGGACCCTCCGCGCGGGAGTATTTCGAAATGCCCCCTGCTATCAACCGCATAGCTATTCCTCGACGCTTCCCGCATCGCATTAACTCTGGCCAACGTCTGGTCGAAACCCTTCATAGGGATTCGGAGGGTGGGGCTACCTTCCGAAAGTTTCTCAGTCGCCACTCTGAATCTTATTGGATCCACCGCTTTTGCAACATCAAGCACGATATCCGAAGCGGGATTTATTGACACCGTATATTTCCCCAGCTGACTGAATCTCAGTAGACAGTAGCTAACCGGGCTTACGGGAGGCTTATGTACTGCGCGGTTGAGCAGCCTCTATTGTTTCGCAGAGTTGACGCACCAGAGCCTTGCATCCCACTTCATATTCGAGATCCGCGCAAACCTTTTCCGCGCGGCGCAGACGTCTACGCTCGTCTAGATGACGTCCTCGCTGTAATTCCTCTTCATTTGCAAGAACCGCAAGATTCTCCGCTATAGCCTGTAGTTTACGCATTATCACCGAAGAAAATGTTCCCGCGACATCAGAGCCTTCGTACATAATACGATGTAACACGTACTGTTGCTTTGTAGAGGCGGCAGTCTGTGATTGGAGGTCGATGAGACTCCATTCCGCCAGTCTGTCGAGCTTCAATTGCAAGGCAAGGACACGCCGGGACCTGCGCAGACGTTCGTTCAATTATCACCTTGTTTAATAAGGTGGCTCTAATCCAAAATGATGGATCCCAACCTCAGTGCAATTAACAATCAAGAGATAGCTCGTTCAAGATCGCGGCTCGGACAATACTATCCATCTCTGATCCACTTCGAAAAAGCTAGATTGAATATTTGCATGAATGGCGTGCAGATAATATAGAACAAGAATATTCCACCAATGATCATCGCTGGAACCGTGATGAAATACAGTGGAATTTGAGGCGCCAATTTGCCGGCGAGACCAATCACGAAATTGGTCATCAAAGCAAAGGTGATGAAAGGGCTGCTAATTCGCAACGAAACGAGGAACGATTTCGTCAAACAATCGGTCACTTGAACAAGATCGAATCGCGCATCGAATATTCCAGCCACCGGCAGTGCCGCATAAGAAAGTACAATCCCACGCAGAATCTCCCAATGCAGATCCATAAAAAAAATAGAAGCTGTCGCAGTAAGAGTAATCAAGCTGGTGATCGCGGGCAATGGCTCGCTTTCATCGATGGGACCAGCGAGTGCGCTGGAAAGCCCGATAGACATCGCAATAACTCCTCCCAACGTTTCGAGTGCCCCGTAAAAGCTACGGCCCAGAAAGCCAATCATCGCCCCAACCAAGGTTTCCGAAATGAAAATCTTAGTCAAAGCCATTGGCGCGAGACCCGATAGGCTTTTTTCGATGTCCCTGGCTAACAATGGAGTCAATGCAAGTGTGATCGAAAAAGCAATGAACAAACGAACGTTGAGGGGAATACGTACGTTTGAAAATCCCGGCATAAGCATCAAGCAGCCGCCTATCCGGCAAAACAAAACAAACGCAATCAAAACCGCGTCGGATCCAACCATTGTCACGAAATCGTTCCAAGTGATTTGACTTCAATTCCACGCGCGATCTCAAGATGGGACAGGACCGGAAGCGTGGCGAACAGGCGTTCGATAACCATTCGGACATAAGGTCGCGCTTCTGGGGTTGCCACAATAGCGAAATTGTGGCGTTGATCCATACGCTCCCGGATTGCGAGCGAGGCCTCTTTGCCGAAACTTTCAATTAGCGCCGGATCGAGATCAAACTCGATAATATCTCCCTTTCCATCTCGTTTCAGGCTTTGATGAAAAGCAAGATCCCATCGATTCCCAAGACGGAGGATTTTTAGGACACCAGCGTCTAGAAGATCACCACAAATTTGTTGGGCCATCCGCATGCGTACGTGTTCGGTAACTTGCTCAGCGCGTCGTGCATGTGGAACAATCTCGGCGATTGCTTCGAGGATAAGATGCAAATTCCTGATTGAGACGCGCTCTGATAGCAAGAGCTTTAGTACGGCCTGCAGACCTGAGTATGAAATCTGAGAGGGACAGATTTCATCCATCAACCGCTTATATTCCGGCCCTAAGCGATCGATGAGTATTCGCATGTCTTTGTACGAGAGGAGCTGAGCTAGATTGCTGCGAATGACTTCACTCATATGGGTTAGCAACACCGATATGTTGTCGATGGGAGCGAACCTTTCGCGTATCAGTTCGTTCATGAAAACCTCGGAGATCCATACGGCATTCATACCGAAGGCCGGCTCACGGACCTTCTCTCCAGGTAAGTCTGGCTGGCGCCCGTCCCCCAAGACAACAAGCAATTCTCCCGGCCTAAGTTCATGCTCAGCAACGATCGTGCCGTGCATCTTGATCTGATAGGCCTTCGGAGGAATGGCGAGACTATCCGAAAGTTTAATATCGGGAACAACAAAGCCGTATTGCTTAGCAAACTTTCTCCGCATTTTGGTCACTCGGCTCGCCAGCTCATTATGCGATGAAAGCAGTCTGGCGGAGATTTGTTTGCCCAGACACAACTCGATTTCCGCAGACTTCATCGACTCTTTAACTGATTCCCGCGCTTCTCGTTGCTGACGCATCTCCGCTTCAGCGGCCAGTCTTGCTTGCTCATCGAGTTGTTTCGAGAGTTGCTTAGGAACCGAGTAGCCCAAAAAGGCCAGAACTCCTCCGAGAAAAGCGAAGGGGAACATCGGAAGTCCTGGCATGATCGAAAATAGGAACATCAGCAAAGCAGCGACCCACAATGCGCGCGGATATTTGACGAGTTGATTGAGAACCGCCTTTTCTGTTGCGCCTCTCGTTCCACCTTTCGACACAAGGAGCGCCGCCGCCAGCGATACGATGAGCGCAGGGATTTGAGATACCAGGCCGTCCCCGACAGACAATTTCGTAAATACATCCCCCGCTTCGCTAAGGGGCATATTGTGGCGAGTCGCACCAATGACGATCCCTCCGAAAATATTCACCGCTAGGATGACGAGGCCCGCGACCGCATCGCCGCGCACGAACTTCGATGCGCCGTCCATCGACCCAAAAAAAGAGCTTTCCTCTTCCAGTTCACGCCTGCGGCTCTGCACCTCTTTATCATCAATCAGCCCAGCCGAGAGATCTGCATCGATGGCCATCTGCTTGCCTGGAATGGCATCAAGCGTAAATCGCGCGCCGACCTCAGCGATACGCGTCGCGCCTTTGGTTATCACGACAAAATTGACTGTGATTAGAATTGCAAACACAACCAGGCCGATGACAAAATCACCGCTCATTACAAGCTTCGAAAAGCCGCCGATGATGTAGCCAGCGGCCGTTAAACCTTCTGATCCGTTGGCAAGGATTAATCTCGTCGTCGCGATGTTCAGCGCCAAGCGTAACAAAGTGGCGACAAGGAGAACCGTCGGAAAGGCGGAAAAGTCCAAGGGACGCTCGATCCAAAGAGCGACCATGAGAATAAGAACTGACAATGCGATCGAAAATGCAAGACCAATATCGATTAAGAACGCCGGAACCGGCAAGAAAAAAATCGAGAGTATCGTGATGATGCCGCAGGCAAACCCGATATCGCGCGCGCTCTTGCGATCGGCACCCGCGGTACCCGGTAATAAGATATCGGTCATTCAGCTCGCTCCGGTACGATAGCGGCGTTATCATAGATGTCTAAACTTGCGTGAAGGAGGACTTTCATCGACAACTAAAGAAAATGCTTTGACGTTGGGTTGCATCAGATATTTCCGCAATGCACTTTTTCCAGGGTGCCCAACAGTCGCTGTCCTGTATTCATTCTATGACCTTTGTAAGCTTGCATCTTTGGCTGCTTCCGGGCATGTTACCTGTATGGCAATTCCAGTGGAACACATGCGCGATCCGACACAGCTTGGAGCCAATGGCGTGGCCCGGCTCAACGAACGCTCGCGAGAAATTTTTCGACTTATCGTTGACGGCTACCTTGCGCATGGCGAGGCGGTTGGATCACGCCATCTTGCTCGCCTCCTTCCCACACCATTGTCGCCAGCCTCGGTTCGCAATGTTATGCAAGACCTTGAAGAGATCGGTTTGATCTATTCGCCGCACACAAGCGCAGGGCGGCTTCCAACGGAGCTGGGTCTTCGCTTTTTTGTGGATGCGCTACTAGAGTTGGGTGACGTGAGCCAGGGCGAACGAGAGCAGATCGAGGCGCAAGTGAAAGCCGCGTCACAAGAACAGACCCTAGAAGCCTTGCTAGGCGACGCTATGATGATGCTATCAGGACTAACTCGCGGCGCCGGTGTCGTTGTCACCACCAAGGATAACGCGCGGCTCAAGCATGTAGAGTTTGTCCGTATTGAGCTGGAACGCGCGCTTGCCGTTCTTGTCGCCGAGGATGGTTCGATCGAAAATCGAATCCTTCAAATTCCAGCGGGTCTCCCGCCCTCCGCCTTGAGCGAAGCCGGGAATTACCTCAATGCACGTATCAGAGGCAGGACATTGCTGGAGGTCAGAGCGGAAATCGAAGCCTCGCATGCATCGGCTGAAAAGGAACTCGGCGAATTGACCGCCCGACTCGTCGACGCAGGCCTCGCTGGATGGGCCGAATCGGCCGGACATGCTTCCCAGCTGATTGTTCGTGGGCAAGCCAATTTGTTGCAAGACCTCACCGCAATCGAGGATCTTGAGCGGATTCGTTTGCTTTTTGCCGACCTTGAAACAAAGAAGGACGTGATTGACTTGTTAACCAGGGCCGAAGGCGGTGACGGCGTCCGCATCTTCATCGGCTCGGAAAACAAGCTCTTTTCGCTATCTGGCTCATCGATGATTGCCGCGCCATTTCATGACCGGGAACAGCGCATTGTCGGAGTCCTCGGAGTCATTGGTCCGACCCGGCTGAATTACGCGCGGATTGTGCCCATGGTCGATTTCACGTCCAAAGCCGTCGCACGTTTGCTACAAACTAGATCGCCATAGCAAATCCGTTGTTAAGAGTCTTTGAACCTTTCCGGAAGCCGTTGCCTATTGAATTGTTTTTATCACGCGGGATAAGCCAGTTTCAGGCCGTTCCCACAATTCAACGCCGCTAATACCTCCCCTTCCTATGACTTTTCCTCTAATTTCAACTGGCGCTTCTTTGATCAACATGGTCAGACTTTCTTCGATAATTCCCCCAATTCTGCGCAACGAAGAACCAATCTTAGAGTGGTGCCTCCTTGGTTCTTATCGCCTCTCGCCCAAAATTGCGGTGAATGTCAGGTCCAGGAAAGGTCCATTGTGTTTAATCCTAGCTGAATGTTTCACCAGGGTCCTTACCCGATAGCGCCGGCGGAATTTTTGGCGGCCGTCACGCGGCCAACGAGCCTCAAATAGAATGCAGGACAGGTGAGATGTTCTGCCCGCGAGATAATGAGCATGGGCGAATGAGCGTTTCCCAGTTTGAACAATTGGATCGCTCCGAAGCAGACGAACCAAATAGCAGGTCCCTCCTTCGGACGGCGATCACTGAGGCATTCGCACTGCTCAACACCGGTGCGCGGCAAGAGGCAATCGACCGAATCACGCAATATCAGTCACTCGCTGCCGAGAGCGCTGCCGGATGTTATATCTTCGGATTGATCTATTTCAATGCCGACGATTTACGCCAAGCGCTCATATGGTTTAATCGTGCGCTAGCGTTACGCTCCGCATTTCCAGAATCGCTCTCCGCCCGCGCAATTGTTCTTCAACGGGTAGGTAAGCCGGAAGATGCACTCGAGTCGTTTGAGGCAAGCCTAAATCTTCGGCCCGGTGATGCCGAGACCTTGTTCAACAAGGGTGTTGTCCTACAGAGCGTTGGACGCGTCGCCGATGCTCTCGTTGCCTATGAGGATGCGTTACGGTGTAAGCCAGTCCATTCCGAAGCACTGACGAATCGTGGCGTTTTGCTTGAACGATTTGGACGCCTCGATGAGGCTCTCTCTTGCTTCGTTGCGATTGAGTTGATAACGCCTCGCGACAATTTAAACTTGTTTAACATTGGCTCTGTGTTGCAAAAACTCGGACGGCACGAGGAGGCTCTCGCCGCTTATGAGAAAGCCGCCCGGTATGGTCCACCGGACGCAGAAACAGAGCTTAACCGCGGCAATGTTCTCCAAAAGCTTGGACGCCTCGAGGAAGCCCTCACCGCCTATGATCTATCTTCGCATTACCGCCACGGTTACCCGCAGGCTCTCTACAATAAGGGGATCGCGTTACAGGGGCTTAGCCGGCCGCGCGCGGCCCTCGAAGCATATGACGCGGCACTTACCCTCGACCCTTGCTATTACGAAGCGGCCTGCAATCGAGGCAATGTCCTTTACGAACTTGGTCACCTGGATGACGCGCTTGCCGCATTCACATACACACTAAAAATTCGTCCGGGATTTATAGTGGCTTTAATCAATCGTGCCAACGTCTTGCTCCAGCTCGGCCATGCCGAAGAAGCAATTCAATCGTGTGCCGAGATCTTGCGGCGTGATCCAAATCATCCCCAGAGCCTAGGGATTGCCGGAGCTGCGTATCGTAAGCTCGGACGTCTGGATGAAGCGTTGACTAGTCTCGAAGAAGCCATCCGTCTAAATCCCGCAGCTGCGGATACTTGGCTAAATCGCGGCAACGTCTTGCAAGAGCTAGATAGGTGTTTGGACTCAATCCCGTGTTACAAGGAGGCCTTGCGCATTAAACCGAATTATCCAGAGGCCTTATCAAGTCTTGGCGTGGCTCTCAAAGAGACGGGAGAAATCGATGAGGCCCTATTCTATTTCGATGCAGCACTCAAGTATAAACCCGGCTTTCCGGATGCCCAAAATAATCGCGCTGGCGCGCTTCTTTTGAAAGGCGATTTAAGAGCAGGATTCGCGGATTTCGAGAGCCGGTGGGATCGTTCGAATGCGCCACCCAAGTCTCTCATCTTGGATTTGCCAGAGTGGGCTGGCCAAGATTTAGAGGGAAAATCAATCGTTGTTTGGGATGAGCAAGGTCTTGGGGATTTAATTCAATTTTCGCGGTATCTCCTCTTGCTTGTTGATGCAGGCGCCGATGTGACTCTGCTGTGCCGCAAAAATATGCACCTGTCCGTCGTCAGATAATTTGAGACAGATGGCGGCGTGATTTAATGGAGGACGCGGCTCATCTGATGTTTGATTTTATGCGGCGTTCAATTGGTGTTGCAAGCGACGATTTTGGATGGTGGCTCGTTTGATCCTTTCTCGTTGCAGCAGAATGGTTTGTCCTCGGCCGAAGTAGACGTCAGCCGGCGTGAGATTGTCCAGGCTCTCGTGATAGCGGCGATGATTGTAGTGATCGACGAAGGTGTCGATCCTGGCTTCCAGGTCGCCGGGCAGATAATAGTTCTCAAGCAAGACGCGATTCTTGAGCGTCTGATGCCAGCGCTCGATTTTGCCCTGTGTTTGCGGGTGGCAGGGCGCGCCGCGCACGTGATCCATGTTGCGTTTGTCCAGCCATTCGGCCAGATTGGCCGAGATGTAGGAAGGGCCATTGTCCGAGAGCAATCGCGGACGATGGACGACCTTGGCGTGATCAAGCCCCGCGGCTTGCAACGCCAGGTCGAGTGTTTCCGTGACGTCCCCGACCTTCATCGTCGTACAGAGCTTCCAGGCGATGATGTAGCGCGAGAAGTCGTCCAATATCGTGCTGAGGTAGAACCAACCCCAACCAATCACCTTGAGATAAGTGAAGTCGGTCTGCCAGAGCTGGTTGGGCGCCGTCGTCTTGTCCTTGAACTCATCGGCGGCCTTCATGACGATGTAGGCGGGACTGGCGATTAGGTCGTGCTCCTTCAGCAGGCGATAAACCGAAGCTTCCGAAACAAAATAGCTTTTTGTGTCGGTGAAGCGTGTCGCCAGTTCCCGTGGCGACAGCTCCGGCTCGTCCAGGGCCAGTTGCACGATCTGGCCCCGCACATTGTCAGGAATTCGGTTCCAGACGCGGTCGGGCCTGGGAGATCGGTCTTCCAGGGCCTCTGGCCCGCCAGTCTGGCAAAGGTCGCACCATCGATAAAAGGTGGCGCGAGAGACGCCGAGTTTCTCCAGCGTCCGGCGCGCCGGCAGATGGGATTGCTCGACCAGCCGGATGATCTCCAGTTTCTCGGAAGCCGGATATCTCATTCCTCGCTTTCCCCATCCGCGATCATGCTTTTTTTGAGCAGGCGCAATTCCAGCGCCTGCTCGGCGACGACCTCCTTCAGTGCCTGAGCTTCCCGGCGCAGGTCCTTGACCTCGCCGCTGGTCGCCGCACGCGCCGTGTCGCCCGCCAAGCGCCGCTTGCCAGCCTCCAGGAACTCCTTCGACCAGGTGTAATACAGGCTCTCGGCGATGCCCTCGCGCCGGCAGAGTTCCGCGATGCTATGCTCGCCGCGCAGGCCGTCCAGCACGATGCGGATCTTCTCCTCCGCCGAATATTGCTTGCGCGTTGCTCGGCGAATGTCCTTCACGATCCGCTCGGAGGACGACTTGGCAGTTCCGGATTTCTGGCTCATCTCCACTCCTCGATGGTTACGATGAGCCAGAAATCCTCCGTTATTCAACCCGCTAAATCTGTCTCACAGGTGCTGACGCCGGACAATATGCACCGTCTTCTTCGTACATTGCCGAAGCCCATTCGAGTGGTCGACACGCTAAACCCAAAGGAACCCTTTGCCTTTCAAAGTGCCCTCATGAGCCTTCCTTACCGCTTCAAAACCAGCATGGAGACGATTCCAGCGCCAATTCCTTATTTATATCCAGAACCAACCCTTGTTTCAAAGTGGAGAACACAACTCGGAGTTGATGGCTTTTGCGTGGGCGTTGGCTGGCAAGGCAATAAATTCATCAACCTACAAAGGTCTATACCCTTGGAATGTTTCGCGCCGCTCTCAGCAATAAAAGGCGTCCGTTTGATTAGTCTCATGAAGGATCAGGATTCTCTCAATGTAAAAGCGGCAGGGAGAGAATTTACGATCGAGGGCTTGGGAGTTCATTTTGATTCAGGCACAGACTCTTTCGTGGATTGCGCTGCGGTAATGAAAAATGTCGATCTCGTGGTTACCTCCGATACTTCGATCGCCCATCTTGCCGGGGCGTTGGGAAGGCCAGTCTTCCTTGCCCTGAAATACGTCCCAGATTGGCGGTGGCTTATGCACCGGACTGATTGCCCTTGGTACCCCACGATGAGACTTTTCCGACAGCCTGAAAAAGGGGATTGGACGTCCGTGTTTGAACAGATCGCATCATCCGTCGAGAAACTTGCAACCAAATGCGCCCCAAACACTCCGTGTCAAACGGCGACCCTTGCAATTCCCGCCGCGGTTGGAGATCTTATTGACAGGATCACGATTCTTGAAATTAAAGAAAACCAAATCGCTGAACCTGCGAAGCTGGCCAATATCCAATTCGAACTCGCTATGTTGCGGAAACTTAAAACTGAATATGGCTACGAAGGTAAGCTTGTGAAACAAATCGAAGCTGACTTGAAGGCCACCAATTTTCTTCTCTGGAAGGTCGAGGATGCGCTGCGGGAACATGAAGCCAGGGCCGATTTTGGCGAAAGCTTCGTTTGCTTGGCGCGCCAAGTTTACGTAATTAATGACCGGAGAGCTAGCCTAAAAAATAATATTAATCGGATATTTAATTCCGCAATTACCGAGGAAAAGTCCTATCCAAGATATGAGACAAGTAATGTTTCTGGATATCAACGTATAGTCTGACACGCACAGCCATATATGTAGTTGGGAGGAGAGCCTCTTTTGAGTTAACTTAGGCCTCATCGATCGTCAATTCTAGTGAAATTCGTGAGTAAACTTTTCAAACAGAACACGGCCTGTGCTAATGGTCTAGACCGCCAGCGCGGAATGAATATGTTCGTGGTGTCCTTTTCCCCTAGTATGGACCGGTTCCCCTAATATGGACCGGCGTTCTCGCGGTTTCGATCTTATCATTGCTTGGAGACCAGTGTTTTCAAGGAGGTATTGCGATCGGCTATTGGTCCAAATTCTTCTCTGCGGGAGAAACTTTCATGCAAGCGACTTTGCATATTGCAGGCCTCATATTATGCCTCCTTGGATTTGGCCCAGCAGAAGCCGCGACCTGTCGTGATCCAGCGGGATTTGACAGGTGGCTCGATGACTTTAAGAGGCAAGCTGCGGCCGAGGGCATTTCACCGCCCGCGATCAGCGCACTCGATGGAATCAGTTTCGATCCAGGGATCGTTGCTAAAGATCACGGTCAACATGTTTTTCAGCAAAGCTTTGAGCAATTCTCGGGCCGGATGGTAAATTCCTATCGTCTCCACAAGGGCCACGCGCTGATGAAACAATATGCAGCGACCTTTGACAAAATTGAAGAAGACTATGGAGTGCCGACCCCTGTGATCGTCGCGATTTGGGGCCTTGAAACAGACTTTGGTGCTGTCTCCGGCAACACACCGACGCTGCAGGCACTGGCAACACTTGCTTACGACTGCCGGCGCTCCGACAAATTTCAAGCCGAACTCATGGATGCCTTGCGGCTTATCCAGAGTGGTGATCTTTTACCCAGTGCGCATGGTGCATGGGCCGGCGAAGTCGGCCAGACTCAGTTTATGCCGTCGTCCTATCTTAAATTCGCAGTCGACTTTGACGGCGACGGCCACCGAGATCTCATGCTTAGCGTCCCTGATGTTTTGGCTTCGACCGCCAATTTCCTTCGTGGTTACGGTTGGCAACGCGGCGGATCCTGGGAACCGGGAACGGCTAATTTCGCCGTCATAAAGGAATGGAACAAGGCCGACGTTTATTCCCGGACGATTGCTTTTTTCGCAACGAGGTTGACTGGCGGCAATGAGTAGGGCACGCGGCGGGGACCTGGTTGGAGGTCACGAACATTTGCGCTTCCTCTCGCAGACATCACATTGCAAGGAACCGGTTTAACCAGTTGCTTGGCTTAGACAGAAGATAGGCAATAAAGTTGGAATCGACAGCCCCTTGTTGAACACGCCTCCCGCCATCTAATTTAGCAGCGGGCTCCAGGAGGGATCAGAACCATAATTGGGCGTTGGCACGGGAAATTCACCGCGCCCAAATATGTCGATCATAAAAATCTTAGCTCCCCCTTGGCCTCCGGGATCACGAAAGAACATGAGATAAAGCCCGTTCGGTGCCCAAGTTGGCCCCTCGTTGTGATAACCTTCGGTGAGGATACGTTCGCCTGATCCGTCGGGGTGCATCACTCCGATCGCGAAGGAACCGCTTTTTTGCTTGGTGAAAGCGATAAAATCCCCTTTTGGTGACCAGACAGGCGTCGAGTAGCGTCCTTCGCCAAACGAAATGCGTTTCGGACTTCCACCGTTTGCCGACATTATATAAAGCTGCTGACTGCCGCCGCGATCCGACTCAAACACGATTTGGGTTCCGTCTGGTGAGTAGGACGGTGAAGTATCGATTGCATTGGAATCAGAGAGCCGCGTCGTCGTACGGGTACGCAAATCCATTGTGTAGAGATTTGAGGACACACCCTGCGCAAGTGACATCGCGACCTTTTGCCCGTCCGGCGAAAACCGCGGCGCGAATGTCATGCCGGGGAAATTGCCGACAACTTCTCGCTGGCCCGTCTCGATATTCAAAAGCAGCACCTTGGGGTCTGAGGCGCCAAACGACATATAGGTTACATCCTGCGACGAAGGAGAAAACCTGGGAGTCACGACAAGATCATCGCCCCTCGTCATATAGCGCAGATTGGCGCCATCTTGGTCCATAATTGCAAGCCGCTTGCGGCGGTGTTCTGGCGGGCCTGTTTCATCCACGAATGCTATTCGGGTGTCAAAAAAGCCCTTCTCTCCTGTTATCCGTGAATAGATCGCATCCGAAATTATATGCGCGACCCTGCGTGCGTTGTTCGCGTCCGTGACATATTGGCTCCCAGCAATCTGCGCGCCCGTCCCCACGTCCCAGAGGCGAAATTCGGTTTGCAGCCTCCCATCGGCGGCACGGCTGACACGGCCTGTCACGACAAATTGCGCATTGATGATACGCCAGGAGTCCATCTGGGGAGCCTGATCGGGATTGCCAATCGTCTCGACAAAGGTCTTTGGATCGAGCGGCATCAAGACCACGGAACGCTTAAAGTTATTCGTGATAATCCCGGTCAGTTGGGTGCCCGATCCAGCGTCGCCAGTAAAAGCTGTCACAGCGATCGGGATAGGCTTGAATTCCCCGCCATGCACATTGAGGTAGCGATCCTGCTGGGCATCTGCGACCGGCGCGCAAGCCAGACCATAAAGCAAGACCGAAACCGCGATAGCTGGAGCAAAGATTTGACGGACGGATGGAAGTTTGTGACACGCAGCGCGTTGAATCACGGAGAAGCAAGATATCACAGCATTTCCTCTGGATCGAAACGAACGATCCGGCCTTTCCATTGGTCATAGTACGGCTGATATTGAGCGGGTATTCGAAGTGGATCGCAACGCCGCACGGCCCGTATAGCACTCTCCGCCAGACCGCGCAGGTTAGGATCGGAAGGAGGATTGAGAAGCATCGGCTGGCCTACGAGAGACCCTTCTGGTGTATACTGAACATGGATCTCCGGGATATATTTTTGTTGACCGCCCAGTCCCGCGTAGGCCCAACACCGCTTGTACTGCTCTTGCAGCAACCCGTCGAGTTGATCCCAAAGGGAAGGCGACATTTTGGCGGCACTTGCCGTGGGTGAACCAAGCGAGGCCAATTGGCTCAGTTCATGGCCACTCGATTGTTTCCTCTGCGGCGTATCCTTGCTTAAAAATTTAGCAATGTCGCTCAGGTCAAATTTTTGCTGCGACTCGACCGCCTCATCTCCAGATTTAGGTCTGGGCGTGGCCTTTGGTTTATCCTTTTGATGATTTCGCTCAAGCAATTTGGCCAATTCATCTGGCTTGAAATTAGGCTCTACCTTTTTTGGTGGCTCAACCGGTGGTTTTGGTTTTGGCGGCGGAGATTTTGACGCTACGGGTTCCGCTCCTTCATCAGACGGCGGCTTTGGTGGCAGCACGGCCGACTGCTTGGTTACCGGCGGCTTCGTCGCGGGCGTCACGGTTTCCTGTGGGGGGCGTTGGGCTGGCACAGCCGCGCTGTGCTCTGGCGGCTTCGGCGTCACTTGGGGATCGGCTGTCCCGGGGTCCGTTTGATGTTTCATCGGCGACGGTGGCGCGAGAACCTGCTTTGTGGAGTCAGTCTCCGACTGCTGCGGGTTGAGCTCCGCAATTTCGGCAATTTTCTCACTTCGCTGGCGTGGCTTCACCTCAGCTGCCGACTTTTCCCCCTTCATGATTTGACTGAACTGCTCTCCGGTCACCACCGCGACTGGAATGCTCTCTTGCGAATTATCGATCTGTGGCGTTCCGGAAAACGAAAATAAAGCGAGGCCGAGCAAGCAGAGATGCACGCTGCCCGAGACCGCGAGGCCAGGATTTTCCGGCACCGACATGATAGTTCAATTCTTGTTAGGGTCGGTGACCAACGCAACCTTCTTGTAGCCAGCTGCCGTGATGATCGACATGACCTCGGCAATCTTGCCGTAATTTACTTGGTTTGCGCCGCGCACGTAAATTCGTTCGTCCACACCAGCGGCCGCCGCCTCCTTCAGCTTATCTGCGAGTTCCCCGACTTGCACAGGCTGGTCCATTACGTAAACCGAGCCCTTGTCGTCAACGGCGACAGAAAGAGGCTTTTGGTCGATGTTCAGTGCCGCAGCCTTGGTTTTTGGCAAATCGATCGCAACGCCCGTCGCGAGCAGCGGTGCCGCGACCATGAAAATGATCAGCAGCACGAGGATGACGTCGATAAATGGCGTCATGTTGATTTCGGCCATGGCGCGGTAGCGAGGTACTCCCCGCCGCCCGCGTCCGCCTTTGCGCACTGCTAAGCCCGACATGCCCATCTTTTAAATCTCCAGCGCGTGGTTTAAATGTTCCCGGCGGTCACGACACCGGAAATCTAACATGTAATCAGGCCGCCCTGTCATGCACGGTGTGCTGATCGATTTGACGCGACAAAATCGCCGAAAACTCATCTGCAAAGCCTTCCAGCCGGGCCTGTTTCTTAGCGACGTCCCCTTGGAACTTGTTATAAGCGATCAAAGCTGGGATCGCCGCAAACAACCCTATCGCCGTTGCGAACAAAGCCTCCGCGATCCCTGGCGCGACGATCGCCAGCGAAGTATTGCGCGATGCGGCGATCGAGCGAAACGCCGTCATAATGCCCCAAACCGTGCCGAACAGCCCAACGAAAGGACCCGCCGACGCAACCGTCGCCAATACCAGCAAGCTCGATTCGAGCTTCTCCACCTCGCGAGCGATCGAAACGTCCAGAACCTTCTCGATGCGCGCCTGCAGGCCCATGAAAGACGAGGTAGCTCCCTGCACGGACCGCCGCCATTCCCGCATCGCAGCCACGAACAAGGCTGCCATACCAGATGCCGGGCGCGATGATAAGGTCGTATAAAGTTCGTCAAGTGAAGCGCCGGACCAAAAAACATCCTCGAATTGCGCCATCGCACGATTCGTTTTTGAAAACAGCAGAACTTTGTTGATGATGATTGCCCAACACCAGACCGAGGCCGCGAGCAAGCCTATCATAACGAGTTTCACCACAAAATGGGCGGACCAAAACATGCCGAGAAGAGAGACTTCCATAATGGGTGGCGCCAAGCCGGAAGCTGCAATATCGGCAGGGTTCATTCCATTATTCCTTCTGAAATAGATTAGGCGAAGCGCTCGCGGTGGGTCAAAACCCGTTTCAGTTATGGCTTGCCCGGGAAATCGGTCATTTCTGGGGCTTTAAATACCCCCGTCAATCCGAGCGCGCATAGGCTAGATCACCGCTAGATTTGGCCATGATCGTGGTTAAGATCTTGTTACTTGCGTGACCCGCCCTTTAAGGCCTTGAACTTTGCCAGAATTTCTGCGGGGATACGCCGAGCCTTTCCTTCTGCTACCACGGCTATCTTAACCTTTGCCGTTAGCAGAATATCATCGCGGCGCCGGATTTCCTGGTCCATCTCGATCGAAGCGCCCTTCACCGCCGAGATATTCGTCGTGACGGAAATCATGTCATCCATCAGTGCTGGCCTGAGAAATTCGATGGTCATCGCGCGCACCACGAAATGGAACCCGTTGTCGCCCCCGTCCGCAAAAATTCCCCGGTGCTCGATACCACGCGCGCGCAAAAACTCCGTGCGGCCACGTTCGAGAAACCGCAAATAGGAGGCATGATAGACAACACCGGAAAAGTCGGTGTCCTCATAATAGACCCGCACGTCGATTCGTCCGGTTTCGGCTACGAAGGTGAACTCTTCGCTTGCCCGCCCGCTTTTGTATCCCGCCATGCTTAGGAAACCGCGTCCAAACCCGTAGGCCCCAAATAAGTATCAAAGATACCGCCGCGACCAATCATAGGCGGTTCCATGCACCCCATAAATAAGCAAACTTAATGATCCACGGAGTGCTCCAAATAGCCGCCAGAGCAGCGGCTATGAATACCGAGGCAACTGCTAACTCGGTCGCAATTTGGAAACGGCTCCATTTTTGGAGTCCAAATCCGATGTAAATCGCGCCAATGACCGCAAGGAGTACGGCGGCGAATTGTTCCGACTGTGGCTTTCTAAGAAGTAAATGAAGCGGAATCGTGGCTACGGCAAGCGGGGCGCCGATGCCGGTAGAGATCTCTCAAGTGAACTTGTCATGGCAAGAAAATCCGCCGAGTTGACGAAAAAATATTTTATCCCTTCTTCGCCGCGGCAATGATGTGCCGTAAACACGGCTTGGCGCCACAAGATTGCATTCCGATCCCCGGAGGGACTATGTCCTATCAGGCAGCTTGAATTGCAAGTCGCTAGTCCCGCGAAGATGTGAGTTAACGCGAAAAAAAGAGTCACACGTAAAGAGGATTATGAGACGATGCCGCCAAGTCCTACACGGCGGATTGCCGTTCTCGGTGCTGGCGCCTGGGGCACCGCACTTGCTAATCTTGCTGCACGCCCAGGCCGTGGGGATGATGTCGAAGTTGCACTCTGGGCGCGCGATCCCGCCCACGTCGTTGAGATGATGGCCACTGGAATTAATGCCCGGCACTTGCCGGGCGTTCCCATTCTTTCAAATGTCCGTCCCATCTCGGAGCCCGCCGAGGTTCACGGCTGTGAACTCATCCTCGCCGTGATACCAGCACAGGCGCTGCGGCCAGTCCTGGAACTTTTCGCCCCATATTTGGCAAACGGCGTTCCAATTGTCGTTTGTGCCAAAGGTATCGAGAATACCACCGGACGATTCCTCAGCGAGGTCGCGGCCGAGATATTGCCGGATAATCCGCCAGCTATTCTTTCGGGACCGAGCTTTGCCACGGAGGTGGCGCAAGGCCTACCAACTGCGGTCACCGTGGCATCGTGGGATGGAGAACTCGCGGCCAAGATTGCAGGGATGCTCGCTGCGCCCACTTTCAGGCTCTATTCGTCACCGGATGTGCGAGGCGTTGAGATCGGCGGCGCGGCAAAAAACGTTCTCGCCATCGCAAGCGGAATCGCAGCCGGACGTGGCCTAGGTGCCAGCGCGGGCGCCGCTCTCATCGCCCGTGGGTTTGCGGAACTCAGCCGTTTCGGCCGTGCCCATGGCGCAAAACCGAGTACCCTAGCTGGACTTTCGGGGCTCGGTGATCTGGTTTTAACTTGTACATCCGCGATTTCGCGGAATTATGCGTTCGGTGTCGCGCTTGGCAGGGGATTGCCGATTTCTGAGGCCGTCGAGCGAAGTGGCCTTTGCGAAGGCGTTCATACTTGCGGAGTGCTCGTTGACCTCGCCCACGCGAAGGAGATTGACATGCCGATCGCGGCGGCCGTGGATGCGGTGCTTGCGGAACGGATTTCGATCGAGGAAGCGATCACGCTTTTGCTCGCACGCCCCTCGAAGGCCGAATTGGACAAAGACGATTAATGTCTACCCCGAAGGCCGAATGTAAAAATTGTTTCTCTGTCGAGCGGAGGGCATACCCTTGGCGTACTGGTTACTTAAGAGTGAACCTGGCAGCTGGTCCTGGCAAGATCAGGTCAAGGCCGGCGAGAAAGGAACGTCCTGGAACGGTGTCCGCAATCATAGCGCCAAGCTAAATTTGATGGCAATGCGCGTTAGCGATCACGCTTTCTTTTATCACTCAAATGAAGGCAAGGAAATCGTCGGGATCGTCGAAGTCACCAAATCCTATTATCCCGACCCCACAGATGTGAGCGGTAAGTTCGGCATGGTTGACGTTCGCGCGGTCGAAACACTGAACAATCCGGTTTCCCTCGACAGCATCAAAGGCAATCCACGCTTGAAAGACATGGTCCTGGCCAATAATTCACGTCTATCCGTGCAACCAGTGACGGCTTCTGAATGGAAGATCATTCACACTGAGGGGGCGAAACATAGTAAGTGAAAACTCACAACGAAGTGCAAGGGACGCGGAGCTTGCATCACTCCTATCCCCTGCGGATAAAATAGGCAGAAGCCTATAATCGGCCCATGAGTGCGAGGACCACAACGACGACAAGCACAGTGCCGAGCAGCCCGCCTGGCGCATAGCCCCAACTTGCACTGTATGGCCATGTCGGCAAGGCTCCGATGAGCAGCAAAATAAGCAGAACAACCAGGATTGTTGAAAGCATTTTATTGTCTCCTTCACTCTTCCCGGCTCCTTAATTACGATCCTTCCGCAAGGTTCCATGTCAGGCACAATCGCGATCAAAACCCACAAACTTCAACTGGACACGCGCAGCTTGCGCGGTCGCTTCAGACTGACGTCCAAGCTCTGTTTCCGCTTCATCTTTGGCTGCAATAGGCCATTCATAGATCAATAACGACTGGAGCCCATTAGGGCCGCATCGCCACATGGCGATACGGCCCTGACGGATTATCGAGATTTAGACACCAATCACTGGTTCTTCAGCCAATCGTCCACGTCTTTTCGAACCATATCTTTACCGATGCCGTAGCGCTCTTGAATCTTGCCCTCAAGCTGCTCACGCTTGCCGGCAATCTTATCGAGATCATCGTCCGTGAGGTGGCCCCATTGTTCCTTGATTTTACCCTTCAATTGCTTCCAGTTTCCTTCAATGCGATTCCAGTCCATTACCAATTCCTTTCAATGGCGCGGCTCGATCGGAGCCACGTTTGATCCCGCGATAATGCCAGTGTGCCGAATGGGTTCCACAACGGACGACACAACCTGAACACGCGCAATCCGACATCGGCGAAAGGACTTAAGGCGTATCTGTCGCTTCTCTTAATGGCCAGAGCGAGGTTCACATTAGGAAGCAGGAATTGAAACGAAATCCATTGCCGGGCTGATAGCAGCGGCCAGGCGATTCTGCGGGTAGCCCTTACTCGGCCGTCCAGCCGCCATCGATCGAATAATTGGCTCCGGTTATTTGTGCTGCCGCATCCGAGCACAGAAAGACGAAAAGCGCGGCAACCTGTTCGGCGGTTACGAATTGCTTGGTCGGCTGCGCCAGCAAAATCACATCGTGAATAACCTGCTCACGCGTCAGTTTGCGGGCTGCCATCGTGTCAGGTATCTGTTTTTCCACGAGAGGCGTCCAAACATAGCCCGGTGAGACACAATTGGCCGTGATCCCGAAGGTCGCGAGTTCAAGTGCAGCCGTTTTGGTAAGTCCGGCGAGTCCATGTTTTGCCGTGACATAGGCGGACTTGAACGGCGAAGCGACCAGGGAATGGGCTGAGGCCGTGCTGAGAATCCGGCCCCATTTGCGTGCCTTCATGCCAGGAATCGCGGCCGCCATCGCATGGAACGCGGCACAAAGATTGATGGCGATGATCATATCCCAATTTTCGCGCGGAAATTCCTCGATCGGTGCAACATGCTGCACGCCGGCGTTGTTGATGAGAATGTCGACCGAACCAAGCTTCGTTTCGGCTTCCTTCACCATGGCGTGGATTTCATCTGGCTTCGTCATGTCAGCGCCGGAATAAATCGCCGTGACGCCAAACTCCTTCTCGATTGCGGCCCGTTCGGCTTCAATTGCAGCGGCATCACCCATTCCATTGATCATGACGTTGGCACCCTCTTTCGCAAGGGCCCGGGCGGTGGTGAGACCGATACCGCTGGTTGAACCGGTCACGATGGCATTACGCGTTTTTAGGGACATATCTGTTCCTCGAGTAGGCGAGGACCAGGCCCCGCGCCAATTGCTGCACCGCCATGCTACAACGGCACGGCGATGAACGGTCGCCTTAGGCATGCAACCGGAGTATGATGTCCACATGAATGTTTCGCGCGAAACACGCCGGGAACCGATTGGTAGAGCAGGCCAACCAGAGAGTCCCACCAAGGACACGCTGGCCGTCGCGCTGGCATTGTGCCGCCGTGACAAGATAAGTCTAACGCCGGGCAGGCGGCGTATTCTTGAGATTCTTGCCCGAGAAGGCCGCCCTCTCGGCGCGTATGACTTGATCGACAGGGTTGCGAACGAGACCGGTAAACGCCCGGCACCGATTTCCATCTACCGGGCGTTGGACTTCTTGCTCGAACACAGCCTTGTCCACAGACTCGCGTCCCGCAACGCCTATCTTGCTTGCGGCCACGGTCACGCTGCGCGAGAACCGATCGTGTTCCTTATTTGCGATGTATGCGGCGAGGTCGTCGAGGCGACTTCCCCCGCGATTCGGGGAGCGTTGGGGGATCTCGCGGCGGAAGCCAAATTTTCTCCCCGGGCGCAAGTCATGGAATTGGCGGGCCGGTGCCAGGCGTGCCCGGCGGATTAAGGGTTGAGAAGGGGATATCCGGCCGCCTTAAGCAACAGATTTTGTTGAGAGATTCGTGGCTTCGCGCGGCACCTCGATTTCGTCCCCGACCCCTTCCTGACCGCAAAAAGCTAGCGCCTGCTTGAATGTCGTCGCACAAGAGTCGGCTTTCGTCTCCGCGCACAACTCACGGCCTTGCTTGGATTCATCTTGCCAGAAACCCGCCAAAATTTCGATCGGGCCAAGGTACCGGCGCATCCGCCGTATCGCGAAACGGGCGCCAGCCGTGCTCGATTCCGCATCGAAGTAGGATAGGCACACGAGTCGCACGCCCTCGGCTGAAAGCCGCGAGATCCGACCCGCGGTCAACGCGCCTGCCGGCTCGACTTTCGCCTCCATGCCATGTTTTTCCAACAGTTGCGCGAATAGTGAAGCTGCAGCTTCATCAAGAAAACTGCGGCCGGCGATACAAAGAACCGGCCCTTCACGCATTTGCGGCAAGGTTGGGGAAGGTTCTTTGGTGTCCGGCAACGCACCTGGCGCAGTTGGCGACGAAATGTCGCGCGGCTCCGCCAACGCAGTAGGCTTGGGTGTTTGGGCCTTTAATGGTGAGTCCTCGCTATGGTCGGAAAGATCCTCGATGACCTCGCCGATCGTTTCCATGATTCGCTTGTGCCTGAGCTCATCGAGTACGCCACGGCGAAGATCGGCCTGCGCCATCAGCAAAGCCTTAAGCGCCACATTGTCATAATAATCGACCAGCGAATGGGTTTTTAAGTATCCCTCGGCTTGGTCGACCACCTCCGAAGCATCGCCTGCAAGCATTCGTTGATAAAAGGTTTCAACTGCCGTAAGCGGCGGCGCGTCCCCGAAAATGATATCGAGAAAAGCTAACCGTTCTACGTGCCGCCCAAGCACGACCAAACAGACGGTTAACGGAGTCGACAAGACAAGGCCGACCGGCCCCCACAACCAGGTCCAGAAGGTCGCTGACACGACGACGGCAATCGGCGAAATCCCAGTTTGGTGGCCGTAAAGCCAAGGCTCGACCGCCTGGCCGATAATGAATTCAACAATGAGAAACAAGGCCACGGTTTCAAGCGCGATCCCCCAGCCCGGATCGATCGCTGCCGCCAACGCGATCGGAAACCCAGCGGCGATAAAAGCGCCGATGTAGGGAACAAACCTAAGTAGAAACGCGGCGATGCCCCAAAGGATTGGACTTGGGAGGCCGATTAAATAGAGGCCTACAGCGATGATGATGCCGAAACATGAATTCACAAGAGTTTGAACCAAAAAAAATCGGCTGAGCCGTCCCGCGGCATCATTCATTGCCATTGTCGTGCGCTGCAAATCGCGCGACCCGGCAAGCCTAATGAAGCGGTTACGCAAATCCTCGCGTTGCAAAAGGATGAAGACGACAAAAATGATGACAATGAAAATTGTCTCGAGAGGCGAAAATGCCGTTCCCGCGATAGTCTGCGCAATGGCGAAAGGTCCTGGCGCCGGTTCATGAACTTCAACCGGAATCGGACGTTCGCTTCCTTGCTCTCCCGTCAATTGATTCTTAGGTTTGCCCGAAGGCGCGGGCGCGCTCGGAGCTGTTGGCCGGCGAGGATTGATTTCCCCGAAGCTTTTCAGCGCAGTCGAAACTTTTGCAAATAGCGCGTTATCGGCCGCAGCATCGCGTACCCTATCGATCTTGGCATTTATGGTCAGTTGATACTTCGGCAGATCAACGGCCAATTCGGAAACCTGCCGGGTCAAAACGGCGCTGACCACGAATGCAATGACCAGCGCCGCGAACACGACTGTTAAGACAGAGGGCACGCGTGCCAATCCCCAGCGCCGTAGAAGGAGAATCGGAGGGGACAATACAAAACTAATCAGAATGGCGATGGCAATGGGGATAAATACGTCGCGCCCAATGTAAAGCGCCGCCAAAACGAGCGCTGCCAAAACGAGAGTGGCCAGCATCTCGAGCGTTCGGGCTTGATCGGGTTCCGGCCTAGGACGAGCGTTGGGACTTCCTAAAAATTCGCTCATTCCGATGCGGCGGATTTTGTAACCAATGGCTGGATCCTATGCGACATCTACTGCGCATCGCCCGACCGCCGCGGCGCGTAGCCTGAGCGTCCATCGCGCAAATTGTCTCGATCGTATTCGTTTCGACGGTGTATGCCATATGCACATCCCGCAGCCGCACCCACCCCTCCATGCCCGACGAAATGACCGGCTATTCCGCCGACAATCGCCCCCTTGATGCAGCCACCCGACCGCGCGTCGGCGGGAACCGCGAACGCAATGGCCGCAAATGCGCCTATCACCGGAATTATAAATTTCCTTTTCATGGAATCCTCCTGGCTATTCTCGTTAACGGACAAGGGTGCTGTTGGTTCACGGCGACTTTGCAATTGAGGCTGCGTGGCTCTGCAGAGTCGACGCACCGAATTTGCCGTCGCGGCGTAACCTTCCTGGAAACTTGACGGCCTAAGTGTTTTTGGTCACCATTCTTTGTTGTGGTTCCTGTCACAGCCGCGACACGCCCGTACGACATCTCCGTCGGTGCCTCTTTTCGAAAGCCCGAGATCTCATGACACGCTCAGCCCCTGCGGACTTTTCCGGGCCTGCCGGCCCAGACGAGGCGGGTCCCCTGCCCCGCCGCCGCTCCATCGGCGTACGGGTTGGCTCCAGCGAAGCCGCGATCAAAGTGGGCGGCGGTGCCCCAATCGCCGTGCAATCTATGACCAATACGGACACGGCCGACATCGAGGGGACAGTGACCCAGGTTGCGGCGCTCGCCCGCGCTGGGTCCGAACTTGTCCGGATCACCGTCGATCGTGATGAGGCGGCGGCCGCTGTGCCTCATATCCGCGACCGCCTAGCGAAAACCGGCTGCCACGTTCCTCTCATCGGTGATTTCCATTATATTGGCCACAAGCTCCTTGCCGATCATCCCGCCTGCGCCGAGGCCCTCGACAAATATCGAATTAATCCGGGCAATGTGGGGTTCAAAGACAAGCGTGACAAGCAATTTGGCCTCATCGTCGAAATGGCGATCAAATTTGGCAAGGCAGTCCGGATCGGCGCCAATTGGGGATCGCTCGATCAGGAGTTGCTCACCGCCCTGATGGACGAAAATGCCCGGGCGCCGCAGCCGCGGCCGGCCGGTGCCGTCATGCGCGAAGCGATGGTGCAATCGGCTCTACACTCCGCCGCACGGGCGGAAGAAATCGGGCTTGGTCGGGACCGCATTATTTTGTCAGCGAAAGTCTCAGATGTGCAGCATCTTATCGCGGTCTATCGCACGCTCGCGCGTCGCAGCGATTACGCACTGCATCTAGGCCTCACCGAAGCAGGTATGGGCTCGAAGGGCATTGTTGCCTCTTCCGCTGCCATGGGAATTTTGCTTCAGGAAGGTCTCGGCGACACGATAAGAGTTTCCCTCACTCCCGAGCCTGGTGGCGACCGTTCGCTCGAAGTCAAGGTGGCACAAGAGCTATTACAGACGATGGGATTTCGTACCTTCGTGCCCCAGGTTGCCGCCTGCCCCGGCTGTGGACGCACCACATCAACCGTTTTTCAAGAGCTGGCACGAGATATTCAAACCTATCTCCGGGATGAGATGCCGCTTTGGCGCACTCGCTATCCCGGCGTAGAGACTCTGAATGTCGCGGTGATGGGCTGCATCGTCAATGGACCCGGCGAATCGAAACACGCCAATATCGGGATTTCCCTGCCTGGCACCGGCGAGACACCGGCCGCCCCGGTATTCATCGACGGTCAAAAGGCGATGACCCTGCGTGGCGCCAGCATTGCCGCCGAATTCAAGCAAATTGTCGAAGATTATATCGAGCGGCGGTTTGGCGGAGCTAAGAGCGCGGCGGAATAATGCAAGCATTCATTTAGAGCTAGGCAATAATGTCCGGCGTAAGCTGATCTTCAAGGAAAGCCAGACGATCACGCAGGAGTAGCTTACGCTTCTTAAGTCTCTGAATTTGCAACCGATCTCCTGCGCCCACATGAAGCAGCGCCTCAATGGCTGCGTCGAGATCCCGATGCTCCTGACTCAGCCGCTTAAGTTCCGCCCGAAGCGCGGCGTGATCTTCCTCGCTCGAATTTTCCGCCATGAGCCGCCGGTTCTCCGCCTTCATACAACTTAGCTGTTATTTTAGCTCAAAATCCGGGCCGGCTAAACAATGCACACGTCTAAATTATCCCCATTCTTGCGTCTTGTTGCATTTCGCACGGTTTCACGCGAATAGCGGGCCGATGGCACTTGCCAATGTTTCGGGCGAGGCTTCCGGCCAGCCTCGTCCAGAGAAGAGTGCATTTTCCGTTGAGACAAGGTTGACTAAATTTAGCATTTGCCAACGCCGTTCGCGATAGCGAAACATTTGATCAAGTTGATCGCCAAACCGGCTTCGCGAATTGAACTTCTTGTGTCATGATTATGACTGTATGAGCCTTAAAAAGGAGTTCTGCATGTCACGTGAGACTCACTTAAGCGCGCTCGGACAGCGTCATGAGGCGCTGGATAAGGAAATTGAGAAGGAATTGGCTCACCCCGCCAAGGACGAGTTGAAATTGGCTGAAATGAAACGCCGTAAGCTTCAGCTTAAGGATGAAATCACGAAATTGCGATCCGATTACGCGAGTCCCACTTTGCATTGAGTGCGGGGCGTCTCGTGCTTAGGCAAGAGCGTATAATCCATTGAACATATTGTGGTGAGTGCCCGTACTTTAGGTTTGTGGGGCTACCATAATTCTTAGGGTACGCTCCCCGTGCTGCAAGTTTTTGGTTGAGCCGGCTTGGCATGTCCTATTATCCTAAGCTAGGTTAGCATCGTCGCGAGCAAAGGCACCCGTAGCTCATTGGATGGAGCGCTGCCTCCGAGCGCAGAGGCAAGCGAGTTCTGCAGTGCTGTCGGGTGAAAGCAGCCGGGTTAAAACATTGTTTTGTTGAGGCTTCGGCGAGCTCACGTTATTTTCTTCTGTGTCGTCAGAAGCAAACGAGAAGGAGGTTGCGGACGGCGAAGAACGGCAAAAAGGTTGGTTCGTAAGTAAGCCTTAATGTTGTTCGAGTCGATGAGGAACTACGTTTGATGTTGACCGTCTCACGGGTCACACACTATCCCTTTTAGATGCACCCGTAGCTCAGCTGGATAGAGCGCCACCCTCCGAAGGTGGAGGCCACACGTTCGAATCGTGTCGGGTGCGCCATTTCGGTATAAAACTGCGAACGTCAGAATCCGCCGTTTCTGCGCTCGCAGCAGCCGCGAGTATTGGCAGCGGTTCGGTTTTTTGTGCCGAGGATACAGATCTCTCTCGGACGGCCTCAACTCGCTGCCTGACGGCGCGCAAATGGTCCCCCCGGTATGTTCTGTCTTCGTTTCTCAGATTGCGTCGTACGCTCAGCGCGGACCTGCGAAGACTATCCGGCGTGATCGCCGATCCAAGACGTTCGAGCGCTGTCAATCAGCAACGATGGGGGACCCCAGATTTGCAGGCAAGGAGCCGAAACACAGCTTCTTCTCAGCCGCCGTGATCGCCATCATTATCATCTGGTGGACTTGATTGAGTCCCGAACCCAAGGCCTCAGTGTCAAACCGTGCACGATCTCTTCGTTTGAAAATTTTGCCGGCTGTCCTTTCACCCAGCTCTCCTGCTGGTCGGAATAGTGAGGCGAGGCTGGCTGACCAGATTGTCCTCCCGGCATGTGAAGTATGCCAGCGCTTTCCCTGCCAGGAGCAACGACCATGCGTTCGCTGGCACCATATTTTCCATCGGCAAATCGCACGCAGTGACCGCAACCTGGGACCGCCACGCGAGGCATGTCGAGAAAAGAACGGAGGACAGGGACTCCTTCCGTCAGCGGGTGGCGGACATCCACTTCGTTCACACTGCCCCAAGTCAGCCCCTCCAAGACCGTCACGCCATGACGCTTTGCCAATTGCGATGCGCTTTGGAGAAGCCGCGCTCTGAGAAATCCATGCCAGTCATGAAAACTCTGCCTATCAGGCACAAGTTCGGGCCGGCCGCTTTCAATCATGCGCTGGACAGGAACGTCGGCGCTGCTCCAATTGTAAGAAAAACCTGGTTCGACATTGCGGCACTTGGCAAGCAGCGGCGCGAGCACGGCCTTCACAAGTTCCTCGCGAAATTCCACCAGCAAAGCAATCCCCTCGGAATTTGTTTCTGCGCGGCCGTCCCAGGCTTCAAGATAGCGGCGCAGATCGCCCGCCGGAAACGGGCCTAAAGCGTTTTGCCCTTCCAAGACCCGCAAAGCCAGCTTCTGATAATAGCGGTAGAAATCTGTATCAGTATCAAGTTGCAAGGCTAGCATGTCGGGCTCACTGATACCGTTGAGCTGGTTAAGCCGCTCCGAGATTCGCCAGGCGCGATACCCTCCGGAAAAATCATGACCGATCACTACGGAATAGCTGCTGCCGAGCATCCTCTGATTTGCGTTGACAAGGTAGCCAGCCGCGGGATTAACGACGCTTGGCAGCTCTTCTGGTGGAATATAGCCGTCCCAGCCCTTGCGGCCATCGGCCCAGGACTCACTGAACAGCCCGTCCATGCCAATACGGCGCGGAATTTTTCCCATATAGGTCCAGCCGATATTCCCGGCAGTATCTGCTAGAAGAACGTTTAAGGGCGGACCGCCCGCCCGATGCAGCTGTATGATCGCATCTGTTACAGTCGCAGCCCTTGCAAGGCCCATTACACCCAAATCGGTGGTGGTCGGATCGAGCGAGGTCCAGTGAACGGCCACAGGACGACCCAACAATAGCTTCGGCAGCACCGGTCCCCAAATCGTTGTCCGAACCTGAAGTGTCTCATCCACCCTATCGCGAACATGGATGTTTTCGGTTCTTGTTTCGAAACGAAGAGCGCCCGATGGGCTCCGATACCGGCTCGGAACTTTCGTGTCTTCCTCGATCGCGACGAGATCGACGAAATCTCCCTCGATACTGGTCATGCCCCAGGCAATTTGCCCATTGGTCCCAGCGATCAGGGCCGGAATGCCAGGCAAGGTCAAGCCTGATAGGCTCACTCCCGGATAGCGTAATGAGGCACGGTACCAGATATTAGGCACCGAGAGTTCAAGATGCATATCATTGGCCAGGATCGCCCGCCCATCCTGAGTTTTGTTCCCTCCAACGACCCAGGCATTTGAACCGCGCGGGCTGCCGTTGCCTGATACGATCCCGGAATCGTCATCGCCTCCTGCATTGGCGTTATTCAGAACAGCTATAAGATCGGCAACGGGAATGGCGTCCGTAGCACACCGGCCCGGGTTTCGCGGCGCCGTGATTTCGTTGTAACAGTCGCTCTCCGGTGTGAGAAAATCGACTACGGATTTCGGTAATACATGCCGCATCACTGTCGCTGTTCGTTCCTGATCTCCCGTCCAAGTCAGCATCGAGTGCATCGCCAGCATCACAAGAATACTGTCTTCCGGCCGCCATTTTTCGGGCCGATAGCCCAACATCATAAACTCGATGGGAAACATCGAGGTCGCCGCCATCGCTTGGTTGACGCCAGCCGAATAGGCCTCAATCAATCGGCGCTGCGCCGCCGGTAGCCGGGCGAGAACTGCGTCGGCCACGTGGCCAAAGCCCATCGTCCTGTTCCATCGATCCTCTTCCAGCAAATCAGCGCCGAAAATTTCTGCTAGGCGCCCTGCTGTCCCGCGCCGGAGCAGATCCATTTGGAACAACCGGTCTCTAGCGGTGACGAATCCAAGGGCATAAAAGGCGTCTGCGTCACTTCCAGCGCTAATGCGCGGTACTCCCAACCGGTCGAATTCAATCTCGACTATCGCGCCAAGCCCTGCAACTTCAAGAGAACCATCTTCAACAGGAAAAGGTGCGCGAACTATATAAACGAGCGCGGCCACAACCCCTGCCAGGATAACCAACAGCGCAAGGGTGGCGTAGCTTATTCCTTTACGCATCGAGACCTGAAAGCACTTCACCGACCGAAGCATGCAGATCACAATTGGATATGATGGATTTGTGATCTCCCTCGATGACCCTCACTTGCGCGATTGACTTCGCCTCGGCCGGCCAATCCACAGGTGGAATGTTGCCTTCGCCAAGAGTCCCCTGCGCCCACCAAACATGAAGACTCGCAGTCACCTGCGGGATCGTGAACGTATCCTCGATGAGGGCAACATGCTCCCACAGCGAAGTTTCAAGGCGCAAAACATCGAGTGATATATGGTTGAGCCAAAGTCCCCGCTCTCTCCCCCATAATGCGGCGCTGCCAGCAAGCCGCGTATCCGGGATGTCAGTTAAAAACCGTCGGAGCTCCGCAACTTCTAGTTCCGATAAATCAGCTAAAGTACGCAGATCTTGAGGATCATCCAGAAACTCTGCAAGACGGCCTTCCCAGTCATGCAGGGCAAATTTGCGCGGCACTGTCGTATCGATCAGTCCCAAGAAGTCAATATTAGCTCCCAACGCCTCGAGCCGCGCAGCAACGCCAAGTGCGATCAGTCCGCCAAGTGACCACCCCATCAGGCGAAAGCGCTCTCCACGATGATGGGCTCGCAGTTCATCGGCATAGTCTTCGACGACAGTCATAAAATCCTGCGGTTCATCTGATGGATCCCTCATGGCGCGCATTTGGACTCCGTAGATTGAGTGGTCTCTATCGAGCGCGGCAAGCAGCGGATGATAGCCTCGAACGTGCCCGGCGCCGGTATGAAAGAGATACAGCGGCAATCTCTCCGCCGCACCCTCGCTCAATGTTACAAACAGAGACGTGAAGTCCTCGCTTTGGGACTGCAGCCACTCGGCCAATTCCGCGACCGTCGGGTACTGGAATAGAGCGACGAGGGGGATCTCGGTTTGAATTGCATCACGCGCACGTTGCGCAAGTTGGACCGCGAGAAGAGAATGTCCCCCAAGTTCAAAAAAATTGTCATGCCTGCCAACCAGTGGTAGTGAGAGAATTTCGGCAAAGAGGAAGGCGAGCCGCGCTTCCAAAGCGGTGGCGGGAGTCGAGTCTTCGTCTAAAACTGCGGGATAGTTATGAACGGGCAGTAAAGACGATAGGATAGCTCGCTGGAGTTTGCCGTTGCTGCCGCGCGGAAGCTCCGCCATGAGCCGCCATGTGCTGGGGACCATGAAAGCCGGCAATCTTGCCCGAATTTGGCGGCGTAGCACGGAAGATGTGATGCTATCGTCCTTTGTCACCACAAAAGCCGCTAGGCTTTGCTCCCCGTGAGAATCTGTCCGCAGCACGACGGCCGCTTCCGCTACGCCAGGAACCTCTTCCAAACGGGACTCAATTTCCTCAAGCTCGATGCGGAATCCGCGCAGCTTCACCTGATGATCCACGCGTCCCAGAAACTCGAGTGCACCGTCAGACCGCCTGCGGACCAAATCGCCAGTGCGATACAGCCGGCCTCCGTCTGTCGCAAATGGATCCGGCACGAACCATTGGGCGGTGAGAGCAGGCTGCCGGAAGTAGCCGCGCGCGAGACCAATCCCAGCAATATAAAGTTCCCCGGCAACCCCCAGTGGGACGAGATTAAGATTCTGATCCAGCACGTGCAAGCTCACGCCATCAATCGGCCGGCCGATCGGCACGCCCGCGTCGCTGACCCCGTAACCGGCCGAGGCTCCGCAGGGCCAAAAGCTGGAATCTATCGTGGCCTCCGCTGGCCCATATGTGTTGTAAAGGTGGCAATCGAGACTTGCCACGAATTTGCCTCGCAACGATTCGCTCATCGCTTCCCCGCCACAGGATACCACCCGCAGAGTTCGACATTCGTGCCAGCGTGGCTCGTTCAATACCAGCCGAAGAAGAGATGGCGGTAACTCTATCATCGTCGCCGAATGGCGTATCATCAATTCAATCAAATGCTTCGGATCCCCACCTGCGGTCCCTGCAAGGACGAGACACGCACCCACAGCAAGGCACCCGAAGATTTCCCCAACAGAGACATCAAAGCTAGGTGAGGCCCGCTGGATGATGACATCATCTGGGCCAAGTCCGAATTCTGCTTCGCCCCACCTCACACGATTGACAAGCGAACGGTGCGAGACAGCCACGCCCTTAGGACGCCCTGTCGAACCCGAGGTAAAAAGGAGGTATGCGAGATTCTCCCGATTGATCTGAACGGCTGGGTTCGTTTCGGGAAATATTATGTAAGCGTCTTCTTCAATATTGAGGACGATGCTCGTCTGGGACGACCCGGTAAGCTCATTGATTGCGGTACCCCGCAATAGGAGTATGCTTGGCGAGGACTCCTCAAGCATCGCTTGCAATCTTGCCGGCGGATAGGATGGATCTAGCGGGACATAAGCGGCTCCGGCCTTGAGCACGGCGAGAAGTGCCACGACCAACTCAATGGAGCTCTCAGTAAGAATTCCAATGACAGTCTCTGGCCCGGCGCCAAGACCGATTAAGCGATGCGCCAGACGGTTGGCGCGGAGGTTGATCTCCTGATAGGTCAACTGGGAGTCGCCATCGACTACAGCAAGCCGGTCGGGAAAGCGTTTGGCTTGATCTTCGATCAGCGTCACGACAATCTCGGCCGATCGTATTTCCGCTTGCTCTTTTACAACCGAAATATCGAGGCTGTGGCCAACATCGAGAAGCCACCGCCGCTCCGACCCGGTGAGCATCTCCAGGCTACTCAATCGCGCATCAGGCCGCTCGACGATCGCATTGAGGAGGGTCTCGTAATGGCTTGCAAGATTCTCGATTGAAGCACGCAAGTACAGGTCAGTGTTATACTCGAAGAGAACCAAAAGTCCGTCTGCTGTCTCGACAACATCAACCGAAAGGTCGAACATCGCCGTTTTCGTCTCGACGTCAAACGCTTCGATGATGAGATCGCTCATCTCAATACGCGAGTCGGGCGTATTGTCCAGAGAGAAGGCGACCTGGAAAAGGGGGTTGTGCCCAAGTTCACGAGCAAGATCGAGCTCCATGACGAGCTGTTCAAAGGGAAGGTCCTGATGGTCTTGTGCTTCTAGGGTCGCCGTCCGAACACGTGTCAGCAAATCGGTGAAACACGGATCGCCAGAAAGGTCGGTCCGCAGCACCAGCGTATTGACGAAACAACCAATCAATCCCTCGAGTTCGATCCGCCGCCGGTTGGCGACCGGCGTACCAACGCAAATGTCGTTCTGACCACCATGACGAAACAGCAGCAATTTTAGCGTGGCAAGTAGAACCATAAACATTGTCGCGCCATTGCGCCTTGCCAGGGCGCCAAGCTTTTCACTCAAGTTCAGGGGAAGAGACAAGCTATAGCTTGCGCCGGAGTAGCTCTGTATCTGCGGGCGCGGCCAGTCAGTGGGCAGCCGCAGTATCGCCGGCGCATCCGAAAGGCGTGCATGCCAATAAGTTACCTGCCTCTCAAACTCCTGGCCCGTCAAATAATCCCGCTGCCAGAGTGAATAATCAGCGTATTGCAGGTTTAAATCGGCAAGCGGTGAAGGCTCAGAGCATATGAAGCTCTTATACAGAACCGCGAGTTCATCGATGAGGATGCCCATGGACCAGCCATCGGCAATGCTATGATGCAAGCTCAGAACTAAGATATATTCATTTGCACCTCCTTCCTCTGCAGGGGCCGGTTCGAAAATGCACCCCCGGATCAGCGGGCCGGCTGCAAGGTCAAACGGCTTATGCGCTTCCTCCAGGATCAGGCGGTGCAGCTCCGCCGCTCGCGCTTCCGCTGGCACATGATGCAAAGGAATCAGCGGCAGGCCAATCTCAAGAGCAGGCTGAATTGATTGAACCGGTTTCCCGTCGATGAGGGGAAAGCAGGTACGAAGAACCTCGTGGCGTCCACCAACTGCTATCAGGGCCATTCGGAGGGCGTCGATATCGAGGTGCCCGGTAAGACGCAAGGCAAGCGGAATATTGTAGAATGAACTGTTCGGCTCCAACTGGTCCAGAAACCAAAGTCTCTGTTGGGCAAACGACAAGGGAATTGGAACGCCACGCGGCCCGGTACCCAAAGGCGGCGATGCCGCTGCAGGGTTGCTCTTTGAACAATCAGCGGAACTTGAATTGGCGATAAGACAAGCGAGCTTGGCAACAGTCGGCGCCTCAAACAAGGACCGAAGACTGACCTCGACATTGAGATCTCGCCGAATCCTGGATATGGCACGAATCGCACTTAGTGAGTGTCCACCGATCTCAAAAAAACTCTCATCGATTCCCACGCATTCAAGCCAAAGCACGTCCGCCCAGATTCCCGCAAGAATCTCTTCGATCGCTGTTCGCGGGGTAATGTAGTTAGCCCGCACATCAGGCACCCCTTCAGGTGGTGGTAGGGCCTTGCGATCGACCTTTCCGCTTTCCGTTAGCGGCAAAACATCCAGCGGAACAAAAGAGGCAGGAATCATATAATCTGGCAGATTCTTCCTCAGTGCTGTCCGCAAAACCTCCGCCGTCACATCACCGACAACATAAGCGACAAGCCGCCTGCCTCCCGACGGATCCGCGAGCGCCACAACAATCGCCCGCCGCACGTTCGCAACAGCAGAGAGAGCCGTCTCGATCTCGCCAAGTTCAATACGATGACCGCGAATCTTTACCTGATTGTCGATACGGCCAGCATAATGCAAGTTCCCGTCTGCACTCCAGTGCACCAGGTCGCCGGTGCGGTAAAGCCGCTCGCCCGCCCCGCCAAATGGATTCGGTACGAACCGCTCCGTGGTCAGATCAGGACGGCCGAGGTAACCGCGCGCCAGGCCAAGGCCACCAATATAGAGCTCCCCTTCAATCCCAACCGGAACAGGCTCGAGATTCCTGTCCAAAACATAAACCCGAGTGTTGGCGAGCGGGTGGCCAATCGGGACATCGCGTAGATCGGCGCTCGCGGCGGATAAGATGAACGCCGTCGCCGTAATTGTCGCTTCCGTCGGGCCATAGGTGTTTATCCAAACGACGTTCTCGCTCGCCAAGGCGCGCCAACACCGCAGGCTTTCCGCAGGGACCTTTTCTCCGCCAACGAAAACAAGCCGCAAACTCGCCGGAAGAGGCTTCTTCGCATCCATCAGCTGCATTGTCAGTTGGCACCAGTATGCCGTCGTGAGTGCCGCGACGGTGATCTCGGCGCCGGCAATAAATTCCACAAAATCGATAAGAAATTCACGATCGCCGCGAGGAGGCAACACAAGCGTCGCGCCGCTAAGCCATGTGGGAAATATTTCTTCGGCAGCTTGGTCAAAACTGATCGAAGAGAATTGCAAGACCCTGTCCCGTTGATTCAGGTTAAACGTGCCTGTCTGCGCCTGCACCAAATTGATCAGGCTTTCGTGCGTGACCATTACGCCTTTGGGAAGTCCGGTTGAACCCGAAGTGTAAATCACGTAGGCCAGATTGGCGGGGCCGCTTTGTTGCGGAGGATCAATATCTGGCGCTAGCACCCATTGCGAGGCATCGCGGTCGAGGCAGACAGTCCTCACCGGAATTGCTGGCAAACAACCCAGAAGATTCTCTTGCGTCAGCAGCACCGCAGTGCCAGCATCGGTCAGAAGATAGGCGAGACGTTCCCTTGGATAGGCTGGGTCAAGCGGCAAATAGGCACCACCTGCCTTCAAGATGCCGAGGATGCCGATCACCATGTCAAGCGACCGCTCAACGAAAAGGCCAACGATCGTCTCGGCCGCTACGCCAAGATTCCGCAGATGATGGGCAAGCCGGTTTGCCTTGGCGTTCAGCTCGCCATAGGTCAACTGCCCGGCCTCGCACATCACCGCCACCGCGTCCGGATGCCGCGCGGCTTGCGCCGCGAACAACTCGTGAAGAAGATGGTCCTTGGGGCAATCCGCCGCGGTCGCGTTCCACTCAACAAGCAATTGCCAGAGCTCGGCGGCGTTTAGTAAAGGCAGAGCGCCGATACGGACGTCTGGCGAGGCAGCGATCACTTTCAGTAATGTCGAAAAATGCCCGAGCATCGCTGTCACCCTGGCGGTATCGAAAAGTGCGCAATCGTAAGAAATACCGAACTCCAGGACCACGTCTGGCGAGACCGACACCGTGATAGGATAGTTGGTTTGCTCATGAGCGGACGTATCACTGATCTCGACGTTACCTATGCGGCCGGACAGGCTCCGGTTGACCGGATAATTCTCGAAGACCAACAGGCTTGCGAAAAGCGGCGCACCGCGCGGCACCTCGCTCCAGCCCTGGACTTCCACGAGCGGCGTATATTCGTATTGACGCAGCTGAAGGTTTTGCGCGAACAACGAGCGCAGCCAGCTGGAGACATGGGCATCCGGAGGCACAGCCACACGCAGCGGCAAGGTGTTGATGAACAACCCTACCATTGACTCGATGCCCGAAAGCTCGGCCGGCCGCCCCGAAACCGTCACCCCAAAAAGCACGTCCCGCTCACCGCTGGTGCGGCTCAGAAGAATGGCCCAAGCCCCCTGCACCAACGTATTCAGAGTCACATGATGACGGCGAGCAAAATCCTCCAGGACCCGTGTCTTTTCCGCGCCGAGCGTCAGGCTTATCTCGGCATAGCGATCGCCGGAAACCGGCGCATCGCCAGCAGCCAACGAGGAGAATGGCAAAGGAGTTACTGCGCGGAACCCTGCCAAAGTCTGCCGCCAATACGCTTCCGCCGCCGCCATGTCCTGATGCGTCAGCCACGCGAGATAATCGCGATAGGGGCGCGAGGGGAGAAATCGCGGCGGCTCCCCTCGGCACATTGCTCCGTATGCGTCGAACACTTCCTTCAGGATAAGCGCAAGACTCCATCCATCCAGCAGGACGTGATGGTGGCTCCACAAAAACAGACAACGATCCCCGGCGCAGCGCATCAAGGCAAGGCGCATCAATGGCGCATGAACGAAGTCAAACCCTGCTTGCCGGTCGGCTTCGAGGTAAGCCGCCCAGCGCTCGGGATGTTCTTCCGCGGGAACGCCGCGCCAATCCTGTTCCTCGATCGGTAAGACAGACTTCGCGTGTACCACCTGAACAGGCGAATCCAAATTTTCCCACCGGAAAGAACTCCGAAAAACCGGATGCGCCACTATCACTTGCTGCCACGCCACCGTGAAGGCCGCGGTGTCCAGCGGTCCCTGCAATGTGCAACTCAGCTGCTCGACATAGACCCCCGACTTCGGCGCATAAAGCGCATGAAACAAAATCCCTTGCTGCAGCGGCGTCAGCGGATAGACATCCTCGATGCCTCGTACGCCGCCAAACAGCTGATCAAGCTGAGGCTGAGACAGCCGCGCCAAACAATAATCCGATGGCGTATAGCCGCATGAATCCGGCCGCAAACAATGCGAAATCAAATCTCTGAGCGACCGAAGATAGGCTTCCATCAGCCACTCTGCCGTCGCCCGACGGTAACGTGCGCTGCTATAACTCAAAGAGAGCTGCAAACTACCTTTAAGCACATTGCATGAAAAATCCCATTCATGGGGACGTATTCCATGTCCGTCATGTTCCAGCCCAACGCCCGCTCCTGCCACGACAAACAGAGCTCCTTCCTGTAGACTCTGGTCGAATTGCCCGAGATAATTGAAACTGATTTGCCCCGCGGGGTGCGCCTTTAAGCGCCGTCCGATAGCGCTTTCCTCATCGCCATAACGCAGCAGTCCATAGCCGATCCCCTTGCGCGGGATTGCTCGCAGCTGTTCCTTTATTGACTTCAGCGCATCGCCAGCGTGGCCTCCCGCAGCGCCGCGCAGAAGAACCGGAAACAAAGTCGTGAACCAACCCACCGTGCGTGAGAGATCAATCTCTGGAAAGAGTTCCTCGCGACCGTGCCCCTCAAGATCAATAAGAAACGCCGAATGCCCGCTCCACATACTCAGGGCCTGAACCAATGCCGTCAGTAAAATGTCGTTGATCTGTGTCCTATAGGCTGCCGGAACATCCTGCAGCAGCGCGCGAGTCTCATATTCCGTCAGCGACCTGGACACACTCTGTGTCAGCTCCGCCTCGTTCGACCCACTTGCGTCATCGATCGGCAGGGGCAACACATCCAATCGCCGTGGATCGCCCCAATATGCTTCTTCCTTGCGTAAGCCCTCTGACTCCAACGGAGACTTCGAATAGCTCCAAAGCCGTTCCGACCATTGCTTGAACGACGTAGTCTTCGAGAGACAGTCCGTTATTCCTCCGCCGGCCCCTGCAGAAAGCTGACGGTAGACACTTTGCAAATCCTCCAGCAGGATCCGCCAGGAGACTCCGTCCACTACCAAATGATGGGCTGCCAGGAGCAAAAGCTGCGACTCGCCCAGATTGAACCAACCAGCCCGTATCAAGGGTCCCGTCTCAAGATGAAGGCTCCTCTGCAGCGCGGTCGTCGCATCGACCAAAGCCTCCTTCTGCGACGCGGATGGAATTCCTCTAAGATCGACGCGAACGAACAGACCCGTACATGAATCTGCCGCGAGATTGCGCTGCCTCCAGCCTGCTGCTGTCTCGGCATGAACCGCGGAATCCGTCTTAGCAAAGCGCATCCGTAAGGCGTCATGGTGAGCGACAAGCCGTACGACAGCTTGTTCCAAGAGATCAGGCTCGAGTATCGACCTCACTTCCAGTAGGATTGATTGATTCCAATGATGCGGATTGGGCAAAGGAAGATCAAAAAACCAGCGCTGGATGGGCGTCAGGGGTACATCCCCGCTCACTGCTCCTTGCTCAGCGCTCACCGCTTGCGCCGCCGCTATGCCAGTTTCTGCCACTACGGCCAACGCGACGAGGGTCTGATTCTCGAACAGCTGCCGTGGCGTAATCATCAGCCCGTGCTGCCTGGCCCGGCCCACCACTTGGATACTCAGAATAGAATCGCCGCCCAGGGCAAAGAAATTATCCGACACCCCAACTTTCTCGACGCCTAGAACCTCTTTCCAAATCCTGGCAAGTTTTTCCTCAATCGCGGTTCGCGGAGCGGTGTAGCTGGCCTGCGGGATAATCCCATTGTCGGTCGCAGGCAGGGCCTTGCGATCAATCTTTCCATTGGGCGTCAGGGGAAGAGTGTCCATCCTGACAAAGACCGTTGGAACCATATAGTCTGGCAGACGCTCGCGGAGCCAATCGCGAAGAGTCTCGAGACCGGGTTGCATATCTGGAACGCACACGACATAGGCTATGAGCTGACTGAAAGCTTCTGATTTACGTGCCATCACGACAGCCGCGCCGACGGCGGGATGGTCGACGAGCCGCGCCTCGATCTCGCCAAGCTCGATCCTGAAGCCCCGAATCTTCACTTGCTGATCGATCCGTCCGAGATATTCAATGATCCCATCAGGCCCATAACACGCCAAGTCGCCGGTCCGGTAAAGCCGCTCCCCTGCCCCGCCAAATGGATCTGGAACAAAACGATCCGCCGTCAGATCCGGCCGCCCAAGATACCCCCGGGCCAGCCCAGCCCCCCCGATGTAAAGCTCCCCTACAACCTCAATCGGCGCCAGATCCCCACCTGCATCAAGAATGAAAGCTTGCAGATCCGCCAGCGGCCGGCCAACTTTCGATGTTCCCACCGTATCGCCGCGCTTTAACCGCTGGAGAGTGACATGCACCGTCGTCTCGGTGATGCCATACATGTTGACGAACTCAGGACAATCGTCGCCATGACGGCCAAACCATCCAGCAAGGCGCTTTGGCTCGAGCGCTTCGCCGCCAAAGATGACAAGCCGGAGAGACAAGGATTTATCCGTGCCCCTCACTGCATCCTCTGCGTCAAGCTGATAAAAGCTCGAAGGCGTTTGATTCAGCACCGTTACCGCATGTGTTATCAGGAAATCATGGAACGCTTCGGGCGAACGGCTGATCCAATATGGAACGATGACCAATCGCCCCCCGTAAAGGAGGGCTCCAAAAATCTCCCAGACAGAAAAATCGAAGGCAAAGGAATGAAACAGCGCCCAGACATCCGTCGCGGAAAAGCTATACTCGGCCTCCGTCGCGGCAAAGAGCCGCCCAGCATTTCGATGGCTAACGCCAACACCTTTGGGCCGTCCGGTTGAGCCCGATGTGTAGATGACATAGGCGAGGTTTTGCGCGGTTACGGCCACCGCCGGAATGTTTACGATGGCACCGGCGGGCATCTCCCATTCTTCATCGAGGAAGAAAGTCTTCACTGCCGCCGGCAGCCGCTCACGCAACCGTTCCTGTGTCAGGACCAGCACTGGCCCCGCATCTTCGATCATATAGGCGAGCCTGTCGCCCGGATAGGATGGATCGAGCGGCAAATAGGCGCCGCCAGCTTTCAATATGCCGAGAATGCCGATGATCATCTCAAGCGAACGCTCGACGCAAAGGCCGACGATCGCCTCAGCACCTACACCAAGACCGCACAAAAAAAGCGCAAGCTGGTTCCCCCTGGAGTTCAGCTCGGCATAGGTTAGCGCCTCCTCCCCGCAGACCACCGCAATCACATCCGGCGCCCGCGCCGCCTGCGCCTCAAACATCTCGTGGAGAAGACAATCCTTGGGATAATGCGTCGCCGTTGTATTCCAATCGACCATCAGCTGCCGGCGCTCGGTGTCGCCTAGAATGTCAATATCCCGCTCCGCCGTATCCGGGGCCTTCTCGAGCGTATCGACGAGCTGCTCTAGGGCAACCCGCATATAGCCGCAGATACGGCGAGGAGCGATTGGCGCTTGTATTTGCACCGTTAGCTGAAAGCCTTCGCCGAAATCGTCCACCGACAATGTCAGCGGATAGTTGGTACGCTCTTCCACATAAAGCGTCTCAACCCCTTTCCAATCCGGCGGCACCTCGCCCGAAGTTCTCTCCCGCATGGAACTGTGACGATAGTTCAAGAGTGCCGAAAATAGAGGCGCGGGTGCGGTAACCGCGCTGCACCGCTGCGCAAGAGCCAGCGAAGCGTGCTCATGCCGTAGCAGATCACCGAGTAGCTCATGCGCGCGCCGAACGCCCTCCGTGACGCTAGCCGCTCCCACCCTGATACGCACTGGAAGGGTATTGATAAATATGCCAAGCGCACGGTCGAGGTTCTCACCGCCCTGCATCCGGCCAAACAGAACCGTGCCGAAGACCACATCCGCGTGCCCAGAGACCCGCGCCAGAACATGGGCAAAGGCTGTATGAAAAAGGCTCGCCGCGCTCACACCAAGGAATCGCGCCCACTTCCTCACTTTCCGGGCAAGAACTGGGTCGAGATCTAGCCGCGATTCCAAAATCTTTGAGCCATCGCCCTGAACATCCAAAAGACCAAACGGCGCCGTTGGCTCGCTCACGTCTCCCAACATCGCCTTGAAGAAGGCTTCGTGTTCTGCTCGGCTTACCCCCAACCTTGCTTGCGCCACGAAATTGCGGAAAGGCAGAGGCGCTGGAAGCGTCCCTCCCCGGCCTTGGAGACATGTTTGCGTTTCTTCCACCAGGATTTCCAGCGTGGTGTGGTCCAACACTAAGTGGTGCGCAAGCAATAACAACAGCCAGCGATCCCCGCTGGCGTCACGCGCAACGAAAGCGCGCAGGAGCGGCGCTTTCCGCAGATCAATGCGAAATTGGCGCGGATCAAAGCGGGCTCGCAATTGCGCGGCGATATCACCTTCGGCCGGGTCCAACCGCACATCTTCCACGTGCAGCGGTGCCTGGCACCACACCACCTGGACCGCCTCGGGCAATCCCTCCCACTCCACAGCCGTGCGCAATATGTCATGCCGCGCAATGACCGACTGTATCGCGCCGAGAAATCCATCAAGCCGTTCGCGCCCATCAAATGCCAGCAACACCGGCATAAGGTAGGGGTCACCTTTGGCTGCCATCAGATGGTGGAACAATATGCCTTCTTGCAACGGCGCCAGCGGGTAAATGTCCTGCACGTTAGGTGCCCCGCCGGGAACTTCGCCAACGATCTGATCGATATCGGCTAGGTTCAGATTCACGAGGGACAGCATCTCAGAACGGATAGCGTCGCAGCCGGGCGGGATTAGGTTGGGAGGAACCGCGACTCCAGAGCACGTACCTATCGTACCAGCAAGGGCCGCCGGCGTCGGTTTTGAAAACAGCGCGCGCACGTCTGTTTGCAATCCGGCGTGCCGCAAACGCTCGATCAATGTCACAGCCGATAGCGAATGTCCGCCGAGTTCAAAAAAATTGTCTTCAATCCCGACAAGATCAAGTCCAAGCGTCTCAGCCCAAATTTGGCACAGTGTCATTTCCGCTGAGTTGCGCGGAGCGATATATTGACGCCGGGCGTATGCATCAACGCCCGGCGGTGGCAAGGTTTTACGATCAATCTTCCCGTTTTGTGTCAGCGGCAGAGCACCCAATCTAACAAAGGCTGCAGGAATCGAGTAGTCCGGAAGACGCTCCTGCAACGCGGTCCGCAATGCGTCCGGCTCTGCCTCACTCACGACATAGGCGACAAGCTTTTCACCTCCCGATGCATCGCCAAGCACGATGACGATAGCCTCGTTTACCGCGGGATGAGCACAAAGCGCCGTCTCGATTTCGCCAAGTTCGATACGATGACCACGGATTTTTACTTGATGGTCGATACGCCCGGCATATTCCAAATTCCCGTCAGGTTGCCAGCGCGCCAGATCACCGGTGCGATACAGACGACCGCCAACCCCGCCAAATGGATCCGGCACGAACCGTTCAGCGGTCAGACCAGGACGGCCAAGATAGGCGCGTGCCAAGCCAAAGCCGCCGATATAGAGTTCTCCTTCAACCCCCGCCGGAACAGGCTGCAAGAAAGCATCCAAAACATAGGTCCGCACTCCGTCAATCGGGCGCCCAATGATGCTCCCTTTCCCCGCAAGCTGCGCGGCCCCCTGATTACACATCGTCACATGCACAGTCGTTTCCGTAATCCCATACATGTTCACGAGGAGGGGAGATGCCTCGCCATGGCGGTCAAACCATGGCCGGAGACTCCGCGGGTCAAGGGCTTCGCCGCCAAAAATCACCAAACGCAGCACGAGCCGCTTGCGATCCTCCGCGAAAGCCTCCGTCTGCAGCAATTGCCGGAACGCCGAGGGCGTCTGGTTCAGGACCGTTACCTCCGTCCTCGCTAGCAACTCATAAAAAGCCTCGGGTGCCCGGCTCACCCAATAGGGCACCACAACAAGCCGTCCGCCATAAAGAAGAGCGCCCCATATCTCCCAGACTGAAAAGTCGAAGGCGTAGGAATGGAACAAGGTCCAAACATCTTCTGGACCAAAACCAAAAGCCGCTTCCGTTGCAGAGAAAAGATCCATCACATTGCCATGCGAGATCATGACGCCTTTAGGCTGGCCGGTCGAACCCGAGGTGTAAATGACATAAGCGAGATTGGCTGGGCCACAGAGTGTCGGCGGATCCACATCCGATGATCGCGCCCATTGCCAGGCATCCTCGTCGAGGCAGATGGTCTTCGCTAGCGTCTCTGGCAGACATCCCAGCAGCTTCTCCTGCGTCAGCAGCACCGAGATGCCAGCATCCGTCACGAGATAGGCAAGGCGATCCTTTGGATAGCTTGGATCAAGCGGCAAATAGGCGCCACCGGCCTTCAAGATGCCGAGAATGCCGATCACCATATCGAGCGAACGCTCGACGCAAAGGCCAACGACCGTCTCGGCGCCGACTCCGAGACCAAGTAGATGATGCGCAAGCCGATTAGCCCTGGCATTCAGCGCGCCATAGGTCAGCTGCTCGGCCTCGCAGATCACCGCCACCGCGTCCGGGTTCCGCGCGGCTTGCGCCGCGAAGAGTTCCGCAAGACAGGACCGGGAGCGCGCCTTATCCACGACATTCCCCGCCCCGCTCCACTCTTGCACAATCTCCGCCTGTTCACTTGCCCCCAGAAACGACAACTCCGACAAAAGTGCCCGCGGCGAGGTCGCGAGCCCACTAAGCAAGACGCCATAATGACGCGCCATGCGTTCGATCGTAGCAAGATTGAACAAGGCCGTCGCATATTCGATCGATGCGCGTAGCCCCTCCTGATCTTTCGTTAAACTTAATGTTAGGTCGAACTTTGTCGTTGCCGTCTCTAGGGTCAGTGGCGTAACAGCGAGGTCTCCTAATTCAATCACCTGCAAAGGTGCGTTCTGTAAAACGAACATCACTTGAATGAGCGGTGAGGATGCGAGATCGCGCTGTGGACGGAATTCCTCCACCAATCGTTCGAAAGGTAGATCCTGATGTGCCAATGCACCAAGAACAACTTCCCGCACACGGCGAAGGACTTCGACAAAGGTGGGATTCCCGGACACATCGCTGCGCAAAACCAAAGTATTGGTCAGGAATCCGACCAGTCCTTCGGTTTCGATCCGATTCCGGTTGGCGACGGGGGTACCAATACAAAGATCGTTCTGCCCAGTATAGCGGAAAAGCAAGATGTTGAAGGCTGCGAGAAGCAGCATAAATAGAGTGACGCCTTCGCGCGCGCAAAGTTCATCAAGCTTGTGCGTTACGGAACAGCTCAAGCGCCAGCTAAAAACTTCGCCCTTATGGCTTGAGACAACGGGCCGGAGGTGGTCAGACGGAAGGTTTAAAATCCTATCATGACCGGCAAGACGCTCCCGCCAATAGGCGAGTTGAGTGTCGAAAGAGCCTCCTTCAAACGCTGTCCTCTGCCAATGCGCGTAATCTGGATAATGAATTGGTAATTCATTCAGAGGACTTAATTGCCCAGCAACGAATGCGGGATAGAGGACCGCCAGCTCACGGATCAGAATATCGATGGACCAAGCATCTGCCGCGATGTGGTGCAGGGTTACCACCATAAGATAATCGAAACTGGCCGCGTTTTGCGTTTGAGGCTCGGAAAGCTGGAACAGACGAACGCGGATCAACGGTCCTTTCGCGAGATTGAAGGGGCGTATCGCTTCCCTGCGAGCCAGAGTCTGTGCCACAGCTTGCCGCGCCGTTACCCCAAAATCCGTAAGCGGTTCTGCGGCAATCGTCAGGCACTGTTCGGGCTCAATAATTTGAATTGGCTTTCCGCCGTCCGCCGGAAATCGAGCGCGCAACACCTCATGCCTCTGCAATATCTCGTTCAGGCTGCGCTCCAGCGCCACGACATCGAGCGACCCTTTCAGCCAAAATCCGGCCGGAATGTTATAGGTCGGGCTACCCGGCTCTAGCTGGTCGAGAAACCATAAACGCAGTTGCGCAAAAGAAAGCGGCGCGGGTCCGGCCGGCCGCGCTGTGATCCGTGCACTTGCGATGGAAGCGTCGAATTCGCCGCGCAGCCGCTTTTCCAAAAGCGCGATCTTTGCCGCCGACAACTTTCCGCGCGAGGCTGATGGTCCGATTACTTTGGTCATTCGGCTTCACAGTTTCCAGCGCTAGTGTCATCCAACATCCGTTCAGCTTCGTCGTCGGATATCACCTCGAGGCTTTCGATCAATGCCACTTCGATCGCTTCAGCAAGTTCGGCGGGGGTTGGCGCTTCGAACAATAGGCGCAGTGGTAACTCAACCTGGAATGACTTACGCAAGCGAGATAAAACTTGGGTGGCCAGAAGGGAATGGCCGCCGAGCTCGAAGAAATTGTCATAAATCCCAACTCTCTGGTGCCCCAACACCTCGGCCCAAATGCCAACCAGAATCTCTTCTGTTGGATTTCGCGCCGCTGCGAAGCGAACCCGCGAATGCTCGTCAAATCCCGCCGACGACAAGGCCTTACGGTCGATTTTCCCATTTTTGGTCAATGGCATGGATGGCAAAATAACGAATGTCGCGGGCACCATATAGTCCGGCAAAGTTGCGCGGAGGCTCTCGCGCAGCTTCGCTGTGAGACTCCTCACAGTCCGTCCCTGCGCCGGATCATTGGCGTAAGCACGAAGCGAAAGACTCGCCTCGCAATCGGGTTGGTCCAACCAGTCCTGTTTGGGTGGCTCACCCTCGGATCTCTGACGAGTGCAGACAACCTCAAAACTTCCGTCAGCTGCGCCACGTAACCAACCAATTTCGATCGTATATGGTAGATGCTGAGCAATCCCCCAAATGTCTTCCGGATCAACTGCCGCATCGCAGCACTCAGCCCAAATACCGCGCAATCGATCAACGATCGGGCACTGGGCCACAGCCCAAGAGTCGTCCTCCAACATACTAACAGCACGCACCGCGCCCATCACCCTGCGGTTTGGAACGCCGGCTATTCGCAACTGATTAGGCTTCTCACGAGCTAACCGCGCGCGCAGTTCTAAAATGGTGAGCCCTTCTTGCGTCCAATCGAGCCAATCGCTATCGGGAGTTGTCTCACAATCAAAATACAGAATTGCATCATAACGAAATTGCGTCATTTCGTTTGGATGCCTTCCTTTTTTCGGCACAACATCGATCCGCCCGACGCGCGCAAGCCGCCGCGTTAGGACCGTGAAGATTGCGGGATCGATGAGAAGCTCCTCTTCCTGGAGAAAGCGCAACTGCAGACGATTGCGAAGCTCACTGGCAGAGATTAATGTGGAACACGATGCCGATGCGCTCTCCAGTTCCACAGCGAGGTTGAAAGCCTTCAGCAATCCAAGATGACGCAGATCCCCAAGAAAAATCCGTCCCCCCGGCTCGACCAATCGGGCCGCTTTTTCAAGAACGTTGAAAAAATAATCGACATCAGGGAAATATTGTACGACCGAATTCAGTATAACCGTATCGAAGCTCGCGTCCTCGAACCCATCGAATTGATCCGCAGCGCGATGCAACAATTCTACACCGGCACATTTGGGCTTCAATTTCGCGATCACCTCTGAAACATAGCCAATCGCCGAAGCTGAAAAATCGGTCCCGACATAGCGGATGCATTTCGGCGCGAGGCGAAAGAGAAGCAGGCCCGTTCCGCAGCCGATTTCGAGCACTTTTTTAGGGTTAACGGCGCGAATGCGGGCGACCGTCTGATCTACCCACTCTTGCATCTCATTGGCCGGTATCGGCGCTCCGGTGTAGGAGCTAATCCAACCGGAAATATTGAATTTTACATCAGCGGACAGCGATGGCGACCGGAAGGTCTCGTCAAAGATATTCCGCCATTGTTGGACTTGCTCTTCCGCCGCACCTTCAATCTTCTTAGTAAGCTGCTTTACGACGATATAGGCGACCAACCTCTGGTCTCCATTTCCCTGGGTATCCGCTCCCGCTCCCGACACTGCTACGATAGCCTCGTTTACCGCGGGATGAGCACAAAGCGCCGTCTCGATTTCGCCAAGTTCGATACGATGACCACGGATTTTTACTTGATGGTCGATACGCCCGGCATATTCCAAATTCCCGTCAGGTTGCCAGCGCGCCAGATCACCGGTGCGATACAGACGACCGCCAACCCCGCCAAATGGATCCGGCACGAACCGTTCAGCGGTCAGACCAGGACGGCCAAGATAGGCGCGTGCCAAGCCAAAGCCGCCGATATAGAGTTCTCCTTCAACCCCCGCCGGAACAGGCTGCAAGAAAGCATCCAAAACATAGGTCCGCACTCCGTCAATCGGGCGCCCAATGATGCTCCCTTTCCCCGCAAGCTGCGCGGCCCCCTGATTACACATCGTCACATGCACAGTCGTTTCCGTAATCCCATACATGTTCACGAGGAGGGGAGATGCCTCGCCATGGCGGTCAAACCATGGCCGGAGACTCCGCGGGTCAAGGGCTTCGCCGCCAAAAATCACCAAACGCAGCACGAGCCGCTTGCGATCCTCCGCGAAAGCCTCCGTCTGCAGCAATTGCCGGAACGCCGAGGGCGTCTGGTTCAGGACCGTTACCTCCGTCCTCGCTAGCAACTCATAAAAAGCCTCGGGTGCCCGGCTCACCCAATAGGGCACCACAACAAGCCGTCCGCCATAAAGAAGAGCGCCCCATATCTCCCAGACTGAAAAGTCGAAGGCGTAGGAATGGAACAAGGTCCAAACATCTTCTGGACCAAAACCAAAAGCCGCTTCCGTTGCAGAGAAAAGATCCATCACATTGCCATGCGAGATCATGACGCCTTTAGGCTGGCCGGTCGAACCCGAGGTGTAAATGACATAAGCGAGATTGGCTGGGCCACAGAGTGTCGGCGGATCCACATCCGATGATCGCGCCCATTGCCAGGCATCCTCGTCGAGGCAGATGGTCTTCGCTAGCGTCTCTGGCAGACATCCCAGCAGCTTCTCCTGCGTCAGCAGCACCGAGATGCCAGCATCCGTCACGAGATAGGCAAGGCGATCCTTTGGATAGCTTGGATCAAGCGGCAAATAGGCGCCACCGGCCTTCAAGATGCCGAGAATGCCGATCACCATATCGAGCGAACGCTCGACGCAAAGGCCAACGACCGTCTCGGCGCCGACTCCGAGACCAAGTAGATGATGCGCAAGCCGATTAGCCCTGGCATTCAGCGCGCCATAGGTCAGCTGCTCGGCCTCGCAGATCACCGCCACCGCGTCCGGGTTCCGCGCGGCTTGCGCCGCGAAGAGTTCCGCAAGACAGGACCGGGAGCGCGCCTTATCCACGACATTCCCCGCCCCGCTCCACTCTTGCACAATCTCCGCCTGTTCACTTGCCCCCAGAAACGACAACTCCGACAAAAGTGCCCGCGGCGAGGTCGCGAGCCCACTAAGCAATGTCGAAAAATGATCGAGCATTGCGGTTACGGCACGCACGTCGAAGCGCGTGGAGTCATAGTTGACCTTGAAGGTCAGTTGCGGCCCTGGAAATGCAACGATCGTGAGCGGGTAATGCGTTTGCTCTGCGAAAGAGACATCTTCCGCTAAAATCATACCCTGCTGCTCGCGCAAGGCCGCATCAAGTGGATAGTTCTCGAAAGCCAACAAGCTTACGAAAAGCGGTTCGCCCCGCGGCGCTTCACCCCAACCTTGGATCTCCACGAGTGGCGTATATTCATACTGACGCAGCGCAAGGTTTTGCGCGAATAGAAAGCGCAACCAGTCGGTAACCCGCGCATCAGGCGGTACCTCCACGCGCAACGGCAGGGTGTTGATGAACAGCCCCACCATTGTCTCAACGCCCACAAGTTCCGCCGGGCGTCCTGAAACAGTCACTCCAAAAAGGACATCCCGCTCGCCACTAGTGCGGCTCAGAAGAATCGCCCAAGCCCCCTGCACCAGTGTATTCAGGGTTACCTGTTGGCGGCGGGCGAACTCCTCGAGAGCGCGCGTCTTTTCCACGGAGAGCGCTAGGCTCATCTCGGCATAGCGATCGCCAGAGTTCTGTGCCTCGCCAGCGGCCAAAGAAGAAAATGGCAAGGGGGTCGACGCCTGAAAACCCGCCAGCGCTTTCCGCCAATACGCTTCCGCCGCTGTCATGTCCTGACCTGACAGCCAAGCGAGATAATCGCGGAATGGTTTGCACGGCATAAAGTGGATCGAATCGCCCTGTATTAGCGACTGATATACAGAGAAAGCATCCTTGATAATGAGCGGGCCGCTCCACCCATCCAGCAGCACATGATGGTGGCTCCACAGAAACAGCCAGCGATCCTCGGCGCAACGCATCAGAGCGAGTCGCATCAGCGGCGCCTGCGCAAAATCGAACCCTGCCAGCCGATCATCTTCGAGGTAAGCCGTCCAGAGCCTGGCCTGCTCTTCCGCAGAGACACCACGCCAATCCTGTTCCTCGATGGAGAGGGTCGCTTTCGCATGCACCACCTGCACCGGCGCATCGAGACCCACCCAGCGGAAAGAACTCCGCAGGATCGGATGCCTCGCCATCACCTGCTGCCACGCCGCCGCGAAGGCAGCTGTGTCTAGCGGTCCCCGCAATGTACAAGTCAGCTGTTCGACGTAGACCCCAGACCCCGGCGCGTATAGCGCATGAAACAAAATCCCTTGCTGCAGCGGCGTCAGCGGATAGACATCCTCGATGCACCGCACGTGGCAAAATAGCTGATCAAGCTGGGACTGTGACAACTGCGCCAAAGGAAAATCCGACGGCGTATAGCCTCCCACATCCGGCAGCGCACAATGCAAAATCAGCGCCCGCAAATTCTCCTGGCAGTCGTTCGCCAACGCCTCAAGCGTGCCCCGCCGGTAGCGCGCCGCGCTAAAATTCCAGCCTATGCGCAGCTGCCCTTCAAAAATGTCGGCATTGATAGCAAGCTCATAGGGTCGCCGCCACTCCGGATGTCGGCCTTCTATCACTTCGCCGCCGATCAATGAAAACAGCGACCCTGGCGCGAAAGATGGATCGAGACGCCCCATATAGTTGAAGAGAATTTGCGCGCGTGGCAGGTCGCGCAAAGACTGCGTCGCCTCATCCGGCGCGTCGAGATAGCGTAGCAGTCCATAGTGCAGACCGCGCTGAGGTGCCTGCCGCATCGCTTCTTTGACCGACATCAGACTGTTGGCTAGAGGCGCCTCGGGGTCGATGCTAAACAAACGAGGCGAGACGCTGGTGAACCAGCCCAAAGTCCGTGTCAGGTCCACATCCGCAAAAAACGCCTCCCGGCCGTGGTGATCAACATCCACCAACACATTTTTGCTGCAACACCAGCGGCTCAGTGTCAGTGCCATAGCCGTCAGGAGTAAGTCTTCGATTCCTGTCCGGTACGACGAGGATGCGCGATGCAGGAGCGCCTGCGTGACGGTTTCGTCGAGTACGGTTTGGATCGTTGCACTCGATTGTTCGCGAGGATCGCCGCTGGGGTCGTCGACTGGCAGATGCGACGTGGAATCATGGAGCAGTCCGGTCCAGTAGCTCACCTCGGCCCGCACAGCTTCACTTTGCGCATAGCGTTGCAGACGGTGCGTCCATTCGGCGAACGACGTGGTGGAGATTGATAGTTTCACCTCCGAACCTGCACGAGCCTGCAGATAGGCCAACTCAAGATCCTCAAGCAAAATACGCCAGGAGACACCGTCGGCAATAAGATGACTCATCATGACGATCAGGTAGCCTGTTCCTCCATCATAAGTCTCTACCCAAACAAGGCGCAGCATCTGTCCTGATTCAAGATCGATTTCCATTTGCTCGCTAGCGATACGTCTTAGTTCCGCAATTTGCTCGGCCTCGGGCAATATGGGTAGCTTGATCCGGGCAACCGCCGCACTTTGCCAATCTTCTGCAATGCTTTGACGCCAGCCACTTTGACTGCGCTCAAAACGCATCCTCAACGCATCGTGGTTGTGAAAAACAGCGGCCAATGCCGCGTTCATCGCAGCGTCGTCAAGGGGTTCCCGCAAGGCAAGCAAAAGCGCATGTGTCCAGAACCCTTGGTGCACATATTCGAGGTCAAAGAACCATTTCTGGATGGGGGTCAGTGGATACACGCCTCCCTGTGCTGGTAAGTGTTCTTGCGATTCCGTTGCAACAGTCACGGCGGCCAAAGCTGCGATCGTTTGGTGTCCGAACAGCTGGCGCGCAGTCACTGCTAGCCCTTGCTTTCGTGCTCTCCCGACCATCTGAATGCTAAGGATGGAATCACCCCCTAGCTCGAAGAAATTATCTTCGATGCTGATCGTATCTGTCCGCAATAACTGCTGCCAGATGGAGAGCAGCGTTGCTTCGATGTCGTTGCGCGGCAGAATGAGATTACTTGCCTTTGTGCTCCGGTCCGGCGCTGGGAGGCGGGCACGATCCAGTTTGCCGTTGGAAGCCTTTGGCAAGTGTTGTTGTAACACCCAGACCGACGGTACCATGTAGTCGGGCAAGACCCGGTGAAGTTTTGCACGCAGCGAGTCAAAATCCGTATCTGCGCTCCGTGCCACCAGATAGGCGACGAGCTGTCTGTCACCAGGACGGTCTTCGCGCATGGTGACTGCACAATCGCGCACTTCCGGCATAGCCAATAGGCGCGCCTCGATCTCGCCCAACTCAATACGGTAGCCTCGGATCTTAATCTGATGATCTGTACGTCCAACGAAATCGAGCTGCCTATCAAGAGTCCAGCGCGCAAGGTCGCCAGTACGATAGAGACGGCCACCGCGAGGGCCGAAGGGATCCGGCAGAAAGCGTTCGGCGGTAAGATCAGGCCGATGGAAATAGCCTCGCGCCACGCCCGCTCCGCCAATATAAACCTCGCCGACTATTCCACGCGGCACCTGTTGCTGCCATGCATCGAGCAGATAAATCTGCACACCTCCTATAGGACGTCCAATCGAAACCGCCCCTTGCCGCTGCGCGATCTCGAACACCGTGCTCCACACGGTTGCTTCCGTCGGGCCGTATTCGTTGTAAAGCCGTGTTCCTGGGAGGCGTTCGTGATGCAGCAGGGGTAGGCCTGGCGGACAGCTTTCGCCAGCAACGATCACCTTCTCTAGGCACCGCAACCGAGTGCAATCCTGCTCGAGCAGCACTTTATAGAGGGATGGAAGGCAAAGAATATGTGACAATTTATAACGGTCAATCAGCCCGGCCAGCACATCCGGATCCTGGATTTCTTCGACCCGTGGCAGATACAGACAGCCCCCCTGGCTCAGCGTCCAGAACAGACCAGCCACCGAACTGTCGAAGCTGAACGAAGAAAGAAGCAGAAACCCCCGGACCGGCTCCGTATAATGTTGATGGCGGCTCAGAGTTGACTGCAGCGCGGTGCGGTGACTAACAGCCACCCCCTTCGGACGCCCGGTAGAGCCCGAAGTGTAGATTATATAAGCAAGCTGATCTGGGAGCGCCCGCTTTTCAGGCCGCCAACTCTGTTCCCCGGCAGGGGCGCCATCAACCGCACCGTCAAGATAGATCGCCTGCAGTGCCAAAGGGTCGGCCACCTCGGCAAAAGCAGGTTCCGCCAAGATAAGCGCGACCGCAGCATCCCGAATCATCCATTCCAGACGTTCGCGCGGATGCTCGGGGTCCAATGGGACGTAGGCACCTCCTGCCTTGAGCACCGCGAGGATCGCTGCGACCATCTGGAGTGGGTCCGCGATCAGGAGGCCAACCCGGTCCTCGGCTTTAAGACCCCTGGCCCGCAGGCACGCCGCCAGAGAGTTCGCCCGACGGTTCAGTTCAAAATACGTCCAGCTCGTTTCTCTATGGCGTAGCGCGAGAGCTTGCGGAACGCGCCCGGCCTGCCTTTCGACTAGCTCGTGGAGTCCTTTCACCTCAAGAAATGCTGAAGCAGTCGAAGAACACATTTCGTCCATCAACCGCAGGCGTTCGGCGTCGCTGAGCAATGACAGTTGTTCGACCGGCACCCCCGGTTCGCGGGTAGCATGCGCCAAAAGAGTCAGCCATTGCTCCGCGAGACAATCGACAGCCGCCAGGGAAAGCCGCGCGCGGTCGTAATGGAATTCAACGATGCCCCCTTCCTCCCCGAGAAGGCATTGCAAATGGAGACGAAATGGCTCCTCAAGGGACGATTCTCGTTCGAGAGTCATGAGTAAGTGGCGCGACCGCTCGGGAGCCATCGCGGGAGCATAGCCAAAACCAATCAGTGGTTCGCGCGAGCGGCAGGTATAATGCAAGGAATCGGCAGCAGCATAGTCCTGCCAGTCGTGATGCGCTTCTAGAATTACCTGAAGCCGCCGCACGAATGTGGGGAACGGTTCACCGGTGTTAAAAGTACATCGCAAAGGCAGGGGACACGCAAAAGGGCCAATCGCCGTGGCAATCGACTCACTGCGGCCATCGCTAAGATACGCGAGCTCAATTTCCTGGTGATCGGTTTGCCGATGCAGCAAAGCCAACCAGCTAGCCAGCAGTATGGTCTCGAGCGTCGCACAATGCCGCGCCGCATATTCAGTCACAGCACAGACCTGATCCCGCGATAGCGGCAAGGTCATCACAGCCGGGACGAAGATTGATTTATCCGCAATCTCATTCTCAAGAGCCAGCCGAATTGGAAAAACATCCGGCCGCTGTTGCTCGTCCCAGTAACGCACCCCTTCGCCCGTGTCACTTGCGATAACATCCTCCTGCCAGGCGGTGTAATCCGCGTATTGCAGCGGCTCCTCCGCGTGTCGGGAGGCGGTCTCCTCGCTGTACCCATCTATCAATTCACGTACGAGGTTGTGGAGGCTGGCTCTGTCGCCGCAGAGTGGCGAAATCGCGATCAACAGATAATGCAAGCCGGTGGAAAATCGCACCAGTTCCGTACGAATCGCCGCGCCGCATAAATCATTGAATGTTGGTTCGTTTTCGATTTCAGCCAGAGCCGATGCGGCTCGTTCCTCAGAGCCTGGTCCATGCTCCAACTGGCTTAAATCGCAGAGTTCAACGATAAAGGCCGCGTCATCAATGATCTGGATCGGCAATGACAAACCAGGTGCCATCTCAAATCGTGTGCGCAAAGACTCATGGCGCGAAACTAGTTTGCCGAGCGCCTCCCGCAGGTGCAAGACATCGAGCGGGCCTTCCAAACGCAGCCGTCCGCACACCGGTCTCAAATCTACCCCTGCCCGCTCTCGAAGGCGCCATAAACGCTGCTGTTGCTGTGAGAGCCGGAATCCCGTCGTCTGTTTGTTCGACGTCACGACGACACTCCCCCTCTTATCGCCCAATCATTCGGTTGAAACGTCTGGGCCATGGCCACGAGGATCCGGCGAAATCCGCGAAACGGATTACGGCCGTGCACCGTGAGAATATTGTCCACCAGCAGGACGTCGTTTGTTCGCCAGTCAAACTCGCGGAGTGCCTGTCGGTAGACGCAACGCAGATGCTCCAGCACCTCGCGTTCGATAGGCGCGCCATCGCCATAATAGGTTTGGGTGGGAAGGTCCTCTTCCCCGAACTCCTCAAGCAAAGCGTTGCACAACGCAGCTGGCAGGGTGGTCAGATGAAAAAACGTCGCATGATTGAACCAAACATCTTCGCCGGTACGCGGGTGACGGATCATTGCCGGGCCGGTCTGACGGGTGCATAGACGGTTGCCGGATTTCCATGTCCAAACAATGCCAAGGCTGGAGCAATAGCGCTCAACCTCGGCACGGTCATTGGTCTGAAACACAGTGGTCCAGGGTAAGCCGAACCCAGCCCCGTAATTGCGCACGTAGAGAATACCGCGCTCCACAAATTGCTTCTTGACTGCGGGATTGATAAGCCGCGTGATTTCACGGTTGTCGCCGATCGGTGTCTCCCCCCCTTCGGGAGCCGGAACCTCGCTATAAAAGACGAGGTAAAGCGGACAGATGGGCGAGTAGGAATGTTCATTGTGTGGAAAAATGGTCTGGTCCGATGGATAATCCGTCGCGGTGTAAACGTGGCGTCCGACTTCGGTACGCGGAGATGCGCGAAAGCGGTACTCCAGCGCGCCGCCGCACAGCTTCTCCACGCAATCTTCAAAATCCGGTACCCCATCGACGGCAAAGCCGCGCAACAGGACCGCTCCGTGCCGTGCTGTCAGCACCTCAAGCTCCGCCCGCCGCCCGGTTACCCAGGACGATAGCCGCAGTCCTTTGGCGGGAGCTTCGACAACAATTGGATGTTCGCCGCACCCCGGCAAAAACCCATGCTTCATGGGCTCTGCCTGCCCGAAGGTAACGGAACGGCGGCGCACGGACCCGAGTGCAGGCTTGCTTCCCTGGGTAGTCATGGTTCGCTCCAGCGGTGCTGAATATGGGAATGCGGCAAATTAGATAGGGTCATTGTTCTGTCCGCACATTTCGGCGCTTGACGGCATGAAGCCGATCCATCCGGCGGGCGAGCCGCTCAGTTCGCGCGGCGCCCCGGATCGCTTGGTCCTGCTCCGCAAGCACATTCATGAGGGTACTTAGACGGATGCTTGGTTTGGCCAGGACGCTGTGCAACAACAGCTGCAATAATTCTGCGAATTTCGAGATGCTGGCTACGTCGAAGAGACCTCTCCGGTACTCAAAAACCGCGCGAAGCCTCTGACGGTCCTCATAAACATGAAGCACCAGATCCAATTCCGTGCGTGGCGGTTCGAAGGGAATTGCCTCGAATCTTAGGTCCTGAAAACCAAGCTCTGTCAGCGGAACGTTGTGAAATACCAGCTTGACTTGAAAGAGCGCTGCATGCAGCGCGCTGCGCTCGGGACGAAGAGTCTCGACCAGCTTTTCAAAAGGGAAGTCTTGATGATCATAGGCGCCGAGCGTGACGTCCCGCACGTGCGCCAGCAACTCGCTGAAACTCTGATCACCATCCAGCTTGATTCGCAAAGCAACCAAATTAATGAAAAACCCGATCAGGGTTTCAAATTCCCTGCGTTGCCGGTTCGCTATATCAGCGCCGACCAGCAGATCTGAAGCTCCGCTGAGGTAGCGTAGCAATCCCGCGAAGGCCGCTAACATCGTCATGAATGAAGTTACCGCATGCTGACGATTAATTTCGTCAAGCCCAGATCTAAGATCGCTTAGATCAAATTCATATGAGCCCGCGGCATCACTCGTGACCGCGCTGCGCGGCCGGTCTGCCGGCAAATCGAGAAGAAACGGTGCTCCTTTAAGTTGCCCCGTCCAATAATCTTTCTGACGCGCAAAACACGCATTTTGCGCCCGCTCACGCTGCCAGATAGCATAATCGGCATATTGCACAGGGAGTCGCGGCAGCGAAGGTTCAGCGCCATTTTGCAAAGCCGGATAGAGAGCCCCAAATTCTTTCAAAAACAGTCCGAAAGACCAGCCGTCAAAGACGATGTGGTGGAAACAGAGGAGTAACGCACAAATAGGAGGAGTGCCCTGTTGTACCCCTTGCGGGCGATAGAGCATCGCCCTGACTAGAGGGCCATTCGTAAGATCGAAGGGGGCCGCAACGGACTCATGCATCCGGCTCGGTAGCCCGTTCGTGAACTCCTTCATCGAGTCACTTTGCACCACCATCGATTCAAGTTTAACGGGAAGCTCCGAAAGAACTTCCTGCCGGAGCTCGCCCCATTCTTCGTGAAACACCGTCCGAAGCGATTCATGACGCCGTACGATTGCATTCAAGCTTGCTTCAAGGACATTAGCGTCGAACGGCCCGGTAATCCTGACGGCGACCGCATAGTGATAGAGGGGATTGGCGGGATCGAACTGCTGCATAAACCACAGCCGTTGCTGTGCATATGAAAGCGGCAGAGGACCTATGCGGGGAGCCGGAATAAACGGTAACGAAGAGGAGGACTCCCCTTCGCGGCGGGTAATATCGACGTAAACCGAAAACCTGGCGATTGTCGGAGCATCAAACAACGAACGGAGCGGCGCTTCCAGGCAAAATATCTGATTGCTTCTGGCTATCGCCTGTGTCGCGAGCAGTGAATGCCCCCCGAGTTCAAAAAAGTTATCGTTCCTCCCAACACGATCGCGACAAAGCATCTCACCCCAAAGTCCAGCCAAGATTTGCTCGGTCGGCGTCGCTGGAGCCTGAAATTCCTGCGCAGCATCGAATTCTACAGGCGGTGGAAGAGCCTTTCTGTCTAGCTTGCCATTGGAATTGAGAGGCAAATCTGGCAGTTGCATCCAGATAGATGGAATCATGTAATCTGGAAGCCAATCACGCAGAAAAGAACTGAGTTCATCATTCTCGGTTTTTGCATTTGTTATCAGAACAAAATATCCGACAAGGCGATATCCGAGCTTAGCGTCCGGCCATGCCATCACAGCGGCATCTCTTATCTCTGGGTGCCGCCTCAGGCGCGCTTCGATTTCCCCGATTTCAATCCGATGCCCCCGTATCTTTACCTGGTCATCGGCACGGCCATGAAATTCAATCGTCCCATTGTCACGATAGCGCGCCAAATCGCCTGTTCGATACAGTCTGGCTCCTGGCTTCCCGAAGGGATCTGGCAAGAACGCCGTCGCCGTCAGGTCGGGCCGCCCGGCATAGCCACGGCCGACACCCATGCCCGCCACATATATTTCCCCGGTAACGCCAGCTGGCGCTAGGTCCATAAAACGGTCCAAAATGTATAGCCGCAAATTCGCTACAGGCCGGCCAATCGGCATCACCAAAATTTCGGCCTCGGGGGCCGCTTCGATCTGATGATAGGCCACGTCATCGGCGCATTCTGCGGGGCCATACGCATTTAGCATTGGAATGTTCGGATAGCGCGCGAACCAACTTTGACAAAGGAGGGGAGATAGAGCTTCGCCGGTCGGGAGCAGCCAGCGCAGTCTCTTCGGTGGCATTGTTGGCACCATTGCATCTAGAATGGCTTGGATCATCGCCGGTACACTCTCGAGAATAGTTATGCCGCGATTGTGCAGCGCAGCTGACAATGCAAGGGGATTCTGCGCCACATTGTCAGGCAGAATATCGACGCAAGCACCGCAAATGAGAGCGGTAAGGAATTGCCAGATAGAAATGTCAAAAGCTTGCGAGGCGGTCTGAGCAATGACGTCACCCGGCTCAAGATTGAGTGCCGGAATCTTGGTCATCAGATTGTTGAACATTCCAAGGCGTTCGATCATGGCGCCCTTTGGCGTCCCAGTCGAACCCGATGTGTAAATGATATAGGCAAGATTGCGTCCGTCGACGTAGCCCAGCGGATTTGACTCTGTGACTTCTTTCTCGAACTCAAGAAACGCTACAACGGAGACCGCTTGCCCCTTACAGAGTTCCTGGCACTCTTCCAGACATGCGCGGCTGGCAAGGACCATCGCAGTACCGCTCTCTTGGAGCACGCGTAGATGCCGAAGCTTGGGATGACGAGGGTCTAGCGGCAGGTAGACTCCGCCAGCCTTGAGCACAGCCAAGAGCATCACAAGGAAATCAATATCGCGCTCGCCAATAAGACCAACAACAATTTCAGGTCCTATGCCACGCGCGAGCAAGCCATGGGATACTCGATTGACGCGCCGGTTGAGTTCACGATAGCTGAGCGCGACATCCTCACATCGCACAGCCAGCGCATCCGGGCACGTCTCTACCTGCACTTCAAAAGCGGCGACAAAATCCACAGGCGGTGCATAGGTATGGGTCGTCTCGTTCCAATCCTCCAACTGCTGTGACCGCTCTGCTGGAAGGAGCAGACCAAATTCTCCGAGTTGAGCTTGTGGCCGTGCGATCATTGCCTCGAGCACGATTATAAGATGAGTCAAGAGCCGATGGATGGACTCTGGTTTAAAGCGATTGGCCTGGTAAGTGATTCTGACTTGAAGCTTATTGCCAGGAATAACGGTTACCGTAATCGGATAGTTGGTATGAACTCGGTTACCAATGAAGCGCATGTCGAGGATGGATCTATCTGACAAAAGGCTTGGATCAATGGGCGCGTTCTCAAACACAAGAAGATGCTGGAACAAATCAATGCCGGCTGGGACTTCGCTCCAAGCTTGGCACTGCACCAATGAGGTGTATTCGAATTGCCGCATTTCGAGATTGACAAACTGTATTTCCCTCCACCAATCGCAGACTCGCTGTTCGCCGCGAAGGTGCAACCGGAGCGGCAGAGTGTTGATGAACAATCCAAGCATCTGCTCTACGCCTGGCAGCTCGGCGGGGCGCCCGGAGACCGTTATTCCGAACACCACTTCCGGGCGATTGGCGTAGCGGCTAAGAAGCAGAGCAAACGCTGCTTGTATGAGCGTATTGGGCGTGACGCAGTAATTTTGCGCGGCCTGCTGAAGCGCCAGCGACGGTCCACTGTCAAGCGCCGCTTGCGCATCAAGGACGTCTCCTAGTGGTGTATCGCGGGTTCGAAGGGAAACATCGATGACCAGAGGCGTCGGCTCGCGAAAGCCCTTTAGATAGCTTCGCCAGAACGCTTCAGGAGCTGCAAGATCCTGCTGATTTAGCCAGGCGAAGTAGTCACGGAACTGATACGCTTGGTGTTCGGGTAAGGGGCGCCCCGCAATCAGTGCCGCATAGGCATCACGGAATTCGACAAATAAGGGGGAGGTACACCATTCGTCGGTCAGAATGTGATGATGACTGCGTACGCAGCGCCAGAGGTCCTCTCCTAGGCGGATCATCCGTATTCGCATCAAGGGCGGCTTTTCCAGATCGATGCCCTCCCGCCGTTCATCCTCGAGGATACTGGCTAACTGTTTCTCCTGCTCTACATTCGTCAGGGCTCGATAGTCTTCAAAGAAAAATGGTAACGCCGCCCGGCCTTGAACACGCTGATGCGGCCTCTTGATCTGCCGCCACACTATTGCGGAACGCAAAATATCGTGGCGATCTACGGCGTACTGCCAAGCGCCGCGGAAAGCCTCAATGTCAACCACGCCGCGGATCTCATATTGATCTTGCAGCACATAAATCCCACTCCCAGGATGCAGCAGGCAGTGAAACAGCATCCCTTCCTGCATCGGGGTCAATGGATAGAGATCGGTGAGCCCGGGAAATTCGCCTTGTAACTTCACGACTTGATCGAGAGGCAGCTCAGCCATCCAGAAATGTTCTCTGGGCGGCATTATAGCCTCTGTCGCCGCAGTTATGATTGGCTGTAACAGCGACGCAAGGGCGCCTAATATTGGATGCAAAAATATGTAACGAGGGATAAGATCAAACCCAGCCGCGCGAACCTTGCTCGCGACTTTTATGCTCAAAATGGAATCGCCACCGAGCGCAAAAAAATTATCGGTTATTCCTATCTGCTCAAGACCCAGAACCTCTTTCCAAATCCCAGCAAGTAACTTTTCCTCGAAGGATTGCGGCGGCACATAGCCCTTATCGTCGTCGCTAGTCTCCGGCACCGGCAGGGCACCACGATCTATTTTTCCATTCGGTGTTAGAGGAAGAACATCAAGAAAAACGAAAGCTGACGGAATCATATAGTCTGGAAGCCCGCGCCGTAACGAGGTGCACAGTGCCTCCGAATTAAGCCGAACGTCCGGCATGGTCACGACATATGCCGTCAGGAATTTGCGGGCTTCCATCTCACGCATCATCACAACGGCGGCGCGAACGGCTGGATGCTCTAGGAGCCGTGCTTCGATCTCTCCCAATTCGATCCGGAACCCGCGCAATTTGATCTGATGATCGCTGCGGCCGAGATACTCCACGTTCCCATCAATCTGCCACCGGGCCAAATCACCGGTACGGTACAAACGGCCTCCCTCCCCGCCAAAGGGGTCTGGCACAAATCGTTCCGCCGTGAGATCCGGACGGCCAAGATAGCCTCGCGCCAGTCCGGTACCCCCGATATAAAGTTCGCCGGGAATTCCAACCGGTACCGGGTTGAATTTCCCATCAAGGATATAAATCTGCGTGTTCCAAATCGGCCGGCCGATCGGAACACTTACGCCCTCGCCGTCTTGCCTGCAAACATGCGCGGTGACATCGATTGACGCCTCGGTCGGGCCGTAGAGGTTGTATAGGTCCGCCGATTGGAAGGCATGGAATCGATCTCTAAGGCACGAAGGAAGAACCTCCCCACTACAGATCACGCCGCGCAGCGTCACTAGCGCCGAGTGAGCTGGGGCATCCAGAAAGGCTTGCAGCATCGAGGGAACGAAATGTACGAGGGTTACCCCTTCTTGCTCAATGATATCCATAAGGCAGGCTGGATCATGATGATCTCCCGGACCCGCCACGATGAGACGCCCTCCGGCCAAGAGTGGCAGGAAAAACTCCCATGCGGATACGTCGAAACCATAGGGAGTTTTTTGCAGGACCGCGTCGGTCTCGCCGACAGCAAAATAGCTCTGCATCCATTGAAGTCGATTGACTAAACCACCATGGGTGACGGCAACGCCCTTGGGTCTTCCTGTAGATCCCGAAGTGTAAATCACATAAGCGAGATTAAGAGGCAGTGTCTTGCTGGTTAGGTTCTGGCTCTTTGTGCTCGCGACTGCGCCTAAATCCCGATCAAGACAGAAGAGGCTAATAGCTTCTGGTAGCAAGGGAATAAGGTCCTCTTGGGTCAAAACCAGGCGCGGCTTCGCGTCCGTGACCATGTAGGCCAGCCGCTCTTCGGGATAGTCGGGATCGAGCGGGAGATAAGCGCCCCCGGCTTTTAATATACCGAGGATTCCAACGACCATCGCGAGCGAACGGTTGACGCAAAGACCAACCAAATCATCCGGTCCGACACCACGATCACGGAGGTAACCCGCCAACTGATTTGTCTGCTCGTCGAGCTCGGCGTAAGTGAGCCGCTTGTCCCCGAAGGACACCGCGACGGCGCGGGGCCTCAGTTTTGCTTGCGCTACGAAAAGTTCATGGACGCAAATGTTTCGGCTATAGTCATGAGCCGTGGCGTTCCATTCTGTGAGGAGACGATGTCGCTCCGCCTCGGTCAAAAGCGGCAGCTCGCCAATCTTGGTTTCCTGCGACGCTGCGATCCCCGCTGTCAGACGCGAAAAATGCCCGGCCATGCGTGCGATCGTCGCTGGCAAGAAAAGTTCGGTTCGATATTGCAAAGACAGGACAAGCCCACCTTCCGACTCTGCCGCCATCAGTTTCAGATCGAAATTCTCGACCCGTTTTTGCACCGGAAGAATTGCCGCTTCACAGCCACACCAAAAAAATGGCGCGTTCTCTTCCCCTAGGGCAAGCGGCGCCATGTCTCGCGGCAATCCCTCCTGTGCTTGCTGCAGCACGAAAGACGTTTGGTAAATCGGCCATTGATCAGATTGTCGCTCCGGGTGCAGCCGCTCCACTAGAATAGGAAACGGGAAGTTTTGATGCACGAGTGCATCCCGTACTTGTTCGCCGATATGACGCAAAAACTCCGCGAAAGAAAGCGCCGGTAAAGGACGACCAACAATTGCAATCGGATTGACGCAATTTCCAACAAGCCTTGCAAATTCTTCCCGGAGTCGCCCGCTACTGGGGATGCCGACGACAATCTCGCATTGCCCGGAATAACGATGCAGCAGCACCTGATAAACGGCGAGCAGCATAGTAGACAAACTAACCCCGTGATGGGCCGCCAAAACCTTCAAAGCGGCGGTAAGATTGGCATCGAGACGCAGGGCATAGGAAGCGCCGCAATAGTCTGATTCGGACGGCCGCGGAAAGTCTGTCGGCAACGCCAAAATGGGAAGTTGCCGGTCAAGCTGGATTTTCCAGTAGTCAAAATCATCGGTCGCAAGTGAACTCTCTAGGTAACGGTTCTGCCAGTTGATGAAGTCCGCATAATCGGGAGTGGGTGTCGTCTTGCACGCAAGACCGGATTGGAGCTCCCGATAGGACTCGTCGATCTCCTGGATTAGGAGAAGAAATGACCATAAATCGACGGCTATATGGTGAGCACAAAAAAGCAGCGCGGATTTTCCGTGTCCCTGACGATAGATGGTCACCCGCAGCGGCACCCCGCATTCGAGGTCAAATGGTTGCCGTACGCGCGCTCCGATATCGGCTTGCAAGGCCGCATCGTTCCAACCGTTCGCATCGACGCAAGAAAGCCACTCTGTTAGTTTGATAAAGGGCTCGGAAGTCTGTCCCAGCTGACCGTCATCGTCGTGATAGATTGCTCGAAGCTGCCCGTGGCGCTGTAAGATATTGGTAAGCGCGGTAGCTAATGTTTCGGTATCTAACTTGCCCGTAACGTCGAGAGCCAAATGCAGATTATATGAGATGCTCTTTTGATCGAGGCGGTGCACGGTCCATAGCGCCCGCTGCGTGTATGAGAGACCCGTTCCTCCGCTCGGGCCAGGCGGGTGAGCTGTTGGCGGCAGCGCCGCGATTTTCTTCGCCAACGCGCGGAGGCTGCCTTCGGCCAAGAGCAATTTGAGTGGAAGATCTATCTCTAGGAACTCATCCACTGCATGCTTCAATCCCACTGTCTGCAAGGAATCAAGCCCCAGTTCGGGGAGACTTTTCTCAGTCAGGATTTCCGATTCTAGACAACGCAGGAATTGCGAAATCTTGACGCATAAAAAGCGCAGGACATCGCCGTCCCTCCCATACTTTTCCTTTATTAAGTCAGATGGTGCTCCAAATGCCTGTTGCATTCCGCGAACCGGCGCCGGGAAGTCCTTCGTCTCAGCACCTGTTGCGGCGAGTATACGCAACGTCCCATCGAGATAGGCTTGGCGGCAGGCGCGACGGCGGATTTTGCCGCTGCTGGTTTTGGGAACAGCTCCGGGCAGCACCAGAACGATTTCGCCTATCGTGAGCGAGTATTCGCGGGACACGGCCTCACGCACCGCTAGAAATATTGCTGAAGCACCAGTGAGACGAAGATAATCACGCTTGGCTTCTGCCACGAGGATCAAAACTTCCTCGTTTTCCCTCTCAACCGCGAAAGCAGTGTTGCATCCGACTCTGAGGCCTGGCACGCCCTGGTCGAGAATGCGTTCAAAATCGGATGAATAGTAATTGGCGCCTCGAATAACGATCAAATCTTTTATCCGGCCAGCGATATAGATCTCGCCATCATCGACAAAGCCAAGGTCGCCCGTACGTAAATAGAACTTCTCTTCTCCGCCAGCCATACTGGCGCGAAAGGTCTCCTCGGTTTCGCTTGGTTGCCCCCAATAGCCCTGCGCGATACTCGGTCCGGACAACCACATTTCGCCTATCCGCCCGTCCGGACAAACGTATCTTGTTTCCGGATCGACGATCTTCAGATGATGGCCGCTTCTGCACTGACCGCATGAAACAATGCCTTCGTTCTCGTCGAGCGAATTGATCTCGGCATTTGCAAGACCTTGCGACAGCGCTGCCTTGTTAAACCTCTTAACGATAAAGCCGCGGCCTCGTTCAGGGCCGCTTACCAGCAAGGTCGCCTCGGCCAGCCCATAACAGGGATAGAACGCTTCGCGCCGGAAGCCGCACGCAGCGAAGGCCTCCACGAAGCGAGATACAGTCGAAGCCCGCACCGTCTCGGAGCCGTTGAAAGCCAGGGTCCAAGAACTCAGGTCGAGATCTTGTTTGTCCGCCGCCAATACTTGCCGTACACAGAGTTCATAGGCAAAATTTGGTCCACCGCTGGTGCGGGCTTTGTATTTTGAGATCGCTTTCAGCCAACGGAGGGGCTTATCGAGAAAGGCGTATGGCGGCATTAGAATTGCCGTCGAGCCGACAAAAAGCGGTTGAATGACATTACCTATGAGCCCCATATCGTGATAGAGCGGCAGCCACCCGACTACGGTTGACTCTCTGTCATGACCGAAAGCACTCTTAATGGTTGCTTCATTCGACAAAAGATTTCGATGGCTAATCATGACGCCCTTGGGTGTCCCAGTTGAGCCAGATGTGTATTGAAGAAAAGCCAGACTTTCGGAGTTGATAAGGGGGCGCGCCCATTGGTCTGCGATCGCCAGATCATGCTCCTCGGTCACCAGCCAAAGCAGCTTGCCATTGGGCCATGACTGTGCCGATCGCATCTCAAACTGCTCGCGTAAGTCTGCGGTCGTCATGACAATCGTGGGAGCTGAGTCTTCCACGACAGATCGCAATCTGTGCAGATGCTGGCGTGAGGGCGGGTTCGCAGGAACAGCGACGACCCCAGCATAAAGGCACCCGAAGAAAGCGCTAATAAAGTCCAGGCCGGGAGGATAGAGAAGTAGAGCACGTTCACCGGGCCGCGTTATCTCAAGCAGCCGAACCGCTATCGCCCGCGCGTACCGGTCAAGTTCGCCAAATGTTAATCGGGCGACCTCCGTTTCTCCGTTGCCAAGAAAGACAAATGCTGGTCGTTTCCCTTCTTCTTCGATAGCGCGAGCCTGCAGCAGCGCAATCATGTCAGCAAAGACAGATTCGTGGCTTCCGGGAGCCAAAGATTCAACAGCAGCATATTTCACGGAATATCACTCTCGTTTTGCCGTTTGCCGTTCTCGTCACTACCGCGTTACTTTCGCCTGTTGGAGGGCGGTCTGTTGCTTCGGAATGCAATCTCGCTCCGTCTTGGTTTTGCTGCGGCGCAGAATGCCAATATGGGACTGCCCAACTGGGTAAAACGGATTGGTCAGAAATATCCCGCCATCCCGGCGCGAAATAAATTTTGGTGTCGCGACCTGCGTTTGCTTTCGTGATATCCGGCCCTGAGATAAAAGGAGATCCCTATATTTGCGAAGGGTATGATCGGCTGCGGACGTTAAGCCCGGCCTTCCGCGCCTCGGAGAGAGACGCTTTGGACATTGGGGCAATCGCTATCCCGGATCGATCTATTTGATGTCAACGATCGTTATTTTTATTTTGCCCAACCCAGGCGGTCTTTACGCGACGCTAGGTCTTGCCAACCATCTCCTTAGCCGCGGGCATGATGTTCACTATTTTGGCTTTGCCGACTCAAAGGCGGCTGTTCATGCTCAGGGTTTCCCGTTTACGGCCATTTTTGAAGGTCATTTTCCCAAAGGTTTTTTACTCGAAACCGAAACTCTTGAGACCCTTCCACCCGGTCTGGCCGCATTTCGGGCACAACGAAAATTTATCGGCCGCATCAATGCCTTCATCGAAGACCTCCTGACGCGCGGTGGAGAAATCCTACAAGACAGTCTCATGCGGCTGGCGCCAGATCTCGTCATATTCGCATCCGCCGACAAATGGATGGAATGGCCCGCCTTCGTTACCAGCGCCAAAGGTTTAACCTGCGTCTATTTTCATGATTCTCTTTCGCCCGCCGTCGGCTCCGGTCTACCGCCCATTTCTAGTCCGCTAGTCCCGACGGGAACTCGGCGCTCCCGGTGGAAAATCTCAACTGCTTGGTGGCGGGTGCGGTGCGAAGAGCGGCTCCGGTCCGTTATCGCACGGGCTCTAGGGCTCTACCTTGATTTCGATGGAATTAGGTTCCGGTTCGCATTGCGCTACGGCTACCCTCTCGACTTGTGCCTCACGGACCGGCAAGCGCCTGGGCTGACCGAACTCGTCGCGTGGCCGCGCGCTTTGGAGTTCGCTCATGCGGAAATGCCACAGCGAGTTTACATCGGCACATCGCTCGCGCTTCATCGCCCGGACGAACCATTTCCGTGGGATCGCCTCGACGAAACACGGCCGCTCTTTTATTGCGCCTTGGGAAGTCTCGTTTGGTTCGGAAAAGAAAGATATCGAAGGTTTTTCCAGACCATTATCGAAGTTGCCCGCTCGCGGCCCCACAGACAATGGGTGATCGCGACGGGTGCTGGTCTGAACCCTGAGGATCTTGAGTATTCGTTATCCGATATCGTGATTGTCAAGAAAGCACCTCAATTGGAGATCCTGCGACGGGCGCATTTGATGGTTACGCACGGCGGCGCCAACACGATCAAGGAATGCGCTTTTATGGGTGTCCCCATGATCTCTTTCCCGCTGGGATACGACCATCCCGGAAACACAGCGCGCATGGTCTATCATGGTCTCGGGCTGCACGGCGACATTAAGAAATTGAGCGTTTCTTATCTCGAGGGGTTGATCCTCGCAATCGAGCAAAGCACGGCAATTCGCGAGAATGTACCGCGGATAAGGGACATCCTGCACCAGGAACAGGAAGCCGGTCTTTTGGCGCCGATCATGGACTCTTTGCTTACGAAAAAAATATATCCCCGAAGATGAAAAACCTGTCGGGATCTTCCGGTCTCAACCGTTACAGGCCCGGGTTGTTTTGGCGCGCTGAAACTTTCGGCAGACTGTTTGAATATCTGTTGGGAGTTCCCCTGACGCGCCACACAAGACGGCCGGCAACAAAAAACGTCATGAGCACAAAAATGGATGCGTCAGGGATTTTACGTCCACGGGAGGATCGTGAAGAAAAGCCAGAGTTACGATCTGTACTGACCGAGAAAGCCTATGATCAGAATCCTTTCTACACATCTTTTGATAATACTTACCTTAAGCATCAGAATGCAATCGAATCCAATGCCAGGACCTATCCGCGGCGGCTGCCGGTCGCACTGAAGACGGGCCGCGGCATCCTCGTCACGGACACCGAAGGCCGCGAATATATCGACTGCCTTTCAGGGGCTGGCACGCTCGCCCTTGGCCATAACCATCCCGTCGTCGTGGAGGCTATCCGCAAGGCCCTGGAAGATGAAGTGCCGTTTCAAACGCTTGACCTTCCAACTCCAGTCAAGGAACGGTTCATCGGCGAATTGTTCGCGACCCTTCCTGCGGATTTTTCGGCGGATGCTAAAATTCAGTTCTGCGGCCCCTCGGGAGCCGATGCGGTCGAGGCGGCAATCAAACTCGTCAAGACAGCGACGGGACGGCGGGGCCTGCTGAGTTTTCACGGCTCGTATCATGGGATGACGATTGGAGCTCTCAGCCTCACCGGCGACATCACGGCGAAAGCTGCCATATCCGGACTTTTACCGGAAGTCCAATTCCTCCCCTACCCTTCAGACTACCGCTGCCCATTCGGCATTGGCGGAGACTCGGGGCAGCAAGCCATTGCTCATTATATTGAGACGCTACTGGATGACCCTAGTAGTGGTATCCCGGCGCCAGCAGCGATGATCCTTGAAGTGGTTCAGGGTGAGGGCGGTATAAATCCCGCACCCTGCGTGTGGTTGCGGAAGATCCGCGACCTGACCAAGCGTCTTGGAATTGTTCTTATCGTGGATGAAGTCCAGACGGGCCTCGGACGCACTGGTAGCCTCTTTGCATTCCAACGCGCCGGCATAACGCCCGACGTCGTCGTACTCTCCAAGGCGATCGGTGGAGGTCAGCCTCTCGCGGTCATCGTTTACCATCGCGACCTCGACCTCTGGAAACCAGGCGCGCACGCCGGCACATTTCGCGGCAATCAATTCGGATTTGCGGCTGGAGCCGCGACCATTCGGCACATTCGCCTCAACAGACTGGATCAACACGCCGAGAGCATGGGAAATCGTCTGATGCATGAGCTCGCCCGGATCGCGTCGACTACGCCCTCGCTTGGCGATGTGCGCGGTCGGGGGCTGATGATCGGCGTCGAAGTTATTGATCCAGATGGCAAGAGGCGTGGATTCGAGCCTCCCCCACCCTGCCCGGAAATGGCTCGAAGGATTCAACTCAACTGCCTCCGGCATGGCTTAATCTTGGAACTCGCGGGCAGGTCCGGAAGCGTCATCAGGTTTTTGCCGCCCTTGATAGTCACCGGCGACCAGATTGATGAGATCGCAAACCGTTTTGAGAGGGCCGTGCAGACATCGGAATCGCAGAGAACAACAGTTGAATAGCCCGTGTACTTGATGCGCGTCTCATTCAGACGGGCATCAAGCGTTGGAAGAAAATGCCATCAGCCGCTAGCAAAGGACATCGAACCATGGCTTGGGAAGAAGACGAAACAGCAACCTATATCGTCGTCGTCAATCATGAAGAGCAATATTCGATCTGGCTGGACTACAAGGAAATCCCGAATGGCTGGCGCGCCGTTGGAAAGGGCGGCCCAAAAGCAGAATGTCTTGCCTATATCAACGAAGTCTGGACCGACATGCGTCCATTGAGCCTGCGCAAACAGATGGAAGAGGCGGCACAGGCCGCGCAGAAAGCTGGTGAAACGCCAGTACAGTGAAGACGTCTCGTTGTTCTCTCGGCGTCCCGGAGTTCACGCCGCGCGATCGGCGGGGAAACCCCACGGTATTCAAAATATTTGTCCAAACTTGCCCAGCATGTCGGGTTCACCGCCTCTCATCCGTTTTAGTCGAATAAGAAGGCTAGTCAATTTTGGATGGCGCGCGTGTGTTGGTACCGCCCAATGGGTCGTTATCGCATTCGTGCAATGCCAGCTTCTCTTTGACTAGCACCCTCTTAAAAACGCCAAAGCCTCACCGGGTGAACGAGAGATTGTTGATGAAACGCTACCAAATCGAAAATCGCTGCAAGATTCTCACTTTCGTTGGAACCTTCGCGATGTCATGGGCGCTGCAGAACCCCGCCCATGCGCACGAGGACCGCCTCGTCACGGCCTCAACTGGGAAGGTCCAGCTGTCGGTTGGATTCCATATCGAACCGGCGTTGTTTGGCACCACCAATGCGAACGACACTTTCCTCTACACCTACGACAAACCCTGTACGGATGTCGGCGGCACCGATCCGGAGGATTTCGTCGGCGCACCGATCGACGTCAATGGGAGCAATGGCGACACCGTCAACCTCAAAGTCGAGGTTCTCATCTTGAGCAAGGAAAAGCCCTATATTCCTGGCCATTCTGGCAATCCGCAGATTCTAGCGAGCAAGAAAATTACCGACATTTCACCCTTGCAAGAGAACAGCGATACGACCGGGCTGTACAATAGTTGGTTCGTTCCGTCACAACCCGCCGGAGGCCCCGCCAGCGGCCTTCTCCCCAGCGGCACCAATGCCGGAAATGCCTATGGCTTTCACATCTACGGAACCGTTCACGCGGGGGCCAACAGCTATCAATGCGCAGGAACTGCAAGCCCGCTGCCAATCGCCGCCAGAGACGCGACAATCGATGAATATTTCGTTTGCGGCAAAGGGACAAGGACCCCAGGAGATGGTCATAGTTGCGTCGAAATTCCCCAGAAGGCGCCTTGAGACGTTTGTCTCGCGCCAGTCGCAAAGAGCAGCTAGACCAATCGCGAGGACGGACCGCTCCAGGTCCGTCCTCGCGATTTCGGTATCCAGGGAACGCATATCAGGATGGCACGATTGCGATTGAAGCAGCGCTGCAATTGGAGCGAGGATGGTTGAGTTCTTACCAGCAGCTTTAATGCCATTGTTTGGGACCTTCGGCAGGCTGCCGGGTGTGTCACAGCGTGCTTTCCTTGGGTCCGTCTTCTTCGGCCTTGCCGCCGGAGGCAGCAGCACCGGCCTGCTGATGCTCATTAACGACACTCTGGCAAGGGGGCAACGAGCGGGAACGGTATCCCTTGCCGCCTTCCTTGGCCTTTGCCTGCTCATGCTCGTGGCGGGCGTCGTTTCCGAAGTTCTGATTCTACGCCTGACCCAGAACAATCTCTTCGATTTACGCCTCTGGATCAGCCGCCGGATCCTCTCCGCGCCGCTCTCGCAGCTGCAATCTTGCGGCGCCCCCCGCCTCATGGCAGCGTTGACGGACGACATCTCAAGTGTCGCGCATGCGCACCAGGCGCTACCCGTGCTTTTCATCGAGGGTTCGATCGCGCTGGGCGGTTTGATCTATGTCGGTTCCCTGTCTCCCGCTTTGCTGGTGATCCTTCTGCTTTTGCTTGCCGTTGGTCTGAGTATCTTTTTTGTCACCCAGCGCTGGTCTTTACATTGGGTCCGCCTCGCGCGAGACGCCGATGATGCTTTATTCGGGCATTTTCGGGCATTAACCGAAGGTTGCAAGGAGCTGAAGATGAATGCCCGCCGCCGGGGGGCGTTTCTGGACGAGGAACTCAGCGTTACGGCCAACATAATCCGGACTCGTTTCAACACGGGCCTAACGATCTTCATTGTGGGAGCGCATGCCAGCAAACTCTTGTTTTTTATAGCCATCGGCCTCGCTCTTTTTGTTCCTCCCCTGTTTCAAAACTCTCCGGCGGACACCGTAACCGGATGGACTCTGTCGATCCTTTTCATCATGGGGCCAATCTCGACCATCGTAAATACGATTCCAGCCCTAGGGCAAGGATTGGTCGCGCTCCGCAAACTCGAGGCACTTGGCTTCTCAATGTCCGAGGAGCCGCTCATCGGAAATGAAGACAAATCTTCAGTAGCGCCCGTGGTACCCGGGGTCCTCGAACTTTCAGGAGTCCGTTATAGCTATCGATCAGAAACCGAACGATCTGAGTTCACGCTTGGCCCTCTTGATCTACGGATCGAACCAGGAGAACTGATTTTTATGACCGGTGGCAACGGTAGCGGCAAGACAACGTTTGCATTTCTTCTTCTTGGCCTGTTTGTCGCAGATAAAGGAGAAATCAGACTGAATGGCAACCCAATAGCTGGGAATCAATGGGATGTGTTCCGCCAGAATTTCGCGGTGGTCTTTGCCAACGCTTTCAACTTCGATTCGTTGCTTGGCTATCATGACGCGAACTCACTCGCGCGTGCCGGCAATTTTCTCAAAGAATTTCAGCTGGACCACAAACTAACTATAAAGGATGGATGTTTTTCGACCGTCGATTTGTCCCGTGGCCAACGCAAAAGACTGGCGCTATTGACCGCTTTTATCGAGGACCGGCCGTTCTATCTTTTTGACGAGTGGGCGGCAGAACAGGACCCTATCTTCCGGGAAATTTTTTACACGAAAATACTTTCTCAACTTAAGGCGCGTGGCAAAACGGTCATCGTAATAACCCACGATGAACGTTATTATCCCGTTGCCGACCGTTTGCTTCGGCTCGATTCCGGAAAAATCGAGGAGACGCCGGTACATGGTTCGACCCCGTCCAGCGGAAGCATACGCCGGGTTTCCTGCTCATAGGTTGGAGGGGCATATACCTTGAAACCATCGCGGTTCCTTCTATCAAGACGGCAGGTGTTGATCCGTTCAATGGTGCTCGCCACTCTCCTGCAAGCGCTTTCGACAAGCTTGCGCGCGGAAGTTCGCGTCACGGGCGAGGCGGATGCGGTTAAGATCGAAGCAAACGATACGTCAGTCGAAGAACTGCTAATCAAGCTCAGCAACATTTATGGTGTGCGGTACAGCTCCTCAGCGGATCTTAGCCGTTCCGTCTCCGGCGCGTTCGACGGGCCGCTTCAACAGGCCATCTCGCGGGTGCTCTTGCTGCAGGGATACAATTTCAGCATCGAAACAACATCGAACATCATCGAGGTCAGCGTATATGGCAAAGATGCGTTGCACGGCAACAGCGTCGGATCCGCTGCTTCCGCCGTGACCGCACCTTCGAGGCATGTTTCGAATTCGTCCCGTCATGCACTCTCAATACGCGCGGTAGGGCATGGGAAACTCGGACTAGTGGCGCGCATAAATCATCCACATTCGGCTGGTGCCCATCGTTTGCAGGTGCCGGATTGATCGGTATTTTTTCTATTATAGAAGCAACAACTGCTTTCCGCATTTCCGCAGCCACAAGGCGTTAGCCTCCATCTTGCTTTCATCGCCCCGCCAGGATCTTTGGCCGGGCGGAACGAATTTTTGTTCTTAAACATGGCGGATTTTTCCGGCCCCGAACGTCTCACCTCTTAATAGCAAAGTTACCGTCGTAACGCGGGCCAACTTTTTCAAATTTTGCACGCCTAGGTGGATGGACCACCGGATGTGCGAGTCGAGATTCGCGATCACGTTGCGAATGGGGGCCCGGCCTGCTTCCGGGTTACACAGGGGACGATTCCCCAGACTTATATGTGGAGGAAACGATATGAAAATCCGACGGCAGCTTATGGCTGCCACCGCCCTAGCCGTGTCAATCGCCTTTGTAGTCCCGGCCTTCGCCCATGAGAGCCGCACTTTGCCACCTGTTTTCGCGCTGGGCAGCAATATCCGGCTGACGGTCGGATTCCACGTCGAACCCGCTTTTGAAGACAGCTTCAATGCCGTCGACGTCATCCTTTATAGCTACGACGGTGCCTGCGCAGACCCCACGGATTTCTGGGGAAACCCCCTCGACACCAGCGCTGGGGATACCGTGAATTTGAAGGTCGAGGCATTGTATTTGAAAAATCAGACGCCCCCGACCGGGCCCGGAGGCAACGTTGCTCCCGCCGGAATTCTAAAGACGCTTGCTATTACCGATGCCTCCCCGCTGAAGCAAGCCTTCGGCAATCCCGGCACCTATAACAGCTGGTTCAGGCCAACCCATCCCGGCAATACAACAACGGGAGGGGCTTATGGCTTCCACGTTAAAGGTACCGTCAGTGCCGCCGCCAGCACCTACCAATGCGAAGGCGACCCGGCACCCCATTCGCTTGCTGCAAGAACGGTCAGCATCGATTCTTATTTTGTATGCGGCAATGGGTCGTTGAACCCGCCACACTCTTTTAACTGCGTCGCAGCGATTCAACCTTTCCCCGGCAATGTGAAAGACGGCTATGAGCCAGACAAATCCTTCGGCAGCGGCAGCGGCCATGGCTGGTAAGCACTAACTCAATAAGGCATTCTGGGCAGGAGAATACCTGCCCAGAGGCCAACAGGCCACGGTAGCGCATCAACAGAAAAAATGAAGGCCCAATTCTGCCGGAATATAGGTCGCGCGAGCCCTACCGGGCGATATTTGATGTCCCGGAACGGCTCTTCCAGCACCCCCTGACGAAGGCCAACGCCGCGAAGCGCTTGCCAGGGGCGCCCACGTCGCCCCGCCGCGAAGCGGAAAATTTTCGCGCACCGCGTTTTTTCCACCAGATATAAATTCCGGTGCAAGACAGCATGGTGATGGCGAGCCCAAGCACGCTTACAAAAATGCGGTAAGGCATGCCGAAGACATTCGCTTCGTGCAAGGCGTAGAGCCAGCTTGTGACCGTATTGCCCGCGTATTGCCCGCTCGGTAAGATCAGCTGCCGCAACTCACCCGAATCGGCGTCGAACAAAATTTCCGTGTTGCCGCGCCGGTCCTGTATGTCGCGGCCACCACGCACCTTGTAGCTGTAGAGTCCCTTTCCCGAGTCAAAGGAGAACCCCATCGGGCGCTCGACCGTGAAGCCGTGGATCTCCGCTTGCTTGGCCATCAGCCGCTCACCGGCCGAAAGCGCGGCGCGCCAATCGAGACGCGGGGTCTCATTGGGCCGAGGAAGATCGGGCAGCCCCGTTCCGGCAGGCCGGTAGTCGAGAATCGCCTGCGTGACCCAGCTATAAACCGTGTCCGTCAGATTCATGTAGACGCTCGACCAGGCGAAGATGAGCAGCATTGCCCACAGCCACAAGCCGCCGGCGCGGTGCAGATCGAAATTGATCCGGAAGGCGCCCGCCCTCCATTTGACGAGCCAGGCGGGTTTCCAATGCCGCCAAAAGTTGCCGATGCCAGCTGGCAGCGTGAGATAGACTCCGATGAAGCAATCCAGCGTCCAAACCAACGCAACGATGCCCATGATCCAGAAACCGGTGAGGCCGAGCGCCAATTTGAAGTGCAGGCTATAGATGAACGGCATCAGATTGATCCAGCCTTGCGAGAGATCCCCCCAGGCGCGGCGGCCAAGCTCGTCGCCAGTATAAGGATCGAGGAAAAGCTGGTTGAAGCCGAGCGTGTTGTCTCCAGTTTCGGACCCCTCGCGCGGGATGATCGTCACAAGCACCTGATCCGGCTCGGCGAAGGAGACCGAATAGACCTGCCCCTTCGGGACCAAGGCCTCGGCGCGCAAGGCAAGCGCCGCCGCGTCGAGCGGTACCGCGCCCGGTTTTGGCGCGGCATAGAGCTGCGGGCTGATCAGCCGCTCCAGCTCGCTGTTGAAGGCGAGCAGGCTGCCAGTGATTCCAACGACGATAAGGAAGCCCGCCATCAGCAGTCCCGCCCAGCGATGGAGGAACACCCAAAAGCGGCGCATAGGTCAGTACTCCACTTTGAGCGACACGGTGACGGCACGCGGCGTGCCGGTGTAGATCCCAAATCTCGGCGCGTTGTTGAAAAAGAAATCGGTGCCCGGGTAATAGTTCGTGTTGGCGATGTTCTGCAGATTGACTTGCGCGGTCCAGCGCGTCGGGCCGAAGACGGCTTTGTAGGCCGCAAAAGCGTCGAGGCGCGCGTAGGCCGGAAGAATAAAGGTGTCCTGGTTATCTCCCCACCGGTCGCCCACGGCATAGACACCGCCGCCCGCGCGCCAGCCATGAAACATGGAGACGGCTGGAAACTCATAGGCGAGGAACAGGCTGCCGGAGTTCGGCGCAACACCCCCAGGCGTCAAGCCAAGCAAACCGCCTGCGAACGGGTCGAGAGGGTCCGGAACGGTGTCCTTGATCACCTTCGTATCGAGATGCGCATAGCTGGCGATGATGCTGATCTCGTTGGTGAGCTTGCCCAGCGCATCGAGTTCGACACCCTGGCTGCGCACTTGGCCAATCGGCCGCGATTCAGCGATTGGATTGAAGGGATCCGTCGACGTCAAGACATTGCTTTTCGTGATGGTGAAGAAGGCAAGCGTCGTTGTCAGCCTGTGATCGAGCAGCTCGGTCTTGACACCGCCTTCCCATCCTTCCGCGATTTCCGGTGGGAGCGGCAGGTTGTTGTTCGAGAGGCCATTGGCCGCTCCAAACGACTTGGTATAGCTGCCATAGAAACCGAGCCAAGGCACGGGTTGATAATTCACACCGATGCGCGGGCTGAATGCCTGATTGTGCTGGTCCGGATTTGCATCAAAATTCGCGGAGGCTTCGGCAAAATTTCCGGCGCCCGTAAAATTATTGGAATTCCCGGACCGTACATCAGCCAAATCGTAGCGGCCGCCCACCAAAATATGGAGATTATCGAAGAGAGTGATGGAATCTTGCGCATAGATGCCAAGATCCCTCTGCTGGTTGCTACTAAAGGACCTGAAGCCAGACGTCCCCGACCACGCCATGGTGGCGGCGGAGGCAAACTCCCAATACGGCACCGTGCCATAGACCGGATTGTAGATGTTGATCGGGAAATCTCCGTTGCCCGAAAGCACATAGTTATAGAAGCTGTAGAAATAGTCGGTGCCAATCAAAACATCGTTGCGGACATTTGCCACATAGAACTTGCCGGTCAGATCGAGATTCGCGGAATAATTCGTGCCCGTCAATTTTTGATAGGTAATGCCTCGATCGAGCATATAAGCAGGCAATGTATTGCCCGCTACGACGCAAGGAGCCGGGGCTGCTGGGTCCTGGAAGAAAAAGCAATTCCCGGTCAAATCGGTTTTTTCGATTGTGGCTCTTGCCGCGAGGAACCGGTTGGTGATGGCCCAATTATTGTCGAACTCATGCCTGAAATTATAACTGATAAGCGAGCTGCGGACCGTATCCTGCGGCTCGTTGGGATCCAGGAACGACCGGCTCACCGGAATGTTGGCGGGGAACGCGCCGATCGCGGGCTGGCCGGTGTTGCTTCGCCCATCCTCGCGATTGTACTGCGCCTCGACCGTCAGTTTCGTCGAGGGGTCGATCTTCCAGGTGATGGACGGCGCCAGCAAAAGGCTCCGGGTCTCCGTGAAGTCCACCCATTGGCCGCCATCTTGATAGCTGCCTGAAAACCGGTAGCTTACGGCACCTTTGTCCAGATCCGGAATGTCAACCGGGCCGGTGAGATCCCACACCGAGCGCAACATATTGAACGAGCCCATCTGCTGCTCGATACTGTAGTAAGGAGTGTCTAGGGGCTTCTTGGTCACCAAATTGATCACGCCGCCAGGATCGGCGCGGCCAAACAGAAAGGAGGCGGGACCTTTTAAGACATCCACGCTTTGCAGATTGGCGGTATCGTAGGATTGGGGAATGGCCACCCCAATCAACAGGCCGTCGCGGAGCACATTGAAGCTGTTAAAGCCGCGAATGTTAAAGACATACCCTTCGATGTTGTTGTTGCTCGAGCGCACACCGCTGACATTTTCGAGCGCGTCCTGAATGTTGACGGCGTTCTGATCGATGATGACCTGCTCCGGCACCGTCTGGATCGCGATCGGAAGATCGAAAGTTGGTACCGCGATCTTGGTGGTGCTTTGCTGGATGGACGGGGCGCTGTAGCCAGCCTTTTCCCCAGGGCTTTCTGGCGGTCCGTTCCCTGCCCCCCCGCCTTCACCGCCGCCGTCCGTGGCGGTGAC